>RIBJ01000070.1 GCA_003762715.1 Muribaculaceae bacterium Isolate-104 (HZI) | reverse complement strand
GCACAAAGATGTACTCGCCGCCTTTGGCAGCCACGCGCGCGGTGCCTGAGAAGTGGTAGGGCACACCGGGCTGAGCCTGGTCGAGGAAGTTGACAATGAAGCGGCGTTCGTTGGCGTTTCTGGTAAATATCTGCTCTGCGACAGCTCCGGGCAGACCGCCTGTCACAGCAACAAACGCTTTTACAATGGTGGTTGCCTCAAGAACAATGGGGTTTTCATAAGCCTGTCGCGAGCTTGAGACCTGCATCGGGTCGGAGCCGTCGGTGGTGTACCATATTGTGGCTTTCTGCGGGTCGACACCTTCGGGCAAAGTCATGGTCAGAGTGGCTTCGGCAAGGAACTCCGAGCCGTTTACGCCATCGCCGCTCAGGGTGAGGGCAGGAGCCGCCGGCGCGCTGACATTCTTTATCGAGAAGTCAATGAACGCCAGTGCGTATGCAGGATTGCCGTCGCTGTCCTCGCCGTTTCGCAGCACCACACCTTCTATGTCGTAGCGGGTGTTTGAGTCGTAGACTGTACCCCAGCCCTGGCTCACCTCAAAGACGTTGTTGATGTTCAGGGTCGGTTTGCCGGGAATATCCTCGAGGGTGTACACATAGCGGTTGGGGTCGGTTTCGTCTGCCGCCGGATTTGTGACGGTGCGGCTCACCTTGACATTGTTCACACGGTAGCGCACCATGCGGTCCTGTTCGCCGAAGCCGGTCACATTATTGTCAAGAGCATCCTTTTCCACCGGGTGCCACTCTTCGCCCTGAAGCTCCTCGGAGCTTACAGGCTCGGCGTTGAGAAGCTGTACGGTGCGGCTGAAGCCTGTGGCATAGCCGCGCAGGTTGCCAAGCCCGGTGCGGTCGGCAATCAGGGCGAAGTTGGTTATGATGTCGCCCACCTGAAGCTGCCGTGGCTCGTTTGCGGAGCGGTTTGCCATGGCAACCGGTGCTTTCCAGCCGTTGGCGTTGTAGAGCAGCAGCGAGTGAGCGCTCTTGTCAGCCACGGAATAGGGGACATCGCCCTCTTCGCGCACATCACGCAGGTAGAGGTAGTGGGGTGTCACGGCGCGCACCTGAGCGCTGCCGGTGTAGCGGTAGTAGTCCACATCCGAGTCAGGGTCGGCGGGGTCGGGAATGTTGCTGTTGTTCAGATAAGCCTGTTTGAAATCGGCAATGCTTTGAATGGGGTCAGCCTGATGAAGCACGAATTTCACCGTTACCGGCTGGCTTGAGATGTTCTGGCGGACATAGCGCACGCTGAGAGTGCACGTACCGTCGGCGAAATCCTCCGGCGCGAGAGTAATCATGGGGTTGTCGCCGGTCATGTCTACCGGGTTTCTGTCAGAGCCGTTGACCGAGTAATGGCATTCTGTGCCCTGACGCACGCTGGCGGCATCGGGATATACATTGAAGTTGTCGGTAATGACATTGACGGTTATGTAGCCGTTTGCAATATCTGCCTCGGAGGCTGTGATGTTGTTGGGGGCGCGCAGCGAGGGCACCTTCACCGCACCTGTGGGCAGCAGCTGCATCTCACCGTCGGCATAGCCTACAAAGCCTTCAAGGGTGTAGCGCACACCGTCGGCGAGTGTGCCTATTATCTCGGAGTAGGCGGGAGTTGTGAGCAGGCGGGCGTAGGTCTTGACAGTGCGGCCGGTCGACGAGGTGAAGCAGTTTTTGCTTTTGTTGAATGTCATGCCGCGCAGCACAACCTTTTTGTTGAAGTCGTTGCGTTCCACTTCGTTGACCTCTTTAAGGTCTGTGTTCCAGTTTGTGTCGTCCTCCTCTTGGGCAGGGATGAGAAACGGAGAGTAGTCCATGGCGGCGGTGGTTACCCACAGCTCGGGGAGTCCGCTTTCAATGCCGCGCACCACACCGGTGATACCGTTGGCAGGCACGGTGAGAACTTTGCCCGGCTCAAGGTTTGCGAAGTCGAAATAGTTGGCAGGGAAAACACGCTGCCCCTCCTCACGCTCTCCGCGGAGTTTTAGCACACGTCCGTTGGCGTCTGCCACATAGACGAAGCGGGTAGTGGTCTGCTGCATGTCGCTGTTCGGCACCACGGTGTGGTAGGCGCCGACAATGCGCAGAGGCTCGGAAATAGTCACCAGGTCTTCGTCTGCCACTCCGTCAAGGCTGAAGGGCACTGTGCGGGCGGCTATTTTTTCGAAGTCGCGCGAGGTGTGGTTTGGAGTGCTCTTGCCGTCGGTTTCGCGCACAAAGAGGCGGCCGGTGGCAGTGACTTTGTAGCCGTCAGCGTCCATGGGTTGCCATTTGCCCTCATCGGGATTCTGAGCCCACACTCCGTTTACCGGCTCTATGAACTGGTATTCGAACTGCGGGTTTTCGGTCTGCATGGTTGATTTTGCAGTGACAGCGGCGGCGTTGCCAATGAATCTGACAATGCCTGTGCCTGAAACATTTGTGCCTTCAGAGCCAATCTCCAGTTCGGGCGCTTCCAGAGTGCCTGTATCCACACCTCTTTTGGTGAGATAGATTGTGTACGGCTTGCCGTTCTTTTTTAAAAGGTCAGTGATGACGGTTGTTTTAAGAGCCGTCGTTGTATTGGTCGTGCTTCCAGCATAATACGATTTCGTAATCTGACTGAACACTTGTAGTTTAGTTGTGTATCCGTCTGCAATCTCCGGCATTCCTTCCTCCCATAAATTAGGAGATACCAAATTACTTGTAGGAACGGTAGAACTTTTATCTGAAACTGTTCCAGGTCCAAATAAATAATAAGTATTTGCGTTTGTGTTGACAGTACGTTTAATATATATCTTTGGGGAATTTGATGTGTAAGTCAATGTCTTGGTCGCTTCGTTCCATGTCTGACCTTCGACTGCTGTAGTTTGTTCGACATCAATTTCGGGAGCAGGAAGACGTTTTACCACAATCCTGAGCTTGGCCTCCGGTCCAGTGCCTACAGGGTTCGCTCCTTTTATCCTGACATCATACTGGTATGAATCGGTGAAACCTGTCATAGTGTTAGATGACGGAGCTCCGGCATAAGGAGAGACAACATTTCGGGACGCATTATAAACCCATTTAGTGGTAGCTAAGTTAGGTAAATAGTGGGTGCCGGAAGTAGAGGTTTGTGAAGCAAGATTAGAACCTGACGGAATATCTGTGCTTTTTGGAAGAGTTTCCTCGTTAGCAATAGTCCAATAGCAATTATCAATGTTTTCGCCAGATGCAGATACAAATGTTTTGCTGTATGTGTCCATACGGTATACTGTCGCCTGATAGTAGTCGCGTCCTGCTTCAGCATCAGGTTCAAGCCAGTCGATAATGTCAGTAGAAACTTTGGTAAGTTTGGGCGCTTCGGTAACAGGATCCGGTTTACCTGGATTCCAGTACACGTCAATTCTGGTAATATACACAGAGGCAGTTTTTATTTTCAGTTTAATTGACTGTTGAGTACCAACGGCAGTCACTGTATAAATCTTGTTGTCTCCGTCATGATTAACCAGACAGTTGCTTTCATCAACAGCAGAAATAGCATTTGCTACTCCGGTAGTTAATGTGGCATTATCATAAGCCGCATTGTCTACACCACTAACACGAATCATTATCTTTTGGATAGTGCCGTATTTAGTCTCGAAAGTTATTGTTTTATTTGCGTAAGTCGGCTTTAGTGTGATGCATGAAGCCGAACCATAACATCTTAGGTTAGGCGCAGTTCCGGTAGTTGTTCCTCTCTCAGAATACATCATGACATAATCTATTCCCTTATAACCGGTGGTATTAGAGGACCTTCTTAGACCGGCTATGTAGGTGGTTTTAGGTGTGAGAGTACTCGAAGTCATGTTAGAAGCAAAGTTGGTCGGCTTTGCTCCATTAGTACCTGTCGCAGTAGCGAAATATACATTCTGACCACCGGTTGCAGCCTTAAGGTGGTCTCGGTAAGTTGACCAAAGTACTGAGGTTTCGCCGGCGAACGCATGGGGCGATAGGAACACCGTCATGAGCGAAAGCATGAGTAAAAGTTTTTTCATTAGCTATTTGTATTGATTTGTGATATTGAATGAATAGTGAATGGTCGGGAACCAGGGGGGTAAAATCACCAGCTCCCATAGAGGCAGTGAGCGTCTATGGGAGTGACAAACTTGGCGTAGGGGTTTGTAATAGGTTGAGGGCTAGTGAATTGTGGTGGGGGGGGGTATGCAATGCGGGGTGCGATGCCGACCGGCTCACACACGCAAACAAGCATAGCGCCCTATAGCGGGGACTGAAGATAAGGGTTGTAATAATCACAATTCCTGAAAGATATGATATTTACGGGGTTAGCCGTTATTCCTTGCGGCAAAAATAGGAATAAATTCCAAGAGTGTCAATATTTCCCCATTTTTTAACAGGGCTGACGCATGAGATTTAACTATCCTTAAAGACTTTGTACAGATATTCAGTGCTCCACATACATTTTTTGCGTCTTCGTTTAAGGCTGAGTTTATCGTTCTGCTTTTTAAGCATTTCCAATGCAT
>RIBJ01000069.1 GCA_003762715.1 Muribaculaceae bacterium Isolate-104 (HZI) | reverse complement strand
AAGGGGGCGGTTACCTACTTTCCCGCTTTCGCAGTATCATCGGCGTGGTAAGGTTTAACTTCTCTGTTCGGAATGGATAGAGGTGGAGCCCTTACGCTATCACCACCTGAATAAGGTTAAAGAGACCTCAGCTGGCGCTGACGGAAAACTTACTAAAGTTACTTCTGTTTCTTTACCAAAAAGGGTTCGGGTGATTAGTATCGCTCGGCTGTAGGCATCGCTGCCCCTGCACCTGCGACCTATCGACGTCATAGTCTCTGACGACCCTATATGGAAATCTTATCTTGAGGGGGGCTTCGTGCTTAGATGCTTTCAGCACTTATCCTTGCCAGACGCGGCTACCCGGCGGTGCTCCTGGCGGAACAACCGGCTCACCGGAGGTCTGTCCAACACGGTCCTCTCGTACTAGTGTCGGGTCCTCGCAAATTTCCTGCGCCCACAACAGATAGGGACCGAACTGTCTCACGACGTTCTGAACCCAGCTCGCGTGCCACTTTAATAGGCGAACAGCCTAACCCTTGGGACCTTCTCCAGCCCCGGGATGTGACGAGCCGACATCGAGGTGCCAAACCACTCCGTCGATATGAGCTCTTGGGAGGGATCAGCCTGTTATCCCCGGAGTACCTTTTATCCTTTGAGCGATGGCCCTTCCATTCGGAACCACCGGATCACTATGCTCTAGTTTCCTACCTGATCGACTTGTCGGTCTCCCAGTCAAGCGCGCTTGTGCCATTACACTCTACGGTCGGTTACCAATCGACCTGAGCGCACCTTTAGAAGCCTCCGTTACGCTTTTGGAGGCGACCACCCCAGTCAAACTACCCACCAAGCAATGTCCTCGCATCGCAAGTTAGAAACCAAATGCGCAAAGGTCAGTATTTCAACATCGACTCCACGATGACTGGCGTCACCGTCTCGCAGTCTCCTGACTATCCTACACATCGCGCACCCGGTCCCAATGCTAAGCTGCAGTAAAGGTTCACGGGGTCTTTCCGTCCCGTTGCGGGTAATCGGCATCTTCACCGATACTACAATTTCACCGAGCTCACGGTTGAGACAGTGTCCAGATCATTACACCATTCGTGCAGGTCGGAACTTACCCGACAAGGAATTTCGCTACCTTAGGACCGTTATAGTTACGGCCGCCGTTTACCGGGGCTTCAATTCAATGCTTCTCTTGCGATGACATCTCCTCTTAACCTTCCGGCACCGGGCAGGTGTCAGGCTGTATGCTTCATCGTTAAACTTCGCACAGCCCTGTGTTTTTGTTAAACAGTTGCCTGGACCTATTCTCTGCGCCTCCCCACAAGGGGAGGACCCCTTATCCCGAAGTTACGGGGTCAATTTGCCTAGTTCCTTAACCGTGAATCTCTCGAGCGCCTTGGTATTTTCTACCCGACCACCTGTGTCGGTTTGCGGTACGGGCCTCTTCAGAATATGCTTAGCGGATTTTCTTGGAAGTATGTTTCCCGCCGCTGTCCGCTTGCCCGAGGGCGCGCGGTACTGTCACCTTTCACCTCTGAAACCGGATTTGCCTGGCTTCGTCTTCAGCTACGGGCTTTAACGCACTATTCCGTCAGTGCGCGGGCGTTCCACTGCTCCGTCTCCACATCGCTCCTGAAAAGGGTAACGGAATGTTTACCGTTTGTCCATCGAATTCGCTTTACGCTGTTCCTTAGGTCCCGACTTACCCTGATCCGATTAGCGTTGATCAGGAACCCTTGGTCTTTCGGCGGGAGGGGTTCTCGCCCTCCTTATCGTTACTTATACCTACATTTGCTTTTCCGGGACCTCCAGCACGGCTCGCGCCATACCTTCTGCGGCTACCGGAATGCTCCCCTACCAATCCACACACTATGTGCGGATTCCATGGCTTCGGCAACGGACTTGATGCCCGAGTATTATCCATGCCGGATCACTCGACTAGTGAGCTGTTACGCACTCTTCAAATGAATGGCTGCTTCCAAGCCAACATCCTAGCTGTCACTGCAATCCAACCTCGTTATTGTCTTCAACTTAGCCCGTATTTGGGGACCTTGGCCGATGGTCTGAGTTGTTCCTCTCTCGGACGCGGACCTTAGCACCCGCGCCCTCACTCCCGGGATATGTGCCGTGGCATTCGGAGTTTGTCAGGACTTGATAGGCGGTGAAGCCCTCGCATCCTATCAGTCGCTCTACCTCCACGGTATATCGCCCGAGGCTGCACCTAAATGCATTTCGGGGAGTACGAGCTATCTCCAAGTTTGATTGGCCTTTCACTCCTACCCTCAGGTCATCGGAAAGCTTTTCAACGCTTACCCGTTCGGTCCTCCAGACAGTGTTACCTGTCCTTCAACCTGCCCAAGGGTAGATCACTTGGTTTCGCGTCCACCCGCACCGACTCCGGCGCCGTGTTCCGACTCGCTTTCGCTTCGGCTCCGCACCTTCTGATGCTTAGCCTTGCCGGTACGGGTGACTCGTAGGTTCATTATGCAAAAGGCACGCCGTCACCACACGCAGTGGCTCCGACCGCTTGTAGGCACATGATTTCAGGGTCTTTTTCACTCCTCTGTTCGAGGTTCTTTTCACCTTTCCCTCACGGTACTGGTTCGCTATCGGTCTCCTGGAAGTATTTAGCCTTACGGGATGGTCCCCGCAGATTCACACAGGATTTCTCGTGTCCCGCGCTACTCAGGTGCCGCCTCGATTTCATTCAGGTTTTCGCCTACGGGGCTGTCACCCGCTACGGCAGCGCTTTCCAACGCTTTCGGCTAACCTTTATGATATCTTTGTTGGCGGTCCTACAACCCCCATGGATGCGTTGCCACATCATGGGTTTGGGCTTCTGCGCGTTCGCTCGCCACTACTTGCGCAATCACTTTTGTTTTCTTTTCCTCCGGGTAATGAGATGTTTCAGTTCCCCGGGTTCGCCCCGTCTTTGACGGTGATGCAATCGCTCGCATCGGGTTGCCCCATTCGGAAATCCACGGCTTGATGAGTATTTGCCTCTTACCGTGGCTTATCGCAGCTTGTCACGTCCTTCTTCGCCTCCAGGAGCCTAGGCATCCTTCATGTGCCCTTCTCTCCTTTTTGTTTTCCTTTTCTTATTTTGCCTGCATCCGGTCGCCCGAACACAGCCAAAACGCTCGTTTGTATCTTTTTCAGTTTTCCAATATGTCAATGTCCTCTGAAGTCTCTTGTATGAGTCTCTTTTGTAGTCCCTGGCAGAGTTGAACTGCCGACCTCTACATTATCAGTGTAGCGCTCTAACCAACTGAGCTAAGGGACTGCACTTCAGCCCGCGCCGGCTCTGCAGCCGCCAGGGATAATGCTATATAAATACAACAGACAAAGCAGACAGCGACAAGTGCTGACTCTGTATCAAAATCACCTCCGGACTGTCGGTCTCGACGTTATCAGGCAGCTCTGAAGCAACTCCAGAAAGGAGGTGTTCCAGCCGCACCTTCCGGTACGGCTACCTTGTTACGACTTAGCCCCAGTCACCGGTTTTACCTTAGGGCGCTCCTTGCGGTCACGCACTTCAGGCACCCCCGGCTTCCATGGCTTGACGGGCGGTGTGTACAAGGCCCGGGAACGTATTCACCGCGCCGTGGCTGATGCGCGATTACTAGCGAATCCAGCTTCATGGAGTCGGGTTGCAGACTCCAATCCGAACTGAGACAGGTTTTCGGGTTCCGCGCCTTGTCGCCAAGTGGCTTCCCGCTGTACCTGCCATTGTAACACGTGTGTCGCCCCGGACGTAAGGGCCGTGCTGATTTGACGTCATCCCCGCCTTCCTCACAGCTTGCGCCGGCAGTCCCGCCAGAGTTCCCGGCTTTACCCGTTGGCAACTGGCGGTAGGGGTTGCGCTCGTTATGGCACTTAAGCCGACACCTCACGGCACGAGCTGACGACAACCATGCAGCACCTCGCAGGAGACTCCGTAGAGCTGCCTCCTTTCAAAAACATCCCTCCTGCGTTTGAGCCCGGGTAAGGTTCCTCGCGTATCATCGAATTAAACCACATGTTCCTCCGCTTGTGCGGGCCCCCGTCAATTCCTTTGAGTTTCACCGTTGCCGGCGTACTCCCCAGGTGGAATACTTAACGCTTTCGCTGTATCACGCACTCCTCATTCGGAGCACACAATTAGTATTCATCGTTTACTGCGTGGACTACCAGGGTATCTAATCCTGTTCGATACCCACGCTTTCGTGCTTCAGCGTCAGTCGGGCGCCGGTATGCTGCCTTCGCAATCGGAGTTCTGCGTGATATCTATGCATTTCACCGCTACACCACGCATTCCGCATACTTCTCGCCCACTCAAGATCATCAGTTTCAACGGCTGGATGGAGTTGAGCTCCACGATTTTACCGCTGACTTGATAACCCGCCTACGCACCCTTTAAACCCAATAAATCCGGATAACGCTCGCATCCTCCGTATTACCGCGGCTGCTGGCACGGAGTTAGCCGATGCTTTTTCTTCAGGTACTCTCCAACACCCACACGTGGGTGACTTTGCTCCCTGACAAAAGAGGTTTACAATCCATAGGACATTCTTCCCTCACGCGACTTGGCTGGTTCAGCCTCTCGGCCATTGACCAATATTCCTCACTGCTGCCTCCCGTAGGAGTCTGGTCCGTGTCTCAGTACCAGTGTGGGGGACCTTCCTCTCAGAACCCCTACGCATCGTCGTCTTGGTGGTCCGTTACACCGCCAACTAACTAATGCGACGCATGCCCATCCTTCACCGAAATTCTTTCCCCCTCGGAAGATGCCTCCCAAGGAGTATATGCGGTATTAGGCGAAATTTCTTCCGGTTATCCCGCTGTAAAGGGTAGGTTGCATACGTGTTACTCACCCGTGCGCCGGTCGCCGGCA
>RIBJ01000068.1 GCA_003762715.1 Muribaculaceae bacterium Isolate-104 (HZI) | reverse complement strand
AAGTGTTATTCGGCAGACGGAAGGCTCCAACCAGATCAGCACGGCGCATCATCTCCATGCGCACAAAGGGAGAGGCGGCATTCATCACACCCTGTGAGGCAATGAAAGCGACGATACCACCCTCATGTACGGAGTCGAGCGACTTCAAAAAGAAGTAATTGTGAATAGCCTTAGTTGACTGACGGTAGGCAATCTCTTTGCTTGTCGCATATCGAGGGTCGGCAACCGCAAAGTCCCCAAAAGGAATATTGGAGGCTGCCACATCGAAATATCCCTCAAAATCAGGATCAATCTTCTCAAATCCCTTTATTTCGGCTGAGATTGAGGGATGCAGAGCCGATAATATTTTGCCTGTCAGCAAATCCTTTTCAAATGCCAGAGTCTCTGCTCCGGGGTAGTGTTGCAGAAATGAATCAACGAAAGCGCCTTGTCCGGCAGACGGTTCAAGAAAACTGCCAACTTTTACACCACGCTCCTTCATTGTATCAGCCAAAGCATCAATCACCGGCGAAGGTGTATAGAATGCCGTCAGAACAGACGCTTTCAGCGAGTCCATATAGGCGGCAAACTCCTTGTCATTCTTGGAATAGTCGTGGATAAGGCGGCGAAGTTCAACGGTTGGCGCAAACAATTCAATGTCAGATTTGCTCCATTTGGCTGCATCGGCAAGTTCATTAGCATCGTTGAGTATGCACTTCAACCCACCGAATCCGGCATATCTGCCCAGCGCCTCGCGCTCAGCGGCGGTGGGCGGTCGCTTCTCGACACCGAGACGAAACGCGACGCGAATAGCCTCAATGTTGTTGCGCATTGTTTGCAACCTGTTATAAGCCATACTCCTCAAAGAATAAGGTAATACGGCCAATAACCGTCAGTCGGAATACTTCTCCTTCGGTAGTGTTGAAGAACTCTTCGCCAAGAGTAATTCCTTTGAACTCCTCTTTCAACTCATCAATGAACGTGAAAGTCCAGAACTCAATGGATTCATCTTCAAGTGAGATGTTGTCTTGAAACTCATCAAGCAACAGGCCGCTGATGAAATCGTAAGGTGACATTTCAAATCCGGCATAAAGTGCCGCCATTGCTTTTTCATTGGAAATATACCACTCGTCACCGGCAAGGCGGGATTCAACGAAAACATCGTATGCGTGTTCCGTGCGTGTGGCAATAAACAGATCATCCTCTGCTTCCGGAAATCTATGCTCTGAAAGGTACCGGCGGAGAAAAAGGTTGTAGTAGTCGAGGTCATATCCCCGGCTGTCAAAATGGTTATTTGTCATCAATAAACTTCGATTGATGTTTTCAACCCTTCTGTTGGAGAAGGTGTCGCAATTTAGGGTCAGCATCTATGCGGGCAATCTCATTGTCAACTATATCCCGCACGTCCTGCTTGATTTGGTCGTAGTTCGCCTGAATGTCGGCTTTCATCTTGTGCTTATCCTCCGAGGCATCTTTGAAATCGGTCAGGATTGGAATCGGCACATATTTTTTCATTTCGGCATCGACTTTTTTACTGTCCACGACAATCTCTGCGTGAAAAATCTTCTGGTCAATGCGTTGGTCGATGTTGTCGGAAACCGCTCCGACAAATATTCCCTGTGTCAATGTGGAAATCTTGCTCGGTGGAATAAGCGAATCCATCTGCGTGTTGAATGAGTGGCTTACATCCTGACGATTGATTGATATTGACTGCCGCTTCTGCAACACCTTTCCAAACCGTTCCGACAATGTTTTGGCGGTCGAGCCTACTACTTGCCCGGAGAAGATATTGCCGACGGTATTCATCACGACCGCCGCCTCCGGCTTCCCATAATCACGTTCCAACTGTGAGAAATCCTGAAAACCGAGGCACACGGCAACCTTATTGCTTCGTGCAGTGGCAATTAGATTATCCAAGCCCTTGAAGTATATCGTGGGAAGCTCATCTATTATGACACCGGACTTCAACATTCCTTTCTTATTGATTAGTTTCACGATTCTCGAATTGTAAAGTCCGAGAGCCGCGCCATAGATATTCTGACGGTCAGGATTGTTGCCGACGCATAGAATCTTCGGCTCTTTCGGGTTGTTGATGTCAAGAGTGAAGTCATTGCCCGTCATTACCCAATAGAGCTGTGGCGAAATCATACGAGAGAGAGGTATTTTTGCCGAGGCAATCTGACCTGCAAGCTGCTCCGCTGCTCCTCCGAGCCAAGCATCCATGAATGGTGACAGATAGTTTTCCAAGTCCGGATAGCTGGTTAGAATCGGAAAAATATCCTCATATCTGCGGCACAAAAACTCAATAGCATGGGGAAATGTGCAATACCGTCCACCCTTATAGATTCGCAGAAACCAGATGATAGCCGCGAACAATACAATCGGAGATTCGACAAAAAAGTCGCCCTGCTTTTGCACCCACGACTTATTAAGGTTGAGCATTATGGTATATGCGCTCTCATAGGCATCGGCAATATCCGACATGAAATCAGGGTGAATGGGGTTACAACGGTGGCTGCGCTCCGGATCATCGAAGTTTATCATATAGAATTTCGGTTCCACATCTCCGTATTTGTCAAGGTGGTTCAACAGGTGGTTGAAAGCGATGGTACTGAGGTCAGGACTCTTGAAATCATAGACATAAAGCGAGTACCCTTTCTCAATCATCTGTTTTATGAAGTTATTGACAACAGCGTATGACTTACCGGAACCGGGAGTGCCGAGTACGATTGTCGCTCTAAAAGGATTGACAATGTTTATCCACCCCTCGTTCCACCGTTTTTTGTAGTAGAATTTTGTGGGAAGGTTGATGGAATAGTCATTCGTAAGCAGGCGTGTTTCCTGCTGGAATGATTCATTCTCATCGTTGAAACGGTCGTCCATCATGTTATTTTTGAGCATGCGACTCATCCATATTCCTCCCAAAAGGAGGCAAACATAGCCGGCAACTGTGGTCACGATGTAAGTAATTTGCCAACCTAAACTCATCATCCACCAGTTGAAAAGGAACAGGACACCGCCAATGCCAATGATTATCCAAATCTGCCTCCACTTGATTTTCTCATTCTTGACGCCCTTTGTTCCGAAACAAGAGAGAGCCAACAATAGAAGGGCCCACCATTTGGCGTTCCATAGGTTGTTGTATAGACCTCCGGCTTCATTAAGTCCATTAAGGATTTTCATTGTCTGGGCATGGAATACCCAATCGCCGATAAGGTTATGGCAGTACCAGTAGATTTGTGTAACCATAACGAGGATGCTAAGACCACGGATCAAATCCATGATTTTAGCTAATGCCCGCAGGTCGTCCTCTTGCTGAGACATTTTTATATACAATATTTAGAATTTCGGTCGTTGACCGCGCTTCTTTTTCCGCTTCATGCGGCGTTTGAAATCTTCCTCATCAGCGTCAACTGTCGGGTTAAGCTGAAACAAATCAAGACTGGGGAGTGAGTAATCATAGTTATTACCGCTATCCTGAGGCTGTTGAGTAGGAGCAGAGTTGGTTGATGTCTGCTGATCTTGTGATTGATTTGTTCCATTATCCGGATTTGTCGTTTCTACAATATCAGGAGTTTGGCTAACCTCATGTTCTCCGGAGAATCGTTCATTAAGAGCATTAGCGGCATATTCCCTGCCAAGACGAGAGCCATTCAGTACGGTATGCGTATCATGGTCTATGAAGGTTGCGCCATAGATTCGGCCCTCATCGGTATATCTCAATACAAGGTCGATGTTTCGCTCTTTCAGTGCAGCAATAAATTCGTCCTTACTGTGAGATTCATTCAGGGCCTGAGCAACACGCCTTCTTGTCTTTGCCACTACCTCATGAGTTATCTTCTGCTCGGAACGATTGATTTTCTCGTGGACTGCATTAAGGCTTGAGAACTTACCGAGGCGTGAAGCCTTGAACGGGTTGCCAACCTTTCTACCGTTTTCATCCAGTGCGGAATAAACTATCCCATGATACTCCCTGCCATTAACTCTGCCGTTGGTTTCTTCTGAGGTCAAACCATAGAGCGACAACACTGCGTTGTATTCTCCCATTGTCTGGAATGAGTAACGGCTCATTATGAGCTTGACGGTTTTGGCAACCTGACGCTTTACATCACCGGCATTATAGTCAACTTTCCTTAATGGTGTGTCTGGATCCAGACGTTGACGCTCTGCCTTTCGGAGATTATATTTCTCCTCGATTTCGGTAGTTGCCTTTTTACTTCGCCGATGGATAAAATCCATGTTGAGCCGCTTTCCCTGCTCATCTACATTGACCGTCACAATGTGGATGTGGTGGCGTTCTATATCGGTGTGCTTATAGATTATGTAGGGTTGCTCTCCGAATCCGAGTTTGTCGAGATACTCGCGGGCAATGTTGGTGAGGTCGGAATCCGACAGTACATCATCTGGATGTGGATTGAGGGAGATATGGAGAACCGGCTTCTTTGTGCGTCCTGTCTTCGGCATGTAGTTTTTGAAATCCTCCACCATTTCCGGAATGCCGATTTTTCCGTCAGGTGGCACATAAATCTTGTTAGTAGAGAGTACGCGACCCTCCTCCTTGTTGATTTTCTCTCCGTTGTATGAGAGTGCGCCGTACAGACTGCTGCCTACTGAGATTTTTGCGACCATTGGTTGCGCATATCCTCAGTAAGTGCAAGGACTTTGGCGGTGACTGCCGCCAGATCCTTCGTTTCCTTTTCAAGACGGTAGAGCAACGTCATTGCTTTTTTTTCGGAGAATCCTGCTTTGAGTTCCTTCACCACGATGTTGTAGTTGACGCCGATATTGCGGTATTCGGCAAACAAGGCTGAAAGTTTGGTGAGATAATCGAGCATTGTCTTGTCGATTTTATGCACCTTAAAAGTCTTTCCAAAGACCAGCCCCTTGATGAAAGTAGCCTTGACGCTCTCTCCGGCAAGCTCCATCATACGGATCAGTTTGTCAAATTCGAGGTCATCAAAACGTAGCATTACGCAGTTGTGGCAACGGTTGGCGACCGTTGGACGCCCTCCTTTGTTGAAATTTTCTGTCATAACAGAACGGGATTGAAAGTGACGCATGGCGTTTTTGTAGCCGACGGTAGGTCTATTCAAGGTAAATGCGACTTCGGAGCATTTACCCAACATTGCAAGGTCGTTTTGTGGGTACCCGGTAACCCAAAACCTTTTCAGTTACTGAAAAGACACCTTGCTATGTTCTTGCTATGTTCTTGTGAACATTCGATATAATATAAGGAAGTGGATTTTGGATTGATGTATATCAGAATCCGTGTTTTTCATTCTCTCCTGCCTGATTTTCGGCTGCCTCATGCGCTATTGCTCCTACAAAGATACGACATGGGAACCTCGAAATGCAAATTTTTGACCCTCTTGGAAGCACTTTTTTGAAAAAGTCTGGGATTTTGGATTGGCACGTTGACACCGGAGCCGCCATAGCCATGCTCAATTATTGCGGTCAAATAGGGCCATTTCCAGACCAAATGCGGACAGCCCAGTGTCACATTTGAAAATATTGGGAAATATATATAAGGATACAGTTAAAGAGATATTCATAGTTCAATATCTATATTCATGAAAATACTGATGTCGTGAGATATATACATTGTACTATCTCAATGTATCAACAGAAATATTTTTCTAATTATCTGCATAGAGATTAGTGTAGAGATTTGTATGTGTATTTATTGTTATAGATTTAACTACATGACAAAAATTTGAAAACATCGAAATCTGGGTTTCGCCAAGGTCGGTTAAGTACATCTGCAATCTCTTCAAGTCCATACTTGACCAATGATTTGGCGCGATAGCCATGGTTCATCATT
>RIBJ01000067.1 GCA_003762715.1 Muribaculaceae bacterium Isolate-104 (HZI) | reverse complement strand
GGTTAAATTCTTGACCAAACCGCTCTATGCTGAACAGCGTGGAATACTGCACCACAGCATCGCTTCGCTCCTTTATCTGATTTTCCGAAAGATTCTGACTCCACTGCAGAGCTTGCTCAATAGAGTGCAGGGAAATATCATTGAGCTGATAGCCACACGATTCAATACATTCGGGAGCCGCTATTTTGGACACCAGCGGCACAAGCCCCAGCTTCATGCCGGCAATTACAGCCCCGGGAAAACCACCCTCTGTAACAGACGGATAAATCAAAAAGGCTGTATCGCTTACAATATTCATGAATCGGTGGCTGTTTACGTCCACATATCCATGAAAACGTATATTGGATGTATTGTGCAGTTGCCTTGCATAAACTGCTTTAACTTCATTTTCAACCGGTCCGACAATGTCTATTTCGAGTTCGGGATGGCGCAGGAATGCTTCTATAACCAGATCCACCCCTTTTAGAATAGAGCCGGAAGACCCAAGCCATAAGAATTTTGTTTTTTTGAATCCGGTTCTTCTGAAATCGTTACTTAATAAATTAGAAGACTGGTGTATCAATCGAATCTTTGGCTGAATGGCTTCCGGATATGTTTCTATAGTATTTGCCGTGCCGATTTGCAGGATACAGTCACTCTTCCCTGCACTGCCGTCATCCATAGCCAGTCGGCGGGGCGGTATGTCTGTGCCATATCTGCTGTTGAACTGTGATGTGCGCTGAACAATGGACCGGTTGGCGTAGCCGACATAGGCTCCGGTAGCATAATACACGGTTTTTGCATCGGGGTGTTTTTCGGCACACAATACAAAGTTCGGCTCAAGACCGAATATTATGTCATATTCATGAGGTGGCGGAACAATTTTTGACTGATAATGCTGAACCACTATATTGAAGCCATGATTTAAAAAGCAGTCGGCAATTACCTTCATTTCTCTTGTATTCTGGTGAAAGTTGAGAAATTCCGGGTCGTTCCTGACTATCGCTTCAGGTATATACGAAATATATGCCCACCGCGCATTCTGTTTCCGACGCATGGTAATCATGTTGCCCCCGGACAGCCTGAAGCGCAATAATCGCCATGCATCTTTGGCACTCCTTTGTTTGCAGGCAAGACAACATGCCGACAGAAGCCGTTTAAGCGTTCCAAATGCCATGAGCCTTGTTTTTCAATATTTTGCGGGTCTGAATCGCAGAACAGACAGCGGAAATCAGATTTATGGCAAACATATATCCCACAAATCCGGTTACCCCAAATTCGAGTTTGACTGCAAGCAGTTTACATGCCGGAATGTATATGAGTGTCGTCAGAATGGCAATCAATGTCTGAAGTCTGACTTTTCCGACTCCATTGATGAAGGATATCACAATTCCGTTAAAGCAGCAGGTAAGGATAAACAATAACGTCATCAGAGACAGCGACACGGGTATCTCAATCTTGTTTTGCAGCCATATGCGATAGAATGTGGGAGATATGGCAAACATCAGTAATCCCGCAGCACATATAATAATAAAGAGTCTTGTCAACTTTCTGATACAGTTTGCAATCCACGGATAATCTTTCAGCGCGTACGCCTCTGTAAAGGCGGACCATAACGGCATGCAGAATATGTTGTTCAAGATAAGCAACGCCGAGAAGTATTTATATGCTACATTATAGTAGGTGACATCGTCCGGATTAAGAAACTGCAGAATCAGGAAGTTTGTCATTGAATATGTTATCAGGCTACAAATCTGAAGTATAAAAAATTTCACACCAAGGCTCATCAGAGATGACATTTTGCTTGTCCGAACCATGGAGTATCTGGGACGCAGGTAGCTGTATGCACCGAAACAGTATAGCCGAATTGAAAAAAACACCATCATGATTATCGGCGGCACGCACAACGCGCAGACTAAAAACAGCAATTTATCTTCTGTAAAGTAATTGCGCCCGCAATAAACCACAAACAACGACAACAGGTTTCCGCACATATTGCACAGCTCCACCATAAACGACTTCTGCACAGCATAATATATGATTGAAACCAGCTGCACGACAAAACGCAGACAAAAGAAGCAGAAAAGGGTTGCCATAGTGAGCGATATGTCGTAGTGGTAATCGTCCGGCAATTTCAACAGACTAATCCAGTCAATGATGCTGCATAGCGGAATGCTTATACATAACAACACAACCGCGATGGCTATTATAGCGAAATAAGCTGTTGACACATATTCTGTCGCAGATTTCTTGTTTTTTTGAGCAATAGCTTCCGACAGCTTGTTGCGCAACCCGTTTCCAAGCCCTATGTCGAACATACCCAGCCAGTTTACTATTGAAAACATTGTCAACCATATTCCATATGTAGACTTGCTCACATAGTCAATGGTAATCGGTATTATCATGAAGCTCACAGCAAGGCTCATGCCCTTGATTACTGTGATATATGCCACATTTTTAATAATATTGGATGAGCGTTCGGATGTTTTTAAGCGAAACAGCATTGATGATGATTCTGTACTGACTCTCAATGTCAGGCGGTGGCTGGCTGGAGGTCCAGAGGGGAGATTGCGACCGTGGCGTAACCCAGGCGGTCAAGGCTGATGACAAGGCGGGCGGGGGCGGCTCCGGAGCTGTCGGCGCTGCCGCCGCCATAGACTACCTCGCCCTCAAGCCCGCGCAGGCTGCCGCGCACTACGGTGACACGCGTGCCGGGGCTGAACGGGCGGCTGACAAATTCCACCGGGCTGTCGCTCGCGCCGAGCATAAACCTCAGGCGTTCTATCTGGCTGTCAGGCACTGTGGCGGGGCGCGAGCCGCCTGACACGGCGCGGTTCATGAGAAACCGGTGCACCCCAGGTACGGTGAGCGCCCGGCGGCGCTGCTCTTCGGTGCAGTATATAAATATGGTGGAGGGTATGACAACACGGTTTACATGCCGGCGTCTGCCGTCGCGCCACACCCGGAGTTCCTTCTGGTCGGCAACATAGGTGCTGTAGCCAGCCTGATTCAGCGCCCGCGAAACGGTGTGTTCGGCATTGTGGTTGACTATGGCTACATACCAGCAGGCTCCGGGCACGCCTCCGGCGCCGTCAACGCTTTTAGTCGTTGGCGTCGCCAAATTATATTCCTGTTTGTCAGTCATTTGCCTGATGGCTGTCAAAATGTGCCGAACCGAAGGCGAGCAATGGCTGTCACTCGTCCGGTATCTATTATCTCTTGGTAAGAGATATGGACGCCGCGTACAGTCCACTATACCAACCGTTTAGACTGACAGGCAATTGACATTGTTTTCACAAAAGCACTCTTTTTCGTCCCGATTTCAACTACAGATTCCCTTTTTATCTCTTTAAATTCATTAGATATTTGCACAATTGAAACCGATGTACTATTTTTGTAAGAAATCCATATCTCTTACCAAGAGATAATAGATACCGGACGAGTGACAGCCATTGCTCGCCTTCGGTTCGGCACATTTTGACAGCCATCAGGCAAATGACTGACAAACAGGAATATAATTTGGCGACGCCAACGACTAAAAGCGTTGACGGCGCCGGAGGCGTGCCCGGAGCCTGCTGGTATGTAGCCATAGTCAACCACAATGCCGAACACACCGTTTCGCGGGCGCTGAATCAGGCGGGCTACAGCACCTATGTCGCCGACCAGAAGGAACTTCGCGTGTGGCGCGACGGCAGACGCCGGCATGTAAACCGCGTAGTCATACCCTCCACCATATTTATATACTGCACCGAAGAGCAGCGCCGCCGGGCGCTCACCGTACCCGGGGTGCACCGGTTTCTCATGAACCGCGCCGTGTCAGGCGGCTCGCGCCCCGCCACGGTGCCTGACAGCCAGATAGAGCGCCTGAGGTTTATGCTCGGCGCGAGCGACAGCCCTGTGGAATTTGTCAGCCGCCCGTTCAGCCCCGGCACTCGGGTCACCGTAGTGCGCGGCAGCCTGCGCGGACTTGAAGGCGAGGTGGTCTATGGCGCAGCCAACGCCGACAGCCCCGGAGCCACCCCCGCCCGTCTTGTCATCAGCCTTGACCGCCTTGGCTACGCCACGGTCGCAATCTCCCCCCTCGACCTCCAGCCAGCCACCGCCTGACATGAATCCTATTCGCGACATACTGGACAGGGTAAGAAACTCAAAGGATGCCCGCACAAAACTCGCTGCCAAAAACATCATTGCTTCGGTGTTTTTAAAAGGCGGCTCTATATTGATTTCATTTTTTCTCGTTCCGCTCACGCTCGGCTATCTGAATGAGTATGAGTATGGGGTGTGGCTTACAATAAGCTCCGTGCTTTCATGGGTGTACATGTTTGACATAGGGCTTGGCAACGGGCTGCGCAACAAGCTCACGGAGGCTATTGCCCTGGGCGACAAAACGCTAGGGAAGGTGTATGTGAGCACCACATTTTTCTTTATGACTCTCATTGTGGCAGGGTTTTATGCGGTGTTCCTGATTTGTCAGAATTTTCTCGACTGGTATTCGATTTTGAATGTGGACCCGTTGCTGACGGCAAATTTAGGGTCGATAATATCGGTTGTGTTCGCATTCTTTTGCCTGAGCTTTATTTTTAGACTGGTGGGCAATGTGTTCATGGCTCATCAGCTTCCGGCTGTCAACGAGCTGCTGGCGTTTCTTGGCAACGCCATTTCTCTGATTATTATATATGTGCTCACCAAAACCACAGCCGGAAGCCTGTACGATGTGGCTCTGACGTTTTCAAGCGTTCCCGCGATTGTCTACGCGCTTGCCATACCGCTGACATTTCTTCGCTACAGGGAAATATCGCCGTCGGTGAAGTATATCCGGGTAGGCTATTTCAATTCGCTGGTATCTATCGGATTCAAGTTCATGGTAATTCAGATTTCGTATCTGATTATATTCATGACATCCAACCTTATAATATCCAGGATGTTCGGGCCCCAGGACGTGACGCCCTACAATATCGCCAACCGCCTGTTCAGCCTGCTGTCGGTGGGCTTCACAATTATAATAACGCCTTTCTGGAGCGCTGTGACAGAGGCATATACCAAAGGTGAAACGGGCTGGATTGCACAAAATGTGACCCGGCTGCGACGCATTTGGTTACTGACATGTCTGCTCGGAGCGCTTATAGTGGCATTGTCGCCGCTGATATATGAGCTATGGGTCGGCAAGGAAGTGGCTATTCCTGCCGCTCTGTCTGTGGCGTGTTGCCTGTACGCGCTGATTCAGAACTGGAACAATATCTATTCCTATACCATAAACGGCATTGGCAGACTGACTGTATCGCTCATCTGCTCGATAGTCTCGGCGGTGGTTTACATTCCGCTCGCAGTGCTTCTCGGCAACAGGTTCGGGCTTGTAGGGGTTGTGGCGGCGCTGTGTCTGTCACTATCAGTCGGCTCGATTGTGCAGCCGATACAGTACGCCAAACTGATAAAAGGCAAAGCCACCGGAATATGGGTCAAGTAAACGCCTTATAATCAAATCTTATGAAAATACTACATATAAATTCAGCTGACAAAACGGGCGGGGCTGCCATAGCCGCATTCCGACATAGCCAGGCGTTGAATTCTGCCGGGTTTGAATCTGCAATGCTTGTTGTGAACAAAAGTTCCAACGACCCCATGGTTTTACGACCGGAACATAGTGGGAAATTTACCTCTGTGAAATCGCATATTTCCGCTTTTCTATATAGTAAATACATGTCGCGTTATTCGCCTTACGCAACATGGTCTTATCCGCTCACCGGCTTTGATTTGTCAAAGGAAAAATGCGTGAGGGAAGCCGATGTGATTTTCCTCCACTCTATTGAGCAAGCTCTGCAGTGGAGTCAGAATCTTTCGGAAAATCAGATAAAGGAGCGAAGCGATGCTGTGGTGCAGTATTCCACGCTGTTCAGCATAGAGCGGTTTGGTCAAGAATTTAACC
>RIBJ01000066.1 GCA_003762715.1 Muribaculaceae bacterium Isolate-104 (HZI) | reverse complement strand
GAAGCGCACCATCTCAAATAGTTCGTACAGGCCCTCGGGCAGGCACATCCATATTGCATCAGAGGTTTTCATGCCACAAATTTAACAATTTCCGCTAAATCCATGCACCGCCATTTCGGCTTGACCCATAAATACTTCAACTATATTCAAGCCTCAAAAATGTGGTGACCTCAGCCAATTTTTCGCCGGGTCACCATGCTCAAATCTAAAACTCTGTTAAATCAAACGGCCTGAGATTTTAATGATACGCTTTTTCAAGCAATATCTTATCCCTATAGAAAGTGCAAGTGTCCTCCATATATTGCTCTGCTACGGTTCTGCCATTTCTGATATGTTCTCGGTAGCGTTGATGGAATTTATATTTATAGCCTTGACCAGTGTAGTCGGTAAATTCACCCATATGGGTACGGTTTATATAAATTTCCACAGATTTCGTATCTTTGTTATCATAAAGATGAACAACGAGAAAACGGGGTGTACAACCTTCCATTTCAATGCTGAAGTCTCCATTAGATAGTACTTTACCTTGTCCTTCAAATAAGGATTTTACAAACTCAAATAAAGTAGGTTCAGCGTCAGAATTGTCGTTTTTAATCGGAGTAGTATTAACTTTTTTATCTTCCATAATCACTTGTTTAAAACGATGGCTTGAGCTTTGTCGTATTCAAGGTCGGGCATTTGCGCTCCGACTGGAGCCCCTATGTATGTGGGGTCGCAAACGATAAATTTACGGACTCCTATTATCATTGCATCTCCTGATACTTCTTGATCAAAGCATACAGCCGTTGCAAGATGACCGGGATAGTAAATCAAGGCCACATCAAGGTCAAGTAAATCCCTTATTAAACGAGAAAATAAGATTGACCTATCTTCGCAATCGGCATACGGGTAATACAAGGTCTCTTCTGCAAAGAAAGCCCTATCATGCCCCCACACCTTATCATCATATTCGTAGACAAATCCTGTTTGAACCCAGTTCAGCAACATCTCTGCAGCCTGTAATTTGTTCCTCTCTGCTATATATTTGCGGAGAGATGGATACAGTTTATCTTTCGTTTTCTGCGCTAAGGGAGTATTGGCATACATTGCCCATCTTGTCATGGGGTTGCCGTCAAGGGCTGATGTCGGATATGTGTCATAAAACTCAATAAGTTTTTGCGGCACATAACTGCCTATGCTCATATCCGTGTATCTATCAGCTGTTATTGTCCTTTCAGAAGACATATCTACTCCCAGCAATTGCTCCTTATCAATAATCAACGACATCGGTGTTTCACCCTCAAATGCGGCACCACAAATGCTGATAGAATTAGAGAGTTCACCTAATGGGTAAAAGCTCGACCCATTGACATTGAAATAGCCTTTGTCGAATATTTGATGCCTGCTTCCATAGAGTAGTATCAATTTTGACTCATCTACAGCGAGCCTCATTTGGTACCCCGATTGACAATATAAAAATGCTGTGAGCAAAGTTGCACCATTATGATTGTTACAATACTGTTGAGCCAGTTGATTAAGGAACATAAGGTATGCCCAATCGCATAAATTATAGCGCAATCTTGTTTCTAAACAATCACGGATAGCATTATTCATATCATCATTACATAGCTTTTCCCATCCTGCGGCAATTGAGTTCGGGTGACAATCTTGTAAACTAAGATTTGCAAACTCCGGAAGCCTTATGCAACATTTTTGGCCATAGAAGCAAAGTGTAAAATAATCCTGATTCGGGTTAGGAATTTCGCGGATTGGTTCTATTGGCTTAGGTTGCGGATTATTGTCAATAGACGTTATCTCCACAGGTTTAGTGTCAATGTCAGGCAAGCCATTCTCTCCATTATACGGTCTCGGAGGGACCGGCGATTCTTCTTCAGGTACAGGTAATGGAGCTTTACCCTCATACCAACTCCATGAATTTCTAAGAAATTCAACATATTTCTGATTACATTCTTCCCTAAAAGAAGTATAATCGCTATATGCTTGTTGTTTGAAGTTACGATAAGTTTCTTCTAATGATTGTGCTTGACACACACCATATGCAACAAGCCATAATATACATAAAAAGAATGAGCGTATTCCCACTATTTCTTTGTCTTTATCAGTTGTTCTAATAGTGCGAAGAATAATGATTCTTCTATATTCCCACGCATTGTTATTGACTGATTCTTATTTTTATCAGTTATATTGAAACATGCTCGGTTAACGGCAGTTTTCGTTATAAGTGCGTGTCCGATAGCATTTCTAATGTATCTTAACAAATCATGAGCCTTATCATCATATTCTGTCTTGTGATCACCACAAATATAGACAATATAGTTATTTCGCGCCAAATCCTTGACGAATTTAGATTTGGAAACAGGTTTGATTATAATATTTTGTTTTACAAGGAATTGTTGTAACTCTTTCGACTCCAAATCAAATTCACCAGGGTGTGCCGCGACAGTATTCTCATAAGTAGTCAAATACTTGTACATTTTGAACACAGCGTCTTTTGACGGATAAATATGATTATCCTTGCTCATATCTATCTTAGTTTTAGATTTCTCCAAATATCCTTCATTGAGGATGAAACAGAAACCGTTGGGGTTTGAAGCTTACCATTTATATCAATAGACCGATTCTTTACAGTTGCTGTAACATAATCCGCAAGTTCTCCCCATGTAATATCTCCACCAGTTTCCTGAATCTTCCGCAATAATGTATAGGTGAATAATCCATGTTTCTGCTTTTCAATAGGGAATGCAGTTTCATCGTTTGATGTCGCAGATAAGACTATCAATTTCCCATCAGGTACTTGTATTTTGGGTTTGATGGTAATTCCACGTGTAGCCATAAGCATACCTCCATCTCGTTTTGCTCCGCTAAAACAAGCATCCAGCAGTACTACTATAGATTTTGCTGGCATCTCAGATAGAGACGCATAAAAATCATCAAGATTTAATCCAGATGATGGATCCGTTCCAAATCCGTCAACAGGCAAAAGAAATGCTTCTGCAGTTTTGTCATCAGGTACTCCATGTCCGGCATAATACACTATAACTGATACTTGATCTCTGAAGGCAGTGCATCTTTGAGATACATTTGCAAGAGCATACTTTATATCATTAAGCGATGCATCTTCAAAATATTCTATATTTTCTTCTGGAACGCCGAATGAAGATATTAAATATTTCCTAAATATATTACCATCATTATGTGCAAATGGCACATTTGGAACTCTCTTATAATTCTCATTGGCAATTACGATAGCAAAGGTTTTGTTATTATTGATATTTGATGACGGAATTAAAAAATCAACATTGTCAGTCATAGAAGCACAGAAAAAAGTTGTTGATTCAGATGGATATGAAGGATCCATGACAACAATTTCCTCCCAAATTCTCTTTGCTTCACTATTTTTCCCTAAAAGCAAAAGAATACTGCCTTTTAAATCACAAAGTAATGTGTAATTTCTAGACCCTCTATTTGAAGAAGTTTTAGAGAGAGCCTTTTCGATATTTTGAAAAGCTAATTGCAAATCGGAGTCTACCCCCTCTCCTGTCATGTAATTTTGTGAAGTTTCATAATATGCAGCAACGACCATTTCGGAATCAATCAATTCCGCCTTTCCCATTCCGTTTAAACTTTCACTCAATTTAATGAATAAATTAAATTGCTCAGCCGATTGTTTTAAATCCTGCTTTATTCCAAGTCCAAACTTAAAACAGTATCCTAGATAAAAGACAGACTTAATACTATGGCCTTCCATTACAGCATCCATCAATATTGGTACTGCCTTACTATAATCCTCTTTTTTATATAGATATTCTCCGTACTTCTCCATAGCAAGAGGATGTTTGGCATTTGAAGCTTGCTCAAGCCAGAATATTTGATCTTTGCCTCTGTTTTCAACATATGGCTTCAATGCATTATTCGTTGCAAGCAAATATTGAATCTCGGAATCGCCATTTTCTGCAAGCATCTTTGCCCACCTATATGACTCTGCCACATTCTTTTTAAAACCATTTTTACCATCCAGATAGTTTATCACAAGATAATATCGGGCTTTTGCATCACCATTATCTGCAGCTTTAACTATATGAGATGTCAAAGAATCATAATCATCAAATTCAATAGCATATAATGATGGCACAAAAAAAAGGAAGATAGCAAAGAAGGCTACAAGAATATGCATAATTTATTTGGATTCATTAAGAAATATCAAAGCATCACTATTACCCTGAGCAGCCGATTTTTTTATCCACTCAATACCTTTTGGATCCTTCTCGTGCTTACTAAGAAGATATATTCCTAACGCAAACTGCCCTTCATCATCTCCTAGGACGGCTGATTTTTCAAGCCAACTAATCCCTTCTGTTTCATTTCCACCATGAGCACCCTCTGTCAATATTAACATTGCAGCAAGATAAGCGGCATGTTTATGCATGTATGGCACTAGACTGCCATATGCTTTATGGTTAAAGTCAGATCCACTTTGTTTGTTTGACAAATTAGCAACTTGACAAAATAGATTAAATGCTGAATCCATGTCTGATTTACTAACTGAATCCTTATTTAGAAAGATGTAAGCCATTCTATATAAACATACCGCTCTATAATCCTTATGTCGAATTACTTGATTACCTTTGTTGAACCATTTATAGGCTTCGTTATAATTCTGAGGCACTCCCGTCCCTGAATAATAATACGATCCAAGCTTTTCTAAGGCATAAGGGAACGGATTTCTGTGATTGGCTGCTTTCTGAAAATAATAAAAGGCTTTATCATAATTCATTTCTATGCCCTCACCTCCTTCATAACACCATCCGAGCCAATAATCTCCTATAGCATATCCCTTATTTGACAGTTGCGTTGCGGAAGCAATTAATTTTTGTGGTTGACGGACAAGAGTCCCTAATTTTAAAGCAGAATTCATATCCTCTTTTGAGAATCTTTCAGCTTCAAAATACTCTTTGAATTCTTCATGGCATTGAGCCATTAACAGTTCCTCAATCGATGCGTATCCTTGCGGAAAAGCATCAATAGACATAGACAAAGTTATAAAAAAACAGATCAGAATTTGTTTCATATTACTGTCTTACTTTGAAATTAATATATTTATTTCTTGAAATTGGATATTGTTATCTTTGGACAATGTTTTGCTCAACCAAGACTTAAAGTCCTTGAAAGAGATATTGTCAGGTTTATCCTCAATTGAGTCATCAAAACCATTCCTTCTGCCTATCTGAGAAGGTGAAAATAGAATATAAAGAGTATTAAACTCTTTATCATTTTCACAACTTAATGTATATTCGTCAACCATTGGGCGCTCGGATTTTTCGGCTTCCTTTCGTGAAAACATCACATATTCTTTATCCGCCACCACTGGATAGGCAGAGAATGCTTGAGCCTTGTAAGGCAAAACACAATAAACTGTTTGGGACAGTTCATCGAGAAGATATACTGCAAGATATCCTTTGAGTGGAGAAAGGAAGTATAAATATAAATCATCCCCGTCTCTGAAGTTGACATCTCCAAAACGAAGTTCTGTTCCATTTCTCAAAGTCTTTGCCACAAATTCAATTTTAGCAGACGTGATTTCCCGAGCTATTCCTTTTACCGAACATTCAACTACCAGAAAGTGACTTTCAAATTTCATATTATACTCGGGATTGCCGATGGTTTCAATCCATTCTCCTTTTACATCACTCCCACCAAGAGCAAAGAACTGAGTATCAGATCTTCCATTCTTATTGGTTACGATAGTTGATGTGCTTTGAGAAACTATTGTTCCAAATTCATCGGCTATTGCCTGAATTTTAGCGCGGTCTAGTGCAATCCTTTTAGCCTCCTCTACGGACATTGTCTCCGGCGCGTAATAAGTATATGTCGCAGAGACTTTAGCTGTTCTCTGAGAATAACTCATTATACAAGTAGAAACAAATATGAAAAAGAGTATGAACCGATGCATCATTTACCAACCAAGGAGTTCGTCAAGTTTGCCATGCAGAGAGTCGCCGCGCTCTTCAAGTTCTTTCTTGATTGCACGTTTAGCCGCAGCCTTTGCCATATCCTGACTGTATGCAATGCGTATAAGCACTTCTCTATTGTTGCCATTTACAGCCCTATATGTTTCTACTACAGGCACTACACGTCCGATGCTTTGAGAAATTAGGTTCTTGCTTGCCATTACACTACGCGTAATTGAAGCTGCATCGCCCTGATCCAACTGCTCGTTTGCGACAGTGTTTTCAATCAGTGCAGTTACTTCGGTCTGAATTTGACCGGCGAGGTTTTGCTTTGCAAGTTCCAATGCCTGCATTTTTGCAGCATCGTAGTTTCCGCCTGTGCTCATGGCCTCGGCCATGATGAATTGTGGAAACCCGTCAGAATCATACTGATATTGCATCATGTATGATTTGTCAAGTTGTTTTTCGAGAGGGAGTGATCCGGGGGCAGTTCTCCAGCCTTCTTTTGACAGGCGTTTTGCTTCCTTTCGCGCAGCTTTACTCGCCTTTTCATTAAGTTCTTTCTTGCTCGCTTTGGCAAGTTCCTGACGCTCTTTTCGCTGTTCTTTTGTCGTCTGTGCATAACTAAAGCCAGATGCCGAAATCAGCAACAAAGATACTAGTCCGATGATTGTCTTTCTCATGGGGTGGACTGTGATAATGATATGTGTTGGAAGACTCACAGTCCAACAGGTTACAAAAAAAAGGCGCATGGTAAAAAACCTGTGTTTAGTCAGTGTTTAGATATAACTTCTTACATTTGCAAAAAAGAGTGCGATGGAGAAGAATCCTTACATAGAGTTGGCGGAATGTCTACTTCCGGAAGAAATGAT
>RIBJ01000016.1 GCA_003762715.1 Muribaculaceae bacterium Isolate-104 (HZI) | reverse complement strand
AATGATGAACCATGGCTATCGCGCCAAATCATTGGTCAAGTATGGACTTGAAGAGATTGCAGATGTACTTAACCGACCTTGGCGAAACCCAGATTTCGATGTTTTCAAATTTTTGTCATGTAGTTAAACAATGTTATATTAGGAGTATCAGCTACATCAGTCATAATCTCGGATTTAATTGTATATGACGTCAGTTCCTAAGACACTTGATAGTTTACCATTCAAATTCCGGCTCATTACGTTTCTTCTTTAACTTGGCTTTTTTCTTGTTCCCGAGTTCGGGATGAAGTTGAACGTATTTGAGGAAGTCTATACGAGACCCAGTAGTTGGATGGTCGCTATATTCATCATACAAAGTATCATAAGCGGTTCCTAAGATTCTTAGACCATTTATAAATTCTTCGCCCTTGCCGATATGTTCAAGGAAACGATAGGCAAAAAGGTCTGCCTCAAACTCTTGTTCTCTTGAATACTTGAAAGAGTATTTAAGGGTAGAAATCTTAATGTCATTACCTATATTAGCGATAGCAGCACCATAATCCGTTCCGCTTGTCGGAATGCCGTAGGCTGCTGCGTTGTAAGCTTCCATACCCGCAGCTAATCCGTTTAGACCGGCGGCTATACCCCCAAGCAGTTCATTTTTTCTTCGCTCTTTAGCTTGTGCATAAAAACCTCTGGCGTGATGAAGCAAAGCACCATGAGCAAATTCATGCGCGACATAGCCCATCAGAATTTCATATGTAATACCCTTTTTAGAAGCCAATTCGGTTGTAATGCACATGGCAAAACCATCCTCAGTAAGTGCAGTATACGCATTTACTTCGTCTGAATAAACCATGTGCAATGAGCATTTGATACCAAGGTCAGCGATACCCATATCTATAAGAAGAGTGTCGCAAAAACCTTGCATACTTTCAACAATAGTCTCGTCATACTGAGGATAAAAACGAGGAAGCTGTGCAGTCTTGTTCAACGCTTCTTTCTCAGCACCTTTATTCTTTTGTAAATCCTTAATGAACTTGGCACAAAGCTCGTTATTGTCAAGTGCCGCGCTCCAAAAGGCTGCCGTATTTACAGGTGTTACCGACTTTGCTTCGTCAGCAACATCAAAATTTTCAATGAGTTTCTTGTATTGCTTCTCTACGTTTGCAGAATAGGCGAGAAAAGTAGAAAGTACAAGGAAAATGAGGACTATTGTTTTCTTCATGTTTAGAAATTATTATGCTTTATACTATTGAAACCCGATGGTCAAGACTTAAGGCTCAATTCACGAAAGTACAGTGGCGATGCCGCAACGCCATAATTATTTAATAGCTCTCCAGTCAAACTTGTCAAGTTGATATTCCGTCCACTGCCACTTACCGTTGGGATGGACTTCACCCAGATAATGACCTGCTACAATACCATGAATACTTCTCGTTGTGCTTGCTATATCATTGTCATCAAACATTTGCCACTGACTATCTTCACTATAACAGTCCAGGAGGATCGGCTTAAAGTAATCAATCATTTCCGAAAGATTCATTGAACCCATGTTTGCCAAAATTTCAGCCTTATCTACATCATGGAATTTCAATAAGAGTCGACCAATATTTCTAACAATCGAATCCTCTGAAATTTCGGGATGGTCATTAAGCCAGTCGCGAATAGTTTTCTTGATGTTATAGCCTCGTAGTAACATAAATCCCAAGTCAAGAAGTCTCGCTTCGTCAGATAGACCTTGATATTCGGAAGAATAACTGTCGATATAGGATTTAATATGGTGAGGAAAATCTAAAGTTCCGTACATAAAGTAAGTTTCTTTATGTAACGGACGCCTATAAGTAATGGGGGATTTATCTACGTTCATAATATAATTGAGTTTGGCGATTGAAACTGGACGGCCGAAATTATAAGTTTGATTCACGAAAGCGCGGCGGCGGTGCCGCAACGTCTTAAATATCAAGGTAGGAGTATATAATTCGTTTCCAATCAGTCAATTTCATTTTGTAATAGAACTGAGCAAAATTATTCATACAAGCGCAGATGATTTCCATACGATTCTTTTCCTCTGCGACCATATCGTCTACAAGTAGTTTTACGGATTGGTCAGTCATAATATCTGTAAGTATTCCCACAACTTCAACTTTACGAGACGTGGAAGTTTTGGACTCAGAATTTTGCTGCGGAACATCTTCGATGTCGGGGTCAGATTCTTTGATCTTCGGGAAGTGAACCTTAATCATATTGAAGAAAGATAGCATATCTTCTCTCTTAAATAAGACAAATTTGTCGCCGTTTGATAGTTCTGCGGAATCTATCTTTCCGAGTTGCACATTATTCTGAATATCTTTGAAACTGTAGAAAGAAACATAGGATTTGACATTCAGACGTTGGCGAACCTTTAGCGGATCCCAACAAACGAACACATCATTATCCATGTCATACCCCAAAAATAAAAAGTCTGTATCAGATGCTTTTATAGCATCAAAAATAGGTCTTTGAGGTAACTGAGCTCGTTGGTCATTCAGCGGGTATGGGTTACCCTTATGGGAAACACATTTAAGATATATATAATACTGGTGCCCGTCTAAATCAATCAGAAGAATATCATCTCGCGAAATGACTCTAAGCCCTGCATAAGAACCAAATCCGGATAGGAATTTATCGTAAAGAGGTGCACCCTTCAAAAACTTTTGTTTCGCCATAATATCACAGGGAATTAAATAGCACACTATCGTTATCGAAGTGTTCTATTGGTGAAACTTCAGTTAAATCTGAGCGAAAATGAACGGAAGAAACGCCAGTGGGAACATCTGCCAATCTAATTGCAGGTATAGATGCGTAGTCGAAGAATTGCAAACTATCGACACTTGCGTTTTCATCGAAGTACATTTTAGCGACTTCTTCAACATTTGCGCCTATTGTTTGAGTGGTTTCCTCCCTGAGTTTGAATAGGACGTCCACATCGGAAATACGAGAAGTAATATCGTCGATGATGTCAAAAATATTTTTGCCAACGCCGGTTTGAGATACAAACAACGAAGCAATGAGTAATTTAGAACCAGGATTGGGATTAAGTTGCTCTATTGCAAAAGTATGCTCTCGTTTAGAACCGTTAGTCGATTTAACTTCAACTTTATCTGTACCATCGTTAAAGTCGAACTTATCCTCTGGAACAACGTGCCAGGAACGGATAAGATATGAAGGATTGGAGGAAAGTTTGATTACAATTAATTCCGCCCAAAGTCCTCTTACAATCTCTTTAGAGATTGATTTTACACTTGTAAAAATACTCAGCAGTTTAGAGACTTCGGCTTTCAACACAGCCACAGTGGGTTTATTTTCTAATCGAAGAAGTAGAAGATAAACCACTTCCAAGAAGTATTTTTGGAAGTCGGGATTAAGCGAATTTAACTGGATAATCGAAAAAACACCATCAAGACTAACATCTGAGTTAGAGTCGGATATGTTACACTGACGATTAATCAAGACCTTAAAGAGTTTCAAATTGATGTCTGAAACTCGGTCACTTGTGGAGCAATCTATAAAAAAGATTGGGTAGCCTTCAGGTGATATGCCTAATCGATGTGTAGAATCATCAGAAATAGTGACCGCGTTAAAACCGTTCTCGGCATGAGGTCGAGTTTTAAGGTCAAGAAATTTTTGAATGAGTTCGGCTTTATTCAATGTCCTCATCTTCTATGGGTTTATCGAGCCTTATAAAATCTTCACCAATCGAGGCAGGATAGTAGAAGGCGAGGTTAAATAAATCTTTTTTACCATATATAACGCCGGGGTCGTCCAGAACAATATGATGTAATTGAACGGAAACAACCGATTCGGAATGGAAATGCTTGTCGCCAGGATATGAACCGTTAGCAGCTCTACCTGCTTGTAGGTTATTAGGCTTATCATTCTTGATCGAACGTCTACGATAGTTAAGAGAAGTTTCAGTTTGATAAGCCATTTGGTAGACATCAACAAACTCAATGCCTTCAAATTCTTTTATGTATTGAAGGTATTGTATGGTAACAATTTTTCGAGTGATATTTGGAACGTCCAAATATTTGAACTCACGGAAAAATTGAATGAAATCGTCGATAGGCACTAACGCATGGCGATGATTTCTAATTTCATTATCGTATTCGTCACAAGTAATGAAAGAACTGATTTTGTCGATAAAATCAAGGCAAAGGCGCTTGTTCTCGTGCATACAGTCAAGCGAAAGCATTTGCCTCCAACCAATCAGTTTGTCACGAACCAGTTTGTCTGAAAGTATATTTGTGCGAGTCGGATTAAGCAAATCAGACAGAAGCATAGTTGTAGAATTTTTGCTAAATTCCTTTATTGTCTGACATTGCTTTAGACTTGCTCGAAGCACTTCCTCATGTTCAACATAGGCAGTGTATTCATCGCGGCTTTTAGAACTGAGGAAAACTCGGCAAACGTCAATGTAGGGCATTTTATATCCAAAGAAACGGCAGCGTTGCTCAATGGTATCAGCAGTTGAGCGGCCAGCCGAAGTCCGTGGCATATAAGACATCGAAAGTCTCTCGATAGTAAAACCACGGTTAAGCATATCCGCACCGATTAGGATATGCCCTTTTTCAGAGTTCCAATCAATTAAACTTTCGCTATCGCCTTGTACCAAATGGCATTGAGTACGGAGGATTGCCCGGGGGATGAGAGGTAATATTTCCTCAAAATCCGGACGGTCGGACATATATTGAGTAATGCTATCGAAGGAGGATTTGAGGGAATTGATAAAAGGAATCTTACCCGGGTCTCCATCAGGAGCATTGAGGATTTCTAAATAGTTTTGAAGATTATTAGAAATCCAAAATTCAAAAGTCTCGTTGGTGTCTCTGCGACCGTCAATGTGAACCATCATTGACAAGAACGGCTGTCTCTTTTGTTTGAGCACTACGATTGTAACACTGATTATAAACTGTCGAAGAGCCTCCAAAAGAGAGGTGGGAATTTCAGTCAAAGGATTACGACTGAAATGATAAATTTCTTCGTCAGGAATTATCGAAATTAAATTAAGTTCTTGATTCTTGAAAAAGAACTTACCGCCGGTATATCCTTTGCCCGGAGTTAAAACAGTGTGGTATTTGGGAGAGAGAATGTCGTTATTATCAATGAGGAACGCAGCCTGTGGCGTTGCGGTATACTGAATATAAGAATGATTTGGTAGAGCCTTTTTCAAGCGTAAAATTGCGCTGTAAGTTTGGCTAAAATCGTCATCCTCCCAATCCTCTTTGCCAGAGTTCTTCTTTGCAAAAGTATTGAAACTGGCTTGGTCTGCCTCATCATCGATTATTATAACACCATAATTTGAAAGCAAATTTTGAATTTCAGGATCTTCAAAAATTTGAGCTAACGAATTTATGTGTTTATAATGCTTCAATATGGGAAATAGCAAAGTTTCTTCGCCCATTTCCATGAAATTCTTGACGCGGTTTCTATCAGAAATATTAGCGTCGGCGAAGATTTTATAATCGTCGTTATCGTCGATGATTAAATCAGACCTTAAACGAGCAGAAGTCTGTTCTTTAAGGTTAGTCTTAGTACCAGTAAGGTATATAATAATACGCCAACCATTATCAGCAGCTAACGCTGTGAGGGTGGTGAAAGATAAAGTCTTACCACTCTGAACATAACCTACAGCAATGTTGGTTATGTTCTCTTGGTTGCCGGGAAGAATGCAATGAGAGAGAATATCTTGTGCTTCTTCTATGATAGTCAGTTTGCCATCTTCATCAAGTTTTGTCTGACTATTCATAAAGGCCATAGTCCGCTCGCGGATAACAGGCATGAAGTAATCCTTAGGCGGTTCTTGGGCGGTATCTACTATGGAAATTATTTCTGTCATATGAGTCCGAATAGCTGATTAAACTTGTTTCTGAATGAGGTAGCTGAACGTATACCCGATTCTATTAAAAGGAGTTCGGTGACAACTAAATTTCTAATGAAATATGCTAACTGTTTGATGTTATCATCCGAAGATAAACATTCTCTAAACCGACTAAAGAAACCATTTGAAAGATTTATAGTGGCATAATACTTCCCGTCAGGCTTACAAATAAGAGAGTACAAACCTTTGTTGGTGCTCTCGGACACTCCGTTTATCACAAGTTTATATGTAGAAGTCGCATTAGGCCTAACTTCTGTTTCGATAGAAGGTATCACAATAGTTTCTGATGAAGAAGCATTTTCAGCAGAAGCCGACTCAGAAGTCGGTTCAGCAGAAACTACTTCCGGGATGTCAACACTTGAAACTTCAGCAGTGCTCTCTGCCGGTTCAGAAGGAATAGCTATAGGTTTTGCTATTTCATCCGCAATAGTTTGAACAAGTTGTTGAGCTGCTTTTGCCTTTTCCGCTTTAGATTTCGGCTTGGTATAGTTTTGAGCTTGGCCAAAAATGTCGAGTGACTTATCTTTGATAAGATCATCTCGCATTATTTCAATAAACGTACTAAACTCATCATCATCTTGGAAGGAACTTTTAGTAAAACTAACGTCGAAGCCATCTAATTCCAGTTCACCATAGATACGTTTGTAGCGTGGTGAGCCTTCTTCTCCACAAAGGACCTTCGGACGATATTTTTCATCGTAACTACTTCCGATAACTCGCCCTCTCCTAAAAAGAAGGATGCCGTTATCGACTGAAGTAGACATACGCTCCAAAATACCAATAAAACCCTTGGCGTAATATACACCGATTTGGTTTCCAAATTCGTCGTATTTTGGAGCCTCAAAATTGATTACCTTTTTCCATTCTGTGCTCTCTCCGCTCGGTGTTCTATAATATGGAGCTACCAAACACTGAAGTTGGGTATCGCATAAAAGCTCGTCATTAACAACCAAGTCTAATAAGCCGTCGCGTATGTATTTAGAATAAATGCTTGCCAAATGCTTTTTTACATAAGGGATTTGGCGTGAGCGAGGCTTATTTTGAGAGAGTTTAGTTAGAGTAACAATGGTATAATGTTCATTTACATTAGCAGTCTCTAACGACACAGGTAATTCTAATTCTTGATTTTTAGTAACCTCGTGAATGTCAAAGACAAGGGTTTTTGCTTCTGTTTCTCCGTATGCTTTAGTCTTTACAGTCCATAAATCCGAAAGCCATATCGAAGATACTTTCATGCCCATACCAAATTCGTTAAGGCCTTTTCGGTCTAAAGGAATATTAGCTAACTCAAAAGCTCTGTCGTAGTTGTCGTTCGTTATGCCGAAAGCATTATCAGTTATGGTGATAATGTCTTGGTCTATATCAATATTAATCTCAACACGTAATTTGTTGTTGGGATTAATATTCGTAAGGACATCGCTGTGGTCTTTAAAGCTCTGTACGGCATTATCGATATATTCGGCAAGAGCATTCCAAACCTTGTTTTCAATATATCGAAATGCAGAGTAAACAAGAGGCTTGGTTGCTATGGAAACTTTATTGCTGTTCATCGTTCAAAAGTAATTTAGCGATACGACGTACCAGAGTGACATTAATAGCATTACCTAAAGCCTCTAAAGTTCGAGTAGTAGAGAGGTCGCCGAAATTCAAATCTTGCATACCTTGAATTGCTGCCGCTTCTCGAATAGTCATATAGCGGCCATAACATGGTTCGCCATCGACAAGAATTTGAGAAGGTAATTTGACCCAAGGGAAAATAGGTATTTGAGTGCCAACCAAATTAAGAGCTGGAGCAAAATTAGGAAGTTTAACTCTGATTCCGGAAGCTCTAAACTGGATGATTTTATCGAATAACGTGGGCGCGGCAGAAGTGCCGCAGTTCCATTCCATTTTAAGATGACTGTTTTCAAAATTGCGAATTTTCTCAATCCACGGATCAAGCCAAGACTTGTTCCGTGTATAGAAGTCGCGATTTTGTTCTATATATCGAATTTTCCAACTGGGGAAAGTATAAGAAGTATTTGTTTGAGCATAGTTAGGGAGCAAAGAAATACACTGCTCTTTTGATGCACCAATAATTGGTTGGCCGAGTTTTCCCGACTTACCTCTTAAATCTTCCAAACGTTGATATGCAGGAGTAACTTCTTTGAAATTATAAGTCGCGCCAAATTCCATTGCCCAGATCGGGAATGATGGGATTGATTCACCATGAGCGACAGTTAAATCAATAAACTCCTGCCAAACGTCAAGTTGAGTTCTTGTTTCAGGTTTAAGAGGGTGTTTAATAACAAGTGTTAACGCCACTACATAAAAAAAGCCTCCATTAAATCGAAGGCATTTTTAAATTGTTTATATATTGATAATTAACTAAACAGTCATAGAAATGTACACCTCCGATT
>RIBJ01000015.1 GCA_003762715.1 Muribaculaceae bacterium Isolate-104 (HZI) | reverse complement strand
GAAAATTTCTATTTGCATACCTCTAATATATCCATCTTCAGCAATATATGCAATATCTGAAAGTTTATTTCACATAATCAGGTGAATTTTTGACTGAATTTGAGTTAAATCTCATGCGCCAGCCCTGATTTTTTAACAGAGGAGAAGGAGAGAGGAGAAGGAGAGAGGGGTTATTTTTGCAGGATGTAGGGCAGGGGGGAGCGAAGGGAGAGGGAGGGGTCGTCGCTGACCCGGCGCAGGGCTTCGGCTGCTTCGGCTGCTGTGGCGCATGTGCGGGCAATGACGTAGTAGACGGGCTCGCGGTTGCTGACTATCATGGCTTCGGGGTAGCCGTTGTCCATGAGGCGTTTGCGCATCTGTCGGGCGTTGAAAATTTGCTTGAACTGCCCTACGACAACGTTGAATGTTTTGACATTTGCGGGTGTAGCCCCTCCGTCGGCGGGGTAGCCTATAGCTTCGTAGCGCACGGGGAGTGTGACGCCGTCGATTGTGTGCTGACGCGGCAGCGATGCCTGCTGCATGAGCGCCGCCTCGTCGCCGTCGGCCTGTGTCTGGCGCTTTTTTGCCACTTCGTAGGCGGCGCGGTAGTTTGCTTCGGTGGTTTTGCAGCCGGAGAATGTGAGCGCGACAGCGAGAGTTGCAGCCGCAAGGTAAATTTTTTTCATCATACAATAAGTTTTCCGAGGGTTATTACATCGAGGTCGCGGATGTTGCCGCTGTCAAGGGTTAGCTTGACGAGAGTTCTGACTTTCTGCCATCCTTGCTGTCCGGCAGCGCCGGGGTTGACATGCAGGAGTCCGAGCTGCGGGTCGGGCATAACCTTGAGTATGTGGGAGTGTCCCGCAACCATGAGTTTAATGTTTTCGCGCCGCAGCAGGCTTGCCACTCCGGGAGAGTAGCGCCCGGGGTAGCCGGCAATGTGGGTCATCCACACTTTTACCTGTTCAAGTTCAAACTGCTGTATTTCAGGGCAGCAGCGGCGCACCTCGCCGTGGTCGACATTGCCGCACACGGCTCTGACAGTCGGCGCCACCTGTTGGAGGCGTTCGATGATTGAGATGTCGCCGATGTCGCCGGCGTGCCAAATCTCGTCGCAGTCGGCGAAGTGGCGAGCGTACCGGTTGTCCCAGCAGGAGTGGGTGTCGCTAAGAATGCCTATCCGTTTCATTTCAGCCTAGTGATTCTGAGGTAGTCGTAGAGCACAGTGCGGGCTTGTGAGCCGGGGATGTACAGCAGCGGCGAGTACTCTACGGTTATGATGTTTTCGCCCTGGCGCAGGTGAACGGCGAGGGTGTTTGACATGGATGTCGCGAGCCACCAGCCTGAACCGGCGGCGGGCATCACAAGGGTACCCGCCTCGGCACCGTTGACGGTAACGCGCCTGAGGGCGCAGGCGTTGGCGCTGTCGGGGTCGCCGGCACCGTTGGAGTAGCAGAGCGACAGGGCGAAGAGCCTGGAGGATGAAGCGGCGCAGGTGAACGTTACGGTGCTGTTTTTGTCGGGCGACGACTCCACGAAGCGTTTTGTGAGCCGGCGGTCGCGCACCAGCGGTGTTGCGGGTGTGGCGAAGTCTTCAGCCTGCAGGTTGCGGGCGAATGCGGCGGGGTATACCGAGTGGGGTTTTGCCGAGAAGCCTTCGGCTCTTTGCCGGGATACCGGCACAACGCACACGCGGGAGTAAGCGTTGCGTGCGGTAACGGTAACTTCTGCAGAGTCAAGCGTGGTGTGGATGGCTCCGTTGATGTACTCTATGTAGCTTACAGAGGGGGTGGGGTCGGTTATGTAGCCGGTGTATTTGTTGCGCCAATCTATTTCTGGCACCGGGGGCGCCCATGTCTGCGGGGCTGTGTCGGAGCCGGGAAGCGGCAGCGAGTTGTTTGCGAGGGTTATCTCTACGGTGTGGTTGCCGGAGAGTGTTGCCGGAAGCGAGTAGCGGTCTGTTTCGGTGCCGTCGACGGCAAACCGGGCTATTCTGCTGCCGTAGCCACTGACAGTCAGGTCAATGACGGCATTGCGGTAGCGCAGCCCGCTGACAGTGAATCCGTCTTTGAATACTTTCGGCACCACGGGGCGAAATGTCATGGCGTTTTCGCCGAGCTGTATTCCGGCAAGCACTCTGAGCACAGTAAGCGCGAGCATGCGCGCGGCTGCCGGTCGGGCGCCGGAGAGGGATGACTGGGCAAGCAACACTCCGACGGGAACGGATACCGACGCTGTGCCGGGGTAGCGCGACGAGGCGAGCGCCCACAGCGCCTGTATTTCAGGCATGAAGCCGAACGGTTTTACCGGCGGGGTGCCGGCGAGGCTGGGGTAGTAGAGGGGCATGCCGTAGAGCAGCGCCGGAGTGGACTCCAGAACTGCGCGCGACATCTCCGGAGTGGGTACTGAAAACAGTATTGCAAGAGCCTGGGCGGCGTTGTCGGCAATGGGTGAGGGTATCGGGAACACTCCGATGTAGAGGTATTGGGCGTAGCGCCTCAGGTGGGGCTGCCAGAGGTTGGTGTTTACGGCGGCGGCGAGAGCGGCTGCCTTTTTGCTCCATGCGGTGGAGTCGCTCAGCCCGAGGGAGCGGGCGTTGTCGGCAATGGCGTTTGCGGCGCCGACGGCAGAGGCGTTGCCGAGTGCTGTCATGCACTCGAAGCGGTCGGTGACGCTCATCCACCGGGGCAGGGCGTTGGGTATTGGGGTTGAGAAATAGGTGTGTCCCTGCAGGAGGCGTGAGGTGGCAGACATGAGCACCCGCTCATTATATATATAGGTGTTGCGGGCTATGGAGTCGGCACGGGCGAGCCATTCGCGGCTGCCGGATGCGAGAGCCGCTTCGCGGGCGGCTACGGTCCATAGTCCGTATTCGGCAGACAGCGGCGAGTGTGCGGCGACCGTGGCGTCTGAAACCTGAGCGGCGAGAATGTTCATGCAGCGCTGCGGGTTGAGCAGTGACAGGCTTTGCCATAGCTCGAAGTTGTCGGCGGGGCGCATGTGGGTTGCCGGCGAGGTGAAGAGGGTGTCGTACTGAGCCATTGCCGAGGCAAAGGCGGCGTCGAGCAGCGGGGAGGGTGATTTCAGGGTGGGAAAGCCGTCAGGCACCGTCGTCGGGGCGATGTTGTGGGCTGTGACGATGTCGCCCCCGGGCAGGTATATGCTGTCGAGAGTGGCAGTGAACCCTGCGGTAGCAGCTATCACCGGTGAGTTTTTTTCGTCTGTGGCGCAAGAAACAACGCCCGCACCGACGGCTGTTGCCGCCAGTGCGAGCGAAATAAGTTTGCGGAGAGGCAAAAACTGCATGGGCGCGGTTTACTTGTCGTTGCTGCCTCCGGAGCGTTCGAGCACTGCCGCGTCAAGCCCTGCGATTACGGCAATGTTTACAATGTCTCTGACAGGGGCGTGCACGCTGGCGAAGTGAACCGGTTTGTTGAGACCCATCTGTATCGGTCCGACAGACTCAGCGATACCCATTTCGAGCATCATGCGGTAGGCAGTGCTGGCGCTTGCGAGGTTGGGGAATATAAGGGTGTTTACATCCTTGCCGCTGAGGCGGTTGAACGGAAACACTTTGTCGCGCAGCTCGGTGTTGAGGGCGTAGTTTATGGTCATTTCGCCGTCGATAGCAAGGTCGGGGTAGCGTTCGTGCATAAGGCTGACGGCATCCTGCACTTTGCGGCATTCCTTGTCGTCGGAGGCTCCGAAGTTGCTGAACGACACCATTGCCATTACCGGGGTCTCGGCAAAGTACTCTACCGAGTTGCGGGTCAGCCGCGCGATGTCGGTTAGGGTCTCGGTGTCGGGATTTTTGTTGACGAGAGTGTCGGAAATAAAAAATGTGCCGCGCTTTGTGTTTATGATGTGCAGGGCGGCGAAGTTGTTGTAGCTCGGACGAATGCCGACCACTTCCCGGGCAATCTGCCCCATGTCGTGAGCGCCGGAGTAAGTGCCGCCGAGGAAAGCGTCTGCGTCGCCGGTCTGCACCATCATCATGCCGAAGTAGTTGCGGTCAAACATTTTTTCAAGCGCTTCGGGCGGTGTCACTCCGCGTCGCTGACGCCTTGCGGCAAATTCGGCGGCGTAGCGTTTGCGGCGCGACTCCTCGCGGTCGTGGCGCAGGTTTACAATCTCTATTCCGGCTATGTCAAGCCCGAGCCTGTCGGCGCGTTTCTGAATCATCTCCTCGTTGCCGAGCAGCACCGGTATGTAAGCGCCTTCTTTGGCTCCCATAACGGCGGCGCGAAGCATGTTGTCGGTGTTTGCCTCGCCGAATACCACCCGTTTGGGGTGTTCCTTGGCTTTGTCGTATATGCGGCGCAGGAATTTCTTGTCGTAGCCCATCAGCTTGCGCAGTCGTTCTTCGTATGCGTCCCAGTCGGTTATGGGGCGGCGTGCCACGCCGCTTTCCATAGCTCCTTTGGCAACTGCGGGTGACACCCATGTCAACAGTCTGGGGTCCAGTGGCTTCGGCAGTATGTAGTCGCGTCCGAACTCAATGCGGTTCATGTTGTAGGCAGCGTTTACCACCGAGGGTACCGGCTCTTTTGCAAGCCGGGCAATGGCTCTGACTGCGGCGAGTTTCATAGCCTCGTTGATGACCGACGCCCCGCAGTCGAGCGCGCCTCTGAATATGTAAGGAAATCCGAGAACGTTGTTTATCTGGTTGGGGTAGTCGCTTCGCCCTGTTGCAAAAATGAGGTCGGGGCGCGAAGCCATGGCTTTGTCGTAGGATATTTCCGGGTCGGGGTTGGCAAGTGCGAACACAATCGGTTTTTCAGCCATGGACTGCACCATTTCCGTAGTGACCACATCCTTGACCGAAAGACCAAGGAACACATCGGCACCCTGCATCGCTTCGGCAAGGGTGGTAATTGCCCGGTCGGTAGCAAATTCGGCTTTTTGCGAATTGATGTCTGTGCGTGAGGTGGTTATGACCCCTTTGCTGTCGCACATAACAATGTTTTCCTTGCGAACACCGAGAGCCATATAGAGTTTTGTGCATGACACGGCGGCTGCGCCGGCTCCGTTTACCACGAGTCTGATTTCGTCTATTTTCTTTCCCTGTATTTCAAGGGCGTTAAGCAGCCCTGCCGCCGAGATTATTGCGGTGCCGTGCTGGTCGTCGTGCATCACGGGTATGTCGCACTCGGCTTTGAGCCGTGTTTCTATTTCAAAGCACTCGGGAGCCTTTATGTCCTCAAGGTTGATGCCTCCGAAGGTGGGGGCTATAGCCTTTACAATGGAGATGAATTTTTCGGGGTCTTTCTCATTGACCTCTATGTCAAAGCAGTCTAATCCGGCAAAAATTTTGAACAGCAGGGCTTTGCCCTCCATAACCGGTTTGCCTGCGAGCGCTCCGATGTCGCCGAGTCCGAGCACTGCAGTGCCGTTTGAAATAACGGCTACGAGATTGCCTTTGTTTGTGTACTCGTAAGCGTCTTCGGGTCGGCTTTCTATTTCTTTGCATGGGTACGCGACTCCCGGGGAGTAGGCGAGAGCCAGGTCATGCTGTGTGGAGTATGGCACTGTGGGTACGACTTCTATTTTTCCGGGTTTGCCCTGGCGGTGATACTCAAGGGCGGCTTCTTTGGTTACGGTAGACATTTGGTCGAAGTGAAAGATTAAACATTATAGTTGTGTGCAGAGCGAAACAACTCTCAGATATAAACGTATGTGGGGTGCCACAAAGTTCCCGAGTCTCCGGGGTGCAATCGCAAAGTTACGAAAATATTGTATAAATTGCATGCAAATTGCTAACTTTGCGATGCCCCGCGGGGCAAAAGAGACATGAATATTACAAACAACCAAACAATCAACTGATTTCATGGCAGAACTTGAAATAGCGGAGGTGTTTAACGCCGCTAAGGTGCTCAAGGATGTGGCGCGTCATCCGCGCCTGATCGGAGTCACCAAACTCAATCCGGAAGCCCAGGTTTATCTCAAGCCTGAGAATCTGCAGCACACCGGGGCTTTCAAGCTCCGTGGAGCGTATTATAAAATATCGCAGCTAACTCCAGAGGAGAAAGCGAAGGGTGTCATAGCATGTTCGGCGGGCAATCATGCCCAGGGCGTTGCTCTGAGCGCCACGGCAAACGGCATCAAGTCGCTGATATGTCTTCCTGCCGGGGCTCCTATTTCGAAAGTGGAGGCGACCAAGGCGCTTGGCGCTGAGGTGTGCATGGTGCCTGGAGTGTATGACGACGCTTATCAGAAGGCGTTGGAGCTGCAGAAGGAGCACGGCTACACTTTCGTACATCCGTTTGACGACCCCCTTGTGATAGCAGGTCAGGGTACCATAGGTCTTGAGATTCTGGAGGAGATGCCGGATGTCGAGGCTGTGATAGTGCCTGTTGGCGGCGGCGGTCTTATTTCTGGCGTTGCGTTTGCAATCAAGTCGCTTAAGCCGGATGTGAAGGTGTTCGGCGTTCAGGCAGAGGGCGCGCCCTCGATGGTCAAGAGCATCAGAGACAAGCACCGCGAGCGTCTTGAAAGTGTGTCGACCATTGCTGACGGCATAGCTGTGAAGGAGCCGGGCGTGAACACGTTCGAGATGTGTGAGAAGTATGTCGACGAGATAGTGACGGTGAGCGACGATGAGATAGCTGCCGCTATCCTCAAACTTATCGAACAGCAGAAGCTAGTTGCCGAGGGCGCGGGTGCGGTGAGTGTCGCCGCGGCGATGTTCAACAAGGTTCCCATCAAGGGCAAAAAGGTGGTGTGTCTTGTGAGCGGCGGCAATATCGACGTTACAAGCCTGAACCGTGTCATAACCCGCGGTCTTGTCAAGAGCGGCAGAGACTGCACTGTGAGCATCAACCTGAGCGACAAGCCCGGACAGCTATCAAAGGTGTGCAGTGTTGTGGGCGACCTCGGTGCCAACATTCTGTCGGTGCAGCATGAGCGCAATTCGACAAACACCCAGATCAACGGCTGTACTCTGCGCGTTGAGATGGAAACACGCAATCACGAGCATATCGCAGAAATCAAAAAGGGTCTTGCAGACGCGGGATTCGAAGTACTCTAAGTTACATAATATACAAGGCGCGGTCGGAACTCCATGAGTTTCGACCGCGTTCTTTTTCTATCATGTGCCGTGGGCATGAGGAGGGTATAAAAAAGCAGACCGGACAAGGAGTCCGGTCTGCAAGGTATAATTAAAGAAACTGTTTACTTGTTGTCAGAAAGTTTCTCTTTGAGGGCTGCGAGAGCCTCAAGGTCGCCGAGAGTGGTTTTCTCAAGGGGAGTTGTGAGAGCGGGAGTCTCTTCGGCACGCTTTGAAGCGCGTTTGGGCTTCTTGGCTGTTTCGGTAGCAGCGCCGCCTTTAGCTTCGTCCTCGAATATGCGGCTGTGGCTAAGGATGATGCGCTTGCTTTCCTTGTTGAATTCGATAACCTTGAAGTTGAGTTTTTCGTCAACCTGAGCCTGAGTACCGTCTTCTTTAACAAGGTGTTTGGGGGTAGCGAAGCCTTCAACGCCGTAGGGGAGAGCCACAACAGCACCTTTTTCAACCATTTCGGTGATTGTGCCTTCGTGAACAGAACCTACTGTGAACACTGTTTCAAATACATCCCAGGGGTTCTCTTCGAGCTGCTTGTGACCGAGAGAGAGACGGCGGTTGTCTTTGTCGATTTCAAGAACCTGCACTTCGATTTCAGCGCCGATCTGAGTAAATTCGCTGGGGTGTTTAACCTTCTTGGTCCAGCTGAGGTCGCTGATGTGGATGAGACCGTCAACGCCTTCTTCAATCTCAACGAATACGCCGAAGTTGGTGAAGTTGCGCACGCGAGCTGTGTGCTTGCTGCCGATAGGATATTTGGTTTCGATATTTTCCCAGGGGTCGTTTTTGAGCTGCTTGATGCCGAGGCTCATCTTGCGGTCCTCGCGGTCGAGGTTGAGCACAACGGCTTCAACTTCGTCGCCGACTTTCATGAAGTCCTGAGCGCTGCGGAGGTGCTGGCTCCAAGACATTTCGCTGACGTGGATGAGACCTTCCACACCGGGAGCGATTTCAACGAATGCGCCGTAGTCGGTCATAACCACTACGCGACCTTTGACTTTGTCGCCGGCTTTGATTTCAGCGTCAAGAGCGTCCCAGGGATGGGGCAGAAGCTGTTTGAGACCGAGAGCGATACGTTTCTTTTCGTCGTCGAAGTCGAGAATAACGACGTTAAGTTTCTGGTCAAGCTGAACCACTTCCTCGGGATGGCTTACGCGGCCCCAGCTGAGGTCTGTGATGTGAATGAGACCGTCCACACCGCCGAGGTCGATGAACACACCGTAGCTTGTGATGTTCTTGACAGTGCCTTCGAGCACCTGACCTTTTTCGAGTTTGGCGATGATTTCGCGTTTCTGCTGCTCAAGCTCTGCTTCGATGAGAGCCTTGTGAGAAACGACAACGTTTTTGAACTCCTGGTTGATTTTCACAACCTTGAATTCCATTGTCTTGCCTACGAAGATGTCGTAGTCGCGGATAGGACGAACGTCGATCTGAGATCCGGGGAGGAATGCCTCGATGCCGAATACGTCGACAATCATGCCGCCTTTTGTACGGCATTTGATGTAGCCCTTGATGATTTCGTCTTTTTCAAGAGCCTCGTTGATGCGCTCCCATGAGCGGGCTGCACGAGCCTTGCGGTGAGAAAGGATAAGCTGACCTTTCTTGTCTTCCTGGTTTTCGATGAATACCTCCACTGTGTCGCCGATTTTGAGGTCGGGGTTGTAGCGGAATTCGTTCATGGGGATGATACCGTCGCTCTTATAGCCGATGTTCACAACGGCTTCGCGCTTGTTAAGAGCGATGATTGTGCCTTCGATTACCTCTTTGTCCTTGACGGTGTTGAGTGATTCGTCATAGGTTTTGGTGAGTTCTTCGCGAGACTTGTCGCAGTTGGTTTCGCCTTTTTCGTAGGCGTCCCAGTCAAAGTTGTCAACCGGGGTGCTGGTTACTTTTTCAGTCATTTAAATGGTTAATAAATAAGAGTTTGGGTTTACTTAATAAGTTAGACTATATATTGTTTTTACTTATTGCGGTGCAAAGTTAGTGATTATTTCTGCGAAAGTCAAGAGTTTAACCGTAAAAAAAGGGGAGGTGAAGTTGCCTTCGCCTCCCCTTTGGTCGTGTTATGTATTCGGTCAGTCAATTTTCACTTTAACAGCGTTGCCGTCGGCAGTGCGCACAATGTATATTCCTGCGCGCAGTCCGGTGGCGTTTACGCGACGGCCTGTGATGTCGAACACGGCGCTGCCTTCGGGAGCGATTATGCTGCCGCCTTCGACACGTACACTGTCGCTGCTGTCAGCTCCGATGCCGTCGATGCCTGTGGGAATTAGCCATACATTCACGTCGGCGGGCT
>RIBJ01000014.1 GCA_003762715.1 Muribaculaceae bacterium Isolate-104 (HZI) | reverse complement strand
GGTGTGTCGCAATTCATCATACCGACACACCTTGGCGCCCGAGTGATCTGGAACAGCGCAACGGTCGAGGAGTAAGAGCCGGCAACGAGATTGCCAAACTCTACGCCGACAATAAAGTGGACGTAATCATCTATGCAGTAGAGAAATCGCTTGATTCATACAAGTTCAACCTTCTTCACTGTAAGGCCACCTTCATAGCCCAGTTGAAGTCCGGCGCACTCGGAGCGAGAACAATTGACGAAGGTGCTATGGACGAGAAATCAGGCATGAATTTCTCGGAATACATGGCTATACTCTCCGGCAATACAGACCTGTTGGATAAAGCCAAGTTGGAGAAACGAATCGCGTCACTGGAGAGTGAGCGCAAGTCCTTCGGCAAGGGTCGCGCTGATGCCGAGTTCCGTCTGAGTACCATTACCCATGATATTCAGAACAATGAGGCTGCTATGGAGCGGATGAAAGCAGACTATGAAAAATACTCTGCCGTAGTCCAGCGAGATAAGGACGGTAATCCGGTCAATAATCTCACCGTAGATGGCTGTAAATTCAAGGACGAGCAGAATATGGGAGTCCACCTACAGGGACTGGCACAACGAACTGATACGCACGGCCAATACGTCCGTGTCGGAGAAGTCTATGGTTTCCCAATCTCCATTATATCAGAGCATACTCTGATTGATGGTAGGGAGGGAGTGCAGAACCGTTTCGTAGTCGAAGGCTCATACAAATACAAGTACAACAACGGCTTCATCGCCATGAGCGACACCCATGCCGCCTGTATGAACTTCGTCAACGCTCTGGAGAAAATCCCCGGCATAGTTGAGCAATACGAGGAGCGAACCGCCAAACTCAAAGCCGACGTTCCTATCTTGGAAGGCATTGTCGCCAAGCAATGGGGTAAGGAGGACGAGTTAAAGCAGCTCAAATCCGAACTCGCCGCCCTCGACCGCAAGATAACAGCGGAACTGAAGCCCAGCGACGCAGAGGAAGCCGCCCGTGCCAAAGTGGTCACGCCAACAAATGGCAACGGAGAGCCACTCGATGAACCTGCACCATCGCAAACCCCTGACACCAAGAAGTCAATGGTGGCAGAGCCGACAACCACATACAAAGAACGGGAACCATTAAGCTCCCGCATCATAATCGGTGGTTGTGGTGTAACTCCCCCCGGAGGTTTCCGCGCCGCCGGCCCAAAACTGTAGATTTAGAGCAAGTAGTGATTCGTCATTGCTTGCTCTTTTTCTTTTTGCCGAAGCCTTTCTCAATGTCATGCTTTTTCATCCAGACATATAGCGTTTTGCGTGATACCTCCAGCATATTGGCGGCTTTAGCGACATTGCCGTTTGTCTGTTTGAGAGCAAGTCTCACATTACTCCTCTGTTCTCGTTCGTTGTCTGTTAAATCAAGATGCGGAAGAATTCTTATCGCATCGTCTGATATTCTCTTCCCGGGAGTGATGTTAATTGCGTCCTTTATTGTTTTGAACAGTTCACGGATATTCCTGGTCCAAACATGATCCATTATAATCTGCATTGCCTTTGATGAAAGCGATTTTACATCCTTTCCTTGCGACATACAGTAGTGTTCAGTCAGTTCTCTTGCCAAAGCTGGTATATCATCATGAAATTCATTAAGTGACGGCATTTTAAGTATGTTTCTGCTGATTGCTTGAATGAGTTTGCGTGATATTATTCCATTCTCAATGCCTTCCTCAAAAGAGTGACGCATTGAACAGATTATCAATCCTGAGAAAACAGTTCTGCCTTTGCCATCCGACATGGTGTATTTACCATTCGTGAATATGTCTGCGAGAATCTCTTGCGCTTCTGTATCAAGATGGTCAATCTCATGGAAATATAGAGTGCCGTGGTCGGCATTCTCCATAATCGCATTGATGTTGTTGGTGAAAAATCCCTTGTCTTTTTCATCCCACAGCAGTTGATGGTGACGTTCAGGCAGTTTACAATTGACAAACACAAATGGAGCCATCTTTCTGTCGCTATGCAAATGCCCGATTTGGGCAACGGTATATTTTGCAGTTCCTTGTGCGCCTATTATCAGTACGATGTTATTCCCTGACTCTTCATTATACCGTCGCACTCGTTGGAACTCACTTTGAAGATTACTGAACCACTTGGCGGGAGAGCGGTCGGAGAACATAGCGTGAAGTGGGATGGTCAGATCATCTACCTCTGATTTTGATTTTGTGAACAGGTGATTTTTACCCACATCCCATACATGAGCCATAACAACGGAACTCGGCTCTTGTGCTACACAGATAGACTGAACACATCCGGGGGTGTTTCGCGCCAAATCGAGCAGTGACTTTACTTCCGGATTGAGGCTGGTATAACAGGCGAGCACTATGGAATATCGTCCTGTCAATATTGCCTGTTTTGCAGTTTTGAGGTCAGTGAACTCATCAACGCAATCATCTATGAGGGGCAAAGACTGCCTCATTTTTTCAACTTCTTCGGCAGTTGGCCCATATATCAAGGCTCTCGAAATACGCTTTTTAGGAGTTTGTATGCTCGTTTTTTCAGACATTTTTTTCAAAAAATTAAAAATTTCCAAAAATGAGAAATTTACCCAAGTCTCCAATCAGAGCTTATTGGTGTTCCAATCAATGACTTTGAATAATTTTTCTGAATGCAAAGGTAACACTTTTTTCTAATAAGGTAATATTTTAGGTAACATAAATTTGGTGAAATGTAACACTTTTTGAGGTCTAAATCGGGGTATGTCAATTACATACCGTAAACAAAATGATGTGATTAAACATTTTATTTCATGCCGGGCAACAATGCCCACAAACAATGTTCAACCCTTAAAAATGATTTCACTATGTCTGATGAAATGACACCACCCGAGACAAATGCCCCGGACATGATGCCGGGGTTGAAAAACTTCCACATTGAGTGTGGAGGTAACCCGAAAAATAAGAGAGGAGGCGCCAATGATTGACGCTATACTCAGAGACCAACTTGTTTCCGTAATCATCTCAGGAAACCAAGAAAACTTCCCGGTGCGTTTCGGTGAATTTGCCGATAAGGTTACGTCCGTATGCTCTGCACCCGAAGACTGGACCGTAAACAGTGCTGAACTCATCAAGCTCAAAAGCACACTTGAACTGTATAAGATGACATACACCGGTGTGTCAGATGCCGTAATCCACATCATCGGCGTGACAGTGACTTTCATCCACGAAATTCGTGATTACTTCTCGAATCTCCATTCTCCCTTTACCTCAGATTATGGTATCATGCGCCACAAAGCAGATACGGATCAAGGGGCAGTGCTTCCCAAAAGCTCATCGGCAGAATGTGCAGAAATCGAACTTATCGAATCCATTGAATTTATTCATGGTTGTGCTTTCAAATTATTCCCCAGACTCAGCAAGTCCCGTGTTCGTGAAAAGGTCAATGATTTTCTTGGCACAAACATCACAGACAGGCAGATGCACAATAATTTCGCCAACATAAAGAGTCGTCAGAATGGAGACCACGCCCAGTTTATGAAGCGGTGGTACACAAGTTTCAATGAAGAACTCGTGATTAAATCTCGCATCTCAGATGACCGCAGATCTGTGAAATCGTAATCATAAAATACACGTCAACTATGAAAAATATTTCCAAAAACAACTGGGCACTGTGGGTGTTAATGGCATCGGTGTTCATGATGATGGCTCTTGCCGCCAGAGAAGTGGCCGTTGAAAAAGACTTTGAGTCGCTCTATGCAAATGTGGTATTCGTTTCAACCTTTTCGATTCTCATCTCACTTTACGCGATTATTATTGATATATTGACACCTGTTTTCGATTGGGCTTTCAAGAGAATGGGCTTCAAGGCAAAGACAAAGATTGAATCTACAAAAGCAAAGAATAACGATAATCTCGTCATTGACTATGCTACAACCCGAGATAAGACACTTAAAAAGCAGGAACAGCGCATTCTTGCTATAGAGAAGAAAGTGATAACTTATGTAGGAGATGTGATGTCTCCATATCTTTCAAAAGGCGACCTGTCGATTCTCATAGAGAATGTAATCAGCTTCATCCATTTGAACTTCGCTCCGAATTTCGATGCTTCCGTCTCAGTGAAAATCTCTCGTGTTCTCACAACGGCAGACCTCATGCACTTTGGTTGGAACATAGCCAAGCCATTCCGCAAACCCGGAGCACACACAGCATTATTCCTGAAACAGGTATTTGCTGATGCCTTCCGCAATACCGAGTTGCAGACCATCGAACGCAAGTTGCGAAATAACCCAATGACGGGCACTATAAAAATCAATCCTGATATATGTGGATGCAAAAGATCAGAAGAGGTTCAGAAAGAGGGCAAACCGGCAACCTCAAAAATGCAAAAGTCCAAATCGGAATCAATGTCTACGAAAGAGTGCGCTCTCACAGATATGAACGATGACCTTGCCATGATGTCATGCGAGGTAGAGGACAATATCGAAGATGATGAGGATGCCGCATGATATTTATCGAAAAAGTCGGTTTGTGGTACAATAGTGACCACTTCCACCATCAAAACACCGGCTATCTTTGCGGTGATTTCAACTTTGGTTGAAGTCGCCGCTTTAACCATGACTCAGGATTCATTGTCTTTCGACCAACTGCCGGGTGCAGTGATGTCGCTAACAGCCCTTGTCAAGGAGCTGTCGAAAGAGGTATGTGAGTTGAGAGGTCAACTCGCTGCCCTCAGTGAGAATTCCAAACAGTCTGTAAATTTTATAGGAATAGACCGTGCTTGCTCGATACTGGGCAAGGCCAAGTCAACCATTTATGCTCTTGCCCGTGAGGGTAAGTTACCGGCCTATAAGGATCCCGGCGACAAGGAATGGAAATTCATAGAAGATGAACTTGTCAATGTCGTCAAAGGGAACAAGAGCGTTTCCAAAATCCAGAGTTTTGAGGATATGGAAGCCAATCTAAGGAAAGGCACACGCCCAAGAAACGGGGCAAAATGAGAAAGACCGTCACCGGATGTCATTGTCCGATGGCGGTCTTATTCATTCTTACTGTTGTTTTCTATTTCAGTGAGATTGTTTTGGCAGCGGAACGCTTGTCAGGGTCTGTCACCTCCGCATATTTTTGTGTGTTCTTCACGCTTCGGTGGGTAAGCATCTTTGAGATTGTGTAGATGGGTACTCCGTTGTGCGAAAGTAGAGTCGCATAGGTATGGCGGAAGCAGTGGAACGTGATTCGTCGTGTGATTCCGGCCTCGGCTATCCACGCTTTCAGCGGATAGTTTATCATCGAGCGTTTCAGTTCTTTGAAAACAAGACCTTCGCTTCGTTCGCCACAGAGTTCCAAAGCCTCCTCTGTAATCGGGAGGTTGGCTTCCTCCTCGGTTTTCTCAGTGCGCAGACGCATCACATATCCATCTTCAGCCTTTATGATATGGTCCCACGACAGTTGCTGAATGTCGCTGATTCGGAGTCCGGTCAGGCATGAGAATAGTGCAGCACGTTTCAGCACCTCATGCTTACAGGGTGTGGCGGCCAACTTCTTTACTTCATCGAGAGAAAGGAACTCTATCTTTGTATCCTTCCATTCGATTTTGGTCAGATAGTCGTTGATATTCTCGCGGAGCAGTTTCTCCTGATAGGCTTCTTTCAGTAGGGCACGGAATGTTGACCAATAGCCGGCGATGGAGTTATGGGCGAGTGTTCCCTTGCGGTCATCGCGTCGGCCACCTTCAAGGAGATACTTCTGGAATCTCTTGCAGAAATCCTCGGTCACTTCACCGAGGAGGCATTTGCCCCGGCAAAAGTCGGAGAAGTGTTCATAGACCACTTTCCACTTCTGATGCTTCTTGTAGCATTTCTTACGGAAGTAGTCCAAGAAGTCCATGCGCATCTTCTCCTTGTCGAGAAAACCAAATTGTTCGTTGAGTAGTTGCTCGAAGCGGCGGCAGCGGATAGCCTCCGCTTTCTCCTCCATTGAGGCGTTGAACTCACGCTCACGGGCGGACTGAGGGTTAGCGTACAGATAGATGCCCAGTCCCTCACGACGGCTGAGCCGGTTGGTGTGAGGATTGCGGATGGGCGGATAGAAGTCAAGGTAGAGCGAGAGGCGTCCACCTGAGATTTCCTTACGGCGAAGGAATACTTTAGTGCAGGTATCCATTTTTGTATTTTGTTTGAGTTAATTTTCTGTTGCAAAGGTAGATGGTGTTTGAATGGTGAAAACGCTCACCATCCTGTCACAATTGCCGATTTCGACTAAATCGACGGTGGCGCAAGCAATTTTCCTAATACATCATCTAATTCGGACTTGTCGATTTTTATATTCCTGCCTTCTTTCACTCTCGTAACATTGTAGGTTTTGAGATAGTGATAAAGTTGGTCTCTGGTCATATTGAACTTAGCCATTGCTTGGGGTACGGTATAGAACTTTGGTGCTTCCGGTTCAGCAACTCCTTTAGCAAGGTCAAAATGTTTTTTTGAATATCTTGCCTCTATTCCAACCTTAATCTTAGGTATGCTTTCTTTGGATACAAGACAATAGATGGCAGATAGAGTCATTCCAAATTTTTCCTGTATCTCAGCAACGGTGTACCACTCAGTAATCTCTTCTGATGGATTACGCTTTTTGAAGTATCGATCAATATGCTCCTTGCTCCACATTGTTTTTCCTCGATGGAGGGTTTTAGGAAAATTTTGTGTCTGAGCAATCTTATAAAGCCCGGAATTGGAAATGTTGTATTTCTGCAAAATCTCCTGAGTAGTGTAGAACTCCGTGATAGCCTTTTTCTCACTCCTTATCGGTTCAAACTTATCTTGCTGACTGAAGAAGTTCTCAATATCTTCACGAATGAGAAAATATTTTGACCCGATTCTTTTGGCTTGTAGTTCACCGCGTCTGAGGTAGCCATAGATAGTCGGACGAGATACACCGACAAAAAGTGCAGTCTCGGTAATCGTGATGTATGGTTTCTCTTTGATTTTTTGAATTGGTCTTTCCTCCAATTGACGTTCTGTTTCGGCTTCATGCTCCTTCACCCTTGCTTCTCTTTTCATCTTCTTATAAAGAAGACTTGAACAACGGTGAGAACAGCACGTCGTAGTTGTTTTGTGGGCTATAAACTCTTGCCCACAAAACTTGCAGATTTTTTTGATGCTGATGGTACTGCTCATGTTTATTTCGCTTTATTTCGCCCGAAAACTGTAAAATCCCGTAAAGTGGCGTAAAATGGCGTAAAGATTGTCCACCACCTTAACTGGCGATTTTTCCTGACTTGGGACGAGATACAATCAGGATACAAATACAAGCCAAAAAGCAGTCAGAAACCGTTAGAAACGAGCAGTACGGGCAAAAGAAAAGCGCCTCGTAAGAGACGCTTTACTAATGGTTTGTGATGATTTGTGATGGTTTGTGACTATTCTGTCATTTACCGATGCAGAAGCGGTTAATTTATTGATATACAGATAAGTGTAACTCTAATCCGTACAAGTGACGTGAATTTTCTATAGTTGTAAGTTGATAACCGTCTGCTACTTAAATCATTACAAGCCGCATTTGCCAAACCGACAACAGTGACTCAATGCAAAGGTAGCTACAATAATCCGATTATCAAAGGGATATCGCATCTTTAACTTTTCGCGACATACAGATGAGCGTACAAAACGGGACTATTCTGGTTTCGTTATGAATTTTTTGAGACTCTCATATTGCTCATATATGTCAGGAATCTGATATTTGTCATTGTGTATTGCTCCACGACCGAGTTCGATGTCTTTGATGACATTTTTGCAGTCTCCGGCTATGGTCTTATTCACACAATCTGTTGCGAATGTGGCTTTGATTTCGGGGATGAGTTCCTTCGCGTCTATGTCCATCAGATTGCTCATCACAAAACCGGCGAATGTGCCGTCACAAGCTCTCTGAACAGGAAGATTTGAAACCATATTGTTCAGAAGTCGTCGGAACACTTCGATAATTTCGCCACGTCTTTCCGGCTGATTGAAGATTATCATTGCTAAAGCATCGGGTGCCTGTGAGCGGAGATAAGAGTCCAGTCCGGGTTGGCTCAGATACGCTTCTATTGCGGTGATATTATCCTTGCCACACGCATACAGAGCAGGGTGTAGTAGTTCCGGAGTCAGGTCGCCAAGATGATAGTCGGCAAACTCATCGGTCTGTCGCATAATCTCAAGAACTGCATCAAGACCCTTGTCGCTTTGAAGTTGGGCGAGAAGTATGAGCGAGTGCATAATAGCACTGTTGTTCCAACTCTCGATTGTATCATCATTGATACCTTTATATGTTTTGCCGATAGAATAGAGCATGACATCGCTGATGTCTTGTGCCGCTTCGTCCTTCGGCAGAGCAAGTATGCGGTCGATGACTTCACGGGGCAGACAGCTGTAATTATCAGTCGAAAGCAGCTCATCCGCTATAAACTGATTCTTGACGGAAAGCGTCTGAGGATAGTCGGGGTATTGATAGGTGTATTTTTCATCGGGATGACGGTCTGACTCCTCTTGCCATTTGCTCATCCCTTCAAACGCTTTCTTTATGGTCTCAGAGTCGATTTTGGATAACGGAGAGTATTCATCGTCATCATCACTGTCGTCCTCGTATTCCTCTCCAAAAGGCATGACATATTCAAAATCATCGCCAAGGTTTTTCTTCAGTGTATGGTAATATGGCATTTCCTTTCTGTCAGGATTGACAACAAGAAAATGTTTGCCGTTTTTACCGAAATCATATTCAATCAGTGGTATGTCATCCGTATCCTCTTCCAGAATATATCCGGCCGGATCAAACTCTTTTGACGGTTTAATGCCACCTTCCTCAGCGAAAGCCATTGCTCCATAGATAATGTTGTGGGCTTCATTATAACTGATTTCTTCAAGTCCCATCCCGTTTTTATAATTGTCAAGGTACTGTTCAAAATCATACGGAGTCATATTTTCATGGTACCCGGCATCCTTTACGCCGAGACAGAACGTATCGACAAGAAAGGATGCCATAACCAGATTGCCGCTTGGTCGCACTCGGGTAACGATGACATGAGCCATTCCGGATTCCTGCCAATCAGGAGGAGCGATATAACATTTGCCAACTGGCAGGGTTCGCGCTTTTTCACGCATGAACCGATATGGAGAAAGTGCGGGCTGCTTTTGTCCCTTGCTGTTATTCTTGGATTTCTTCTTAGCCATAATAGTTGGATATGTTGTTATTGATGAAACAAATTTGAAAGAGAGATTGATTACCGTTCCATATAAATTTTCTTTTAGTAGATGACAAAAATTAAATTTATGCTGTTAAACACTTAATTTTCAGTCGATTAAATTTGCAAAAGTCCCTGAAAATTAGTAATTTAAAGGAAAAGTTTGGACGCTTTTTCTCATGAAAACTA
>RIBJ01000033.1 GCA_003762715.1 Muribaculaceae bacterium Isolate-104 (HZI) | reverse complement strand
ATGCATATGCCATTCCACGTTGGTCTGGCAAAGATAATTTCAAATCGGCGCGGTCTCAAAACCTTTGTAACAACCTAACTTTCAATATTTTCAAAGAACTTTTATGATTTTTTAGTGGACACTAATGTATGCATGTATTTAAGGAATATGTCAGGCAGGGGCGAGACAGTATTGACATTTATGCACGGAAGCACAATTTATCTGATGAAGTAATTTCGATGTTATATGCTGATAATATTTATGCTATTGCAAATTCCGCATTCGGCTATAGAGGAAGAAATATTGAAGAAAAGCGTGCCTTTTTCCTTGATTCCATCTTTGACATCTTTAATGACGAAAATACAAAGGTAATGATCTTTCCATATCACCTTACCGCGATAATGAATCATTTCCCTGATGTCAGGGACAACGCCCCGATAGGAACTGTACGCGATATAATGTACGCATGTGATGAGGATGTTCCTGTGCCGGATAGATCTGTGTTTTTCAATAAGAAATATTATGACCGGCTTTATGGACATGATCAGCATGTCAACGACATTTCAATCGACGGGATTAAGCACGGCGGCATCATTGTCTATGCTGATGGAGAAATCAAGGAACTTATCGATGAGAATCCTGTGAAATGGCTTATAAATGAATACAAAGGCCACCCTATATACCTTGACATAAGTGCGACTTGGTGCGGCGCATGCCGTGCGGGACTAAAAGGGAGTGAGTCACTGAGAGAGCATTTCAAAGACAGCAACATCAGATTTGCTGTAATCTGGCTTAATTCAAGCAAGGATAACTGGATTAAATTAGCCCCCACTATATCAAATACTATACATATTTTTATAGACATAGACGATGTGGAAATGACCGATCAGATTTTGGGTCATCTTAACGTTCAAGGCTATCCGACTCATATTATGATTGATAAAAACGGCAATATGACAAAAGATGGCGTGCCACGGTACCTGTCTCCGGAACTCCCCGACTTCCTAAATCTCTATCAGTAGTATCTGCCGGAATGTGAAAGTGATTTACTCTTGCATTGAAGTATTAAACACGATCAATTTTATAATTCCCTATCATTCTAAATTCATCTCCATAAGCCAGTCAACGCCAAAGCCGAGCATTATGGCTATTGTGAAACTGGCGAATGTGCCGATTAGTACATACTCTGTAGTCTTTATATCTTTTGCCCTGTTTAGCTCGCCGAAACGAAACACGGATTTGGCAGCCAATAGAAAACCGACTCCCTCAATATTGCCGGTAAAAATAAAGGTCAAGATGAGTATCCTCTCAAGATACCCTATCCATTTACCCGCGTTTGGCAGACCTTTCAAAGATGCATGAATGATTTTATCAAAACTGATGTGGGGGAGAGTACGGCAATATAAGTTGTGGCTATAAGCCAAAAGTTTGCCGAGAGGATTTTTGCAGCCTGACTGTAGTCATGATTTGCGAATACAATAAGCCATAACACAACGATGACACAATAATGAGCTAACTGGTCGCAAACAAAGCCCACAAGATCTTTACGTTTGAAGTGTGTTTTCACCAGGTCTATCAGGAAATGACTGGCGCCGATTACTAACGGCACAGCCCAATTGTTCCATTGCGCGACAAACAGGTAAGCCAATGCAGCATGAACAAGGGCATGCACCGATAAAGCACGATATCTGAATGCCTTATTGTTAGAGAATTTATCCGCACATAGCTTGTCTGTCTGCAATATGAAATCTCCGACAAGATGTGCAGCAATCAATTTAATCAGAATTATTGCCGTTCCCATACCGTTCTTTCGTTAATCAGTTCTTTAAATCTTTTGATATATACAGAAATCAACGCATCCTTGGCTACTTTCAAAGTCTTGCTGACCATCTGTCGAGACACCCCCAGGATGTTGCCGATATCTTCCTGACTATTATTCTTGACAAGTTTCTCAAACATTATCCGGCTTTGACTTGGAGTCCATCGTGTCACTATGTCATCAGCGAATAGAGTGGAAACTATTAATTCATTATTCACTTCCTCCCAAGGAGTCTCTATATGCAGTCGTGCTCTGCCGATTAGGTCAAGTCCTCTACCCGATAGCCTGTACGCCTCACCGTCACTTGTGGAAAGAGAATCTGTCTCATAATCCAATGTGCCGATACCGATAGCCAAACGAGCATCCCATTGTTCATTATTACCTGCAAATTTATTGGCACGGATAATGGCACGTATCGCCAGTGCTATCTGCAGTGCTTTGGTTGGCTCGGTAACTTTTAGTTGGAAACTATCTCCTCTAAAAATCTCAATATTCGTTTTACACAATGGAGACAGCCATTCCGGCAGAGACTGCAACAATTGTAACATTGAAGTGCGTTCAGTCTTTGTCATCTTTGTGGAATCCACAATATCACCTGTAATTATCGCTACGTTTTTCATGATAGCAAAGTTCAGAATAAAGTCTAATATCTGCAACTATATTAGGTTGCTATATTTAAAATCAACTAATTTTGATTGCACACTTTGTTTCTTGCGATACTCACATACCTCTGAGGACTGTCGGAATTTAGTCAAGAAAAAAACGTAAATATTGACCAAGTGATCGCTTTGGCGCTTTGCCTTTGGCAAAGAAAACCGGGGTATTTGAGGTCATAAAACAACAATGGACAAACAATTTCAACTTTGTTTGTCCATTGATTTATAAATGGTTATATGCCATAGAGCGGATTAGTATTCTTCTTCGTTGAAGAGGAAGTCTTCTTTGCTGGGGTAGTCGGGCCAGATGTCTTCGATGCATTCGTAGGTTTCTCCTTCGTCTTCTATTTCCTGAAGGTTTTCAATCACTTCAAGAGGGGCGCCAGAACGCATGGCATAGTCTATGAGCTCTTCTTTGGTTGCGGGCCAGGGTGCATCCTCGAGCTTGGATGCGAGTTCTAATGTCCAGTACATGTCTGTGTATAGTTTTTTGTTGTATATGATTTATAATAAGGTGTGTATTTTGCCGCCCCAGGCTCCCGGTCGCGGCTCCGAGGGTTAAGGCGGCGCAAAAGTAGTAAATTTATATGGTCTAACAATCTTTAGACCAGAAAATTTCAGCGTGGTTTGCTTTTATATTGTTAAATCTTGCTATGGCGAAGAGGTAGTCGCTCAGCCGGTTGATGTATGTGAGCGACAGGGGGTGTACGGGTTCTGTCCGGGCAAGGGCTACCATAAGGCGCTCGGCTCTGCGGCAGACTGTGCGCGCAACGTGTGCCTGCGCGGCGGAGACTGTGCCGCCGGGAAGCACAAAGCTTTTAAGCGGGGGGAGCTGGCTGTCGATTGTGTCAATTTCGTGTTCAATGGCTGCTATGTCGGCGGGTGTCACTGCCGCCGGAGCGTCGGAGCCGGGAGGTGTGGGTGTGGCAATCGCGGTGCCTATGTCAAAGAGGCGGCATTGGATTGTGTTTAGCGCGGTGTCTTCGGGTTGTGACTGTGCCATTTGCGCCCTGAGGAGTCCTATGTTGGAGTTGAGTTCGTCAATGGTGCCATAGGTTTCCACTCGTTGCGATGCTTTGCTGGTGCGGGAGCCTCCGACAAGCGAGGTTGTGCCGGAATCGCCTGTTGCGGTGTATAGTGGGCTTTTTTTCATGTGTGTGTGTTAAAGGTGTGTGTGGTTTAAGGCTGCGGGTCGAGCCTGTCGGTGTATAGTGTGAAGAAGTTGCGTCCGAGAGCGTTGCTTATGCGCAGAAGGAGCTCTGCGTCAATACTGGAGCGGTGGAATATTTTGTAGATGTTGGTGCGGTTGCAGTCGAGCTTGCCTGCAAGCCACACAACCGAGCGATCCTGGCTCCTGAGTTCTTCCTCAATTAGTTTTCCTATGAATATCTGGCTCATAAAAAATAGTAAAAGGGCGGAACGGGGAAAGCACTTATATCCTGCCTTAGGCACCGCCAAGCGCCTGTCCTTTCAATAAATGCACCCGTTTCCACCCTTGTACCAGGGGCGGATAATAGGTACTGCTATATTCCTCGAGGACTGTTGTCTGACTTTATTGGCGGTTTTCGGCAGGGGGAATGTGAGCTGTAAGCTCATAATCACGTTATGGCTATCCGTAGATGGGAATCTCTATTCCGCCGGATATAGTATATTGTGTCTTTTGATAGGCAGGTCGCGGCGCGGTTGCTCCTCGACGGTTACAAAGATATATATTTTTTCGTGGATGTGTGTTTTTTTATGATTTTTTTTAATTCAGTAGCCGAAAATGCGGAGTATCGCTGGGGTGAGGAGGGCTGTGAAGAGTCCGTTGACGGTGAGCCCCAGTGATGCCCAGGCTCCGTAGCGGCTGCCGCCGGTGTCGATAGCTACCGATGTGCCGAGGGCATGGGCTGCGGTGCCGAGCGAGAGTCCTTGCGCCATTGGGCTTTTGACGCGTGTCATTTTCATTACCCTGAATCCGGTCATGCCTCCGAATATGCCCACGCACACTACCACTGCTGCTGTTAGCGGGGGTATGCCTCCGACAGCGGCTGTGACTTCCATTGCGATGGGGGTTGTGACTGATTTTGACGCGAGGCTGAGCACTACTTCGCGCGAAGCTCCGAGCAGGTCGGCAATCACAACCACGGATAGTATTCCCGCTACACATCCGGCGAGTTCTGCGGCGATAATCGGCAGCAGCTGCTTGCGTATTGCGGACAGTTGTCTGTACAGAGGCACTCCGAGCGCCACAACAGCGGGTTTCAGCCAGAACTCGACTATGCTTCCGCCGGCGGTGTATTTTTCGTATGGTATGCCGGTGACGCACAGGAAGGCTATGAGTATAATCACTGACACGAGTATGGGGTTAAGGAGTGCGATGCCCGTGCGACGTGCAAGGATGCGCGCGCCTATAAACACCACAAAGGTGAGTGCGAGCAGGAAGTAGCTATTTTCTAGAAATTCCATTTTTGCCGAGGTATTTGCGTGAAATCTGATGGAAGTGACCTGTGACCGCCAGCACAATGACTGTGCTGAGTGCGGAAGCTGCCACTATAGGCAGCCACTGGTCGGCGAGGATGTCGAAGTAGCCCATGAGAGCGACCCCTGCGGGCACGAAAAAGAATCCGAGATTCGCCACAAGGAAGTCTGCCACTCCTTCGACATGCCGTGGTTTTATGATGCGGGCGCTGAGGCAGAGTGTGAGCAGTAGCATGCCTATGATGCTTGAGGGTACGGTGGTACCGGTTGCCCAGACCACCAGCTCGCCGACGGCGAGGAAGGCGAAAATGACCGCCAGCTGCAGTATTGCCATTTTTTCAGATATTTAAAGAGCTGTTTGGAATGCGGTGCAAAGTTACATAAAAACAGTTTGCATTAACATAGTTTGAGGTGAATTTCACACTTGTTGGGGCTATCTGTTTGTTTTGCAACAGCACGGAACAGAGGTGCGCAACACTTAAAAATAATTAATACGGAAATTTTTCTTTATTCAGACGACGCAGACACCAAAAAAGTGCTTACCTTTGCAGTTGGTAAGGAGGGTGCGGAGCGCGCCTCAGCCAAAACCCACAGAGACAAAACAATTATTAACCCTTTATATTTAAAGTAACTAACAAAAATGAGTACTATCGATTTATCTCAGTACGGCATCACCGGAGCCAAGGTGATCCACAATCCCAGCTGGGACCAGCTTTTTATCGACGAGACCAACCCCGCCCTGACAGGCTATGAAAAGGGTCAGAAGACAGAGCTCGGCGCTGTCAATGTCATGACCGGCGTGTACACCGGACGCTCACCCAAAGACAAATTCTTTGTAAAGGACGACATCTCGGAAAACACTATCTGGTGGACAACCGACGAATATAAGAACGACAACAAGCCCATTACTCCCGCAGCGTGGACAGCACTCAAGGCTATCGCCGACAAGGAGCTGAGCGACAAGACCCTCTACGTTGTAGACGCATTCTGCGGCACCAACCCCGACACCCGTCTTGCAGTACGCTTTGTAATGGAAGTTGCATGGCAGGCTCACTTTGTGACCAACATGTTCATCCGTCCCACCGAGGAGGAACTCGCAAGCTTCAAGCCCGACTTCGTTGTGCTCAACGCATCAAAGGCAAAGGTTGAAAACTGGAAGGAACTCGGCATCAACTCCGAGACCTGCGTTGCATTCAACCTTACAGAACGTATGCAGCTCATCATCAACACCTGGTACGGCGGCGAGATGAAGAAGGGTATGTTCTCAATCATGAACTACTACAACCCCCAGCGCGGCATCGCATCCATGCACTGCTCAGCAAACACCGACAAAGCCGGCGAAAACACCGCAATTTTCTTCGGTCTTTCAGGCACAGGCAAAACAACCCTTTCAACCGACCCGAAACGTCTCCTTATCGGTGATGACGAACACGGCTGGGACGACAACGGTGTGTTCAACTACGAGGGCGGCTGCTACGCGAAGGTTATCAACCTTGACAAGGACAGCGAACCCGATATCTTCAACGCTATCCGCCGCGACGCTCTTCTTGAGAACGTTACTGTTGACGAAAACGGCAAAATCGACTTCGCCGACAAGAGCGTTACCGAGAACACCCGCGTAAGCTATCCTATCGACCACATCCAGAACATCGTCAAGCCCAGCCGCGGTCCTGCCGCCAAGAACGTTATCTTCCTGAGCGCAGACGCATTCGGTGTGCTTCCTCCCGTGTCAATCCTCACTCCGGAGCAGACCAAGTACTACTTCCTCAGCGGTTTCACCTCCAAGCTCGCAGGTACAGAGCGCGGCATCACAGAGCCCACTCCCACTTTCTCAGCTTGCTTCGGCGCGGCATTCCTTTCGCTGCACCCCACCAAATACGCTGAAGAACTCGTTAAGCGCATGGAAAAGAGCGGTGCCAAGGCTTACCTTGTAAACACCGGCTGGAACGGCACAGGCAAGCGTATCTCAATCAAGGACACCCGCGGCATCATCGACGCAATCCTTGACGGCGCAATTCTGAGCGCTCCCACCAAGCAGCTCCCCATCTTCGGCTTCACTGTTCCTACCGAACTGCCCGGTGTAGACCCGAACATTCTCGATCCCCGCGACACATACACCAACCCCGAAGAATGGACAGCAAAAGCTACCAAGCTCGCTGAAATGTTCATCAACAACTTCAAGAAGTTTGAGAACAACCCCGCAGGCAAGGCTCTCGTAGCTGCCGGCCCCCAGCTCTAAGCTGAAATAGCATACCCAATATACAGCGACACCCCGGAGCAAATGCTTCGGGGTGTCTTTTTATTGAATAGTGTGTTTGAATTTAGATGCCCGCTGAATGTTGCCGGGCTGGCGAAAAAAATGGCGGTGAGTCCGATAGAATTCACCGCCATTAATGTGTTTGTACGGGCAGGGTATCAGAATTTAACCTGGATACGTGCCTGCACCATGTTTACGTGACGGTTGGGAATTACATCGCCGTCTTTCACGTTGGTGTAGCAGTAGCGCAGACGTGCTATCACGTATTTGTTAACATAGTAGTTGAATGTGAGCGAGGCATCGTTGGTACGCCCGCCGAATATACCGGCTTCGGAGCAGTTGGCGTCGGTGTAGTTGTAGCCGGCAACAACCTCAAGGGTTTTGGGAGTCGGAGTGGCGAGCCCTGCGTCGGCAGGCGAATATCCGTAGTCACCGCCGATGAGAATGCCGCGGAGAAGACCGTAGACACCGCTTGCTTTATAGGACTTAAGACCGCCTTTGCGCTTGACGTTCATATAGTAGTACTGCCCTTCGAGCGCCAGACGGTTCTTGGCTAAAAGAAGCTCGGGAGTGAACTTGAATACAGAGGAGGCGTCGGTTACATCGGCACTGAGCATGGAGGTTTTGCACACGCGGGTGGGGAAGTTGGCGCCGAAATCGAAATAGCCCCGGCTCACGGCATACTCACCGCCATCCTCAGTGGCTTTGTGCAGAGCGCTCTGGAGCCAGCCCGACACACCCGCCTGCACAATGAACCCAGTGGAATGAAGCGGACGACACACCAGTCGTGTGACGCCGCCGTAGCTTGCCTTGCCTTGCTGATTGGAGGGGGTGGTGAGGGAGGTGCCGTCAAGAATAGCGCTTACCCCGGCAAAGAATGCCTTGTGGTCATACACATACATGATACCGAGGTTACGACCTGTGGCTTTGAAGAAGTCGTCGGATGTCGGAGCCTCCATGGCGGGTTTCATAGAGCTTGATGTAGCAGCGTTGAGTCCGAACTGATGCACGAAATAACCGCCACGAAGAAGGCTGGAACCGTTGAATTTATACTGGAGGTAGATATCTTTCATGCTGAGTTTGCCGAAGCCGTAGCCAACATCGATTTTGGCAGTCCAGTTATCGTATGTCATCTTGCCGCCGAAACGGATATCGGGCAGAGCCGCACCCGCGTTGAGGCCGTCGCCGCCGGGAGTATAGACCGCACCGTCAAGAAGGATACGGCCTGCAGGAGTGATGGTGAGTTTATTTACCTTGATTGAAGGAATGCTGTCAAGACCTGCTGAGGCATGCGGCACTGCCATAGCCGCAAACAATGCGGCGCAAAGCAGGAAACGTGAATGTTTCATGATATAACTAATTGAGATTCTCTATTGATGCAGCCTATTTGTGTGCCACACATTATTTGATATTCTCGTAGTCGCGGAGCGCCTGCTCAAAGCGTGCGTTCACGTCTGCCATGTCGTAAAGGCCGTCGGCGTTTCGCTGAAGCCCTTCAAGAGTCAGCGGATAAATCATGGGAGGATTGTCAAGGTCGAGCAACTCCATATTGCGGAGCTGATCCACACTCTGATAAACGATGTTGACATCGGCATATTCCTTGCCGTCCTTACCTATAAATTTCTCCACAACTATCTTGGAGCCTATGGGAGTTTTCTTCTCTATGGCATTTGGCAGCTCGTACTCCTCCACTCCCAGTGCGGTGGCTACGGAAGAAAGATTACTGTCATGACCTACGAGGAATGTGAATTTACGGTCGGGAGAACGGAGCTCGTCATACATATACTGGATAAGGGGGTGAGCTACATTGGCAGCCACGATAGGAGCGGTGAAGAGCACATCCTGGTAGGTGTCCTTCACATGGGCTATCTTTTCCCAGTCTTTGCGGGTGAGTTTATGACCGAATGCCGCCTTGAGGGTATCAGGCTGCTCATAATACTGGAGTATCAGCGCGTCGCTTGCCGAATTGAGTTCCTTCAGCGCGGAACCGCTCTTGAGCCTCGGCTCCTGATAGACCTCCCAGAGGAATTCCGTGTCATAGTTGTCAAGAGCATCAAGTTTGGGATTTTTATTCTTTGCCATGGGCGACTGGTCCACATCCATCACGTCAATAATCATGGCATAGTCGGGAGCTATGGCCTCATTTATACCTTTTATTCCTTTTTTGCCTCCCATTGCTTTGATCTGCTCCATGGCAGTTGCAACAAACTCGGGAGTCACTTTGGTGAGCTGCGGATTGAACAGCGGGTCCATTTTGCTGGGCATATAGCGGTGATAGACTTCAATGCCTCCCACGGGCATGAATCCCGAAGTGAAATACTGGGCTGTGGCTATGCAGCGCTGCATTGAGTTGGCTATCACGTTCACGTCGTCAGCATCGGGAGTATGGTTTACGGGAAACAGCCCGGCATCCTCCGCCCATTTGCGGAAATACTGTCCCATCTGGGTTTCGAGCACACCGCCGCGCAGAGTAAGCTCGCTTTTTGGAGCGGTCCATTTGTTCCATTCGTGGGGTGTCATCTGACCAAGGTCACTCTTGCTGTCGCTCAGAGGCGAACGAATGTTGTGGCGGCTCAGAACCACGGCTTCCTTCAGTTGATATTTGTCTTTGAATTCCTGTGAACGCTGTTTCTGTGCCATTGACAGATCAGGTAAAAGAACAGCAAGCAACATAGCGCATGCTACTGTAGGGATTCTTCTCATAATGTTTTAATGTTTTAAATTGTTTTTAATGATAGTTCGTTGATCTAAGTAATCTTTTAACATATTAGCAGCCAGTTTTGTTTTGTTTTCACATGATTTGTAGAAATAAATCCCAAAAAATTGGTTAAATTAACCAAATCCCCCCCCCCGATTATGTGCAAAAGCATTGTCAGTTATTGTGCAGTGTCGCCTTAGAGCGGGCATAAACGACCGACTCCCTTGCCGGGCATCGGCAAGGGAGTCGGTGGTATTTCAAGCGTTACAGTCGCGAGTTCAGCCCTGGTCGGCGAGACGCGCTTTCATTGCTGCTGTTTCTTTTTCGTAGCCGGGCTTTTCAAGAAGGGCGAACATGTTTTTCTTATAGGCTTCGACACCGGGCTGATTGAAGGGGTTCACTCCAAGCAGATAGCCGCTGATGCCGCAGGCTTTCTCAAAGAAGTATATGAGCTGTCCGATGTATTGTTCGCGCAGGGCGGGTATAGAAACCACTATATTGGGCACTCCGCCGTCGACATGGGCTATGCGGGTGCCGAGCTCAGCCATTTTATTTACCTGGTCGATGCGCTTTCCGGCAAGGAAGTTGAGACCGTCAAGGTTGGCGTTGTCTGTCGGCACAAGCACTTCATGGTCCTGCTGCTGAAGGGTGAGCACTGTTTCAAACACTGTGCGCTCGCCTTCCTGAATCCACTGCCCCATTGAGTGGAGGTCGGTTGTGAAGTCGACTGATGTGGGGAATATTCCCTTGCCGTCCTTGCCTTCGCTTTCGCCGTAGAGCTGTTTCCACCATTCGCCGAAATAATGCAGTTTCGGGCAGTAGTTTGCCAGAATCTCGATTTTCTTTCCGGCGCGGTAGAGCGCGTTGCGTGTAAGGGCGTATACCAGAGCGGGGTTGTTTTCGTCGGGCTGTGCGGTAATCTTTTCCATTTCCGCAGCTCCTGCCATAAGCGCCTTTATGTCATAGCCGGCAACCGCTATGGGCAGCAGTCCTACAGGAGAAAGCACCGAGAAGCGTCCGCCGACATTGTCGTCAATAACGAATGTCTTGTAGCCCTCTTCTGTAGCAAGCTGACGGAGAGCGCCTTTTTTGGCGTCTGTTATCGCCACGATGAGCTGTGACACTTTTTCCTTGCCCTCCTTGCGCTCAAGCTGCTCCTTGAGGAGGCGGAAAGCTATTGCGGGTTCTGTAGTGGTGCCGCTCTTGGATATTACTATTATGCCGAATTTTTTGTCGGCGAGCAGGTCCATGAGTTCGAACATGTAGTCTTCGCCTATGTTTTGTCCGGCAAAAACCACCTTGGGGTGTCCGTTCGAGGGTCTGTATGCGACAAACGAGTCGCTGAGAGCCTCAATGACCGCTTTAGCGCCGAGGTATGACCCGCCGATTCCGATGCACACCACATATTCGCAAGTTTCGCGCAGGCGTGCGGCAGTAGCCTCGATGTCTTCAATAAGAGACGCGGGGGTTGCGGCGGGCAGATTTACCCAGCCGAGAAAGTCGTTGCCGGCACCGGTAGCGGTGTCCACGGTGTCAAGCGCCTTAATGGCTTCGGGCACAAGGGCTTTGAGCCCGTCGGCATCTACAGTCTTGTAAACGGCAGATACATTGATGTCAATTTTGTTCATAGCTATATGCTTAGAGGTTGTTTTTCAATCAAATAAAGGTGTCGGACATTTCTTTAATCGCCTGGGCGGGGTTAGCTCCGCGGTAAAGAATGTCGTAGACCCCGTCGAGAATAGGCATCGGCACATCGTAGCTACGGTTTATCTCATGGATGCATTTTGTGCCGTAGTAGCCTTCGGCAGTCTGCTCCATCTCCATTCTCGCCGCTTTGACGGAATAGCCTCTTCCTATCATGGAGCCGAAATTATGGTTTCGGCTGAAGCGGGAGTAGGATGTCACGAGCAGGTCGCCGAGATAAACGGAGTCGCATATCTGCCTCGGACGGGGGCAGACGGTGTTTACAAAGCGCTCCATCTCGCGGATTGCATTGCTCACAAGCATGGCGAGGAAGTTGTCGCCGTTTTTGAGACCGTGGACAATTCCGGCGGCAATCGAATAGACGTTTTTGAGCACAGCCGCGTACTCAATACCGTTTACATCGCTGGATGTTATGGTTTTCAATGCCTTGCCGCTCAGACAGCCGGCAAACTTCTCTGCGTGGAAAATGTCGTTGCAGCCGACTGTAAGGTAGCTCTGGCGGTCGAGAGCAACTTCCTCGGCATGGCACGGCCCGCTTACCACAAGCGTGCGTTCGGGCTTCACCCCGAAGCGTTGCTGCATGTATGTGGTTATGATGAGGTTGTCGTCAGGCACAATGCCTTTTACAGCCGACACGACGTATTTGTCGGACAGGTCGACGTTAATCTTGTCGACATGAGCCTTGAAGTAGGGCGAGGGCATGACAAGAAGCAGGGTGTCGGCCTGAGAGCAGACATAATTAATGTCTGACGAGAACTCGATACGTTCTATGTCGAAGACAACATCGCTGAGGTATGTCGGATTTCGCCGCAGCCGCTTGAAGTCGGCAATACGGTCGTCGCGCCGCATGTACCAGTATATTGTCTCGCAGTTGTCAAGCAGCAGTTTTGCAAGAGCCGTAGCCCAGCTGCCGCCACCCATAACCGCTATTGTTCCTGGAAAATTCATGGAATTATAACAATTTGGAAACTGCTTTTGTTATTCGTTTTCCTGCGGGGCTTTCTCAGACGCGGAAACAACCCATGCCTTGACCTCGTCTACAGCGGGGTTTGCAAGCTCGAGTTTAAACTTCTTGTTGAGCCCGCACAAATCCTGCTGCAGTTTGCCGGCAGACTGTGTTGCCGCAAGCTGTGCAATGGTGAGCACACCGAGTTTGTGGAGCGGAGCCACCCACTCTTCGGGCACTCCTACAGTAGCAAACACTGCGGCGTTGTCGCGTTTCTGTTTCTTTTCGGGGCGCATCTGCGGGAAGAACAGGACTTCCTGGATTGTGGTCTGTCCGGTCATGAGCATCACCAGACGGTCCATACCTATGCCCATGCCCGATGTCGGAGGCATGCCGTACTCGAGAGCCCGTATAAAGTCAGCATCGATAATCATAGCCTCGTCATCGCCTTTTTCACTGAGACGCATCTGCTCGGCAAAGCGTTCGTACTGGTCAATCGGGTCATTCAGCTCGGAGTATGCGTTTGCAAGCTCCTTGCCGTTTACCATAAGCTCAAAGCGCTCTGTAAGCTCAGGGTTGTTGCGGTGGCGCTTTGTCAGAGGAGACATCTCAATGGGATAGTCTATTATAAATGTGGGCTGAATGAAGTTGCCCTCGCATTTTTCGCCGAAGATTTCATCAATCAGCTTGCCTTTGCCCATTGAGGGGTCTGTTTCTATGTCAAGACGGGCGCAGACATCGCGCAGCTCGTCCTCGCCCATGCCGGTTATGTCTATACCGGTAAATTCCTTTATGGCGTCAATCATTGTGACTCTGCGATACGGAGCCTTGAAGCTGATAGTGTTGTCGCCTACCTTAACCTCGGTTGTACCGTTCACATCCATGCATATCTTTTCAAGCATGCGTTCGGTAAAGTCCATCATCCAGTTGTAGTCCTTGTAAGCCACATAAATTTCCATACATGTGAATTCGGGGTTATGGGTGCGGTCCATACCTTCGTTTCGGAAATTCTTGGAAAATTCGTAGACACCTTCAAAGCCGCCTACAATCAGGCGCTTGAGATACAGCTCGTCGGCAATGCGCAGATATAGCGGCATGTCGAGGGCGTTGTGGTGGGTTATGAAGGGGCGAGCCGCAGCACCTCCGGGAATAGACTGGAGTATGGGGGTTTCCACCTCGGTATAGCCGGCTGTGTTGAAAAACTCGCGCATTGAGGTGTAGACCCTTGTGCGCTTGAGGAATATCTCTTTTACGCCGTCGTTCACCACCAGATCCACGTACCTGCGGCGGTATCTCAGTTCGGGGTCGTCAAACGCGTCATAGGTAACACCGTCTTTGACTTTAACAATAGGGAGGGGGCGAAGCGATTTGCCGAGGAAGGTTATTTTTTCGGCATGAACGGTAATCTCACCCATCTGCGTGCGGAAAACATAGCCTTCAACTCCGATAAAGTCGCCTATGTCAAGCAGTTTTTTTATTACGGTGTTATAAAACTCCTTGTCTTCGCCCGGACAAAGGTCGTCGCGGCTGACATACACCTGTATGCGACCCTCTGAATCCTGGATTTCAAGGAATGACGCCTTGCCCATTATGCGGCGGCTCATCACTCTGCCGGCAATAGCCACCTGACGCCGGGGCGCCTCGTCGCTGAAGGAGGATTTAATCTCTTCCGTACGGGCGTTTACTTTATATTCTGCTGCGGGATACGGGTCAATGCCTCTTGCGCGCAGCTCGTCCATACTGCCGCGGCGCACAATCTCCTGCTCACTCAATTCAAGGATATTCTTAATTGCCATATTTATGCATTTTATCAAATATCCGCAAAAGTACGCATTTAGAGCCGCTATTCCAAACCATTTACCCGGCTAATTCGACAAAACGTCTCAAAATTGCACGGTTGCGCGCCAATGTGTGCAACGGCGCTCACACGGAGTCTCCGGCGCAGTCCATGTTCAAGGCTTCCATAAACCGGCGAACTGTGGCGGGGTTGCCGGTGTGCTTTCCCTTGTCCTCGCTGAGTTTGCAAGTGGAATTGTAAAAGTCCCACGATTCTGTTATTTTGACATCCGTGAGCTTTATGACAATGTTTCGGGGCTTTACACCCGGAAAATCATTTGTGAAGTGAGTGCCTATGCCAAACGACGGTATGCATTTTCCGGCGGCATGGTTCTGAAGCCGCACAGCCTCCTCGGTACTGAGCGCGTTGCTGAAAACCACCTGTTTGGTGGCGGGGTCTATGCCCAGAGAGAGGTACTTGCGTCTTATCCGCTCCAGCTGCTCGTAGTTGTCTCCGCTGTCAACCCTGAGCCCCTTGAACATATTGGCGTAATCTTCCGAAAAGTTCAGGCTGAATATGTGCCAGCCGTATGTGTCGTAAAGAAATGTGCCCAACGCTCCGCGGTATGTTGTTGACCACGCCCGCATTGCAAGGTGGTTTGCCATCTGCGGACCGAACATGCCCGCTATGGCGCAGACAAATTCATGAGCCATTGTGCCTACCGGCACCAGGTCATACTTCATGGCAAAGTACACATTGCTTGTGCCGACAAAGCGTCCGGGACCGGAAATCTCGCCGCCACACTCGCTCATGGCTCTGACAACCACATCCTGCGCGGCAAACGAAGCCCGGCGCCGTGTGCCGAAATCGCTGAAACTGCATCCGGCTTCAATCAGCCGCCGCGCCTTGTCCCAGGATTTGCCGTAGTACGCCTCCAGGTCAAGCTTTCTGCTCTCCCCTGTCATTTCGTAATAAAGTTCTGATATTATGGCAAGCACTTTTACTTCAAGAAGTATCGTATCGCTCCAGCACCCCTCGAAGCCTACAGAGAGATGACCTTGCGCATCCTGACTCACACGAACCCACTCACGGCGAAACCTGTAGCCTTTCAGAAAATTATAGAACCAGAACGGAATGTACGGACAGCGGCGCTTCATGAATGCAATCTCCTCATCTGTCACGCACACCCCTTCCAGCAGCTCTATCTGCCGGCGCAACTCGTCGGCAAAGCCGGGAGGATACGGCGTGGAGTCGCGGTCGGTAAATGCGTACTTGACCTGAGCGCGCGGATAATTGTCTATCACCGCGCAGCACATCGTCAGCTTGTAAAGGTCATCGTCGGTAAAATGAGTTATTATCTGATGCATATAAGTGAGTTTTGGTCAATAAAACTGTCAAGAGCCGCGCCGCCGTCAATACTCGGGCTATAGGCTGCCAGCACCCGAAACTCTATGTCGGGGAAAAGAGCAATGGCATCGCGCAATGTCGACAGAACGCACACATCACCCGCTAGACCGCATATATCGGCAGCCGTTATGCCCATGTCGCCTGCAAGTTTTGCTACAAGGGCAGCCGCACCCGGAGCCTGAAATACGGAATATTCCTCTTTTGCGGCATCCTCTCCTTTATATAACAGCAGTGTGTCGCCCCGGGTTGCGTGCAGGGCATCAAATACAGCGGGATATATAGCAGCCCCTACACTTGAGCGCACACAGTGACGGCTCCATTTGCCGCCCGCATCGGCAAAAGAGCTGTGGTTGAAGGGGTGATTGTCCGCAGTCACAATCTTCAGATCGTAGCTCTGCGGATTTGACAGAATATATGTGGCAAGGCTGTCCATAGCCTCCGCAGCTCCAGGCACCGGGAGCGACCCGCTCACAAAGTCTATCTGAGGGTCTACGACCAACAGCATCCGTCCGGTTTTTCTTTCCATTTCACAGTCAAGTGTCATAGCAGGAGCGCGCACCTTCCGGCGCGCGCTCCACAACTGGTTATTAAGGATTTACAATCATTTATTTACGGGAAGTATGCTTGTGACACTCTCCTTGCCGAGATGATACAGGCGCGCTCTCACCTCCTTTGTTCCCGCCGGGAGGGCTACCGCACCGGTGTATTCAGGAGATTCTTTTGTCGGCTCGGAGCCGTCAAGGGTGTAGCGAATCACACCACCTTCATACGGTGAATTCATCAACAGCTTACCACCGTCAACCTTTATACCCGGCTGACGCATGTGGATATTCACGCCGCGCCCTACAAGGTAAGGCAGCTCATGCCGGTCAAGCACACGGTTGAAAGCTGCGTGGCTGTATGTGGTATCGGAGTTCCAGCTGCGTTCCGCCATGCCGAGCATTTTCGGAAACAGGTAAAGCTCCATCCATTCGGGGCCGCGCACTGTCTCGCTCCACAGCTGTCCCTGCACACCGATAACCTTGCCGCCCGGCTGTGTGGGAGATATTACCGAGGGATAGGCATCGAGCGAGTTGAACTCGTCGGTAAGCATTGCCCACGGCAGTCCGCGTTCGTCGGGATGACCGCTGTACGACTGGTCAAAGTAATAGCCCTGTGCTGTAGACAGCACCACCGGCAGCCCGAGCTGCTGTGCCTTTACGGCAGGCAGCACTGTCTCTCCCTTGCCGGGCCAGGTAACCCACAGGTTGATAAATCCGACATAAGGAGCGATACCCTTTGCTATCTCCTCGTCTTTGCCGAGCGCCACTTCCTGCCAGCCTGCCATCTTGAGTCCGCGTTTCTGAAGAGTCTCGCCGAGCCATTTTGCCCAGTACACATGCAGGTCTCCCTCGCCAGACATATTATGCTCTTTCATAAACCTGATAGCCGACGGCGAACCGCTCCAGGCTCCGTGAGGCACTTCATCGCCTCCGATGTGTATGGTTTCGAGCGGCACACCGGCTTCCTTGTACATGGCTATGATTTCGTCAAAAACCTTTTCCATGAACTTATAGGGACCGGGCAGCGCGGGGTTGATAACATTGTCGCCGAAATCCTGGGCAGAACGGTATTTTGAAGTATCGCCGTCCTCGCGCAGGCGGAATGACGCGTCGCCGGTGTTGCGGTACCGCGTTTCCATTGCATGAACAGCGGCACGCGCATGTCCGGGGGTCTCTATTTCAGGTATTACCTTCACCCCTCTGGCATCGCAATATTTCAGAAAATCAATAAATTCGGCTCTTGTATAATGACCGTTGCCCCATTTGCCCGAGGTTGTGCCGTCACCGGAATATATTTGGGCAAGGTTGTTCTTTTCGTCGGTTGTGTAACCGCGTTTGCTGCCGTACTCTGTGAGTTCGGGCAAGCCGGGTATCTCAAGTCGCCACGCCTCATCGTCAATGAAATGAAACTGGAGTCTGTTGAGACGGTAGTCTGCCATCACATCCACAAACTTCTTCATCTGGTCGAGAGTCTGGAAGTTGCGTGCCACATCTATCATCACGCCTCTGTAGCCATAGTCAGGCCAGTCTTCAACCACAGCCGCGGGCAATTTGCCTCCGTGCATTTTCAACAGACGCTCAACAGTGCGCGAGGCGGTATATATCGCGCCCCGGCTCGCACCCTCTATCACAATGCCTTCCGGAGTCACTGTGATACGGTAATACTCAGAATTGTCGTTTTTTATAAGTTTTGCCTGAGGAGCCTTGCTTGCCGACGCAACATACTCGCCGGTGCCGGCTGTCACTTTTTTGAATGACGGCACTATGTCATACGCCCCCGGAGCCGTAGCCCCCGACACGAGCTTTTCGTTTATCTCATACACCTTGTCGCCATAAGGCATCCGGTCTTTTCCGGGCAAAGCCCACTGTTCGCTCCGCTCGGTTCCCGACAGGCGTTTCATGCTCACATCAAACGGCTTGCCGGCGGCATCCACTCCGTGAACACCGTCCGGACCATAGCTGTACGCCGGCATATTGCCCGATGTCACTATGTCCACAACCACACTGTCGGCACCGGCGGCAAAACGCGGCGATGCTATGTAATAATAACCGGGTATTATGCGAGCCACGGTGTCCTGGACATTCACCGGCTTCATGGCTCTGTCAAACTGACAGAAAGCCAGCCGCGACAAATCCTTAAGATCGCCGCTTATTATAAAACGCTGAACATATTCCGCCTTGCCGTCCGCTCCGATACGGTTCGCAAGATTCTGCCACGCAACCTCCACGTTTGACGCGGAAGACGTGATGCCCGCAGCGAGAGCCACGGCTGCTGTTATCTCCTTTATCATGGAATTAAATTTGTTGTTTCCGACAAAGTTATACAAAATGACCGACTTTCAGGCGCTGTTTGTAAAAAATGTTGGCTGTTTGATATAAATAGGCTAATTTAGCGGATTATGAACAAGACAATATACTTTGCCGGCGGATGCTTCTGGGGTACTGCCCGACTGTTTTCGCTCGTGCCGGGCGTTATAAAAACCGTGGCAGGATATGCCAACAGCAAGGTTCCTGCCCCTTCGTATGAAATGGTCTGCACCGGTGAGACCGGCGCAGCCGAGACAGTCGAAGTTGTGTACAACCCGGACGCTGTAGGGCTTGCCGACCTTATAATGCTCTTTTTCCGCAGCATCGACCCGCTGTCGCTGAACCGTCAGGGCAACGATTGCGGCACACAGTACCGCACCGGAATATATTATTCCGACACTACCGAGGCTCCGGTGGTGGAAGCCATGGTCGCCGCTCTGCAGCGCCGGCACTCCACGCCGCTTGCCCTTGAATGGGGTGTGCTGGAAAACTTTTATCCTGCCGAGGAGTATCATCAGGACTATCTTCAGAAGAACCCCGGCGGCTACTGCCATGTCAACCCGGCTCTTTTCAATGAGGCGAAAAACCTTGTCAGGCAGCCGACCTGTTGCAGCAATGAAGATAACAACGCGGAGCTGAGGCAGCGGCTCACTCCGCTTCAGTGGGAGGTGACGCAGAACGGAGCCACAGAGCGTCCGTTTGTAAACGAGTATGACAACGAATTTCGGCGCGGGATATATGTTGACATCATCGACGGCACGCCTTTGTTCCTGTCATCGCGCAAATTCAATTCAGGGTGCGGCTGGCCGGCATTCTCCCGACCGATAGACGACTCTCTGATAAATGAATTCAACGACACCTCTTTCGGCAGACAGCGCACAGAAGTGAGGTCTGCGACATCCGGAGCGCATCTCGGTCATGTGTTTCCCGACGGGCCGGCAGAGGACGGAGGTCTGAGGTACTGCATCAATTCGGCTTCCCTGCGCTTCATTCCGCTTGAAAGAATGGCAGAGGAAGGCTATGCCGATTATATTCCCATGGTGTCATCCGAATCATGACGTTATGGACAGCGCTATTTTAAACCGCTCTTACCTGCTGCTGGGCGAAGAAGGGATGCAGAGACTTGCCGACGCCCGGGTCATTATATTCGGAGTGGGAGGCGTAGGCTCATGGTGCGCGGAAAGTCTGGTGCGTTCCGGAGTCAGGCACATTACGATTGTAGACAGCGATGTTGTGTGCGTGTCAAATATCAACCGCCAGCTTATGGCTACGACTCTCACCCTGGGCAAGCCTAAGGTCGAGGCTTTGCGCGAACGCCTGCTGACAATTCTGCCAAGCGCGGAAATCACCGCACGGAGGCAGCTGTTTACCGCAGAAACCGCCGACAGCTTTGACCTTGACAGCTACGACTATATAATTGATGCAATTGACTCTCTGAAGGACAAAGCGCTGCTGATAGAAACCGCCACAAGAACAAAAGCCCGCTTCTTTTCTTCCATGGGCGCCGCGCTGAAAATCGACCCCACACGCATAAAAGTAACGGAATTCTGGAAAGTGGAAGGGTGTCCCCTCGCGAGAGCCCTGAGACAACGGTTTAAAAAGGCAGGACGCAAGCCGGCAAAAAAGTTTATGTGTGTGTACAGCAACGAGCTTCTGCGCAACAAAGGAGCGGAAGCGATTGCCGATGGCTCAGACAGCCACGGCAAGGTTCAGACAAACGGCTCGCTCATGCACATAACGGCTATCTTCGGACTCACTCTCGCCGGACTTGTAATTCAGGACGCTGCCCGCTACTGATGCGGATTTATATCCTTCAGGTCCACAAGATTATGCAGTATCGCGAAAATTGTCAGACCCGCAGTGGAATGAATGCCTAACTTGGCGCTTATATTTCGCCGGTGGGTGGCTACCGTGTGTACCGACAGGCACAGAGCATCGGCAATCTCTTTGTTTGCCATACCCTGAGCCACACACCTTATTATATCTTTCTCCCGGTCTCCGAGAACATCCACATGGGGAGACTCTTCGGAGTCCCCGCTCTTTTCCGGCAACGACTCACCGGCATGTTTTGAGCGCAATGTTTCCTCCAGCTTCTCTACCGCCGGCACAAAAAGAGTGTTCTCGACCTGAAAGTGGGATATCAGGTCGCGACCGCATACAATTATGTCGAACAACACCGAACTAAGCCGCGCGTTGTCTTTCTGATTGTAATGGTATATGAATATATCCTTGAGCTCGTTCAGCTTGGTAGCCATGTTGTCATGGTTGACCGAAAAACTTGAAAAATCGAAATCCGTGTCAACCTCCCCCGCAAGCAAACGCTCCACATAGCCGAAAACCTCGTTGTTCTCATGCTCCATGTGGTGCTTTACCTCCACAACATAATCATCAAAGAACTTCATCAGCAGAAATGACACATCATTGGTGTCGCTATAGTTGATGGCCTCTATCAGATGATGTCTTATCTTTGGCAGAGTCACATCCACAAACGATGTGTGCGCCCTCTTGAGATAACCTATCAGCGACGGCAGGGAAATCTCATAGTCCTTGTAATCGTTACCGCTGAGCAAATTGCACACAGCCAGAAACGTATTCACATCGACATTGTTCTTCTCACACACCTCGCGAATGGAGCTGTCGCCAAAACCAAAGGCTATGTCAAAACGGCTGATTGCCATCAGCAGCAGATTATTGTCAATAATCAGCTCTCTCATGTTATTGTGAGCGCGGTATTCTCTTAATTTTTCCACCATGATTGTTCAGAGGATTTTTTCCCATGCAAAGTTACAAATAGATTTTTGTTGCCAATATACCCAATTTTAATTAAAAATTACTTCACATTCGGTACAATCCACAGGCAAACAACCTGTTTTCAGGGGCTAAATACCCCTATTTTTAAGTATTGCCCCCTTTGTTTTGCAGGTCTAATTTTGCATCGGAAAAAAAATCAATCAACAAAATCATATTTCATTCATGAAACTCAAACACCTTTTAGCTCTGCTGCTTGCCCCGGCAATAATTGCCTCTTGCAGCGATGACAACACCCCCGAAAACCTCGCCGATGACATCGCGGGCAACTATGACGGATACACCGTAGCGGAGTGTGCATATTTCAGCGGACAGGTAGCCACCGACCAGAGCCTGACTATCGCGCAGGTATCCGGCGCAGCAAACCAGGTCAGCATCAGTTTCAGTTCATCAACCTGGGGCACAATCTCTATACCTGCCGCCACTGTGGCAAAGCAAGGCGACAGCTATCTCATATCAGGTTCCGGAACATCAGTGATGGGAATGGGCGGCAACAGCAGCGAGTACGCTTGTGAGCTGACAGGAACAATAACCGACGGCAAGGCAAGCCTCTCTTTCTCATGCGCCGCGATAATGGGCGGACTCACAATTCACTTCGAGCAGGGCGACATTCCCGCATCAACAGTTGTACCCGGCACTTACAAGGGCTATACAAAAGCCGATTGCGCCTATTTTCACGACATGTATGCCGACAATCAGACCCTTGAAATAGCACTGTCCGGAGAAAACTCTTTCAAGGTCAGCTTCACTTCCGACACCTGGGGCGAATTTTCCATTGACAACGTCACTGCCACATCCGAAGGCAACACATTCTCCCTTTCAGGCACAGGAACCTGCAAAATGGGAATGGGCGGCAATGTAAGCGAATATTCCTGCTCATTCACCGGTACGATAGACGCTGAAAAAGACTCTCCCGAATTTGTGTTTACCGCTCCTATAATGGGAGGTCTCACAATAGTTTTCAAAACCGGCGGCATGCCTCAGACCGCAGAATAATGGCAATTAAGGTTAATAGGATTTGTTTTAGCGTAATGACGGGAGCGGCAGCAATGCTGCTCTCCGCTTGTAACGGGCTGTTTAGCAGTGTGTACGACACTCCAGATGCAGATACCGGCTCTGAATTCGGATTTGTTTCGGCGGCTACGGACAACAACCTCGGAAAGATATACATTGACGCCACCGACTATGAGCGCTGGACATACATCAACTTCAATGACATGAGCATTGACACTCTTGATGTAAACGACCCGGAGCCTAAAAAATGGGACATAGCTCTTCACCGCTACGACGCAAAGACCAACGGCGGCAGCGTAATGGAGGAAGGAGCTTTGGAATATGTGGCTGATGTGTGGACTACAAATGTCATTGTCACAGATATGTCCACTATGATGGACGGATACCTGTCATACACGGAGTCATTCTACAATCCGAAGCTGTCCAAATGGCTTGATGTTGACAAAAGCACCATGCCCCCGATATATACACTGAGCGGCAAACGCTATTTCGTAAACCTCGGTGACGGACGTGAAGTTGCGCTGCGGCTCATAAACTTCATGAACGAGAGCGGGGTAAAAGGTTTTCTGACAATTGAGTATCAATTCATGTAATCCACCGGAATCATGAGAAATACCATATTAGCATTGGCTCTGGGTATCGCAGGTGCAGGAGCCGACAATGTGCCCGAGGAGCAGGACAGCCTGGACGCCCGCTGGAACACGCTGCTCAACACAGTTGTAATAACCGGTACACGCACACCTAAGCTACTCAAGAATTCGCCGATACTCACCCGTGTGCTGAGTTCTTCTGACATAAAATCGGCTGACGCTACCAATATCAGCGACCTTCTTCAGTCCGAACTGCCAGGCATAGAATTTACCTATTCCATGAACCAGCAGGTAAACCTGAACATGCAGGGCTTCGGCGGCAACTCAGTTCTGTTTCTTGTTGACGGAGAGAGAGTTGCAGGAGAAACGCTTGACAACATAGACTACAACCGGCTCAACCTCAGCAATGTGGAACGTATAGAAATTGTCAAAGGCGGGGCTTCGGCGCTCTATGGCTCGAATGCGGTAGGCGGTGTCATAAATATAATAAGCAAGGAGCAGTCACAGCCGTGGACCCTGAATCTGAACGGCAGGTATGGCGCCCACAACGAACAGCGATACGGCGCGGTGGCAGGCTTTTCAAAAGGCATATTCAGCAGCGCCACAACCCTCCAGTACAACCACATCAACTCCTATAACATGAAAAATGAAGGAGACTACACCAGATTCTATGGAGGCTACAACTGGAATGTAAAAGAGCGCTTTACCGTGACCCCGTTCAGCCAGCTCAAGCTAACAGGACGACTGGGCTACTATTTCCGGCAGCGCAACGCCCAGGAGAGTACCCGCGACCGCTATCGAGGATTTTCAGGAGGGCTGCGTGGGCTGTACACTTTCTCTCATGCAAACGACCTTGAAGTGTCATACAGCTTCGACCAGTACGACAAAAGCGACTACATGGTGCTTACCGACAAGGATGTGCGCAAATACAGCAATGTACAGAACAGTGTACGCGCAATATACAACCACACATTCGCCGGCAAGCATATACTGACAGTAGGCGGAGATGTCATGAGAGACTACCTGCTGAGCTACCAGTTTGAAAACAACGGTCACAAGTCACAGGTCACCGCCGACGGCATGGCTCAGTTCGACATGAATTTCTTTGACAATTTCAACATAATCGCGGGAGGAAGATACGACTACTTCTCCGAATCGTCAATGAAGCATTTCTCTTCAAGACTCAGCCTCATGTACAAACTCAACAAGTGGAACTTTCGCGGGTCGTACTCCGGAGGCTTTCGCGCCCCTACCCTGAAAGAGATGTACATGAACTTTGACATGGCGGGCATATTCATGATTTACGGCAATCCGAACCTGAAGCCCGAATCAAGCAACAACTTCCAGCTGTCTGCCGAATACACCCACCGGCTGCTCAACTTCAACATCGGCACGTTCTGCAACCTTGTGGACAACCGTATCACAACAGCCTGGGACCAGACCCTCGGAGGTCAGTTCTACAACAACATAAGCCGTGTCAACATAGCGGGCGTCGATGCCAATGTCGCATGGAAACACGCCTGCGGCTTCGGTTCGAGACTCTCCTATATATATACTCACGAGCATGTGCGCAAAGGAGAGCCGTACACAACCTCCACCCGTCCGCACACCGCAACCCTCCGCCTGAACTATGGCCGTTCATGGAACAACTACCGTTTCAACATAGCACTTCACGGACGCGCGCTCTCGGCTGTCACTGTCGACGAGTTTACATCTTTGACCGACTACTCGGAAACAGAAAAGGTGCGCTACCCCGCCTACACCATGTGGCGTTTGAATGTCACCCAGGGAATATGGCGCGGCATTGACCTGACTCTGGCGGTTGACAACCTTTTCAACTATGTTCCCAAGTATTACTACAGCAACTCCCCCACAACCACCGGCACCACCGTATCTGTCGGGCTATCGGTGGATGTTGACAAATTTTTCAAGAAATAACCGATGAAAAAGAAATCAATCATTATCATAACCATTGCTTGCGCTGCCGTGCTGGGAATTCTGTATGGAATATGGCATGGCTACGCCGCCTCTACCAGGATAGCCTTTGTAAACTATCAGGCGATAGCTCTCGGTCAGATAGGCAAAGCCAACGACAACTCTTTTGTGAAGATTTCCGAACTTCCTGTAGAAAATCTTGACAAAGCGGGCAGCTATGACATGGTGTTTGTAAACGGCATGGGGCTCCGCATAACAGAGGAACAGCGCGAAGCTCTCGCCAAGGCAGCCGAAAACGGGACTCCGGTCATGACTACCGCAGCCACAAACCCTCAGAACCATATAGTGTCGGTTGACTCTGTCGACGCAGTGTTCATGCAGCAATATCTTGCAGGCGGCAAAGCCAACTACCGCAATCTGCTCAGATATGTCAGAAAGTTCATTGACGGCAAAAAACTTTTTACCGAAACTCCCGGCGACCCTGTTGTGCCGGCATCCTCTCTGATATACTATCCCGACGACAATGACGGGCTCAACTTCGGGTCGGTTGCCGAATATGAGGCTTTCCTTAAGAAACAAGGCAAATGGCACGATAGCGCTCCGCACATAATACTGACAGGGCAAATGGGAGTTCCCGACAGCCTTGTCGCCGCCCTTGAACGCACCGGCAACATCGTCTACCCCGTCAATGTGATACAACAGTTCATAATGCGCGGTCATGCCGACTCTGTTGCCCCCTCGGCAATGATAAACATGGCTCACGGACGCATGGGTGACAATGTTGTCGAATACCTCGAACGCAATAACATAACTCTGTTTTCTCCACTCAACGTTAACCGCATGTACGACGAGTGGATGGAGGACAAAATGGGTATGAACGGCGGATTCCTTTCACAGAGTGTGGTGACACCTGAAATTGACGGCGCGGTTAGACCCTTCGTTCTTTTCGCTCATTTCGAAGGCAAGGACGGGCTGCCGTATGTGGATGTGATACCCGGACGCCTTGACGAGTTTGTGCAGACTGTGAACAACTACAACTCCCTGCGCACTAAGCCCAACAAAGATAAAAAAGTAGCCGTGTTTTATTTCAAGGGGCCCGGACAGAACGCTCTGGTTGCCGAAGGCATGGAAGTGGCTCCTTCACTCTTCAACATGCTCAAACGCCTCAAAGCCGAGGGCTATACCGTAGACAACCTCCCGGCAAACGCCGCCGAACTTGAAAAAATCATAAATGAAAACGGCAAGAATTTCAACAGCTATGCCGCCGGTGCCAAAGCCGATTTTGTAAAGGAGCACAACCCCGTTCTTGTAGGCATAAAGGAATATAATGACTGGTGCGCGCAGGCAATGTCTGCCGACATGCGCGCAGAGATAGACGCTGTGGACGGGGCATTTCCCGGTCACGGACTGTCTGACAGCAACGGCAACGCCGCCATTGCGCGCGTACAGTTCGGCAACGTGGTTCTGATACCGCAGACTGCAGCCGGCATAGGTGACGACGACTTCAAGATTGTACATGGTACGGATGTGGCTCCCCCTCACTCTTATGTGGCGTCATATCTCTGGGCCCGCTACGGGTTCGGAGCCGACGCCCTGATGCACTTCGGTGCCCACGGCTCTCTCGAATTTACACCGCGCAAACAGGTTGCGCTCGGCAGCAATGACTGGAGCGACAGACTCGTAGGCACTATGCCGCACTTCTATGTGTACTCCACCACAAACGTGGGAGAAGCCATGATAGCCAAACGCCGCAGCTACGCCGGCGTAATCAACTATCTGACTCCGCCTTTCATGGAAAGCAATGTCCGAGGCATATACAAAAATCTTACCGATGCCATAGCCGCCTACAACAAGGCTACGACTCGCAACGACAGTGTTTCCGCCGCAAAAATCGTCAAGAAGTTTACAGTGGAGCTGGGCATTCACCGCGAGCTGCGGCTTGACAGCACGGCATCCGCCGCATATACCCCCGATGATATTCTGCGCATCGAAACCTATGCCGAAGAACTTGCAAACGAAAAGATTACCGGTGCCTTATACATACTGGGCGAGCCATACTCTACCGAACATATCACCGGCACGGTAGAGGCGATGACCATTGACCCCGTGGCTTATTCTCTTCACAAGCTGAATGGCGGCAAAGGCAATATATCGACATACCGTGACAGAGCCCGCGCACTCGTGAGAGGCAATGTTGCGATAGATGATGCTGCGGTATGCCGCATAGCAGGAATCTCCGCCGCCGAACTTGACAGCGCCAGAGCAATACTCAGCGCCATTGAAGGGTCTAAGGACATGCTTTCGCGCATGATGGTCATGGGAGCCATGATGCCTGCACGGAAAGATGCGTCTACCGCAAAAATCGCAGAGCGACGCGCTCCTGCAAAAGCCCACGCCATGATTCCGGGCATGTCTGCCGACAAAGCGCTGGAAATGGCGAAAAAAATGGGTGCGAGCGAGGACGCTATAAAGAAAATGGAAGCCGCGATGAAACGTAAAGGCTCAGGCATCACCGGCGCTTCCACCCATGGATCAAAACCGGCAACGGGCAAGGAATTTTCCAAAGAGGAAATCGAATTCGCGCTCGCCGTCAGCGAAGTGGAGAAAGCGCTTGCCAATGTAGGAGTGTACCGCGATGAACTGACAGCAAGCCCCGCCAAAGAGCTCGGGTCTATTGTAAACGCCTTGAACGGCGGATTCATCTCTCCCACCTCCGGAGGCGACCCGGTACAGAATCCGAACATACTGCCTACCGGTCGCAACATGTTTGCTGTCAATGCCGAGGAAACACCGTCGGCAGTCGCATGGGAAAAAGGCAAGACCCTCGCGGACAACACCCTTGCAATGTATCGGAAAAACCACAACGACTCTGTGCCGCGCAAAGTCAGCTACACGCTCTGGAGCAGCGAATTTATTGAAACGGAAGGCGCCACGATTGCACAGGTGCTGTATATGCTCGGCGTTGAGCCTGTGCGCGACCCGTTCGGCAGAGTCACTGACCTTCGGCTTATTCCGTCGGAGAGTCTGGGGCGCAGCCGAATCGATGTTGTGGTTCAGACTTCCGGACAGCTTCGCGACCTCGCCGCATCACGCCTATTCCTCATAAGCAGGGCTGTGAAAATGGCGGCTGAAGCCAAAGACGACATCTATCCCAACTATGTCAGCGAAGGTGTAGTCGAGTCAGAGCATCACCTTGTGGAGAGCGGGATACCTCCTGCCGAAGCCCGTGAACTCAGCACGGCAAGAGTGTTCGGCGGTGCCAACGGAAGCTATGGAAGCGGCATACAAGGCATGGTGGAAGCTGGCGACCGGTGGGAAAACGAATCGGAAATAGCAGAGACATACATGAACAACATGGGTGCCATATACGGTTCCGAAGAAGACTGGGAAAAGATGCGCGAACACGCGTTTGAGGCAGCCCTTACCAGAACAGACGTTGTGGTGCAGCCGCGCCAGAGCAACACATGGGGAGCCCTCAGCCTCGACCATGTGTATGAATTCATGGGCGGCATGAACCTCGCGGTGCGCAATGTGACCGGCAAGGACCCGGAGGCTTATCTGAGCGATTACCGCAACCGCAATAACGTCAGAATGCAGGAAGTCAAAGAAGCAATAGGAGTAGAAAGCCGCACCACTATCCTGAACCCCTCCTATATCAAAGAGAAGATGAAAGGCGGTTCGGGTGACGCATCCAAATTTGCCGACATTGTAAGAAACACATATGGGTGGAATGTCATGAAACCCGATGTCATTGACAACGAACTGTGGGACGACATCTACGACACCTATGTGGCAGACAAGCACAACCTTGGCACAAAAGACTACTTCAAGTCTGTCAATCCCGCCGCCATTCAGGAAATTACCGCCGTGATGCTTGAAACAGCCCGCAAAGGCATGTGGGAGGCATCTCCAGAGCAGCTGTCGCAGCTTGCCGAGCTACACACGGAAATAGTCGAGGAGTTCGGACCCGCATGTTCAGGTTTTGTGTGCGACAACGCCAAGCTCCGCGATTTCATTTCATCGAAAGTAAACAAGGAAAGTGCGGACAAATACCGTAATGCGGTTGCCGAAGTCCGGGCTGAAGCTGTCAACGGCAATGACGGAATGGTCATGAAGAAGGAAACTCTTTCTTCTGCGAACTCTGTCAATACCGTAAACGGTATCATAGTGGGCGTGGCGGTTATTGTCGCACTGATTGCCTTCGGTGTCATTATCCGGCGCCGCAGAAAAATGAATAACCGGTAATTTGAAATGGAGATTGTAGTTCTGATAATAATGATTCTTGTGGCGGTGAGCTTCATACTCAAGCTCGCCTGCCACAAGGCAGCCGGAATAGCGGCAATCTGCGCTGTAGCCGCTGTTTTTACAGGCTACAGCGTGGATTTTGCCTCCATGCAATCAAAAACCATGATTGCTGACTGGCTTGCCGATACATCCCTTATGCTTGACATTGCTGTTATTCTCACCGTTGACGTTTTTGTACAGATTGCGTTCTGCATTCTTTACGCAAAGTCTTGCAGCGGCAGACTGACACGCAACGAAAAGATTGCTTTTTATGTAACCGGATGGTTTCCCGGCGCTCTGATATTTCCGGTGTTGCTCGCTTTAGTGGTGGAGCTTGTGTTTTCTCTGCCGGGAGTGGATTTCGCTCTGATAGGCTGGAGCGCCGCAGGGGCAGTTGCCGTATTCTTTCCCCTCGCGGCAGCAGGAGCAAAATACCTGCTCCCTGAGGCAGAGCTGCGCGCCGAACTCATTTTTCTTGTGAACCTGCTCATTGCCGCTCTCGGAGTCGTGGCGACTGTAAACGGGCGCACCGCCGCCGCAGGCACAAGCGAGGTGGAATGGGGCGCACTCGCCGGAGTATCGGCGCTGATCATATCCGGAGCCTTTGCAGGGTCAATAATCTACAGATATATGAACAAACGTAAAATTTCAAAACTGTCATGAATACCATATCCAACATCCTTTACTGGATTTCCACCGGGCTGCTTGTTCCGGTTATTGTACTGCTTATATTCTTTTTTGTGCGTGCGCTTCTGCTGATAGGTGCCTTTTTCGGTCAATATCTCCAGATAAAGAAATCGACCGAAATCATGTATGCCGGCATTGAGTCACTGACTGCCGAATCGCTGCCTGAATTTGAAGCCTCCATTCCGGAGAAGTCAGAATCACTTGTGTGCGTGTACGCAAGAGAAATAGTAGCCGCCGGCAATGACGAGGCAAAGGTGAATCTGCTCCTGTCTGAGTACGAGATAGCAGCCGACAAAAACATAAGCACCTCGCGCGTACTCACTAAGATGGGCCCCATACTTGGACTTATGGGCACATTGATTCCAATGGGACCGGCTCTGGTCGGGCTTGCCACAGGCGATATAGCCTCGATGGCGTACAACATGCAGGTGGCGTTTGCCACCACCGTTGTGGGACTTGTTGTCAGTGCCATAGGCTTTGTGACCCAGCAGGTCAAGGAGCGTTGGGCGATGAAGAACCTTGCCATACTTGAGTTTGTGGCGCAAACCGTTGTGAAATGAGACGAAGACGCAGCATACTCAGAAAGCGCGAGGACTCCGACCCCATGAGTGTCGTGAGCAACCTCTTCGATGTGGCGATGGTCTTTGCCGTGGCTCTTATGGTTGCGCTGGTGAGCCGCTACAACATGACCGAGATGTTTTCTCAGGAGGACTTCACCATGGTCAAGAATCCCGGTAAGGAAAATATGGAAATCATCACCAAGGAGGGCGAGAAAATCAACCGTTACACCCCGTCTGAGGACAACGACAACTCATCAAACAAAGGCAAGCGCGTCGGCGTGGCATACCAACTTGAAAACGGTGATATAATCTACGTTCCCGAATAGTGCAGGTAGTACTGCCGCTGTTCGGCAGACAGTTTCTCTATGGCATAGCGCAGCATTGTGCGCGGCATACGGTGGGCATGGGCATCAAGAAAATCCATAAGGTGTCTCATGCCCCCTCTTTTACCTATCTCCCGCAGCATCCAGCCGCTTGCCTTGTGGATAAGGTCATGGGGGTGGTCGAGATACAGAGTGCAGATGTTCAGCGCCTCATCATACCTGTGTTCGCGGATAAGAGTCCATGTGCTCACCACAGCCACCCGCTGATGCCACAACTGTCCGTGACGCTCCGCAAGGTCATAAAGAATTTTTCGGTCATCGGGAAAGCGCAGCACCCGGTCTCCAAGAATTTTAGGTGCTACCAAATCCACCAAATCCCAGTTGTTGCCGCGATCTATAACCGAGAGATAAAACCTGATTAGCGAAGCAGTATCATCGCCCGCCTTGACCATCTTTTTGTATATCTCCACAAGCAGCAGAAACCCTACAAAGCGCACCTCATGCCAGCAGGAGCCGAGCAGCGTTTGAACCACCGCCATATCAGCCTTGTCGCGCCACTGGCGCACTATCGTTCTGGATACCGGCACCCTTATGCCGAGAAAACGGTCGCCCTCGCCATATTCTCCTTTTCCTGTTTTAAAAAAGCGCATGAGGTGGCGCGCCTGAGCCTCATCGCCAAGCTGAGTCATCTGCCGCTCTATATTGCCTGCTATATCTTCCATGCTCCAAAATTAGGCATTTTTTCATTTGTGTGCCGCCGCGCGAGCCGATTTTGCCAAAAATAAAAAATTGTGGTAGTTTTGTCTGCGATTCAACATTAACCATTCAACCTTTGCCTATGAAACGTGTTCCATTGCTGATTCTTATTGCCGCGGCTCTGGGTTCCTGCTCGTCCGGACACAGAGCCTCCTCTCTGCAATCAGAACTTGAAAACTATATTTCCGAAAAGAACTGCCGTATAGGAGTGGCGGTTATATGCGGCGATGACACCGTGGCTGTGAACGGCGACGAATATTTTCCGATGCAGAGTGTCTTCAAGTTTCCACAGGCTGTTGCCGTAGCTGCTTTCTGCGACAAAAACGGCATTGTTCCGGAAGATTCGGTCAGCATAGACTCGTCCATGATTTTGCGTGACACATACAGCCCTCTTCGCGAACACTACGGGGTGGTTTCGCTAAGAATTCCAATCGGGGAGCTTCTGGAGTATTCTCTGGTTCAGAGCGACAACAACGCCTGCGACATATTGTTTGACATCATCGGCTCTACTGCCGTGGCAGACTCCGTAATAAAATCTATGGGTTTCAGCGACATTGATATATTGCACACCGAAGCCGATATGCACCTTGACACTGCATTGTGCCATAAAAACCGGACAACCCCGGTTGAAATGGCGCGGTTTACCGAGTATTTCCGCAACAATCTCGCAGATTCCACTCCTTTTATGCGCGCTGTGAGACAAAACCTGGAGCTGTGCGCCACCGGCATGTCAAGAATACCGGGCGCCGATTTTGAGGATGGTACACTGATAGCACACAAGACCGGAACGGGAGATGTTTCTCCGGCTGGACGTATATCGGCGGTAAACGATGCCGGATACATAGAACTACCTGAGGGCAAATCGTACTCCATAGCTGTGTTTGTTGCCGACTCCCCTGCCGGCATGGAAGCCACTGAGGCTATTATCGGAGACATATCCGAGATTGTGCGCCGCCACATTTCGAAGTAGCCGGCTGACTGTACAAAATACAACATCCCGGCACTCCATTACGGCTTGCCGGGATGTTTTGTTATGACTGCGTGGGATTCTCTAAATTATTCCGCGCATTTCGCTTTGATGAATTCACGGTTGAGGCGTGCGATGTTGCTCAGAGGAATGTTTTTGGGACATTCCGCAGCACATGCGCCGGTGTTGGTGCAGTTGCCGAACCCGAGTTCATCCATTTTGCGTACCATGGCACGGGCACGACGCTTGCGTTCAACCTGACCCTGGGGCAGGAGAGCGAACTGGCTCACTTTCGCAGACACGAACAGCATTGCCGATCCGTTTTTACAAGCAGCCACACATGCACCGCAACCGATACATGTAGCGGAGTCCATAGCCACGTCTGCCACCTCTTTTGAAATAGGAGTGGCGTTGGCATCAGGAGCGCCGCCGCAGTTGAAAGACACATAGCCGCCTGCCTGCTGAATCTGGTCAAAAGCGTTTCTGTTGACCATAAGGTCACGGATTACAGGGAACGCGGCAGAGCGCCAGGGCTCAATTGTGATTGTGTCGCCGTTATTGAACTTACGCATGTGAAGCTGGCAGGTTGTTATGCCCTGCACCGGGCCGTGGGGATGACCGTTTATGTAAAGAGAACACATGCCGCAGATGCCTTCACGGCAGTCGCTGTCGAACACCACAGGTTCCTCTCCTTTTTCGACGAGCTGCTGGTTGAGCATGTCGAGCATTTCGAGGAAGCTACTGCCTGTCGACACGTTATCGAGATGATAATTGACGAACTGGCCTTTCTCTTTAGGACCACGTTGACGCCAAATTTTCAGGTTTACGCTGATTGTTGTTTCCATTTGATGTTGTTTGTTATTTGGTAGGCTCGGCAACGGCGGCGAACCCGCCATTGCCTATGCCCCGTGGTTGTTTACTGTTATGACTTGTAGTTACGGGTCTGCACCTGGATAGCCTCATATTTGAGGGGTTCCTTGAGAAGCACCGGTTTTTCGTTGTCGCCGGTGTATTTCCAGCAGCTCACATACATGTACTCTTCGTCATTGCGCTTTGCCTCGCCGTCGGGAGTCTGGTACTCTTCGCGGAAGTGGGCGCCGCAGCTTTCATTGCGGTGAAGCGCGTCGATAGCCATCATCTTCGCCATGACAAGGAAGTCTTCCAGACGCAGAGCCTTTTCAAGTTCGGTGTTGAGGTCGTCGGCGCTGCCTACTATACGCAGGTCGGTGTAGAACTCCTTGCGCACATCCTCAAGCTCGTCGAGCGCTTTTACAAGGCTCTGGAGAGTACGGCCCATGCCAACAAGGTTCCACATCACATGACCGAGACGCTTGTGGATTTCATCGGGACTCTTGGTACCCTTGATAGCCATAAGTTTCTCGATACGGTCGCGTACTGCCTTTTCAGCGTCGTCAAACTCTTTGGTGTCGGTTGTGAAGTGGGGCACCTTGATCTGGTCGCTGAGGTAGTTCTGCATAGTGTACGGAAGCACGAAGTAACCGTCGGCAAGACCCTGCATGAGAGCAGACGCGCCGAGACGGTTTGCGCCGTGGTCGGAGAAGTTACATTCACCGATGGCAAACAGCCCCTTGATAGATGTCTGGAGTTCGTAGTCGACCCAGATACCGCCCATGGTGTAGTGGCTGGCGGGGAATATCATCATCGGGGTCTCATAGGGGTTGTCATCGGAAATCATCTGGTACATGTCGAAGAGGTTGCCGTAGCGGTCGCGCACAACATCGGCGCCGAGACGCTGTATGGCATATTTGAAGTCGAGATATACCGCATTTCCTGTACCTACGCCGAAGCCGGCATCGCAGCGTTCTTTTGCGGCACGGCTGGCTATGTCACGGGGGCAGAGGTTGCCGAATGCGGGATAACGGCGCTCCAGATAGAAGTCACGGTCTTCGTCGGGGATGTCTGTGGGGCGTTTCTTGCCTGCACGGATAGCCTCGGCGTCCTCTTTTTTCTTGGGCACCCAGATACGGCCGTCGTTACGGAGCGATTCGCTCATGAGTGTGAGCTTCGACTGGTCTTCGCCGTGAACGGGGATACAGGTGGGGTGAATCTGAGTGAATGCGAGGTTTGACAGATAAGCGCCTTTCTTGAATGCCTGAATCGCAGCCGAGCCGTTACAGCCCATAGCGTTTGTAGAGAGGAAGAAAGTGCGTCCGTAACCGCCGGTCGCAAGCACAACCGCATGAGCGGCGTAGCGTTCCAGCTTGCCTGTAACGAGGTTGCGTACAATAATACCGCGGGCACGACCGTCAATGATTACGAGGTCGAGCATTTCGCGACGGTTGTACGACTTCACCTGACCTTTCTGAATTTGACGGTTGAGCGAAGCGTAAGCGCCGAGGAGGAGCTGCTGACCGGTCTGTCCCTTTGCATAGAATGTACGGCTCACCTGGGCGCCGCCGAAAGAACGGTTTGCAAGAAGACCGCCGTATTCACGCGCAAAAGGCACACCCTGCTGCACGCACTGGTCGATGATATTGTTTGACACCTCGGCGAGACGGTACACATTGGCCTCGCGGCTGCGGAAGTCACCACCCTTTACAGTGTCATAGAAGAGACGGTAAACTGAGTCGCCGTCGTTCTGATAGTCTTTCGCTGCGTTAATACCGCCCTGAGCCGCAATTGAGTGCGCGCGACGGGGGCTGTCCTGAATGCAGAAGTTGAGCACATTGAAGCCCAGTTCGGCAAGAGTCGACGCCGCAGAAGCGCCGGCAAGACCGGTACCAACCACAATCACGTCAAGATTGCGCTTGTTGGCGGGATTGACAAGTTTCTGATGAGCCTTGTAGTTGGTCCACTTGTCAGCAATGGGGCCTTCGGGCACCTTTGAGTCAATCTGATATTCGGGGAGCTTGGAGGATTCGATGTCGGCGTAATCCTTCATTATAGGGGTAGAATCAATCATACCCTCTACATTTTTTAAGTCTGCCATATCTGTGATTGTGTTAATTTATTCGTTAATAATAGTTAGAACCTCAACAGATTCCGATGCCGGTTCGCACTCTACGTGCTTTGCATTCATTTCTTCACGAAACTCGATGTACTGCTGTTTGAGACCTTCATTGTCGTTGTAGAAACCTTTGCGAGCCTGAACGGTGAAGACAATCGCCTGAGCCACAAACAGAGCAATAACGATTGATGTCCACCAGCAGCCAATGCATTTGAGGCGTTTGATCCACACGTCATTGTCCCAACCGGCGCTCTGGAACATTGACCAGAAACCGTGGTTCATGTGGAACCATAGAGCCACAAAACCTATGATGTATACAATCGGAGTCCAAATCTGAGAGAATGCAATCTGGATGAACAGAGTGCCTGCCTGAGGGGGAATAGCCTCTCCGCCCTCAACAACACATGACTCGCAGATTTCCGCAAGCTGCATTTTTGCCCAGAACTGGATGAGGTGCACTACAAGGAAAGCCACAACCACAATGCCGAGCACAAGCATGTTTTTGCTTGCCCATTCAACCTGCACGGGGCGTGATGTCACAGCATAACGGCTGGAGCCGCGCGCCTTGCGGTTTTGCAAGGTGAGCCACACAGCGTAAATGATGTGGATTATGAACAGAGCGGCAAGCCCGATAGATGCTATCAGAGCATACCAGTTGGCACCAAGGAAGGCACACACATCGTTGTATGCCTCAGGCCAGAACAGCGCTACACCGTTCATCAGACAGTGAAATGTTACAAATAGGACAAGGCACACGCCGGTGACTGCCATCACCAGCTTCCTCCCTATAGATGAGCATGTTAACCACATAGTGATAAAAAAATTTGGATTAAATTTCGGTAATTTGGATTTACTCTAAGGTTATACTTTCTGCAAAAGTAATCTAAATTAAGCGCTATTCCAACGATTAAAGAAAAAAATCTTTAACTATTATCAAATATTTCCGCCATTGGCTTTTGCATACCGGTTTCACGAGGCTTTTTCAGGCATTACGCTGTCTGTTACCATATTTTTTCGCTAACTTTGTAACTCATTTCACCTATACAGTACTCTATCATGAACTTGAGATTATCTTTACAAGCCGCAGCTGTTGCATTGGCTTTAGCCTGTCCTTCCGCCATTCAGGCAGTTCCGGTGTCAATTATTCCCGCGCCGGCGAGCGTAGTCGAGAAGTCGGGGTCTTTCAGTCTTTCACCCTCAACCACTATCGGCTACGGCAAGGGACTGGAGGAATACGCCGCTTACCTGAAAGATATTATCGGCACCTCGACAGGACTCGATCTAAAAACTGTTTCAGGCAAGGGCAAAATAATGCTGCTTGTGGACTCGACAAAAATCACACAGCCCGAAGGCTACTCTCTGGATGTGACTCCGGGAAGCGTAACCGTCACCGGCGCCGACAAGGGCGGTCTGTTTTATGGAATACAGACATTGCTGCAGCTTTTCCCGGCACAGATATACAGCGACAAGCCCGTAAAAGGCATTGACTGGAGCGCGCTATGTGTCAGCATAAAAGATGCTCCCGAACGTCCGTGGCGCGGCATGATGCTTGACGTGGCAAGGTATTTCCACGACAAAGACTATGTCAAGCACTATATCGACATGATGGCAATGTACAAACTGAACAAACTTCAGTTTCATCTGATTGACGACTCCGGATGGAGGCTCGAAATAAAAAAATACCCGCGCCTTACCGAAGTCGGGGCATACGCCGGTCCCGAGCACAACAAGCTCGGCGGCTATTACACTCAGGACGACATAAAGGAGATTATAGAATATGGCAGACTCCGCAATGTGGAAATCATACCTGAAATAGAGTTACCGGCACACATTCTGTCTGCCATAGTAGCCTACCCGTGGCTGTCTTGCACAGGGCTTCAGCACGAACTCCCGCGCCAGCATTTTATAAGCCGCGACCTGCTTTGCGTAGGCAAAGACAGCTCAATAGAGTTTCTTCGCGATGTTTTGGACGAAACTGTGGCTCTGTTCCCCTCAAAGTATATTAATATAGGTGGTGACGAAGCGGTGTATTCCCGATGGGAGGAGTGTTCTGACTGTCAGGCGAGGATGAAAGAAGCCGGACTCACGAAGGCATCCGAACTTCAGGGATGGCTCACCAATGTTATTGCCTCGATGATGGCTGAGAAAGGCCGTACAGTCATAGGCTGGGAAGAAATCATTACCAGAGGAAAGGTTGACACCCCTGTGGTAGCCCTTATATGGCACAATGTAGCCGACTCCACTTTTGCTGTACCTGACGGTCACAAGGCGATTCTCACCCCCGCAACCCACATGTATCTTGACTTCCCTGAGTCATCCACACCCGGAGAAATCAAGGCCGCCGCATGGATGCCCCCTATTTCTGTGGAAAAATGCTACTCCATGCCTGTAAACGATTACAGCCCGGAGTCTACCGTTCTTGGCGTGCAGGGATGTCTGTGGAGCGACCAGTTCATTCACGGCACTGTTTTGCAGGAGCTTCCGCAGATAAATGAAAACAGGTCGGAAAATTATGTAGACTACCTGACATTCCCCCGCCTGCTTGCCGTTGCGGAAGTTGCATGGGGAAAAGAATCAAAGCGAAACTATGACGACTTCAAGGCAAGGCTGTCGAAACACTATGCACGCCTGGACTCAAAGGGTGCGGTGTACCGTATGCCGGAGCCGGAAATAGAGTCCATGACCGAAAACTCGGACGGCAGCGTTTCTTTCACTATCTCCAATCCGCTTCCCGGCTCTGAAATACGCTACACAACCGACGGCTCCTATCCGACAGCACACTCGCCTCTGTACACAGGCGCCCCGGTTAAAGTCGCATCAAAATCCGACTTCCACGCGTCTACTGTAGCTGACGGCAAGCGGGTGTCGCTCCCCATATATTTCGCTCCCGACTACTCTGCTTATGCCGAATATGGCAGGCTTGCCACCGAATGGGGTCCGATGCAGGTGCAGCCCAAACCCGCAACCTGGAGCATAGACGTGACTGGCAAAATATCCGGCAACGGCGACTATGTTGTCTCATTCATACCGCTGAAGGGCAATGCCACACTCCGTCTGGGCAACATGAAACTTATGAAGCGCAACGAGTGTTCTGCATCTGTTGACGCAGACAAACCAGTGACCACAGAGCCGGTGCAGTACGAGTTCAGCGTATCTGATTTTGAGGCGGGAACTCCGTTCACATTACAGATACAACAATGGGGCGAAGGCTCCAATGACTCTCACGGACTTGTGTTTGTACGCAAAAAAGACTGACAATGAGCTATATCCCCGACTTATATTCATTTCTGACAGAGCTTAGCCTGAACAACAACCGTCCATGGTTTGCCGAGCACAAAGCCGAATATGATGAACTCAGGGCGGCATGGCTCAAAGACATAGACACCATGCTCGCGGCAATGACCGTGTGGGAACCCGCTCTTGCAGGACAAACAGCTAAGTCATGTGCATACCGCTTTTACCGCGATACACGGTTCAGCCAGGACAAAAGTCCGTTCAAACTGTTTTTCTCCGCGGCGATTTCCCCGTGGGGGCGCAAGACACACCGCGCAGGATATTACATACAGACAGGCTTGCGCGGCATTGCCGACAACGGTCTGTATGCAGGCATCTGGTGCCCAGAACAGCCGGTTCTCAACAAGCTGCGCCACGCAATTGTGGACAACATCGAGGAATTTGAGGAAATAATGGACAACCCGCAGCTAAAGTCCAATTTCCCGTTATGGGCGGGAGATACCCTCAAAACAATACCCAAAGGGTGGCAACGCAACCACCCGAACGCCGACCTGCTCAGACGCAAGGACTATGGAAGATTCTGCCCCTGCGAGAAAGATTTCTTCATGAACAAAGACTGGCCGCTGGTCGCCGCTGAAAAATTCCATACAATAAAACCGTTTGTCGACTTCCTCAATTATTCCATTGACGAATAACCACTAAGCTCCGACCGATTAACAATACAAATCCTACCGATATGGCAAAGAAAGTTGTCGAAACTCCTCTGATGAAACAGTATCTGGAAATGAAGCAGAAGCATCCGGATGCCATACTTCTTTTCAGAGTCGGTGACTTTTACGAAACATTCAGCGAAGATGCAATCGCCGCTTCCGAGATTCTCGGAATCACCCTCACCCGACGGGCAAACGGCTCCGCATCATCTGTTGAACTTGCCGGATTTCCGCACCACGCCCTTGACACATATCTGCCGAAACTTGTACGTGCGGGCAAACGGGTTGCCATTTGCGAGCAGCTTGAAGACCCCAAACTGACTAAAAAACTCGTAAAGCGCGGCATCACAGAGCTTGTGACACCTGGAGTCAGCATAAACGACAATATCCTTGACCATAAACGCAACAATTTTGTAGCCGCCGTGCACATTGGCAACGGGCCCATGGGCGTCGCATTTCTCGACATATCCACAGGCGAATTTCTTTCGGCGCAGGGCTCGCCCGACTATATCGACAAACTGCTTGTCAACTTCGGGCCCAAAGAGGTTCTTGTAGAAAACGACAAAAAGCGCAAATTCGATGAGCTGCTTGCAAACAACCGTTGCCTTATATCCGGTCTGGATGACTGGATTTTCACAATAGAGGCGGCAACGGAAAGACTTCTGCGCCAGTTCGAAACCGGAAGCCTCAAAGGCTTCGGCATCAACAATATGCCTGCGGCAATTATCGCCGCAGGCGCAATACTGCATTATCTTGACATAACCCAGCACACCAACATAAGCCATATATCCTCTTTATCGCGCATAGAAGAGGACCGCTATGTGAGGCTTGACCGGTTTACGGTCAGGAATCTTGAGCTGACAGAGGGTATGGGAGAGGACGGAAAATGTCTTCTCGATGTGATTGACCGCACTGTCAGCCCTATGGGCGCGAGACTTCTAAGGCGGTGGGTACTGTTTCCGCTCAAGGATGCCGATGAAATAAACCGGAGGCTCGATGTCGTAGAGTACTTTTTCCGCAAGCCGGAGGAGCGCGAGGAGCTCAAAAACTGGCTTGAGCAGATAGGCGACATGGAACGCCTTGTATCAAAAGTCGGTGTCGGCAGAGTGTCACCCCGTGAGCTTGTCCAGCTACGCAACGCCTTGTCAGCCACAGCACCCGTCAAGGAACTGTGTACCGCCGCCGACCAGCAGGAGGTTGCCGAAACCGGCAAAAAACTCAGTCTATGCCCGGAAGCCCTCAACGCCATTGCGTCTACTATAGTCGACGACGCACCTTCCGCCCTCGGCAAAGGCCCGGTAATAAGACAAGGCGTTGACAAAGAACTTGACGAACTGCGCGAGATAGCCTTTTTCGGCAAGGACTATCTGATGAAAGTCCAGGCTCGCGAGAGTGAGGCTACCGGCATATCAAGCCTTAAAATAGGCTATAACAACGTATTCGGCTACTATATCGAAGTAACCAACACCCACCGCGACAAAGTGCCCAGAGAGTGGATTCGCAAGCAGACCCTCGTGAATGCCGAACGATACATCACCCCGGAGCTTAAAGAATACGAAGAAAAAATTCTGGGAGCACAGGAACGAATAGCGGTGATTGAAAACCACATTTATGGCAGACTCGTGGAATCTGTTGCCAGACACATACCTGAAATTCTGCGCAATGCGGCTGAAATAGGCAGGCTTGACGTTCTTCTGTCCTTTACCCGCGTTTCCTTAGAGAACCGGTACAACCGTCCGGTTGTCGACAATTCTCTTGACATAGACATTGTCGAGGGTCGCCACCCTGTTATCGAAAAGCAGCTGCCTCCGGGAGAGCCTTATATTTCCAACACCGTCAATCTGTCCAACAGCTCCACTCAGATAATGATGATTACAGGGCCCAACATGTCCGGTAAATCAGCATTGCTCAGGCAGACAGCACTGAATGTGTTGCTTGCACAGATAGGGTGTTTTGTTGCCGCACAAAGCGCCAAAATAGGAATAGTCGACAAAATTTTCACCCGAGTAGGAGCAAGCGACAATATTTCGTTGGGAGAAAGCACATTCATGGTGGAGATGACAGAAGCCGCCTCCATTCTCAACAATATGAGCCAGCGCTCGCTGATTCTGTTTGACGAACTTGGCAGAGGTACCTCCACCTACGATGGCATTTCAATAGCATGGGCTATTGTGGAGCATATCCATGATTTCGGAGACATGCACCCGAAAACACTTTTCGCCACCCACTATCACGAACTCAACGAAATGGAAAAGAACTTCAAGAGAGTGGTGAATTACAATGTCTCTGTCAGCGAGATAAACGGAAAAATTGTTTTTCTGCGCAAACTGTCGCGCGGCGGCAGCGAACACAGCTTCGGCATCCATGTGGCAAAACTTGCGGGGATGCCCCGCTCCATAGTGGACCGCGCCTCAAAAGTGCTTTCACATCTTGAGGAAGCCAACCGCCGCGAAAACAAGGAAATCATTGGCAAGACGCTGGAAAATATCAGCAACGGCACCGGTGGCGGAATGCAGATGACATTCTTTCAGCTCGACGACCCGGTTCTGTCGCAGATTCGCAATGAGATAGCAAGCACTGATATAAACAATCTGACACCCATGGCGGCTTTAAACAAGCTGCACGACATAAAAAAGATTATAACCGGCAAGGACTAACGCTTGTCTGCAAAAAATCTTTTCATCAGAGCCGCACACTCTTCGGCAAGCACTCCTGACAATACCGTGGCTTTGGGATGAAACGGCGACTGAGTGAATGTTGAATAGCCCCTTTTGCTATCCGACGCGCCGTAAACTATTTTTTTAATCTGACTCCAGCCTATGGCTCCGGCGCACATAAGACAAGGCTCTACAGTAACATATAGCGTACATTTGGTCAGATACTTGCCGCCTGTTGTCTGTGCGGCGGCAGTAATCGCCTGCATCTCGGCATGTGCAGTGACATCATTTAGCGTTTCGGTAAGATTGTGACCTCTGCCCAGAACCATACCGTCGCATACAACAACAGCCCCTATGGGGATTTCGCCCTGCCGCTCAGCGCAATACGCCTCTTCGAGTGCAAGGCGCATGTATTTTTCATCCTCGTTCATAACAAATCTATTTTAATGCCCTCACAAGCTCCTGCAACATTATCAAACACACTGCGCGCTTCCCTGACAAGAACCTCATAATCAATATAGCGCTTTGAATAATGCCCAATTATGAGTTTGCCGACACCGGCTTCCGCAGCTATCGCGGCAGCCTGACGGGCGGTGGCGTGTCCCCTGTCGGCGGCTTTGGTCGCGCAGTCGTCGCTGTAGGTTGCCTCGTGATACAGCACATCCACTCCCCGCACCGCCTGCGCCACCCTATGGTCAAACATAGTGTCTGAACAATATGCATAGCTTGCAGCCTTGTCTGCCGGGGTTGTCAGAATATCGTTTTTTATAACGTCACCCGCAGGCGTTACATAGTCAGCCCCCTCTTTGATACTTTGCAGCCTGGCAACAGGTATATTATAAAAACGCACCATATCGCCGTTGAGATGGCGCAATTTGGCTTTTTCCCGGAATATATATCCGTAACACGGTATGCGGTGATATAGCGGAAAAGCCTCTACTGTCAGCGCGTGGTCTTCGTAAATTATTCCTCCATCGCCGCTAACAGCGTTGAAAACAATGTCATAGGGGGTCTCCTTGCAAAAGTAGTTTATAAAGCTTCTGAACAGTTCCATGCCCTGCTGAGGCATGTGAACGGTTACCCGCCCCCCCCTTTCATGCAGCGCCATTGTGGAGAGAAGTCCCGGGAGACCAAAACAATGGTCGCCATGAAGATGACTGATAAAAATGTCTGTAAGCCGCTGGAATTTCAGTTTCATACGGCGCATCTGAACCTGGGAGCCCTCGCCACAGTCTATCATCATGAGCCTGTCGCGGAAGTCTATAACCTGACATGAGGGGTTATGCAACGCGCTTGGCGTGGCAGACCCGCATCCGAGGATATTAACCTGAAACTTAGCCATACAGCGTCTGTGTCACGCTTTTACTTTAACGGCGAGAGCCTTTGCAAGCGCCTCCATGACAGGACGGTCGGAGAGTCGCATACGGCTTTTAAGCGTCACTTTCGGATTAATGATTTCTATTCCGGGAAGAGCGGCAACGGCTTCTGCCATAAGTTTTCCGGCAACCGGCGCCCAGCTCCCGTTTTCAATTATACCCACTGCCCTGTTTCTATAATTCTTCATTTTGAGATGATGGAGAAATGTAGCCATGGGCGGAAACAGCGAGGCATCGTATGTGACACCCGCGAGAACCATTGCACTGAGCCTGAATGCCTGACTTACAGCCTCAGACACATCCTGACGGCATAAATCGAATGTCACGACATTGTCTATGCCCTCTTCGCGCAACATGTCGGCAAATTCAAGCGCACATTCACGGGTACCGCCATACACCGAGGCATAGGCTACCAAAACTCCGTTTTGTTCCGGACGGTAGGAGCTCCAGATGTCGTACAGCGATATGTAACGGCTTAAATCGCCACTCAGCACCGGTCCGTGCAACGGAGCGATGACTTCTATATCCTTCAATGACACCTTTTTTAAAAGTGCCTGCGTCTGCGCTCCATACTTTCCGACAATGTTCACATAATAGCGCCGCGCCTCGTTTGTCCAGCCGTCTTCATAGCCCGGCACACCGAATTTACCGAACGCATCGGCACTGAACAGCACCTTTTCTTTCGCCTCGTAGCTTAAAATAACTTCGGGCCAGTGAACCATAGGAGCCGCCACAAAAGTCAAGCAATGACTGCCGAGATTGAGTTCATCACCCTCTTTTACAGCAATCGTGCGCCCGTTGAAATCGTAACCTTCAAAAAACTGGGACAGCATTCCCACCGCCTTGTCGCTTGCAACAAGGGTCATTTCGGGAAACTCCGCCAAAGCCCTCGCGATATTTGCCGAATGGTCCGGCTCCATGTGATGGATTACAAGATAGTCGGGGGTGCAGTCGCCAAGCTCAGCCCGCACTCTCGCCATCCACTCCTGCCCGAAAGCCGCGTCCACGGTGTCAAGCAGCGCTGTCTTTTCATCCTTGATTATATATGAGTTATACGATATGCCTTGCGGAACGGGATACTGATTTTCAAACAGTCCTATTGTCAAATCATCGACTCCTACATACCGGATGTTGTCGCTTATGTGGTTTGATTTCTCCATAATGTATTTTTGTTCTGTCTATGGTTCATTAAAAAGCACTTCTTCCCGCAAAGCATAGTTGTTTCGAAGACACTCGAATGTCTCCGGCGCGGCTTTAAGAGCTTCCGTGTCTATCAAGGGGTTGTATGACTTCTTTATGTCTGAAGCCTCTACTTTCTCCGGGAGATATTTCAACGGAACGAGATTGTCCAGCGGCAGCCCGAAATGGGCAGATACAGCCCGGGCAGCCATCTGTGACGCCCTGATTTTGCCCTGCCTTGAATAGCCGGCAATGTGGGGCGTGGCTATCGCGGCGAGGTCAAGCAAGCGCCTGTCTATATCCGGTTCATTTTCCCAACAGTCAATTACCACTTCCGAGATTTTGCCGGAGTCCAGACCATACAGCAACGCCTGAGTGTCTGTAACTGAACCTCTTGCAGAATTGATTACAACCGGCGACTTGGCAAACGAGCCGACCAGCTCTTTGTCCAAAAGATGATAAGTAGGGTATCTGCCGTCTCTGACAAGCGGTGTGTGGAAAGTTATGAAATCAGACTCAGAGGCTATCTGACTCATTGTCACAAACCCGTCGGAACCTTCCGCATCCGCTCTGGGAGGGTCACAAATGAGTACATTCATGCCTAATTGCCGACCCCAGTCTGCAATAATGCCGCCTACATGACCGGCACCTACAACTCCGAGAGTTTTTTCTTTAAGGTCGCCTGCCAGAGCTATCAGCGAGGCAAACACATACTGAGCCACGGCAGGAGCGTTGCATCCGGGCGCGTTTTTAACTTCTATACCGTTTTTACCGCACCAGTCTACGTCAACATGGTCAAGACCTATGGTTGCCGACGCAATCAGCGAGCAACGGCTTTCATGCAGCAATGCCGCATCACACCTCGTTCTGGTACGGGTGACAATGGCATCGGCTTCTCTGACCGAACCGGCGGTAATATCCTCCGGCTGCAGATATGACACATCGGCAACGTTGTCAAACATACCCTTGAAATAGGGTATGTTGCCTTCAACTATTATTTTCACACGCTTACTGTCCATACAAAACACGCCAAATACAACACCATGACCGCAAGAACCGCTATGTAAGCCCGCCGAGCCTCATAAAGCCGCATGAAAAGCCCTACTTGAAAAGCCACGCAGACATACAGCAGCGTAACATACGCCCATATATTCGTAAAATCAACAATACACAACAGTCCGGACAATATGCCCACAATGCACATAAACCCTACCATTGCCCTGCGCCTGGCGTTGAAAGCAATTATTTTCATAAGGTTTATCGAGCCGAGAATCAACCCGAGCGCCATTGTCATGCCCACACAGACAAACGTGTTTATATTGCCCATGGCGTCATACATCTCATAGACCGCCCTCGGGTCCGGCATTCTGAATGACTCCAGGCTCAGCAGCCCGCCTCCGAGCAATATCCACAAAGGTGTCACCACTCCTATGACTGCGGCAAGAAAGCTGCGCCAGTCAAGACACTTCATTTGCCTTGCGCCTATAATGAATACTGCAATATATGGAACAAAAGCGTAATCGAACACTGCGCCGCACGAAAGTATAAAAAACACCATAAACAGACGCCGCGTGTTGTCCGGGCTGTCATATATGGAATACAACAGCAGTATAGACAGCAATACCGCAAAAACCAAAACCGTACCGCTGCCGAAAGCGATGAAGATTTTGGGAGTTGCGGCAAGCATTATTGTAAATAGCCCGACAAACAGCAGCGACACTGTACGCATAAGGTTATGCACCTTATTAATAAACGCCATCAGTATACAGCATCCTCCTGTCAGTACTATCGACGACAGAGCAGAAGCCCAACGGCTCGCAATCCAGCGCTCCGGGTCCGGGAGCCACATCGAATCTACAGTGATTGCCTCATCGGCGATGCCGGCATTATAAGCCACCCAGCCCATTACAAGCGAGGTGACAATCAGAAGCCATGTAAAGCCTCGTGATTTCAACACTGCCGTTATTTGCCTCTCCGAAGGTCTCACTGTATCTTGTTCAGTTTTTCTTGGAAGCGAGAGCCATCAGATCAGCTCCAATGTCGCGTCTGGAGTATTTGCCGTCGAATTTTATCTTTTCAATCGAACGATAGCTTTTAGCCAAGGCATCGGCTATGTCTTTGCCTGTGGAGCTTACTGAAATCACACGACCGCCGGATGTAACCAGTCTGCCATCTGCGTCGACAGCGGTTCCGGCATGGAAGGGTATGCTCTCTTCCACCGACTCAAGTCCGGTTATCTCGCGACCCTTGGGGTAAGAGCCGGGGTAGCCTTCCGAAACCATCATTACTGTTACGGCAGGATCGGGGCTGTGACGCAATTCCAGGTCACCGAGGGCTCCGGAAGCCGCCGCGTCAAGAAGTTCAACGAGGTCGGAATCAACCCTCAGCATCACGGCTTCGGTTTCGGGGTCGCCCATGCGCACATTGTACTCAATGACCATAGGCTCTCCGCCCACATTGATAAGTCCGAGGAATATAAACCCGCGGTACACTATTCCTGCATCTCTGAGACCTTTGATAGTAGGCTTTATTATGCGTGCGTCCACTTTTGCCATGAACTCTTCGTCAGCAAATATCACCGGGCTTACCGCGCCCATGCCCCCGGTATTGAGTCCGGTGTCACCTTCACCAATACGTTTATAATCTTTTGCTACAGGGAGCACGCGGTATCCGCCTTCGCCATCAGTCAGCACAAACACCGAGCATTCTATGCCGCTGAGGAACTCCTCGACAACCACTGTTGCAGATGATTTGCCAAACATGCCGGCGAGCATTTCCTCAAGAGCTTTCTGAGCTTCCTCCAAAGAATCTATAATAAGAACCCCCTTGCCGGCAGCAAGGCCGTCTGCCTTCAGCACATAGGGAGGGTTGAGGCTTGCCAGGAACTCCTTGCCTTCGGCGAGAGTGGAGGCGTTGAAAGAGCGGTAGCGCGCGGTGGGAATGCCGTTTGCCTGCATAAACCGCTTTGCGAAGTCCTTGCTGCCTTCGAGAGCGGCTCCTGCCTTCGAAGGGCCGCACACTTTTACCGGTTTGTCTTCAAAATAATCATACAGTCCGGCTACGAGCGGGTCCTCATTGCCGGCGACAATCATGTCAATGCCATTTTCAGTCACAAAGGCGTCGATAGCCTCAAAATCAAGCGGTGACATAGCCACATTCGTGCCATACTGTGAGGTGCCGCCGTTACCCGGAGCAATAAACAATTTGTCAAGAAGTGGGCTTTGCGCCATCTTCCAAGCAAGGGCAGACTCTCTGCCTCCGCTTCCCAGCAAAAGTATATTCATAGCAAAATCAGTTTTTTGTGACATTATTTCTTTTTCCATCCTTTGCGCGTTCTCATTACAACGCTATCGCCTGCGGGCCGCAGAGTAGGCTGCTTTCCCACAAGACTTTTAAGAGCGTCTTCGTTGCGACGGCGCGCCAGCGGATTCTCTTCTTCAAAAGTTTCTTCACGACGTTTATCGGCAAATCTGCCTTTTTTGGGGCGATATGTTTCTTCCAAACGGTTACGGCGGTCATCCTTACGGCGGGGTCTATCCTTCTCATTGTCGCGGCGCCGGCCATGAGAAGCCTCCTTGCCTCCGAAACCTTTTTTGCGGGCTTCCCGTTTCCATTCGTCGTCGGTAAGGCGTCTCGAAATTCGAGTTTTCTTTTCTTGTGCGTCGTCACCGTTGCGCAGAGAGCGCCCGGATTTGCGGAAGCTCTGGTAATCGCCGTCAAAAATTATGTATTCGCGCAACTCACACTCAAGCCCGCCGTTGAGCAGAGTCTCTTTTAGCGAGGGTGACAGTCCGATACTGTTGAAATACTCTTCGCGATAGCCGATTATCCAGGCGTGGTAGCCTGTAAACACCCGCTTCAGCTTGGTGCCGATAAGACGGTACAGCCCTTCCATGTCGTCACTGCCTATGCGTTCTCCGTAAGGAGGATTGGTTATAAGTATGCCGTCAGCCGGAGCTTCTTCCCATTGGCTAAGCGGCTTTACCTTAAGGTCTATATATTTCGCCACGCCTGCCTGCTTGATGTTTTTCTCGGCGATGGCGACAGCCTTAGGCGATATATCCGCTCCATAAATCTTGCATGTCATCTCTTTTTCGGATGACTCGTCGTTGTAAATGCTGTCGAAAAGCTCGGCATCAAAATCGTGCCAGGATTCAAAAGCGAATTTCTTACGGTATATGCCGGGCATAATGCCTGCTCCAATCAGAGCCGCTTCCACCAGAAACGTACCTGAGCCGCACATGGGGTCGACAAACGGACAATCGCCACGCCAGCCGCTTTTAAGGATTATACCTGCCGCAAGAACTTCATTTATCGGCGCCTCGGTCTGTGCCACACGATAGCCACGGCGATGCAGAGACTCGCCGGACGAATCAAGCGACAGTGTGACTCTTTCGCCGGAAATGTGTACGTTTATCATCACATCTGCATCCTGGAGTCTCACACCGGGGCGTTTGTCGGGACCGAAACGGTCCTTGAAAAAGTCCACAATGCCGTCCTTGACCCTATAAGTGACAAAACGCGAATGAGTGAACTCATCGGAGTTGCTGACTGTGTCAAGAGAAAAGGTTTTGTCAAGCGACAATATCTTGGTCCAGTCGTATTCCTTAACCATCTCATAAAGTTCATCGGCATCCTTAGCCACAAACTTGTATATAGGCTTTAGGATTCTCAACGCCGTGCGGCAGCACATATTCGCACGGTAAAGCATAGCCTTGTCGCCCTCAAACGACACCATACGCCTTCCCGGCTCCACATTAACCGCGCCAAGCGAGCGCAACTCTTCGGCAAGCACATCTTCCAGACCCTGAAAGGTCTTTGCCACCATCTCAAACTGTTGGTTTTCCTGCATCTTGTTTTATATGTAGGCTTTTATTGTTTAAATCTCAATATATTGTCATGGCGGGCCTGCACCAGCTTTTCGCCCGGAGCCACATCTTCGGTTACCCAAAGATTTCCGCCGATAACCGCTCCGTCGCCGACATTTATTCGACCCAGAACGGTTGTGTTGGAGTATATTACCACATTATTGCCGATAACGGGGTGGCGCGGCACTCCTTTTACCGGATTGTCAAACTCATCTCTGTCAAAGCTGCGTGCACCGAGTGTCACACCCTGGTAAATCTTTACGTTGTCGCCAATAATTGAAGTGGCGCCTATCACAACACCTGTTCCGTGGTCAATGACAAAACGTTCGCCGATTACCGCTCCCGGATGAATGTCAATACCGGTATCACGGTGAGCCTGCTCGGTTATCATGCGGGGAATCACCGGCACTCCAAGCATGGCAAGCCTGTGGGCGATACGATAGTTTACAGTAGCCCTTAATCCCGGGTAGCAGAATATGACTTCGTCTGCCGAGGTCGCCGCCGGGTCGCCGAAGTATGTAGCCCATGCATCGGCAAGCAGCACTCTTCGCATATCGGGCAGAGATTGCAGAAATTCAAGGGCAAGGGCCTCTGCCCTGTCGCACAGACTGTTTACGGGACTTTCGCCGAAAGCGAGACCGGCGGCAATCTGGCTCCTGAGAGAATTGAACATCTCTTCGACAGCGATTCCGGTATAGTATGACAGATTGGATGGCGACACGCCTGACTTTCCGAAAAATCCCGGGAAAATCAGACGTCCGCCAAGTGCTATTATTTTGCCCACCTCCTCATGGTCGGGCAAAGGAGCAGAGGCACCGGCTCCGTCATGAGGCAATCTGACCGCGCTGTGTTCCATCAGCCGTGTCACTACAGCTGCGATTTCATCTGCGCACCCTTGCGCCACACCGCGGAAACTTGCCTTGTTGTCCATAACGGTGCAAAGTTAGTGACAATAGTTTAATTTTTTGAGACAGACGGCTCACTTTTGAGCCTTCCTCCTTTAAAATTAATGTGACGGAGAATACAGGTGCCGCAAAAATACAATATAGTCAGCCCCCAGAGCATCATATAAGGCGTGCGCTGCTCGCCGATTGTCGCACCGTTGCTGTTGATGCGGATAAACCCTTCGACACCCCAGGTTGCCGGAATCATATCCCCTACAAGTTTCCAGAACGGACTCATCGCATAGCGCGGCCATGTGAGTCCGCTGAGAAACAGGAATATGATAGATGTAAACACCACCACCAGCATGGAGCTTTCGCGTTCGGTGACAAACACGCCAAGAAACTGTCCGAGCATGGATGAGGCAAGAAGCAGCGGCAGTATGAACAAAAAGCTGTGCCATATACTGCCGACATGAGGCAAAGAAAACATAACAGGCACTATGTGAAGCACATACAGCGTCATGGGTATATAACAAACCAAATAACAGAGCGATTTGCCGATTATGGTTGTAGCAGCGCCGGCATCGATAGCCATGGGGTCATAGCCTCTGTTGCGCCGACGCCTCTCCGCACTTGCTCCGGCAAGCATCGTTATGCCGAGAATCATGCTTTGCTGTAGAATAAGCACAATTATTCCGGGGATTATAAACGAGGCGAATCCCTGTGTGGGGTCTCCGGTCATAACCGAGTCGGCTGCTATCGGCGAGCCGTCAATGGTCTGCGTTACTATGCCGAGATTTGCCACTGTTTCCGAGCGGATTTCATCACAAAGGCTCAACTGCACCTCGGTAAGCGCACTCAGCGCCGTGCGGTAGCGCAACAGCAGACTCATGTCGGAATAATATGTTACATGCGCCTGCTCACCGCGACCGAGCCGTTTGGCATAGTCTGCCGGAATTTCAAGAACGCCGAACACCTTTTTTTCATTGCTCAGCCTGCGCGCCGAAGATATGTCAGGGCAATAATCATAAACCATTAGTCCGGATGTTGCATCAACCATTCTTGCGAGAGCGCGGCTCTCGGCAGTGCGGCTGTGGTCCACCACCGCCACCGGGAGGTCTCTTATCACTTCGGTATTATATATGAGCGTATAGACCACGGGGTATAGAAGAGGCAGCCCGAAAAAGAACAGCAGCACTCCGGGGTCGCGTACAACGAGTCTGAACTCGCGCGCCCAAACCCGCGAAAGTGATTCGAACCAATGAAATATGCCGTGTTTTGATTTCATATTGCCAATGGGTTATTGAACATATACCGGATCAAGACAATGCTTTTTAAAGCGACTCAGCCCTGCAAGCCCCACAAGCGGGAATATCAGGAGAGCCACATAGTACCAACGGGAGTAAAACAGCGGAATGCCGTTGAGTGCCTGATCGGCATAGATTAGAAAATAATATCGTGTGGGCAGTATATAGCTGAATATACCAATTGCTCCGTACATGCTCTGCACAGGGAAAGAATAAGCCGCAATCGAGAACGACAGTATGCCGGTCAGAGATGCGAGGCTGACACTGAGCCGCAGGTTAGGCACAGCGCACACAAGCGCCATTGCAAATCCCTGGCTGGCAATGACAAGCAGCACCATTGCCAGAATCATGTGCCATGCGGGACAATTGAGCGGGAAATAACGGAATCCGAACATCGCCGCCTGCAACCCGATTCCTATTACGCTGAAAACAACTGCCTGGGGAATCAGTTTGCCGACCACGGCAACCACAATCGACCCGCCGCTGCGCCGCAGCCACTGCACCGATGTGCCTTTTTTTATTTCATCACACATGGTGTAGCATGTCAGCAGCATGACCATCAGAGCGAGCGCTCCGGGTATGAACGAGTTGCAAAGATAGTAGGAGTAGTTGGTCCAGGGGTTGCCTACCGCCTGAGTGCCTATTATTACCGGTTGCAGCAATGTTCCTGCGACCTGCTCGTTTATGCCCGAGCTGACGAGGGTTGTCTGCACCAGACCACCTGCGGATGTCACAGCCATTGTCTTGAAACCTTTGAATGCCAGTGTGCCGGGCACAAACACTGTCATGTCGCTGACAAATGTTATTGTAGTGCCGGCCCCATTCATGGCATCGCGCTGGAAATCGCGCGGTATTATGAAGAAACCGAATGTCTCGCCGTTTCTAACCCGCGCTATCGCCGTCGAGTAACTGTCGTCCATGTGCGCGGCATCTATAAGCTCCGTAGACCCGAGGTTGCGCACTATCCTTCTTGACAGCGACGACCGGTCCAGGTCGACAATAGACACAGGCACCTTCAGCGGCAGACCCTCTTTCATCAGGTCTATGAAAAAGAACGCCACGGCTATAGGCACAATTATGGCGCACACAAAAAACACTCTGCGCGAGCAAAAATAGCGCCAGCCATAACCAATGGATTGCCGAAGGATTCTGAACATCGTATATTATTTTTTGTAAATGACGGTCATGCCCGGACGAAGTGCCGGAATTGTGTCGAGCGGCGTCGCTTTCACCTCGAATGTACGGCTGTCCCAGTCGCCGGTAGACTTGGTTGCCCTCCAGGTGGCATAGCTGCCCAAATCGCGCACATAGTATATCCTCGCCTTAGTCTCTTTTTTATCCAGCGCCGGAATCATGACAGTGATAGTGTCGCCGAGGCGCATATCGTTCAGGAGTGTTTCACGGACATTGAACACCACCCACTTGTCTGAAATCTTCAGCAGGCTCATTATGGGCGCTCCGAGGCTTACAAGCTCCCCTTCCTCGGGGTACACCTGGTCTATCTGACCGTCACACGGCGCGGTCAGGTACTGGTCCTCGAGAAGGCTCTCCACCTCAAGCACTCCGCCTTTCGCCACATTGACCATTGCGGCTGCACTCTCTTTGTCCTCTTTCTGAGCGCCGGACACCGCAAGACTCAGCTGGCTTTCCGCCGCCTGCTTGGCTGCCACGGCAGCATCGTACGCGGCTTTTGCCTCATCGCGTTTCTGTTCGGAAACAACATCCTGCTTGTACAGCGCCTCCATGCGGTCGTAAGTTTTCTTTGTGATGGTAACTGCCGCCTGCGCCTGCGCCACCATTTCACGAGCGGCGGTTATAATCTGCGAGCGGGTACCGGCATCCACCTTCCGGTTCTGAGCCGATGCCGCGGTCTGCATCGCTTCCGCCTGCATAAGTTTTGCCTCGGCAAGCGATGAGTGGATATGCACCAGAGTGTCTCCGGCCTTGACCATGTCGCCCTCCTTCACATATAGCTCGGCAACTCTGCCGGGGAGTTTGCCACTGACCCTCACGGATGTAGCGTCTGCCTGTCCTTCTATTATTTCATCGGGCTCGTTAAGAAAACAGAAGCCTATTATCGCCAGCACAGCGGTGGCGACCACTACGGCAAGAACCGCTGCCATTATTGTGCGGCTCTCGCGCTTTTCAGCGTCATTGTTGTATGTCTCTGCCATATCTTTTTATTTTTCAGATTCAAAATCAGGAACAGCCAAAGTGCCAAGCACTTTGCTCAGATACACATCGCAAAGATGCACATCTATCATCGCGTCGATGTTTTCCGAATTAGCCTTAAGCCACGCGGTTTGCGCCTCCATGACATTGTCCACAGTCATGACTCCTTCCCGGAAACCGAGATTTGCCTGCCGCAGATTCTCGTCGGCTTTCGCCAGATTGGATTCGGTGGTCGAGAATGTCTTTATAGCTTCCTGAGCCTTGAACGCGCTCTGGCTCACCTGTAGGTCTACCATTTCGCGCGCGTCCTCAAGCTCAAGCGCGGCGATGCGTGTCTGCGCTTTTGCAGCACGATATTTGTTATAGTTGCCACCCCAGTGCCAGATAGGTACAGTGAGCATGGCACCCACACTGAAAGCTCCGTCAAACCGGCGTCTGAATCCGTCAAACATATTCGGGTTGCTGAAAGAGTAAGACCCTATGACAGCAAGATTGGGCATCATGGAAGCTTTTGCCACATTTGCCTGCTGACCATATATTTTTACTCCAAGTTCAAGCGCCTTAAGGTCGGGACGGCGGGCATACACCTCCTCCATGTCATAGCTGTTTGCCGGCGGTGTTGTTCCACACTCCCAGGCATCTTCGGAATCTTCATCCTGCAATGTCATTTGTGTATGCACAGGCAGACCGCACACCTGGGCAAGCGCCATTCTCGACAACACAAGCCCGTTGTCCACCTTGGTCTGGTCCACTTGCGCCTGATTTAGCTTCACCTCTACGGTAAGCAGGTCGCTCCTGGTCGCGACTCCCTGCTCCACCATGGCGTTCACATTGGCGCGGAGCGTGTCCAGCAAAGCCACATACGAGTCGGCAAGACGCTTTTTTGCTTTGAGCGACACAACCTGCCAGTAAGCGGCATCCACGGCATATATTATATTTTCCGCCTCGTTGCTGCGCATCTCTTTGGCAAGATTTTCCGCAAACTTGGTCAGCTTGTTCATAGCCACAATTTTTCCGCCCATGAAAACCGGCTGCGTGAGAGTAACGGCTCCGAAAAACACATTGTGTATATTATAGGTCATAGCCTCTTTAGGAATAAGGGCTACAGTCTCGGGAATATACTGACCGTCAGGACCTTTTATCGGCTCGCCGGTAACGGGGTTCTTTACCAGATTGAATTCGTAAGTCTGTTTCTCAAGATTGAATGTCTTGGTGGGGAGCAGCTGGTCTGACGAAAATATCGACAACTCCTTCTGGTTGTACATATAGCCGCCCGCAAAATCTATCGACGGCAAATAAGCGGCAAACGCCTCACGGTTCTGATAATGGGCCATATTCACCCGTTCGTTGCCGATAAGCATCTTTTTGTTGCTTTTCAAAGCCATTGTGCGGCAGGAGTCCAGGCTGACACTACCGGCAACCGGAGCGGCATATACACCGCAGTCACACAGAGCCGCCATTGCAAGCGCCCATGGCACAATACTCTTGCCAATCTGCATTCTTCTCATATATTTATATATAGCATCTGAAACGTTCGCGCATACACCGGCGACAATGCCGGTTCGCGCTACAAAATTAACAACTTGCGCTTTGTCGTTGTTCGTCAATTTTTGCAGCTTTTTTGGAAAAATAATCAACTACCATAGCCCCCAGAGTTAAATTACTTTAATTTATTTAACAAACGCACCCTTGATTAGGGAATATAATTAAATTTGCAGTGAATTTTTATGCACTCAGCACATCTTAAACAAATATTATCAACCTCCTCTATCAATATAGCAGCAGGAATTGAGATTTTGATTTAGGTGATTTTTTAAGACAAACACACGTTGAATTAAAAATTGGAAATTCAGGGCGGCAGCCAATACACTGCCGCCTTTTTATTTCCGTTCCTCGTCATATTTTTGCCGTTTTTTTTAGACTTTTGCTACGTTTTTAGAGATGTTTTGTGTTAAAAACTCCATAAAAGTATTGCTCGAACGATTTTTTTAAGTACTTTTGCCCATATTATGCGCCGTAAGCTCTATACGCTTGAACCTCAGGAATTATAGACACCTTACCCCATAAATACAGGAATACAAATTAACAATCTGTCACTCAGCTTGCTACAGAAAAAGAACATACACAGTGCGCTCTTGTCCGCGGTGCTTTGTATCGGAGCCTTTTTTACGACCCTGCAAAGCAACGCGCAGATAGTGGTTACTGACACAATGGGAGTGCGCATCTACTTCAAGCAGTCCAAAGTGGAGCTGCTGCCCGACCTTCATCAGAATGCCGAGAGGCTTGACTCATTCATCACCGAGCTGAACAAAATCCAAAGCGACCCCCGCTATCATTTCCGTTCGGTAAACATCATGGGTGGAGCCTCGCCCGAAGGTACAATCCGATTCAACAACTGGCTGTCGCGTCAGCGTGCCGACCGTATCACCGAGTACATCCATGAACACGCCGCCCACCCTCTTAACGAAGACCAGATCACATACGAGTATCCCGGTGTAGACTGGGAGGGTCTCAAGAGATATGTCATGGACGACCCCGATGTGCCCGACCGCGAGCAGGTGCTTTACATAATTGACCACCCCGGCGACGGCGACGACCGTGTGGCACGACTAAAAAAACTCAACTGGTCAATTCCCTGGCTATACCTATATAAAAAATACTACCCGCCGTTGCGTGCGTCGCAGGTGCAGATTATTTTCGACAGGGTGTTCCGTCTCGACAGCATCAAGAAGGAAATCAGACGCTTCAACATTGCCACACCGGTAAACCTGCCCAAACTCCACCTCAAGCCAAGACCCATGCTGCCATTTTACGCAGCGCTCAAAACCAATATGCTTTACGATGCGGCTCTGATACCCAATGTCGGCATAGATGTGTACATGGGCAACAACTGGAGTGTCACCGTAAACTGGGAATACGCCTGGTGGAAAAGCGACGCGGTTCACTGGTACTGGCGCGTTTATGGCGGTGACATCGAAATGAGGAAATGGTTTGGCAAAAAAGCATTGGAAAAGCCCCTCACCGGTCATCATATCGGTCCGTATTTCCAGCTTGTAACATACGACTTTGAGCTCGGACACACTGGCTATCAGGGCAGACGATGGACCAAAGCAGCCGGCGTTGCCTACGGTTACTCCCTGCCTATTAAAAACCGACTGAACCTTGATTTCACTCTGGGACTCGGCTACCATTGGGGCGAGTTTTACGAATACAAACCGATAGACACCCATTATGTATGGCAGAAAACCCACAGGCGCAAAGCCATAACACCTACAAAAATAGAGGTTTCGCTTGTGTGGCTCATCGGTCACCTCAACTCTAACGACCCGGAAGAAAGGAGGTACGGAGAATGAAACGCCTCTTTGAAATATTCTCACTGAGCTTTGTCAGACGGACTTCGACCCTCATCGCCCTGCTTGTTGTAACGGCTGCGTGCGAACACAAACCCTTGTGCTGGCACCACCCGCACACCGGCATGTTAAAGGTCGACTTCGCCTGGTGGGATGCTCCCGAAGGCGAGGACCTTGTGAAGTCCATGGCGCTTTATGTGTATCCGAAAGACGGCAGCGAGAGAAAACGCATTGACTTTGTAGGAACATCGGGCGGCATAATAGAGCTGATGTCCGGAGACTATGATTTCCTTTGCCTCAACTCCGACACAGAGACCCTGCTGTACGAAGGCACCGACTCGCACAAGACATTCAATGTGTACACCCGCGAGGCTCACCCGCTGAGCGGCATGGAAGTGAGAGCCGGTGATTTTGACCTGAGCGAGTCATACGAAAACATCAAGCGCGCTGAAGGCACAGAAGATGAAAGAGTGTCGCGCGAGGCTGAAGACGCCTACGGTCATGCGGTAGAAGATGTGTATGTACACGGCGACCCAGGTGTGATGCAGGTTGTAACCCTGTACCCTAAAAACCTCACAATCCATATACATGTGGTAATCGAGGATGTGGGCTGCCTGGAAACCGTACAGAAAATATCAGGCACAATATCCGGTCTTGCCGGAAAGGTAGCGGTTGCCGATGCCAAACGTATCGGAGAACACAACATAGTGCCGTTCTCTCTGCTTCAGACCGATGACACAACCCTTGAAGGTCACTTCATAGCATTCGGACACTGCCCCGACGACACCCGGAAAGCCCACAAGCTCGCGGTATATGTCGTGACAGAAGAGGATGACCACCGCTTCTTTGAGTTTGACGTTTCGGACCAGATTGAAAAAGCGCCCAATCAAAGATACATTGTAGTAAATGTCAAAGGTCTCGACATCTGCGGCATGAAAGACATGGGCGTTGTCGTGGACCCTTGGGTAGGCACTCCTCCTATCGTCATTCCGATGAACTGACCCTAAAACCAATTTTGCTAATTAAAGATAAAGATAAAGATAAAGATATAACTACTTAACTCTTCACTCCAAATGCATCGTTATTCAATTTCGCTACTTACGGCAGGGGTGCTCGCCTGCAGCGCACTGACATCGTGCATAGAAAATGTGATTACGGCTGAGGATCCCGGCGACCCCATCGGTTTCGTGACCTCGGTTAACACTATCAGCCGTGCCGGACTGATTCATACCACACAGAATCTTGACTCATTCCGTGTGTACGCGTTCTGTCCCGACGGCACCATCTTCTTCAATAACAACCTGGTGACCAAGGCAGACCCCAACGATATTGAAAACAACTACTATCATCTGAGCTGGAACATCGAGGGCGGGCCCTTCTTCTACCCGCGCGATGCCGCTTGGCTCGACTATTGGGTGTACCGTTATATCAAGGGTTTCGAAGGCACTTTCAAAAACCGCGAAACAGGCGAAGTATCGCCTAAAGGTGTGGAAGTGACATTTGAAAAACAGATTATCCACAACTACGAGCCTGTAGACGAGCTTGAGGAGCAGGAAGACCCCATTATAGAACACAAACGCTCATACAACAACGAGGTCAGCGGTGTGGAACTGCATTTCCACCACGCGACTTCCCAGATTGAGCTTTACGCATACTCCCCCAACCGTAACGTCCGTGTAATGGTGGCGGCAGCATTCTTCTGCAACATCATTGACCACGGTGACGTAATTTTCCCGCAGCCCAAACCTTACGGTGTAGGAGACAACCCTCTATATTGGATTTTGCCGGAACGAAACGAGTACGGCGTAGTCAACGAATACCACCGCCACCACTTCGGCGACTTCTTCGACGAGCCCATAATGCTCGGTCACTCCGTTGCCGGCAGCGTGGCAAACCGTTTCCCCGGACTCGGCAACAAGCCTAACGACGGCGATGACAACTCAGACAATGAAGGAGACAACACCGGAGGCGAAGGTGAAGGCGATGAGACAACACGCAGCCGTGCAGGCGATGACGGCAATTCCAATAACGAACCAGGTGTGGGAGGTCTTTATGACCATACTGACTACAACGGCGACGGTGTCTGCGACCACCTTGTGCTTGAAGACATAACCCAGCCCGACACACTCACCCACCTGCTCACATTCCAGAACAAGCGCAAAAACATGCTCCTCGTTTCTCAGAAACTCACCGAGTGGAACAAAAACCGTCATATCGAGTACGAAGGAACAGGCGTGAACCAGAAAGCCACAATCTCCGACTCGGTGAATAACCACGGAGCTTACATCATGCTTCTGATAAACATCTACAATATCCACGGCACAGAAGAGCACATGCACCGTCACCTCATCTTCCCCTACCGCCAGCCGGAAGTCAAGGATGAACACGGCAACATTGTGACTCCCGCCGACGACCGTGGCTATGACCCCAACGAATTCGCATGGGTGTGCATGCCTATCGACACCGACTGGAAACCCGGTTGCAAATACACCTACATCCTCGAATTCATGGGACAGAACAGCGGCGCCGGTCTATATCCGCCGGACGACCTTGACATGTTCGGTGACAACAGCGCTCCCTGGGTAGAGGCTCCGTCGTTTGGCACAGACGCTAGCGACCGTCCCTGGCAGGTAAACGGTCCCAACATTCCGGTGACAAGCGACCAGTTCCTGTATCCGCGTCCGAACAAAAAGAACCCCGCCTACAATATATCACCAAATCCCTGGGTGCGCTTCTGGGACCCTGGCACAGAGGACATGAACCACAACTGGGTCAAGAAAAAACAGGGCGACCCCGTGCTCGGCAAACCCATCGACTTCAAGGTAGTTGTAGACGAATGGATCAATCTGCCGCCGGATATCATTGACATGGAAGGTGTTGAAGGCAGCAACAAAAAAAACGACAGCGGCTCTTCAACAACAAAATAAATATAGCCTTTGGGCAACTCAACACCTCTCAAACTCTATATTCCCGGAAAATTGAAAAATTATCTGAAATACTGCAGTCTGACGATGCTCCTCTATGGAGCATCGTCATGCTCTGACCCCACTATTGTCGACCCCGACACCGGCATCATTGACGATGACACCGAGGTGCTCGGTTTTGCAATGCATTCTGACATAGACAGCTGGAGTTCAAGGTCTGCCGGCACAGACACAGAGGGATTTGGCAAGGTCGAGACAGCAATTCCGCTGAAATCTGACGACTCGTCAGACAACAATCACAAATTCCTGTTTCTGAAGGTAGGCGATATAACTGATTCCAAGCCTGAAAGCGCTGAATCGAGAGGCTATGAAGTAACAGGTACCAACTACCGCAACCACTACCAGAAAGTCGGGCTGACTGGCATCTGCTTTTCCGGAGACTGGGACAACCCCATTGCAGGCACCGAACATGTTTACTATATTGTCAACGACAGTATAAAGATGTACAAAGACCCGTCCGAGAATTACGATTTCAGATGGAAACCGGATGAAAACTATTACTGGAGCGGAATTCATCAGGAAAACATCCGTTTTTTCGCCTACGCGCCATACAATGCCGGTGTAGAATTTGACACCCAGCGGGTACTCGACGGAGAAACTGCTAAATTCAACTACACTACTCCAGCCGACATCACTCAGCAGGTGGATCTTTCCGCTGACGCTATCACCTGTCCCGGTGATTTTCGCCGCACGGTCCCCCTGCAGTTCCACCACATACTCTCCCAGATAAACTTTTCGGTAGGAGACCCCATACTCGCCGGAACAATACACAGCATTCGCGTGAAGGGGGTGAAAAGCAAAGGTACCTACACCTACAACTACGACAGGAATGTGCTCACCTCACGCCTTCAGAATCCTGAAAACATCAGAGACTACCAGCCGGGAGAGTGGAGCAACATCAGAGACACAATGCAGTTCTATCTCAAAAAAGAGATACCGCTGCCGGGCGACGAGCGCGACCCATCTGTTGGCGGCGACAAAAATGAGTTTGACGATGGTTGCGTTCTCGGACCGTGGTACGGCGAAGGCTGGGGACCTGACGACAAAGACAGACCCTATCTGACCAACAACGGCTTCACACTGTTTCTTCTGCCGCAGGAGCTTACCGAAGATGTGATTGTCGAAATCGAGATGTCGCTCCCCGGCAGTAAGGTGCCCCTCACATACCGCGCGCCGCTATACACTAAAGAACACCCCTCTTGGGAGCCGGGCAAGAAATACGAGTACATGATTTCCAACGACGTGCTCGTACAGTACTTCCTGTACTTTAACAGCCATTTTGACCCCAAGATGTCGTATCCGAAAAACACTGCCGACAAACTTAACGGGCTGTTCTACAACCACGACCTGTACTCCGAGCCGTACGACACTCTGTACTACAAGGCTCCTTACACAGGCTCGTTCGTAAACCGTTTTGTGCAGAGCTTCATGATAATGACGCAGGTCAACAAAAAAGGAGACATTGTGTCGCAGCAACGCGAGGAAATCGAATGGCACCCCGTGTACTGCGACAAAGACGGAAACGAGATTGAAAAACCCGACTGGATTACTTTTTCCTACGACGAAGCGGGCGGCAATGTCACTGTAAAGCCGCAGGTAGCCTTTGCAGTGCTCAACAAGCACAACAAAAAGCTCAGGGAGGCGGAGCCGGTAGGCAGCAGAGACAATCCGCTTGACCTTTCCCTGACATACAACGGGCTGATGAACACAGCCAACACCTACATGATAAATGCGCCCGGCTGGTACAAATTCCCGCTGGTGTACGGCAACGCTATCAAAAACGGAGCCGACAATCCGGCAAGCTACAGAGTCAATGCCGCGCCACAGATGGCAAAATACAATGTCAACGACATGCTCTACCCCAATCTGGTAGACCACAACGACAATGCAATCAGAACACCCTGGATAAGAAGCCAGGTGGGACAGCCAAGAAATCCGAAAGTGGTATGGCAAAACGCCTACAATCTCGTTGACCCCGACTCTCTTGAAATAAGGGGCGACTACCTTGTAATGTATATATCACCCATTACAATAGGTCAAGGCAACGCCAACGTTGCCGTGCACGATGCCGCCGGCAATATTGCATGGAGCTGGCACATCTGGGCAACCGACTTTGTTGCCGATGCCGCGCAAGGCTCCACCACCGCTTCCACTCCGGAGGGAGAGACATTCAGCTTCATGGATGTCGACCTCGGCTGGCATTTTCCGGAACCGGATGTGGATGAAAACGGTCAGGAGCGCGAGGTATTCCTCAAACTCAAGCAACACCGCCACACTACAGAGGACAAAGCCGACCAGATGAAGCCTGTGGACGACAACAAGAGTCAGTTCTACACAGCCCTATCCAAAGACCGCCTCAGAATTGTACAGGCACACTACGAAGTTACCAAATCAGGCGTGGTACCCTACTACCAGTGGGGTCGTCCCACTCCGGCTGCTATAATGCCCCATGTTCGTGCCGGATATCCCTTGCACGCTACAGTGAGTGACCCTGCTTACCCGCGACGCCTCTTCAACATACCTACCGTGTCCATTACACTCGGCAACGGCAGAGTGCTTGAAAACTATCCCGCCACGGTAGTGACTTCATCTCGCTCTGGCGGTTCCCGCGCCGGCGAAGCCCCGGTTCAGGACAACAATATGCCTTCAGGAGGACAAACCATAAGAATAGATGTTGCCCGGCACATGAATCAAGACATTTCCATAGGCACAGGAATACGCAATCCTCATGTGTTTTTTCACTATGAGCTGACTGATTTCCGCGGAAGTATCGATTACCATGCCGGAGGCTATAACATCAACTCAGCTGCTATAGGACTCACATGGTGGGGAACGGGCGACGCCGAACACTACTTCCCAAACAAGACTTACCCGGATGACAACGCCACTTTCCAGGCTTACTGGAACCTGTGGTGCATGACCAACGACGGTCGTAGCGACGCATTGACCAAACCCGATGACAATATAGTCAAGACCGTATACGACCCGTGTCCGGTAGGCTTCTGCGTGGCTCCCTCGCGTGCATTCAACTGTTTCAGCCAGGACAAATTCGCCAATGCCCCCTACGGAGGAGACCCCGAAGGCGGCTGGGGCTACAGGTTCAATGCCGACGACGGTATCATATTCTTCTCGGCAAGCGGTTGGATGGTTGAAAATTTCCCCTACACAACACCTTCGTACTTAATTAGAATGTGGCCTGAGATTAACTTCGGAGGCGAACTCATGACCTCGTCCGCATCAGCACGCTGGTATAATACCCAGAGCACCGGATCCACAACCTCGGCGTTTCACATAGCATATAAGGGCGACGGCAGCAACAGTTTCTTGCCCAACTACACTTCATCGCCGATATTCGGACAACCGGTAAGACCGATACGCGAAAAATAAATTATTCAGACACTTTATACAAATAAGTGCTAACAAAGTGACTTTCACTTCGTTGGCACTTGTTTTTTTGCACTCGTCCATATAAGACAAAAGGGAAGTCTCGCGACTTCCCTTAAGCTTCAAATACACAATTATCTATAAAACAACTATTTAATATGTTAACTCTCTCGTCTTTACCATGCGCGCTGCACCAAGAGGTGCAGGCATTAACGTTTTGCGATGTCTAAAATTTTTACACTACAAAATTACAATATTTCAAATGTGACTACAAAACGGCACAAACTTTTTACACAAAATTTAACCCAAATTTTGGTCAACTGTTAACATTTATCCGCGATTGAACCCGGTCCACCTCTTTTCGATACTCAGAAACTGCCGGAGATTGCGCGCGGTGTCCGCGCCCGAAAACTGCCCTATTCTCTCCGTCACGGCGCCTAAACTCAACAGCGACTCGTCGGTCTCCGCAAGCAGCATCTCTTCCGGAACCACAGCTGCCGCCTGTGCGTTGAACCGCTCGCCCAGCGACACATATATTCCGGCTCTGCAAAGCTGCGCAGCCTCGGCAGCACCGCCTCTGAACCCGTGAAAGGCCCACGGCATTGCAGCACGGCTTCTCTTACGCTCGGCAAGCAATTCGGCAGTACACCGCACACAGTGCACAATAAGCGGCTTTCTCAGCGCCTCGCTCAATGATATGTGTTCTCTGAAAATTTTTATCTGATAATCAAGACACCCGCCTCGCAGCCTGTCAAGACCGCATTCTCCTATAGCAACCACCTCACCGCGCGCCGCAGCCTCATAAAGCGCGTTTATTTCGCGTTCTGCCACACTTTCGGCGTTCCACGGATGAATGCCCGCCGAGTAGTGCTTAGCGGCGTCATAAGCGTTAAAAAAAGGATTTACGGATATTATGCCGTCTGTAGAATCAAGTCTGTGCGTGTGTAGGTCGGCAACAGCTGTCATGGCACCGGATCATAACCGCTGCCGCCCCACGGATGACAACGCATAATTCTTTTGAAACCGAGCCACAGCCCCTTTGCAACTCCATGCTTGCCCACAGCCTCTATTGTGTACTGGCTGCAGGTTGGAGTGTAGCGGCAACATGCCGGAAACAGCGGGGAGATGCACAGCTGATAAAACCGGATTGGTACGATTGCAATCGCTTTTGCTATCTCATTGAGCCTCATTGTCCGATATCTTTTCCGATATTTTGCCGAGAATACGGCACACAGAGCGCTGGGCATCACTGTAAGGCGTGAGTCCCTTGCCTACATATATAAACGCTATGTCAACCCGGCTCCCGGTCGGCAACAAAGCTCTGTTGAGCCTGAACGCCTCGCGGCAGCGCCGCCTCATAACCACCCTGTCCACGGCATGGCGAAGCCGCTTTTTCGGCACAGACACAAGAAACTGCGCGCAGCTCACATCCCTGCCTTCATTGACGCGCCATACCGCGCGCCAGGGGTAAGCCATCACGCTTCCGGCACCGCTGTTGCCAAAAAACAAAGCGTCTATAGCAGATTTTCTGCACAGACGCTCTTTTTTATATAGCCGGAATCCGGTCATTACATTCTATTGTTCTCCTTCAGTTGTTCTCCTTCAGGAAATTCTCGAGAGCCGCCGTCATGGAGGGAGCCTTGACAGAGGGAGCCTCGACATCAAGACGCAGACCCGCATCCTTCACCGCCTTTGCGGTTGTGGCGCCGAAACAGCCTATTTTTATGTCTTTCTGCTCAAATTCCGGGAAATTCTTCATCAGAGAGGCTATACCGCTGGGGCTGAAGAATATCAGCATGTCGTAGTCAAATTTCTCATCCGGTCCGAAATCATTGCTCACCGTACGGTACATGACTGCCTTGGTGTAGTTGATTTTGTGGTCGTCAAGAAGATTTGTCTCATCTTTGTGCACATCGCTCACGGCATACAGAAACTTTTCCTTGTTATGCTTCACTAGATAAGGAATAAGATCGGCGAGCTTGCCTGTGTCTGCATGGAAAATCTTGCGTTTGCGGTACACAGTGTATTTCTGTAAATACAATGCAATGCTTTCTGTGGTGCAGAAGTACTTCATTGTATCGGGTATGGTCACACGCATCTCTTCGCACAAACGGAAAAAATGGTCTATCGCTGTACGCGCTGTGAATATGATTGCAGTATAATCCTGAATGGATATTTTTTGCTGCCTGAACTCCTTTGCGGAGACACCCTCTACCTTGATGAACGGGCGAAATACGACCTCGACCCCATACTTGTTGGCAATTTCATAATAAGGCGACTTTTCGGAAGAAGGTTTAGGCTGTGATACCAGTATCTTGTTTACTTTCACGCTTAAGTTCTTTTGAAATTCAGGTTTGTGTTAGAAAATGGGCAACATGCGCCGCTATGACAAGCGGTATAATTTCCAAGGCGCAAAGGTACAAAATAAAGTAAATCAGTGACGGAATATTGTTGTAAAAAATTCTAAAACCCTTGCTTATGAATATGATTCTCGCCAAAATGTAGAGTACTCCGCCCACAATAAGCATTGAACTGCCAAGCGCGGGATTGAACAGCACTATCAGGGCGGGAACCCACACGCACAGACTGAGAAGCACCTGCGAGGCATTGAACCCGCGCAGCCATATCCGGGCCGATACCCTTGAGGTAAACACATAGCCCACCACCGAATAGGCACACAGCTGAAACGCATAATAAACCGCAACACACACGGCAAGCGCCAACACACTCAAAAACGGGGTAACATCTGAAATACAGTGCACGGGAAACAGAAAATCAAGGAGTACGCCGCCGCTGACACACAACATGATGACAAGCGATGCAATTACCTTGGTCTCACTCACCGTGTGGTCCTCAAAAAGATTGTCTCTGAGCCTGACACTCCACAAATCCTGCGCAAACCCTTTCAGAAATGTGGTGTAGTGACGCATATTGAGCGCCACAAGCAGAAACGCCCCGATAACAAGCGCGGCGATACCGGTGTCGTACCCCGGCAGCACCGGTCGCGGTTCGGCATACAATCCGTTCAGATAGCTGTCACCCGCCTCACTGTAGCAACAAGCCTCGGCCGGTGCATCCGTCTCCCGGCACATTGCTCCGTCAAGCCAAAGCTCGCAAGCATCTCGCGCAGGCGCAGCTGTTTCAACCTCATCAGACGCGACAGACTCTCCGGTCGAGATTGAAATAAGCTCTACCGTATCATCACTGTACCGCGTCTGTTCTGCCTGCGCCATAATATAATAATACCTACTTTGCAGCAATAGCGGCAGCCACCGCTTCCTCCGGTGTTTCGGCTACACTCCAGAGACTCACTCCGCCACTCCGCATGAAGCCCCGCTCCTCAATGCGCGCAAGCATTTCAAGCAAAGGGTCGTAATAGCCGTCGGTGTTAAGAATCACCACGTTGCCGGTATAAAGCCCCAGCTGCTTCCATGTTATTATCTCCATCAGCTCGTCAAGGGTGCCTACTCCTCCCGGCAACGCTATGACACCACCGCTCATTGAAGCCATTTTGTGCTTTCGCGTGTGCATGTCCGGGGTCGCAATCATTGACGACAAAGCCGGGTGCTGCCAGTTCTTGTCTATCATGAACTGCGGCAACACACCTACACTCTCGCCTCCGCCGGCTGTAGCGCCGTTTATGGCAGCCGCCATGAGACCGCCTCTGCCCCCTCCGCTGACCAGAGGGTACCCGCTCTCCGCTATCAGAGCGCCGACTCTGAATGCGGCAGCCTTGTAGCTTTCGGCTATATCATCGCACGACGCCCCGTAGACACATATCGCCTGTTCTTTTTGCTTCATGGCTACAAAGTTACAAAAAGATTTTTGAACTTGCCCTAAAGCGTATAGCTCACTCCCGCAACAACAGAACGCCCGCGGAGCGCATAGTCATAGTACCACGTGTCCACACCGTTGAACACCGTGTAGCTGTAGCTGCGCCGGTCAAGCAGATTGTCAAGTGCAATATTCAGGCGCCATTTGCCTCGTTTCCACACCGCTTTGAAATCAAGCAATGCCATATTTTTGTATTGGCTTTGCGCAACCTGTTTGCGCACATGCTCGAGAGCGCCGCGTAGCTCAACTCCGCCGCCGGGATAAAATGACAGCCGGAAGTTTTCGCTGAAATCTACATAAGAACTGCTCTCGCCAATGTATGAGCAGATTGTCTTGCCTGCCGAGGGTCTCCATTCGAATTCCACAAACCTCCATGGCCGGAAATTCGCTGAAATGCCGCCACGGAAACTCCGTCCGTAATATCTCACCGGAATATCCTGCTGCACTATGTGCCTGCGGCTCCAGGAGTACGCCCCTGTCACATCCAGTTTTGTGGAAATCGAAGGAATGGTCTTGGACAGAATCACATCTGCCGAGGCTATATCGGTGGCGTTTGGCGACAGAATGCATGTGGAAAACACCTCTCCGGAGGTAACATACTGTGAATTGAGCATGTTGCGGCGGGTAGAGCTGTACTGCACACCGGTTCTCATCAGCCAGTAATCAAACGGACGCTCGTATTTGTAGCCAAGCCGGCATTGCCAGCCGCGCGTTTTTGCCACAAGCCCGGAGCGGGCGGTTATCGCCCGGTACGATGTCTGCACAGGATTGTTCAGAAGGTCAAGATAGTCACCGACCGTATTGCTGTAAGATGCCGACACATTAATTTCCGACATACCGTTTATTCGCCAGTAAGCATAAGCGTCGGGGGTGAAAGAGGGCTGCGTGATTTTCATACTCTCTTCCGTAACCCGGTTTCTTGCGCGTAAAACTGTCATTCTCACCGGCAGGATCAGGCGCAGAGACAGCCTGTTGGTCGGCTCGTTGTACTCATACACCGGCGAAGCGCTTATTTCGGCACGGGTTGAATAGATTCTGTTGTCGTAACTCCCCTCCAGCCGCTCAAGACCTGTGAGCACCCTGTTGTATTCATATTGAACTCCGGCATTAAGATAAAATCTGGAATTGCCTTTGCTCCATGACGAATAAGCGGTTTCATTAACCATTACCGTAGTCGATTTCACCGACTGAGTGGCTCTGAATGCCTCATCGCCCTGACGTCCGCCTACGGCAAGTCGCGTCATGGGGGTAGTGTTCATGGCTATATACGAGAACAAATTCCATTCTCTGCCGCCTATACGGGTTGTGAATCGAAATCTGTCGCTGATATTGAATGTACGGAACCTTCGCCGCTGGCTCATAGGCGTTCCGTTATTGGTCGCACCGGTCTCCTGATGCGACACCTCGCCTGAGAACCGCAACAAATTACTGACATAGCGCTTAGTGGCGTTGAGAGTATAATCTGCCTCAAACGCAGGGTTGTGCGAGCTCGCCGACGACTCGTTACGCTCCTCCACCACAAGTCCCTCCCCTCCGGTAAAATAATTCGTTACCGAAGAGTATGAGCTGCCGCTGTACGAATAGGAGTAGTTTGCGTTGGCGCGCAGTGTGCCGTCTGACGATGTTTTAAAAACAGTATTCGCGCTTACAAGCCGGTCGCGCACATTTTCATAACGCGCGGCTGACACCGGTGCGCCTCCGGTTGCCGGCGCAGGCAGCACAGAAGCCGCAGCGCTGGCTATTTCAGAACCGCCGTAATGAACTCTTATGTCTGATTCCGAGAAGCTGCTCACATTGCCGCCCTTGACACCTACAAGGCTCTGCATCCCGGGCTTGAAAATCATGCCGGTACCCGATATACGGTAAAGCATCCTGCCATTTTCATAGCCAGCCGCCCCCTCGTATGTTCCAACGGGGCGAACCCTCACAGTGGACTTGAGTCTGACATTTATAGCCACATCATCGCTGTGTTTGTCCGAGTCTATTTTCCGAGCCTTGTGATTATTGAGAACCTCTACCGTGCTTACATACTCGGCAGGCAGATTGCGCGTGGCAAGCGAATAGCGCCCGCCGAGCATCTCAAGACCCTCTACATAAAAGTTGCTTATATCCTTACCCAGATATTTTATGGCGCCGCTGCTTTCCACAGTTATGCCGGGAATCTTTTTCATAGCATCCTCAAGCGACACATCACCTTTGCCCACAAACGCGGCGAGATTGAACGACAGCGTATCGCCTCTGAGCTTTACCGACGGAGCGCTTATAACCACCTCCTTCAGGTCTGTGGCAGCCGGCGACATGCACACATCCAGCCTGTCACCTTGCGGCAGCGGATGCTCCTGCCGGGCGTATGACATGCGCTCAAACACCAGTCTGACAGAATCGGCTTCCGGTACAGCAATCTTATATGTCCCGGCGCCGTTTGTCCTCGCGAAAGTGCGCATTTTAGAGCCGCTGAAGAGTTTTACCGACACACCCGGCAACGGCGCGCCGCCCTCCTCCGTAACAACTCCGGACAAAGACCTCGTCTGAGCCGAAACAGTCACACTCCAGACAAACAACAGAACTGCCGCCGCTTTTCTCATTTCAGTTCAAGTGGTATACAGGTATTGACAGGCATTCTTACATTTACACCGTTTATCACAAACCGCGGGCTTTTGTTTGCCGATTTCAATACCGTCATGCTTGAAATAGACGCAGGATTGATGGCTTCCATAGGATTCTGTAGATTGCTGTTTTTCTGACGGATAAACTTATCCCTTTCTGTCTTGACAACATTTGCGTTTTTAGCTATAGCCAACGGCACTTCGCTTTTTGTGAACTGAATGAGTCTGAAACCGAGCAGCCCCTCGGAATCATCTGCCTGCAACACCAGTCCCGGCAGCCCGGCAAGTTTCCATGGGCCGAACGTCACCGGAATCTCCTCTGTAAACCATACTTTCCACTTGCGGCCGCCATACTCCCCTATCGCCGCACTTGCCTGATAGCCCGCAACTGAATCTGTTTCACCGGTCAGCTCCCATGCAATTTCTCCGAAAGGCTCGCTGTAGGTGGCAAGCTTTATTGCGGTCTGGTCATAAACTACAACCATGCCTTCAGGCATATTCTGCACAACTGTAGGCTCAAAAAAGAACTCTGCTTTGCCACACTCGTCGGCAGCATTTTTAATTTCCTGCGCGGGAGCGCCGCAGGCAATCAGAGAATCAGACTTATAGGTAAGGTAGTCGGTAAACAAAGCGCCGTCGTCACCGATGCGCAGAGCGGTGACATAGGTTTCGACCACCGGAGCTCCGCCCTTGTCGGTTGTATTTACATTATAATCATACAACGCCACATATTTTGAGGTACCGAGAACATCATATAGTCCGGGGTCGGACAATGTCGGTACCGGCTGCTCTTTTTCTGCTTTTTTACTTGATTGAACGGCTGTTACCGCAAACTGAGCCTGTGCGGTAAAGGCGACTGAAGCACTTGCCGCGATTAAAACAGCGGCATAAACTGACTTTTTCATAAAACCGGTATTAAATGATTATTTGGTATTTATTGTTACGCGTCCGTTAGGGGTTGACTTGTCAACACTTATTGATTTTATCTCCGATGGATTGATACTCTGCAAGTCGTCATTGTCAATAATCTCTCCGTCAAGATATATCTCAGGAGCCAGCTTATCAGCGCCGACTCTCAGTGCGTTTTCTTGCGGCGGAGCCTGCCGGGAGTATAGATTTACGTTGCGCAACAATCCTATAGGATAGCCGATTGCCGGCACATTAATCAGAGCCACAGCCACAAGCACAGCCGGCAAAAACATCGCAGCCCTCAACCTTGACACACGACAGCACCTGCGGTCGGACAACATCATGTCTATTCGCTTTTTAAGCATGCCGTGGTTCAGGCTGTTGACCAATGCCGGAAATTTTTTGCCAACAGCTTTCCTTATAAGCAGCAGCTGGTAGTCCTTTGCATTGGCACCCGAATGCAGCACAGCCATATCTGCCTGATACTCATGAACGGTTCTCAACTCCCTGCGCATAAGCCACACGGTAGGATTATACCAGTTGAACACTATTACCAGCTGCGCCAGAATCAAATCCAGCCAATGCATGCTGGCGAGATGGCGCATCTCATGACACACAATCATTTCTCCAGCCTCGTTATAATCGCGGCGGCTCAGAACTATGTAACGAAACCAGCTGAATGGAGACATGGAGCTGTCATCGGTAAGAATAACCTTGTACCTGCCACAAACCTTAGCCTCGCCCCTTCTCACAATGGCAGCTATACGGATATATGACAGTACACTTGCAGCCAGCATAACGCAGACTCCGGCGACATACCCCCACGCGACCGCCTCAATCCAGCTTAATCCGTTACGCGGAATACTGATGGCAGAAACTATTCTGAGCTCCTGTCCGGAGTCACCCGCTGCAATTCGGTCAAGAAGCGGAAACAAGCCGAAAGACACCGCATAAAGCGCCAGCAGAGTGGCTCTGTTGAAAGAGTGCATACGCTCTGTAGACATACACCACTTGTATGTAATGTAAAGAACAGACAGTACAATACCGCCCACTGCCGAAAAATAAAGTAGCTGTCCCATAATCAATTACTGCTTTTGTTCGAGTTTTCAACCTTGGCTATAAGTTCCTTCAGCTCTTCAACCGAAATCTTCTCATCGGCAACAAGCGACGAAACCGCCCCAAGATAACTGTTGCCGAAATAATTACGGATGAGCTTGCCGAAGCTGCGACGCCTGAAATCTTCCATACGCGCAACTGCATGATAACGGTATGAGCCGCCGACAGATTCATGACCCACATAGCCTTTCTGCTCAAGAATGCGCACAATGGTGGACACTGTGTTGAAATGCGGGCGGGGTTCATCATAAAACTCCACCATTTCCCTGACATGCAAGGGTCCGTGCTGCCAAAGCAGCTTCATTATCTCCTCTTCTTTTTCCGTGAGGACTATCTTTTCTCGCGACTTCGCCATATCAACTAATGTTTTAGTTACCCGCAAAAGTATAACTATTTTTTTAGTTACCAACAATTATGAACTAAAAATTTAGTTAATGCATCTTTTTACCACTGACAGTCCCCTGATTTCCGGGCGAACTATATAATTATAAGGAGTGCCGACCGCTGTTGCGCTGCCGGCACTCCTTGCATCGTTGTTTGTTTTACAAAATACGTCAGTCTATCTCTTCGTCCGCTTCGTAACCGCCCATCTCGCGGATAGCGTTTTTGAGCATGGTATACTGCTGGAAGAGATGATTTACCGGCACCTCGCCCTTGGTATAGTCATGCATCGGACTCTTGAGGAAGAAACTGAGAAACCGCTGTATGCCATGACGCCCGGCGCGGGCAGCAAGGTCGCTTAGCAGCACCAGGTCAAGACACAGGGGCGCGGCGAGAATAGAGTCGCGGCAAAGGAAATTGATTTTAATCTGCATGGGATAGCCCATCCAGCCGAAAATATCAATGTTGTCCCAGCCCTCTTTGCTGTCATTGCGCGGGGGATAGTAGTTGATTCGCACCTTGTGGTAGTAGCCCTGATGCCCGCCTTCTTCTGCTCCGCCACAGTTAGCGTTGTAAAGGTCGGGCTGCTCTTCGGGCACGAGAATTGACTCAAGTGTAGAGAGTTTTGAAACCTCTTTTGTGCGGAAATTGGCAGGCTCGTCAAGCACAAGACCGTCGCGATTGCCGAGTATATTGGTGGAGAACCAGCCGTTGAGACCGAGGCAGCGTGTGCCTATGATTGGCGCGAAACCTGATTTCACAAGAGTCTGACCGGTTTTGAAGTCTTTACCGGCTATAGGCATGGAGGTCTTTTCGCTGAGTTCCCACATAGCAGGAATGTCTACCGTAGTGTTGGGTGCGCCCATTATAAAAGGTGCGCCCTCTGACAGAGCGGCATAAGCGTAGCACATGGAGGGTGCTATATGCTCTTTGTCATCGGCTTTCATCGCGGCTTCAAGAGCGGCAAGCGAGCAGTGGGTCTTTTCGTCAACCGGCACATAGACTTCTGTAGAAGCAGCCCACAGAACAACCACACGGTCAAGACTGTTGTCCTCTTTGAATCTGCGTATATCGCTGCGGAGCTGTTCCACCATTTCCCAGCGGGTTTTGCCGGTCATGATATTGTCGCCGTTGAGGCGCTTCGCATAATTTTGGTCGAAAGCGGCTTTCATGGGAACAATTTTCTCAAGCTCATCCTTTACGGGTTCAATGTCTTTTTCCTGAAGAACCTCGGCATAGCATGCGCTTTCGTATGCATTGGCGGGGTACACGTCCCAGGCTCCGAACACAATGTCGTCAAGATTTGCCATAGGCACAATGTCCGCATACCTGAGATATTTTTTGTCAGCTCCCTTGCCAACACGGATTTTGTCGTACTGAGTCATCGACCCTACTGGTTTGGCAAGCCCCTTACGAGCCATAAGCACACCGGTCATGAATGTGGAGGTCACGGCTCCAAGCCCGACCACGAGTACTCCAAGTTTACCATCCGCAGGTTTTACAGTCGTCTTAATCATGATTCTGTTATAGACCTTTTGTTTCGATTCTTTTATGCATTAGTCAGGCAATGTCTAAAAATATGTCACACTACCGAAAAAGCGTGTAAAAGTAGTGATATTTCCTGACATACAAAATTATTTACACTTAGCTCGTTATCACATTTAGTTAAATACCTGCAACATTTGCGACATTTAGATAAAATAAGTGAATTTAAAGCAGTAAAACTGCCAATACTGTAAATAAATCACAATACCGCGTCGGTTATTTCCGATATGCTCTGAATAACATCCGCATCATCTTCGGGGTCACACTCCTTTTCCCAGCCAGCCCCCTTGAGCCATGCGGTACGGCAACCGATGCTTCGCGCCGGCAAAATGTCTTTCGAGTAGCTGTCGCCCACAACAAGCACTTCTTCGGGAGCAAGCCGCAGAGCCTCTACCCCGAGTACAAATATACGCGGGTCCGGCTTGCGCACCCCGACAACCGCACTCTCTATTATTTTATCAAAATAGCATTCTATGCCGAAGTCACTCAGCACAGACCGTACATTGCCGTAAAAATTTGATACTAGCACCATTGGAATACCTGCCGCATACAATTTCTTCAATGTCTGCGCCGATTCGCTGACACACTTTTCGGCAGACCGGTAACAATACTCCGCGATAGTTTCGGCAGAGGATTCGCCGATTTTGCCCATACACAGGCTGTCATTACGCGCAATACACTCCAGTTCGATTCTGATTTTTATGCGCATTAAATCCAGAAATGTGTGATGAGGCAAAATGTGGCGCGTAACGGCAAGCGCCCGCTCTCCATACACATAAGCCCCTCTGAAACAGTCTTCATCAGGCTCCAGACCGGCGGCTGAATAACCGCGACGTATCACATGACTCCAATGCTCGCCACAGCTGTCAAGCGTGCCTCCATAATCAAATATAACACCCTTAACCGCGCCCATACTTGCCTTCTTCAAGACATTTTACAAACCATTCGCATATTCTTTCATGCCTCACCACCATCATTACCAGCAGGAGGTTCAACACGGTAAGTTCAAAAGCGAAATAAAGCCAGGGCATTCCGACCAACAGTGCAGCAAACAAAGCTATCGTGCGCCAGTTGAATGACAGGATATTGGTATACTTCATCAGAGGCAGGCTCCTCTGCCGGAAGTCATCACGGAATGACTGCGGTATTTTGCCGTCGGGGAAACGCGCTTCAAGTTCTTGTCTCAACCGCTGCATTTTTGGCGTTGCAGACTCCTGACGGGCGGTGTAGCCTGTGTACACGACCAGTGACAGTTTTTTCCAAAAATTACCTTTCCACGGCATGGCTGCAAGTTTGCTCCGGAGTTCAGACACCCGTTCCAGTTCGCTGCCCTCCTCGCCCTTGAGAAAATAGAGATGAAACTGCCGGTAGTAGTCTGCCATAGCTGCCTGCCTGGCATGACACATTCCGGTTACGCCTGCCATTATCCATATAACACAGGGGTGCGACATAAAAAAGACCGATGTCACATTCTCCCGAAGGCATATCGCCACATATATAGTTGCAAACCAGATGTCTCCACTCAGACCGTCCAGTATACGCCCTATACGCGAATAGTTGTGTGTCATCCGCGCCAGCTGACCGTCCGCGCTGTCAAACGAGTTTGCCCACACAAGCAGCAGCATGCCCGCGACATTCACCCAATATATGTTGAAATACATCAATACCCCGGCTCCGACACCAAGAAATATCGAAGCTATCGTAATGGCGTTGGGGGTTATGCCCGCACGTCTGGCAAGTTTTGCCCACATGTAGCCTATCGGGCGATAAAAGGCAAGGTCTATCCCCTCCTCCGTGTCAAGCGACTTAAGGCTGTCTCTGTACGAACCGGACAACTGTTGCTTTTTGTCGCTCATTTGAATGACCTGAGGGCATAAGTACGTTCGCGAAGGAATTTGCCGAGCGTTGCAGGGTTTTCGCGATACTTGGCCTGCTCCTCAGGGGTGATGATGTCGCCGACACTGATGTGCATTTCCTTTCCTTTCTTACGGAACACCTCCGCCGGGAGGCGGAGCGAGCGTGCCGCCCAGAATACATGACCGAGAATATTGCACCAAAGGCTGTTGCCGCCATGGAAAAATATCGGCACCACAGGCACATTCGCCCTGTATATTATCTGAAGTACGGAATCCTGCCACGGACGGTCTATCTGCTGGTACTTCCAGTTGACCTTGCTCATGGCTCCAGCCGGGAAAAAGCCAAGAGGCTCCCCTTCGGCAAGCTGACGCAAAGACTGACGGATGCCGAGTACCGACACCATGCGTTTGGCGGGGTCCTCCTGCGCCCAGGCATCAACAGCGATAAAATTAGGTCTCATGGCTGATATTTTATTCAATACCATGTTGACCATGACTTTAAATTTCGGGCGGCGCGAACCGATAAGGTGTATGAGCGCAATGCCGTCAAGGGCCCCGAACGGGTGATTGCTGACCGTGATGAAAGCTCCTTCTGGCAGATTGTCAAGAACCTGCTCGTTGTCTATACGGAGCTTTATCTTCAGCTCCTCAAGCAGCAGACGCCGTGTAAACTCCGGTCCGGGGGTGTCGCAACACTTGCGGTGAACAGCGTTTACTTTGTCTACCGACAAAAAGTGAAGAAGCCGGTTCACCAACTTCTCGTGTCCGTCAAGTTTAGGTATTATCTGGCGGATGTCATCATAGTTGAGCACATCCTGCCTTATCTCATCGTTCTGCGATGCCAGATCCTTGATTATCATATTCTACACGCTGGTTGAATTACTAAATAAGAACTGAAAAACAATGCAATACGCGCAGAAACACCGACCGCCGCAATTTTTACCGGCAGGTAACGCAAAGCCGCACTATCGCAATTTCTTAGCAAATTTCGCCAGAATCCCCGTAATCTGCAAGGAAATTGCCTGAAATCGTGAAATGCCGGCGGTTCGGGTATATTTTTGCCGGTGTTTTTGCCCGACGCTTATTTTTTATAATGGCGTTAACTGATTTTTGTGTACCTTTGCAATAATTTTAGAATTATGGCGATTCAGCCTCTACAGCGGCTGATGACACTGCCTGCCAAATCATTATTATGAACTTAACTTATTAAGATTATGGGAAACGAAAACGCAGAACGCATACAGACATCCTTGCTCAATGCCGCAGAGAAAAGGCTGTTGGTGTGGATGGCAAATCGTATGCCCGCCTGGGTTACCTCCGACATGCTGACATACATAGGTGTCGCAGGCGCTGTAATATATGCCGCATTCTGCTGGATGGCGCAATGCAATGTCAACTATTTCTGGCTGGCGGCACTGGGACTTGCAATCAACTGGTTCGGTGACAGCCTTGACGGTTCGTTGGCTCGCGTGCGCGACACCCAACGTCCAAAATACGGTTTTTTCATAGACCATTCACTTGATGCGCTCACCACTTGCCTCATATGCATGGGTCTCGGACTCTCGCCGTTGATGGACCTGAGCATATCACTATTTATAATGGGCGGTTATCTTTGTCTGTCAATCTACACATACCTCTCCACCATAGTAATCAACAGATTCCAGCTCACCTACGCGAGCCTCGGACCGACTGAGATGAGACTGATTATCATAGCGGTGTTCATGCTTTATATGTACACCCCGCTGAAAGAGATAAACATGGAATTAGGCAGCCACACATTCACCATATACGACTGCCTTGGTGCTGTCATAGCAGCCGGACTGTATCTGGCATACATCATCTCAATGACAAAAGACCTCAAGGCTCTTGCAAAAATTGACCCGCTGAAACCCTCGCAAAAGAAATAAATGAAGTCGGCTCGAAAAGACGCAAAAGAAAAATTAGGACGGGTAAAGAAAAAAATCCTTCACAACGACGGGTTGTTTTATACCCTGCTGCGATCAAGCGTATCCTCTCAGCTGTGTGGCTGGATTGATACGTTTACCGCATTTCTTGCCTTCTCTCTGCTACATCTGACGCCTTTTCTATCCACCGCAATAGGCGCCTTTATCGGAGGCGTGCTGAACTGCCTGATCAACTATCGGTTTACATTCCATGCCGATAGTGTAAACTGGCGCATCGCTCTTTTTAAATTCTCGTTGGTCTGGACCGGCTCGCTGCTGCTCAACAGTTACGGCACACAGGTGGTATACTATCTTGTAAAAGACTGTGTATGGCTTCAGGAAAACATATTCATGGTATCGAACAACGGCACATTTATGGTTTCACGACTTTTTGTGGCTCTAATGGTGTCTTTGTTCTGGAATTTCCTCCTGCAGCGCCACTTTGTGTTCAGAGTGACACGCCTTGACTCCGGCATCGAAAGAATGCTGAACGCCTTGAAACTCAACAAAACAGGTAGGGATTAACACACTCGGCTGCCTGTGGCGGTTACCTTGCTGAGCCGCCGTTCTCCACAAATGTTTTGATGCTTGCCATTATGGATTTTGCGATATGAGGTCCCGCCTCATTACGGCAGGGAGCAAAACTCGGCCAATCGTTGAAGTCTATAATCTTTATATCTCCCTCGGGAGACACAATGCAGTCGCCTCCGTATATTTTCACATCAAGAATCTCTGCCGAGTCACGGCATATTTTCTTCAGAGCCTCCTCATCAAAACCGATATTTTCAGCGTTTCCGTTTATTGCCTCGTAGCCGAATTTGCTATGAGCCTCATTAAACGGATAAAACCAGTAGAAAAACGGGCTGTCTGCAACTCCATAAAACTTTATCAGGTCGCCTTCGAGGTGTTTGCTTATAACAGCCCTCTTTATGCCACGGAGAAAATATTCCTGCAAAACTTCCTGCGCTTCTGTAGCATGGCGCACATAGCTCACATCCTCACGGTGCATGGTGTGAAAATCGCCGCGTTTAATCCAGCAACGGCTAAAACCGGCTTCCTCAAGCCGACCGCGCACAGCCTCGTCGGTGTTGACAATCAGGCTTTCGGGGTGCGGTATATTGCTTCCGACAAGTATTCTTGTCATGCGTTCACGCGTACAGTTTTCTATGCCGTAACCGGAATTTACAACCAGACACCCTTGCTCTTCTTTCTCCTGAAGAACCTCTATGGAACGCCGCTCTCGACACATATTCACGATAATGCGTTCGGACACAGCGCCAGACACAAGCTGCTCTTCGCTGTACACGCTCACCTCACAGCCTCGTTTGCGCAACTGCTCTGACACGACATTGAGAATGGCGGTGTCGTTGCCGATATGATTTGGAGAGAACGCCCCGGCTCTCTTTATTGCAGCAATTCTGATTTCAGCCATGGTTTTCTAAAGCTATATGGTGTGGTTATACTCTTGCAATAACGACTGCGCCACGTCAATATCGGCAGCGTGGTCTATATCTATGATTTTCCCCATCGGATAAGCTTTCAGCCGCAAGCCGCCTGCTACAAGCGCCCGCTGGAAATTGCGCATCCTTGAAGTTCCGTCGCGCAAACACGCATCCAGTACTTCGAGTGCTTTTTCGTCAAGCCCGTATATGCCGCCGCTAACATAGCGCGTGTCTGCCGCCGCCACATCACGAAATGCGGTGATGTTCAGGCTTGGGTCTGTTGCCACAAACAGAGGCTTCTCATCATTGACATAAGAGGTCACAGCCATGTATCCGTCGACAATGTCGTCCGACTCAAACGCTTTAATATAACGCTCGAATTCAGCCGTGTTGAAAACCGTGTCGACAGTCGTGACACAGAATTTGCCACACATCCCGCGGGTCACTTCGGCGAAACTGTGCATGGAATCGGGCGTGTTTTTTACCACCACGTTTACCGGTACAGCGCTCCGCGCCGCTATTTCATTAGCATGAGCAATAACCTCCTCGTTGCGTGCGCTGACTATTATGTTTATGCTTTCAGCCCCGCATCGCAAAAAAATGCCGACAAGGCGCTCCAACAGGGTTTCTCCGCCGATTTTCACCAGAGGTTTCGGCGCGTCCACTCCCTCTGCTGCAAGTCGGGAGCCCTCGCCTGCCGCTATGATAGCATAGTTCATCAGGATTCGTCCGTTTTTGTAAGATCAAGAACCACATTGTCGTTCTTGTTTTTTTCGATGTACTGCCGACGCAAGGGATTGGCATAAGCTCTGCTGTAACGCGACCGGTTACGGAAAATATCGATAGCCTCGAATATTGCCTGACGCATGGAATCTGCATCAGCAATGCCTTTTCCGGCGATATCATAGGCGGTTCCATGGTCAGGCGAGGTACGCACAAACGGCAGACCGGCAGTGAAATTTACCCCGCTGTCCATAGACATGGTTTTGAACGGAGCGAGACCCTGGTCGTGATACATAGCCAGAACTCCGTCAAAACGGGCAAACTGACCCGAACCGAAAAATCCATCGCTCGCATAGGGTCCGTAACAGCTTATTTTGGCAGCCTGACACGCTTCTATAGCCGGGATTATTTCATTGATTTCCTCGCTGCCAAGCAAGCCTTGCTCTCCTGCATGGGGGTTGAGCGACAGTACCGCAATGCGGGGATGGTTCACGCCGAAATCTTTTTTAAGCGATGCCTCGAACTGCTTTATCTTTTCTATTATCCTTTCCTTTGTAACTGATTCAGCCACTTTGGCAAGCGGTATATGGGCTGTGACCTGTGCGATGCGCAAGCCCGTGGACGGATTGCACATTATCATCATAGACTGCTCGCCGTTTTCGGCAAGTGACGCCTGGAGATACTCGGTGTGACCCGGAAAGTGAAAAGTGCTGCTCTGTATTGTATGCTTGTCTATGGGCGCAGTTACCAGCACGTCTATGTCACCGCCGCGAAGATCCGTCACCGCCCGTTCAAGAGCGGCAAAAGCTGCAGCTCCGGACTCTGCTGAGGGTACTCCCGGCTCAACCTTCACATCCTCGCCCACGACATTTATTATATTATACTGGTCTTCGCGGGCATCGGCAGCCGCAGAAATCTGATTGAGCTGAATAGGATTTGCCAGTGCGCCTTTTCTATAATAGGCGGCTATTTTTGCCGACCCGTATATTACAGGAGTACACAACTCAAGCATGCGGTCATCTTCAAGAGCCTTGAGAATCACCTCATAGCCAACACCGTTTATGTCTCCCTGAGTTATGCCTACTCTTATTTTTCGTTTTTCGTTCATCCGGTTTGTATTTTTATTTGACACAGATATGCGGTAAAATTAGTCATTTTTTTTGACATGCCGCCGCAGAGCGATGTCACTCGCCGAAGTTGTTGGCAAGATTCCAAAGATTAAGATAAGCCGCGCGGGTTATGTCAACCGTTTTGGGGTAATTGATTTTATCGGCATGGTCGCCGGGCATGTGATAGTCTTTGTGTCCGTCGGTGTGATACCATATGACGGGTACATCCCTCTTGGCAAAGGAGCCGTTGTCGCCACCGCCGATAGGTCGATCCCACGCACGATAATCGGGTTTAAGTGCCAGCCCGCGCTCTTTAATGTCTCCGCGCAGCCATTTTTCAAACTCCGGATAGGCTGCGGTGTAGAAATACACCACATGCTCCGGATTTGCCTCGTTATTGTTTCTGCCTATCATATCGAAATTGAGATAGCCCTTGATTTTTGTCGGGTCATCCCAATTCAGCATGAAATGTTCAGAGCCGAGCAGTCCTTTCTCCTCCCCGTCCCACAACGCAAAAAGCACATTTCGCTCCGGCTGAATGCCGCTCGCCATGAAAGCGCGCGCTATCTGAAGAACAGCAGCCACTCCGGAGGCATTGTCATCCGCGCCGTTATATATCCGGTCGCCATCAAGAAGCGGGTCCATGCCTATATGGTCATAATGCGCGCCGATAATGACATACTCATCGGATTTCTTGCCCGGAATCATACCTATAATGTTGCGTAGGTTCAGTTTCTGGTGTACTCCTTCTTTCAGCTTCGCGATACTGTCGGGATGAACCTGATAACTTCCCTTTTTCTGACGCTCTATGCGATAGGCTTCAAAAGGCTGCTCATAGCTTGAGCCATTCCAGGGTTGGATGCCAAGCGATTTCAGCTGGGCGAGCACATAATTGCCGGCTATGCGTCCGGATTTATATCCGGCTTCTCTCCCTTCAAGCTCATCTGACGCAAGGAAGCCTATGTGAGCTTCGGCAGTGGCTCTGTCAATTGTAGCGTAGCCTTTGTCTTTAGGCGACTGCGCCAACGCGGTTACAGCCAGCAATCCGGCAGTAATGGCGGTTATTCTTTTATTCATGGTCTGTACGAATTATTGTTTACAACAAAGATAGGCAAAAAATATCAATAGCCCGCTATAACGCGGAAACAGCAACAGAAACTGCTATCGGCCGGTGATCCGATGCTACAGGCTCGTCAACAACGGCGGCTGTATTGACCTTGACCGGCTTTTTGTTCGGATTATAGAGCAAAATGTAGTCAAGAGTCTCAACCGGGCTGTCGGCAGGAAAGGTTAGCAAACCGGTATTGGAAAGCGGAGTGAAATCTTTGTCAAAGTCTTTCATAACCTCCGAATCGGGGTGAGCATTGAAATCTCCGGCTATAAGAAATGGCTTTGACGACTTGCCGGCGATATCGCGTACTATATCAACAGAGGCGCGGCAGTCGCTGTCGGTCTAAGAAAGATCTTTCATGCCGCACATTGCTGCAATCTCACCAAGCACATATCTGCCGCCGGAGCGTCCCGTAACGCTATCAAGTTCCTGTAGCGCAATCACTTCCGGCGAATTTCGGGTGATAACTTCCGCAACACGGTCAACCGATACCATACCATCCATGCCAATACAGTTGCGCACATTGTATGACATCAGATTAATATTCCTGTTTTGTTCTGCCGCCATGGTCACTACGGACACACACAAAGCGACAAATGCCATTGTTAATCTATTCATATCGCTGACTATCTGATACTTACCCTATTCATGAAATGCGTTGTAAATTATTGAGGCACGCGACGGCCCGACTAAAGACGCAAGCTCGTCCAAATCACTCTCTTTTATCCGTTTAAGAGATTTGAAGTGTACCAGCAAAGCCTCTTTGGTTTTCTGTCCTATGCCCTTGATTGAATCAAGCTCGCTCACAAGCTGGCTCTTGCTGCGGCGGTTGCGGTGGTGTGTTATTCCGAAGCGGTGTGCCTCGTCACGCAATTGCTGCACTACCCGCAGCGACTCGGAATTTTTATCGACATACAATGGAACAGAGTCGCCGGGAAAATAAATCTCCTCAAGACGCTTGGCAATGCCTACAACCGCGATTGTGCCTCTCAGCCCCATATCGTCCAAAGCCTCGACGGCAGAGCTGAGCTGCCCCTTGCCGCCGTCAACCACTATCAACTGTGGCAACGGCTGTCCTTCACTGACAAGACGACTGTAACGACGGGTGAGCACCTCTTTCATTGAAGCAAAATCGTCCGGGCCCTCGACTGTTTTTATATTAAAGTGACGGTAATCTTTTTTAGACGGTTTGCCGTCTTTGAACACCACACAGCTTGCCACCGGATTTGTACCCTGAATGTTTGAATTGTCAAAACACTCTATGTGCCGTGGCAACTCCGACAGACGGAAATCTGCTTTCATGCGCTCAAGGAGCTTCTGCGTGCGCTGCTCGGGATTCTTCTTCGACATATGGTTAAGCATATCGATTTTATGCTGCCTCGCATTACGTTCGCTGACATCAAGCAGCTTCGCCTTGTCTCCTCGCTGCGGCACCACAAAGGTAACTCCCGGCATCTCGACATCGGGCGGCACTGCACACAGAACTTTGTCAAACTCCACCTCAAGTGTTCTTGAAATCTCCGACATGGCATAGCCCAGCAGCTGAGCCACGCTTTCGTCCATCCTGCGGCGGTACTCCAGAGTCACACTCCTTACAACCGCCCCCCTGCGCACATGCATGTAATTGACAAAGACCTCCGCGCCGCCATCATCATACACACCGAAAACATCTATATCGCCGATGGTCTGACTCACAATGACGCTTTTGCTGCAATAGCGTTCCACCAGCTGATACTTTTCTTTGAGGGTCTGCGCCTCTTCGAATCTCAGTTCCGAACTCAGCCTCATCATCTCCGAATGAAGATACTCCAGCAGCTCGGCAAGGTCTCCGCGCAAAATCTTTTTCACATTTTCTATCTGCGCGCCATACTCCTCACAGCCAATCTTGCCCACACAGGGTCCGCCACACCTCTTTATATGATAGTCGAGGCAAAGCCTCCCCTTTCCTTGCTCTACACTTTCAGGGGTTATCAGGTGGCGACATGAGCGCAGCGGGTACAGTTCGTGAATAAGTTCGAGAACAGTCCTGGCAGAAGCCATGTCTGTATACGGTCCGAAATATCGTCCGCCCTCCTTCACCTTCTTGCGGGTCATGAACACCCGGGGAAAGGGTTCTTTTGTCACCACAATCCAGGGATAGGACTTGTCGTCCTTTAACAGCACATTGTATCGGGGCTTGTACTCCTTTATCATGGAGTTTTCAAGATTGAGCGCGTCCTGCTCTGTAGGCACCACGATATACTTCATGTCTGCAATCGCGCGAACCAGAAGATTCGTGCGGGTGCTCTCATGAGTGCGGTTGAAGTAAGACGAAACCCTCCTCTTGAGGTTTTTCGCCTTACCTACATATATAACCGTACCCTCCGAGTCGTAGTACATATATACTCCCGGAGTCGTCGGCAAAATTGATATTTTGTCAACTAAATCCTGTGTTTTTTTGTGCTTCGCCAACCTGCGTCAATATACTATCAGCGATTCAACAGAGGCGTCACAGGGAAGCGCCTTGCGTCCGTCCAACGCACTTAACTCAATGATGAAATTGACATAAATCTTTTTAGGGTTCATGCTTTTCACCAAATCATAGACGGCAGCCATTGTTCCGCCGGTAGCGAGAACATCATCATGTATCACCACAATATCATCAGGCGTAATCGCATCCTTGTGAATCTCTATAGTATCTTTTCCATACTCTTTGGAGTAGCTCGCCTTCACTGTCTCCGCCGGCAGCTTGCCGGGTTTACGGGCGGGCACAAATCCGGCACCGAGTTCAAAAGCGAGAATAGACCCGCATATAAATCCACGGCTTTCTATACCCACTACTTTTGTAATGCCTTTGTCGCGATATTTCTGCGAAAGGTCCCATCCCAGAATGTGCAGTGCACGCGGGTCTTTGAACGCTGTTGTTAGGTCTTTGAAAACAATTCCCTTTGAAGGGAAATCAATAACATCTCTGATTTTATTTTTAATGTATTCCATAACACAAATATTTTGATTTTCTTGTTTATGTCTTTGTTCCACGTGAAACAATCACCTGCCCAACAGCACCAGCAGTATGCTGATATCGCTCGGCGATATTCCGGGTATTCTCGATGCCTGCCCCACTGTTGCCGGGTTGATTTTGATGAGCTTCTGACGGGCTTCTGTAGACAAGCTGAGCACTTTTTCATAGTCAACCATGCCGCGGAGCTTAACATCCTCGAGGCGTTTCATCTTATCTGCAAGAGCGCGCTCGCGTTCAATATAGCCGCCATACTTCATCAGAATTTCTGCCGCCTCAAGAATTTCACCACGTCTCTGCTCCTCTATATTGCCGGATATATATTCAGCAAAAAATGGAAGCTGACCTGCAAGCACGTCTATATTCAGCCTCGGACGCAAAATAAGGTCAAACAGTTTTACACTCTGTTTCAACGGAGAGTCACCGATACTTTCAAGGTACCGGTTTATCATTTCAGGGCGCACAGATGTGGTCCTTGCGTAAGCAATGAGGGCATCGCGCTGCTCCTTTTTTGAGAGCATCAGTGAATAGCGCCTTTCATCAGCAAGACCAATCCGGTATCCCTTCTCAGTAAGCCTCATGTCAGCATCGTCTTGCCTCAGCAGTATGCGGTACTCGGCTCTTGATGTAAACATTCTATAAGGTTCATCCACACCTTTGGTCACAAGGTCATCTATAAGCACACCTATATAAGCCTCGTCACGCGCAAGAACAAACGGCTCCTCGCCGCGAATTTTAAGCGCGGCATTAACGCCTGCGACAATACCCTGCCCTGCCGCTTCTTCGTATCCGGTGGTACCGTTCACCTGACCGGCAAAAAACAAACCCTCTATTTGCTTGCTCTCCAATGTATGATTCAACTGAGTGGGATCGAAAAAGTCATACTCAATCGCGTACCCCGGACGATACACGCTGATGTTTTCAAACGCAGGTATTGTCTGCAAAGCCTTCAATTGAACATCAAACGGCAAGGAGCTTGAGAACCCGTTGAGGTAAAATTCCTGAGTGGTCTCTCCTTCAGGTTCTATGAAAAGCTGATGCTCGGTCTTGTCGGCAAAGGTCACTATTTTGGTTTCTATACTCGGGCAATAGCGCGGACCGATGCTCTGAATCTGCCCGTTGTAAAGGGGCGAATCCGGAAGCCCCTTACGCAGCTCGTCGTGCGTGCGCTCGTTTGTATATACAATATGGCAGTTCCTCTGCTTAAGCTCGCGCACCACATCCGGCAGGTAAGAGAACTTGTGATTGTCATTCTCAAGCTCCTGCACGGCAGTTCTGCTCCAGTCAATGCTCCTACCGTCGATTCTCACCGGTGTTCCGGTTTTCATCCTGTCGGTACGGAGTCCCAGCGACTTCAATTGCCCGGTAAGACCTACGCTTGCCGGCTCGGCAATTCTGCCTCCGGTCATCTGAACCCTGCCTATGTGCATAAGTCCGTTTAAAAATGTGCCGGCTGTAATAACAACACATCGGGCATAAAATCTCACTCCGCTTTTTGTTACTACTCCTCCAAGACTCCCCTCCTCTATTATAAGCTCCGACACGTCATCCTGCCACATACACAGGTTCGGGGTATTCTCAAGTATCTCGCGCCACATGCCGCTGAACTTCATCCTGTCGCTCTGGGCTCGGGGACTCCACATCGCAGCCCCCTTGGAGCTGTTCAGCATTCTGAACTGTATTGCAGTTCTGTCGGTAACAATTCCGGTCATACCGCCCAACGCGTCAATCTCACGGACAATCTGACCTTTGGCAATTCCTCCAATGGCAGGATTGCAGCTCATCTGGGCAATTTTGTTCATGTCTATGGTTATCAGGAGCGTCTGCGCACCGAGCCTTGCCGATGCTGACGCAGCCTCACAACCTGCATGACCTGCCCCAATCACTATAACATCGTATTCAAATTTCATAGTTGTCCGCTTAATCGGTTAAACAACAATAAAGCCTCGTTTTCGTGCATCTCCATAATCTCGCGTTCTCCCTCGCCCTTGTCGTTGATGCCGCAGAGATGCAGAAGCCCATGCACTATGACCCTTTTCAACTCGGTCATGTAATCGACGCCAAGCCCTGAAGCGTTCGAAGCAACCGTTTCGAGCGATATATACATATCTCCGCTCACCAGGCGCCGGCGGCTGTAGTCAAAAGTTATAATGTCTGTAAAGTAGTCGTGGTTCAGAAACTCTATATTGACCTCGAGTATCTTTTTGTCATCGCAAAATATATAATTCATGGGACCTACCATGCGGTCATGATTTTTGGCGACCTCCTCAAGCCAATGAGCTATAAATTCATAATCCAACGGAGGCATATCCACTCCGTCTGCTGTCCAAAATATTCTCTGGTTCATGTTATGTTTTTGTAACCCACAAAGTTACAGAAAAGGTGCTGTTTGTGCAATAAGATTTGGCGGTTCATTTTTTTGAAGAAAACCACCAAAACCACAACACGCTGATTTTGTGGCTATTATACAACCTTAACCGCCTGAGAATTGAATATTTGTCCGGCTCCCCATAATCTACACGAAAATATTTTACTGTACAAGAGTCTTTTTTTATTAAATTTGCCACATGACCTCAATTTTCCAAAAATTGCATTATGAGTAAAATTTCCGCGACAATAATAACATTCAACGAAGAGCATAGAGTTGCACGCTGCATTGAATCGCTTCAGGGAGTTGCCGACGAGATTATTGTAGTAGACTCTTGCTCTACCGATGCTACGGTAGAGATATGCGAATCGCTCGGGTGCAGAGTCACGAGCAGGAAAATGACCGGCTATGGAGCGCAAAGACAATACGCTACCTCACTTGCCACATTCAACTATGTACTTTCAATAGACGCGGACGAGGTACTGTCGCCAGCACTGAGGTGCAACTTGATTAAACTTAAAAACAGCGATTTCAAACATAGAGGCTATTCATTTGCCCGCCTGAACTTTTACTGCGGCACACCGGTGAAACACTGCGGGTGGTACCCCGACTACCAGGTGAGACTGTTTGACAAACGCTACGCCAACTGGAATCTGAGCGATGTTGAGGAAAGAGTCATATTTCGCGACAATGTGCGCCCCGAAAAAGTTGACGGCGATATTCTCCACTACAGATGCTCGACAGAATCGGAATTTCGCGAGACAGAAAACAAACATGCCATGCTTCTTGCCAAAAACCTTGTTTCAAGAGGCATAAAACCGAGCGTTGTGACTCCATACCTGCAAGGCATAAAAAGCTTTATTAAATGCTACTTCCTTCAAGGCGGAGCCCTTGACGGCATCGCCGGAAACGCTATTTGCTCGCAGCGATACCGCTCCACCGTTCTCGCCTGGAAAGCAGCCGCAAAGGCTCTCGCCAAGAACAAATAGCTTTTTGATACGGTTATAAATATAAATTCATCACCGACACCTCTCCCCTACCCTAACGCTATGTCAGACGCTTTGAAAATCTACTGCAAGAATATCGAGGAGTATGTAGACTTCTCCGGAGGCGAAACCCTGCTGGACATTGCCGAGCGAATAAAAGACCAACTCAGCTTCACGCCCGTTTGCGCAAGAGTCAACTACAAGACGGAAGATTTGCGCTTTCCCCTGTTCTCTCCCAAACATGTGGAGTTTCTTCCCGTAACCACACCAAGCGGCTCGCGCACATATGTGCGGTCGCTATGCATGCTTCTATATAAGGCCGTGTGCGAGTGTTTTCCGAAAGCCACCCTGCGCATAGAACACTCCATATCTCACGGCTATTTCTGCCACCTTTCAGGCATTGGAGAAATTGACAACCGAGTCATAGACAGCCTTAAGAAAAGAATGACAGAACTTGTTGAAAAGAATCTGCCGTTTGAACGGAAAGAACGCCTTACAAAGGACGTCGTAAAGATATTTGAACGACAGGGGCTTGACGACAAGGTAATGCTGCTTAACTCTCTGCACGACCTGTATACTACGTACTACAGGCTTGACAACCTATGTGACAGCTATTACGGTCAGCTTGTGCCATCGACAGGCTACATAAACGCATTTGACCTGCAATGCTACCATGACGGCTTTCTGCTGTTGCCGTTCGACCCCCATGACATCACGAAGGCTGCCACTCCGGTGTGCCAGGAAAAGATGTTCGCCACATTCACCGACTACGTTGAGTTTAACAAAATTGTCGGCATAAGCAATGTCGGTGAGCTTAACAAAGCTGTCGAGGAAGATGACTCCGCTATGGTAATCAATGTCTCCGAAGCACTGCACAACAAGCGAATCGCCACCATATCCGACGAAATAACCCGCCGCTACAAAGAGGGCGGCGCCAAAGTGGTGCTTATAGCCGGACCCTCGTCAAGCGGAAAAACCACTTTCACTAAAAGGCTCGGTATCCAGCTCATTACAAACCTCATGGAACCACAGCTGATATCGCTTGACGACTACTTTGTAGACCGTCACAACACCCCAAGAGACGCAGACGGCGACTATGACTACGAGTCGCTGTACGCTCTTGACCTCGAGCTTTTCAACAATCATCTCAACGCACTGCTCAACGGCGAGGAAGTGGAACTGCCGAGATACAATTTCGCTTCAGGAACCCGCGAATTCAAAGGAAACAAAATAAAACTCGGTCCAAACTCGGTTCTTCTTATAGAAGGTATTCACGGGCTTAACCCTGAGCTGACAAAGTCTATCGAACGCGACATGAAGTACCTTATTTATGTATCCGCGCTCACCACCATCTCCATAGACAACCACAACTGGGTGCCGACAACTGACAACCGCCTACTCCGGCGTATAATACGCGACCACAAGTACCGTGGCACCTCTGCGACGGAAACAATCCGCCGCTGGCCAAGCGTGCGACGGGGCGAAGAGAAATGGATATTTCCCTATCAGGAAAACGCGGATTCGATGTTCAACTCCTCGCTGCTGTTTGAGCTGGGTGTGATGAAAGACTGCGGCGACGAGATTCTGCGCCAGGTGCCGAGAGACATCCCGGAATTTGGCGAGGCATCCCGACTGCGCAAATTTCTAAGCTATTTCGCGCCTATAAGCGAAAAGTATGTGCCTTCAACTTCTCTTATAAGGGAATTTCTCGGAGGCAGCTCTTTCAATTACTGATACTGCGGTCAAAAACAATCATGTGCAGGGCTGTTTCGGCAGCTTCTGCACCCTTTTGTCCCGCCGGTCCGCCAACTCTGTCCACAGCCTGCTGCTCGGTGTCAACAGTAAGCACTCCGAATATGACAGGCGCTATGTTCTTTGTGTTTAACGCAGTAACGCCCTGGGTGGCGCTGTCGCACACATAATCGAAATGAGGGGTGTCGCCTTTTATCACACATCCGAACACTATCACTGCATCAAATCTTTTTGATTCGAGCAGCCGGCTTGCCGCATAGGTAAGTTCCACCGCACCGGGCACCTCGTAAACATATATGTCGCTCTCACATATTCCATTGGCAGTCAGAGTCTCGACTGCGCCAGAGGTAAGACGTGACGTAATGTGTTCGTTCCACTTTGCCTGGACGATTGCTATTTTTGCGCCGCTGTACTGCGACGGATCAAGTTTTGTTATGGGTCTGTACTGTGACATAACTCTTATTTTGGAAAAATTTTGTGCCAGAAACCAAGTATGTCCACACCTCCGGTTCTGGTATTAAGCAGTATTTCTACAATTCTTTTGTGCAGCTCATCGGCATTAAGCCGCGAAGCCTTGTGCAGCAGGGTATTAAGCAAGTGAACTCCCTTGTCGCGCGACCCCTTGACCTGCAACAGCGCCTCACCGAGATTCACACTCAATTCAAGCTGATGTATTGACATTTCAGGCTTGATTTTGGTAAGGTACTTCAACGCACGGGTAAAGTACTGCACCGCCTCGCGATGCCGTCCCATACGGGCAAGAGTCTTGCCCTCCTGCTCAAGCGATTCAACCAGCTTGTCGGCAGCACCCTCCGCTCCTTTGCCGAGCATATCCATATAAGCACCGGTGGCTGTATGAAAGTGCGCGAGCATATTTGCCTGCCTTACCCTTGATGTGTAGGTTCGGGTTGCGGCTGCCACTACAAGCAGGTGAGCCGCCCCATAACGGTCGGAATCCATCCGAGCGAGACGTTCATATATCTTTGCCGATTTTTCAATCTCACGCTCTGCCTGTCTGAACTCGCCTCTGAAGCTGTGCAGCCTCGCCACATCGTAGAGAATCGCTGCCAAGACACTCAAAAAGGGTTCGTCGCGCCTTTTGGGATTCTGAGCAAGCCGCGACAGACATTTGCCGGCAAACCGCATTGCCTCGTCATAGTCTCCTGTATGGATTTTCATCCCGGCGAGTATGTGCAACAACGCAACATGCACATCTGCCAGCACAGTACTCGCCTCCATGCCCTGCTCTACAGCATCAACAAGTTCACTCAGCGTGTCAACCGCCTCGCCTGCACGCTCTTCAGTTGTCAGGTCGCGCGCAAACCCACGAAGGTAATCGTACGCCACATTGAAAGGCAATGACGAAAAACATTGCCTCAACGCCAAAGGGTCGGTATCTTTGTCAAGAATAGCTCCGACGCCCGATGTGTCGGCAGTCAGTTCAAGAAATATGGGCTCAAGAATGTCCTGATTCATTGCTCTTAACCGATACTTTTGGTTTCCATGGCATAACTTCCGATTATGCCTGAAATTTTTTCAATACTTGCGGCATCGATAGCCTGCATGTTCTCCTTAAGCAGCCCGCAGTCATCAATTGCGGCTACGGTACCTGCTATAACACCGGCGTTGGTTTTCAGAATGTCACTGAGACCGGTACACTTTTTTCTGCATTTGACATCTCTGTGATACAACTCCAGGGTTTCGCCCTTGAAATCCACATTTATATACGAGTTGCAATAAAAACGGATGTGCCTTTCATAAGCTCGCTCCGACTCGGTTTCATTGAAAATCAAACTTATGTCATTGCTTCTGGTAAGAACTACCGATGCCATTTCAAGATTTTCAAGTATGTCAGGCATCAGCTTCGTTATACCGGTTTTAGGCTCAGGGGTAAGCCCCGGCACATATATGACAATAGCCTTGCGCTCTATTGCGTGCTGCAGCAGTTCGAGCAACTGCGGCCGCACACGCGGGTCAAGACTGAAATAAGTGCCAAACACAACGATATCGTCCTGGTCTATGCGCGGCCAAACAACATCAAAACGCTCTTTTGGATATGTGCGGCTACACAATATTTCATCCTCTGGCATAAATCGGAGATTCAAGGGAGTTATTCCGTCTGAAAACCTGTCAACAGAATCCGTTTTAACGCCATTGCGTTCCAAAAAAGACACAAGCATGTCTCCGCATCGGTCTCTGCCGCATTCGCTCACATAGCAGACATTTCTGCCCTCTTTTCCAAGCATGGCGGCAGCGTTCAACAAACGACCGCCTGGCGCGGCTTCCACATCCAGAGAGTCACAATCGGAATTTTCGGGAAAAATCAAATCGAGCGTACACTCCCCTATTACAATTATTTTTCTCATTTGGGCAAGCGTGCATTATAGTTTTCTTCCTTCGTACTTTTCCACACACTCCACCCAATGACGGTCAATAGCCTTGCCCTGGGCTGTCGCAGGGTCAAATCCCGCCATGATTGTAGTGCCGACACATTTTGTCTGACCGGTGGTGCTGTTCACAATACGCTGCTCCATTTTAAAGCTATGCTCGCCGACTGTAGTCACTGTGGTCCAGACTTCAAGACTTTCGTTGAAATACGACGGCGAATAAAAATCACAGCTTATGTGGACTACAACGGCGTTTATGCTGTGCCAGTCCATGCCTTCGGGCAAAACATCGCTGAAATAGTTCACTTTCGCCAAATCCATGAAAGACAGATACACATTATTGTTGAGATGTCCCAGCATGTCAATGTCTGTAAAACGCATCTGAACCGGCAGACAATGGTGAAAAGCGAACTTCGCTTCGGGAACTTTGGGATTATCGGATTTTAAGAAGGTTCCTGATTCCATAAATATGCTGTCAATGAATTGATATTTCTGTTATAATGTTTCTGCCCACCGCCCTGTTGATAGCGTCGACAAGCCGCTGTTTGTGAAACGATAGCTCGTGTTTCAGCGGAGCTGACGTTATGAAAACATGCAATGTAGAGCCTTCGACAAAGCGCTTGTAGGTGTGGCGGTTAATGCCCTGCCCCACTACTTCGCTCCATGCAAAACTCGCCCTTTGCCTTGCAAGCTGCTCGGCATTGCCGTCACTCTCAAGCGCGGCATCGATTATTTCGGCTATGCTTTTCGGGTAAGTACGCTTCATAGTCAATTATTATCTGTTTTGCTGAAAGCGCCGCCGCTCACCTTCCACATTGCATAATCGCCGGCAGTATGGCTCATTATCTCGGCAAGATGCTCTCTGTTTGTGTCAGTGATAAAAATCTGACCGAAATCGTCTCCTGTGACCAGTTTCATAATTCGTTCCACCCTGTCAGCGTCAAGTTTGTCAAAAATGTCGTCAAGCAGCAACAACGGTCTCATGCCGGACGCTCTGTGAAGAAATTCATACTGGGCAAAACGTAGTGCGGTAGTGAATGTCTTGCACTGCCCTTCCGATGCGGTACGGCGCATTGCCATGCCGTTGAGGGTCATCTCAATGTCATCGCGGTGGGGTCCCGCTGTCGTATGCTTTACCAATTCGTCTTTACGACGGCTGGATTCCAACAATGAAACCAATGACACCTGCCCGACCGCATCGCTGTCAAGCGACCCGTTGAAAACAAGTTTCACCTCTTCGCCATTTTCTCCTGCCACTGCCTTGTAAAACTTGCTGAATATTTCCTGCAGCTCTGCAATCCAGGCTTTGCGCTTAGGATGCAGATACGCGGAAGCCATGTCCATCTGCAATTCTACAGCCTCGTATAGAGCCGTATCGCACACTCCGTCGCGCAACAGTCTGTTTCGCTGCTCAAGAGAACTATTATAGCGTATAAGCGCTTCAAGGTAGCGCCGGTCGCCCTGAGATATTACCATATCCATCCAGCGCCGCCGTTCCTCTGAAGTTCCCCGCACGAGATTACTGTCTGAAGGAGCCGCCATAACCAGAGGAAACAAACCGATATGCTCGCTGAGTCTGGTATATTCCTTGCCGGACCGTTTCAGGCTCTTGCGGCGACCCCGCGCCAGCCCCAATATCAGCTCTTCCGATGCTCCGGAACGTTGATAATTACCCTTGCTGAGCGCGAAATCCTCGCCGTTGCGTATCAGCATAGCATCAGGCACTCCTGTAAAACTCTTGCAGAAACTCATGAAATATATGGCGTCGAGCAGATTGCTTTTGCCCATGCCGTTATTGCCGAGAAAACAGTTTATTTTCGGAGAAAACTCCAGTTTTGCCTCCTCGATATTCTTGAAGTTGGTGAGAGTCAGAGTTTCAAGCCTCATGGTCAGTCTTGCTTCTTGCTGCTTCTAAGGTATATCTGTGTAGGAAAATGGTCACTGTAACCATAAAGGAATCTTCCGCCGGCATAGGTGCGGTGCGGAGTTCCGGTATAAGGAGCCTCTTTCTGTTTAAGAAAATCAAGGTCGCATACTTCGGCACCCATGAATGTGAGCGCAGCTCCGTTGTCGGGCAACAACATGCCGCCGACAATAATCTGGTCAAACAGATTCCATTTGCCTTTATATGTAAGAGTACCCTTGCCTTTGGCAAGAATATCCCACCACGGGTTGTAAAAACCGGTGGGAGGCACATCATAAGCATTTCGGCGCGCGCCTATTGTTTCGGCGCATGATTTGTCCTGCGGGTCGTCATTCAGGTCTCCCATAATGATAATCGGTCGCAGCGGAGATACCGACCGTATGGAATCTGCTATACTTTTTGACAAACCTGCCGCAGCAACCCTTAAGTACTCGGACTGTTCCTGCCCGCCAAGCCGCGAAGGCCAGTGGTTTACTATCACACTTATGGTGTCAGAACCGAGAACTCCGGATACACAAAGCTGGTCACGGGTAAGAAACGACGGATTTGACTCCACAAAAAGTCTGTGAGCCTCAACTCCGGTAACAGCAAACTGCTCCGGGTCATATAGCAGAGCCACATCTATGCCACGCAAGTCAGGCGAGTCATGATGAACATAAGCCAGCTTACGTTTTCTCAACGGGCGTGCGTTTACAAGATCTGCAACTACGCTCTCGTTCTCAACTTCGGCAATACCTATTATGGCAGGGCCTCCGGGAGTAGCCTTGCTCACAAGCCCTGCAATGGCGTTGGCAATATTATTCAGTTTTATATTGTATTTTCTTGTGTCCCATTTGCGGGCGCCTTCGGGTGAAAACTCCAAATCGTATCTGCCGTTTGCATTTATGGTATCAAAAAGATTCTCAAGATTATAAAACGCCACTCCGTAGACCTTACCGCTGTCCTCGGATAGTGTCACATGATTTGTGGCGCCGGCCGTAGCTATTCCGATTATTGTCAGAACAAAACCTAAAATATACTTATTCATGCTTAGAGCTTGTTTAATTATTGAAGTGTAAAATTAGTCATTCCGTGTCATGCTGCCAAATAAAATTTGGTGTATTGCCACACGCCGCGCCTAAATCGTTGATTATATCATTTATCTTCTGTAATTTTGCAGCATGTGTATAATAATACAGAAATGAGCGACTATTCATATCTTAAGCTGAGAATTTCCACATTTGCCGCCGGCAAAGCTCCTGAATCAGGCATAGTGTTCGGTGACGCTCCCGATATTTCCGCTTCTGAAAACCCTCTCGGGCTTTTCGTCAACGCGTATGAAGTTATTTGCCTTATAAATACAGGAAACTACAATGTAGTGCAATTGTGGAAACAGGACAACGACAGTTCTGTGACAGTTGCTTCTTTAGCTATCAAAAAAAATTGTATAGTAAAAGCTCAGTCGGTTTTACGGCTATTGAGAGAATGTGTGTTAAAGCCTGAACTCACAGCCACAGAACTGTTTGAAGTTTACGGTTTTACTCCAAATCCTCAGCTTTGCGAATGCTCCGCAACCGGCTCTGCTACAAAATCAATGGCACTGCGTACATTCACTTCAACTTCGGCGCTTAATGAAATTATTTCATCACGCCTCATAGGAGGTGACTGCGATGTGGCTAAACTCGTGATTGCAGATGCCACAGCTGTTGCAGTGGTAGAAGAAGATGAGCTGCCTCACTTGAGACAGCCTGTAGTGCCTGACTTTGAAATAGAGATAGTACAAAAACCTGCTTCGGCACCAAAGTCCTCATTAAAAAGCTATTATTACACAGACGAAACAGATGATGACGCCGAAGAAAAGTCAGAGCCCACTCCTCGCAGACAAAAGAAACGCAACAACGCGGCAATTTCGGTGCTGCTTGTCGTTTTTGCGCTTGCAATAGGTTGGAGCATAGTCCGGTTCATGCCTGAACTGCTGCCCTCCTCCACCTCTTACGACAACATAGAGAGTACAGATGTGTCAGAACTTCACGCTAATATAGCCGCTATTGAAGTTGCCGACAGCCTGCCCGCCAACTTTATTGCTGCCGATTCTCTCACCGTAACTGTTGCAGATACTACCGCAACGGTTGAAGGTGTTGCTGAAAATTCTCAAATCAGCGATGAGGCTGAAGACTTAGAGTACCTGAATTCCAACAGAATATGGAACCGCTCACAGCTTAAAAGCGAAAAATACAAAGAGTTTTTTGACCTGTTTGCCGAAGGCGACCTCTACAAGATTGCCGATTCGGACTTCTTCGCTGTCGAAGGACTTTGTACCAACAAGACAGCAGAAAAAGCCGTAAAACTGATTTGGCAGGCTTACAAAACACCCACTCACCTTTCCAACAGGCGCGAACTGCGAAAACTGAAAGGCAAAGAGGAAATTGATCTGCGTAAACTTGTAAACACCCTCGCCTTGTACCGCGACAGTAAACCCAACACTTCATCAAGACCAAAACGATAACAGCCATGACTGATACTCTAAAAGCCTATCCTGTAAAGAGATTCACAGGACCCACAAAACGCTTTGTAAGATGCCTTTCTCTCCGAAACGACCCGGAACTCATAGCCGAGTACCGTAACCGCCATGCCAAAGGCAATATCTGGCAGGAAATAATAGACGGTCTTAAACAGATAGGAGTTTTGGAAATGGAGATATACATAAACGGCACCAATCTTACCATGATTGTAGAGACTCCCGCCGACTTTGACTGGGACAGTGCCATGTCTGCTCTGGCAACACTGCCAAGACAGCAGGAATGGGAAGACTACATGTCGAAATTCCAGCTTGCCTCACCCGGAGCAACATCTTCAGAGAAATGGCAGCCAATGGAGCGCATGTTCCACTTTTATGAATGATGCTTCATGAGAGTTGTTATACAAAGAGTGACATCTGCCCGACTGAGCATCGGTGGCAATGAGTTTTCTGCCATAGGCAAAGGATTCATGATACTTGTCGGTGTGGAAAACGGCGACACTGAAAGCGATGCCGAATGGCTCGCAGCCAAGGTAACCGCGCTCAGGGTATTCTCTGACAATGAAGGGGTCATGAATCTTGACATAAAAACAGTTGACGGAGATATAATGGCTGTAAGCCAGTTTACCCTTACCGCCTCAACCCGCAAGGGCAACCGTCCGAGCTACATCAGAGCAGCCGGTGGAGACACAGCGAAACCTCTCTACGATTTTTTCTGTGCGAAACTTGAAAGCCTTACCGGAAAACAGGTTGCCAGAGGGCAATTCGGTGCAGACATGCAGATAGAGCTTACCAACGATGGTCCTGTCACAATCATTATAGATTCAAAACTCAGAGAATGACAGCAGACAAAAATATGACGATAAAGCAACTGCAGTCAACGGTTGACAACTGGATAAAGACAGTGGGGGTAAGATATTTTTCTCCACTGACAAACATGGCTATTCTGGCTGAGGAAACCGGAGAGGTGGCAAGGATAATGGCACGCCGCTACGGAGACCAGTCTGAAAAACCGGGCGAAAAAAGCGACCTGGCAGATGAACTCGCCGATGTCATATGGGTAGTCACTGCTATTGCAAACCAGACAGGAATAAACCTCACTGAGGCTATCATGAACAATATAGACAAGAAAAGCATTAGGGACATTGACAGACACCGCTTTAATGCAAAACTAACGGAAAATCAATAAAAACAAATATATGGCTGACAAATATCACGATACGGTTGCTAAGAGTACCGTTACCACAGATGACGCGGCTGTAAAAAGCGCAGTCGAAAAAATTATAAGCGAAAACCTTGCTGCTGAAAAGACTCCTGAAAATCTGAAGTTCCTGTTCAGCTGCATCGACCTTACAACCCTCAAATCCACTGACTCTCCGGCAAGTGTGGCTAAATTTACCGAAAGGGTAAACGATTTTGAGAACGAACACGGAGATTTGCCCGGCGTCGCAGCCATTTGCGTGTACCCCAACTTTGCGCAGATTGTTCGCACTGTGCTTGATGTCAGCGAAGTTGAGATAGCTTGCGTTGCCGGCGGATTCCCTTCCGCCCAGACTTTTCCCGAAGTAAAGGTGGCAGAGACAGCACTTGCCGTTGAAGGCGGTGCCGACGAAATAGACGTTGTGATAAACCTCGGCAATTTCCTTGACGGAGACTGGGAAGAGGTATGCGACGAACTTGAGGAAATGAAGCACGCATGCCGCGACGCCCGCCTAAAGGTTATTCTTGAGACAGGCGCTTTGAAAACAGCTGAAAACATCAGAGCGGCTTCAATACTTTCAATGTACTCGGGTGCCGACTTTATAAAGACTTCAACAGGCAAGGAGTACTCCGGTGCAAGCCTTGAAGCGGCATACGTTATGGCACAGTGCATCAAAGAATACCATGCTGCAACCGGTCGTAAGGTCGGATTCAAGGCCGCCGGCGGAATAGTGACACCCGACGAGGCTCTCGGCTACTACTGCATTATTAAAAATGTACTTGGCGAAGAATGGCTGACAAACGAATATTTCCGCATAGGTGCGAGCCGACTTGCCAATAACCTGCTGAGCGAGATTCTCGGCACTGAAACAAAATTTTTCTGATGGAAGAACAGAACAGCCAAAAATACTGGGTAATAATAAACGGTGTCAGAAAGGGCCCGATGACTCTGGACGAGCTGGTAAGGCTCGCCCCGGGTCCCGCCACCCCGGTGTGGCGTCAGGGACTGGATGACTGGTGTGCCGTGTCGTCGCTGCCGGAGCTTGACGGATGTTCAAGCGCTCCGGTGCCTCCGGTACCCGTCATTCCACCGAACTATGTAGCGCAACAGGCTCAACCGCAGTACACAAACCCGATGAACAGCTACAGCGGCAGTGTTAATACGCCCCGGACTGAACAGCCTGCCGAAGCTATGCCCCCCACATATCTTGCCTGGAGCATAGTAGCTATGCTTTTATGCTGTCTTGTACCGGGCATAGTGGCGCTGATTTACTCCACAAAAGTAAGTTCGCGCTTTTCCATGGGTGATTACGCAGGAGCGAAAGCTGCATCGGAAAACGCTGCAATGTGGATTATTGTAACGGTTGTATGCGGCATTATCGCCGTACCGTTTCAGATTCTGCTTGCTTTTGTATGACCCTGAGCCGCAAGAATATACTCTGTGCCGTGGTGGCTGTAGCACTGCTGGCGGCAATTATTGTGTATGCAACTTTCGACCCCTCGGTATCTCCGTTTCCGCGCTGTATTTTTCTACAGATTACAGGGTTGAAATGTCCCGGATGCGGATCACAACGCGCAATCCACGCACTGCTTCACGGCGACATTGCCGGCGCTTGGGCTTTCAACGCAGCCCTTGTACTGTCGATACCGGTGGCCATAGCCATGTACGCCGCCGAATTCACCCGCAACAGATGTCCCGCGCTGCACAACCGCCTGAACGGTTATGTAGCTATACGCGCGGCATTTGTTCTTCTTGTGGCATGGTGGATTGTAAGAAACATTTTTGACTGGTAGACACATGACAATAAATATACGCAACATGGTCTGCCGCCACTGCGTGGCAGCCGTCACAGAAATTCTTGACAGACTGCACATTCGCTATCGCTCTGTGTCAATCGGCCATGCGGATATCCAGGACGAACCGCTCGGTGACGAAAAATTAAAACAGCTTGACGCTGCTCTTGAACAATCCGGATTTGAAAGAGTTGTGAATCCCGACGACATTCTGGTCGAAAAAATAAAGCTGGCAGTGATGCACCATGTCCGTGACGAAGCAGAATGCCGCTACAATCTGTCATCATGTATAGAACAGCACATAGGAGCGCCGTACGACACACTCAGCAGAGTGTTTTCCCAGAATCAGGGACGCACCATAGAGCGTTATCACATTGCCCAGAAAGTGGAACTTGTCAAAGAACTCATAGGCTACAACGAACTGTCACTCGCAGACATAGCGTTTAAGGTCGGCTACTCGAGCGTTGCCCACCTTAGCCGTCAGTTCAAACAGGAAACCGGCATGACTCCCACACAGTATCAGCATTCGCAAAACATGCGCGCTCCCCTCAATGAAATCTGACTGACTACGAAATTATGCAACCGGTGTCCCGAATCATATAACACCGACAGCCACAGAGACCCGTAACTTTGCAGTGCAAACAAAAAAACAAACGACACTGCAATATGACTTTCAATCATTTCATAAACTCACTTTGGGTGATAATCTGCGAGATGTCACCTTACATACTGCTCGGATTTCTCATAGCCGGAATGCTGCATGTCTTTGTCGATCAGAAGACTATGAGCAGGCATCTTAGCGGCAAAGGCTGGAAACCCGTTGTAAAGGCAGCTCTCTTCGGCATACCTCTGCCGCTGTGTTCATGCGGAGTACTGCCCACAGCTGTGGCACTTCGTCGCAGAGGAGCAAGCAAGGGTGCCACCACCTCGTTTCTCATAGCAACACCGCAGACCGGAGTTGATTCAATTGCCGCCACCTACTCACTGCTCGGTCTGCCGTTTGCAATACTCAGACCCGTTGCCGCTCTTGCCGGAGCGATTGCCGGAGGACTGGCGGTAAGCGCCACCGACAAGGAAACAACACAAAGCAAAAGCATCTGCGAGGACACAGACACCACACCGCAGACCCACGGATTTCTGCCGAAAATCGGCGAAGCCATACGTTACGGACTCATTGACATGGTGGCGAGTGTAGGTCCATGGCTGGTATCGGGACTTATAATTGCGGCACTCATAACAGTGTTTGTACCTGACACCCTGTTTATCAGTCTAAACAAATACCCCATACTCGCAATGCTTGCCGTTGTAGCCGTGGCTGTGCCTATGTATGTGTGTGCGACCGGCTCAATTCCCATCGCCCTTTCTCTCATGATGAAAGGACTCTCGCCGGGCGTGGCTTTTGTACTGCTCATGGCTGGTCCAGCAGCCAACTTCGCCTCTCTTATGATACTTCATAAAACCCAGGGACTCAGAGCAACTGCCATCTATGTAGGCTCGGTTGTGATTACCTCAATGGCTTTCGGACTTATCATTGACACACTGCTGCCATCATCATGGTTCACACTCTCAAGTACAGCAGCCATCTCCGGCTCATGCCACACCGAAACAGCACTCTTTCCCACGCTGTGCAGCATACTGCTCGGCATTCTGATAACATATACAATGATAAACCGTAAATTTCACAACCATAATCACAGTTTGACCATGACCAAATCCTACAAAATCAAAGGCATGGCGTGCAGCCATTGCAAAAATAACGTTGAAAAGACACTCATGCGCCTCGAAGGTGTGGAAAGTGTGGAAGTTATTCTTGACAAATCAATAGCCGTTGTTGCAGGCAATGTCGATGACTCAGCGGTAAAAAATGCCGTAGAGCTTGCCGGCTACGAATACTTGGGTGTGGAAAACTCCTGAAAAACAGTATAATCAATATTCACTGAAGAGGGTGGGCTTTATCACAATGCCTACCCTCAGCTGTGAATGAAATTCCTTGTATGCGAGAAGCCCCTCGCCATAACCGTTGTAATACTGCATGAAAAGATACTGGTTGTCGCGGGGAAATATCTTGTAATTCAATTCAATTACCGTATTGTAGCTCAGGTTCCATCCACGGCGCTTGGTAAGACTTACAGAAGCCCCGAAGCGTTTGTTGGCAGTAGAGAAAGAGGTTCCCATCTCATATATGCCGCTATAGTCGAGAATATCCTTGTTGCCGCCGTCTATGATTGGTATCCACACTTTTCCGTGAACAATGAAACCCGGGCTAATCATTATATTTGCTGCAAGAGAAATCTTGTTCCACGAGCGCGATGCCGTGCCGTCTCTTCCATTACTTTCATGCTCCAGCAGAAGGAGAGCCTTGCCTATGAACCGGTTTTTGACAAACAGCGGTTTTGCAAGACCGATGCCGGGGTTGAAATTAAGGTCTGTCATCGGCATGGATTTCTCAAGAACATTCCAGAAACACTTCTGGCTGTAAAAGAGAAAAAGGTATGAGTGCCAGGGCATTACCGTTTTTGTAAGACGCTGGGCTATGGATATCTGAAACTTGATATTGGTATTTTGCCTTGTAGGTCGGGGACCAACGGCAGTGCCGAATATAAAATAATTATCTTTATACAAACCGAAATATGGACCGTCGTCCATGGCTCGACGTATACTGTCACTGCTGATTTCAACAGAAGGCTCATTCACAATCTGGGCGCATACATGCCGGGCTATTGAAAAGAAAGCCACAACAAAAAGCACTCTTATAAAACGATGCAAACAAGTCATAGTCAATGTAATGAATGGTGAGTGTGCAAAGTTACGCTTATTTTTTTACTTCCGCCACCCATTTGTTCCACATTAATAGCGCTTTTGTAAAAAGTAACTATTCAGCGAAAACAAAGGATGCGAAGATATAGCCCGTCAGTTTAGACGAGCTACCTTGTCTTGCCATTGGCTTTGGCTGAATAGTTACTTTATTTTATATAAAATCCTAAAAAAACAACAAACACCTGAAAATGCGATGATTACAAAGACATCCGTTAGTCCTACTATGCCCTATCCCGAACCGTTACCGCCAAAAGGTTAGTCTCCGCAGCTGTCCAATCCGAGTTGTATGGCCTCATCCTCTTCATTGGATGCAGAACATTCGGGACGAGCCGGAATGCGTTTTATGAACTTTGCAGGATTGCCGGCCACGATTGTATCGGCGGCAACGTCCTTGGTCACGACACTTGCAGCTCCTACCACAGCATTGTAGCCTATGGTGACGCCTGGAAGCACAGTCGCTCAGGCTCAGATCCATGCGCTTTTACCTATGTGGACGGGCTTGCATGTGATTATCTGACGCTCATAAAGATCATAATTATTGTATATGAGCTGCACGTTTGCGGCTATCATCGCGCCATCGTCAATTGTTATACCACCGGCCGACATCATCAGACATCCGGGCATTACAACCACATTTCGCCCGATCTTGACCATGTGCGGCCTTACGGCTGTCAGAGGAGTGCCGATTCTGCTTCCCTCGCCCATTGCGGGAAAGATGCGATGCATCAGTCCGTCATACTCGGGAGTGCCGGGCATTGTGTGGTTGAACCTGAATATGAGTTGAGCCTGCTCATTGGCAAGAGCCAGTTCTTAAGGCGTCTGCTTTGTCACGTCTATTTTCACTTCAAGAGCTTTTTGCGATAATTGATTTCTTCCATACAGATATAACGATCAGCGCTGCCATTATTGCTTAGACTTGCCCACCGGAGGTTCGGTGAGAGTTATTCTGACAACCGTGGTAATGCCAAGACTCCGGGTTATGGCCTCATCAAAACGATCCATATATTGTGGAAGGAAACGCTGACAGATCAGTCGCAGTGCCTCAATCTTTTCATAATCATTGTCGACAATCTCAGCTTTGCCGACAGCTATGGCTGAATGGTAATATTCCGTATAATTATTCTTCTCTTCCTCAAATTTCGGAGTGCACTTGCTTACTGCCGACAGGCTCACGACCGGATTGACTTTAAGACAGTCAAGTTTCTCGCCCTCTCCGGCGCAGTGGAAATAAAAAATCCTTTGATCTTTTCGGATAAGCGACAAAGGCAGCCCGTATGGAGTCCCATCCGTACGCGTCATGCTGACGGTTACGTATGGTGCTTTGTCAAACACCTCCAGAGCCCATTCCAAACCCTTCTGCCTGCTGGCTTTTCTCATCGATTTCATTTCTTCTTTTTTTGATATTTTGCCTTGACTATATCATAGGCGCGTCGCACAAGCGAATAAATCTCACTGTCTGAAACATCGCCGTTCAGGTTGAGCTGCATCCAGTGGCGCAGGCTCTGGTTCAAAGGATCGCTCACCGACGAATGATTCATACTTATCTCATCAACCTCATCGGGAGTGGACTTTACAGTGACGGATGTAAAGTCGTCCATATCCACGAAGCAGAACATGTGATCAAGCACATAGAATACCAATATGGAGTCATAGCGGCGTGCGAACTTCCCAAAAGGAGTTTTCTCCGTCACGTCATCCACCGAAAGACAGTAATCTCCTATATCCTCAATATTCATGACCCGCATCACTTGCATTCATCTCATTTTGAACCATCTTCAACCGACACCGGCAGTCCGTCATCCATCCACTCGATGATTCCGCCTGTCAGATTGACGACCCTGTATCCGAGTTTTGCAAGCGATTCTGCCGCCTCCATTGAGCGCCGCCCACTTCTGCAATACACCAGCACTGTAGAATCTTTTGAAAGCTCTTTTTCAACCTGTAGCTGAAAATCATCCGACTTTACATCGATGTTTATCGCTCCGTCAATATGTCCTTCGGCATATTCCTGAGGCGTACGGACATCAAGCAATGTCACCGAGTCAGTCTTGATTTCCTTTTCAAATTCCGAAGCCGAAACAGACACAATATTGTCCGTATGGCTGCATCCGCATGACTGTATTGCGCACATCACAATAATTATCAGACTAATAAGCTTGGTATTCATTATCATTTAGAATTCATTGGCAGTTAGATCCACGGTATTTTCTTTTCGTATGCCATCGTTTCAGTATTATATTTCCTTCCAACTGCAAAGGTAGCCAATAACCGTCTAACTACCATATACCGAACAAATTTTCGGTATATGAATAATTTTTCGGTACTTGATTTCAGCCAGTTACCGGCGTAATTTTGCATTCAGTTATCGCCCTGGCACTTTGCCGATGCAAAAAAACAAAACAAATACTTAAATATATGATAGACAATATCAAGGAATACGCAACAGTGGCTCGTGCCGCCGAGAAGTTTGTGAAGAGTGTGGCCGAAAGCAACAGCGAATATGCAAAAACTCTGTTCACCGACGACGCCGTACTGTTCGGCATACTCAATGGCACAGCTGAGCGCGGCTCTATCGAACAGTTCTATCGCAATGTCGATACCGTAGGAGCCGGTGACGGATTCAAGGTCAGTATCGACGTGCTCGCAGTGGAAGAAACCGTTGCCGTGGTGCGTGTCCTCGAAGAAGGCTGGGGCGGATCCATCGACTTCACCGACTTCCTCCTGCTCCTGAAACTCGATGGCGAATGGAACTGCGTGGCCAAGGCCTACAACCAAAACTCAAACACCATCAGCAAGTAAAAACCTTTCCGTTTGATGGCAGTGTGTCTTCAGGATACGCTGCCATCGCACTTGATATAGTTATCCAAACACTTCACCGCTATAAAAGTGTAGCCAAATCAATCATTGATGGCAAACCGACGGCCTGTTGCATGGCATGTCTGAAATGTCATGACACCGAAAATCAGAAAAAACCGCACAAGTTATCATGTTTTTATGTACTTTTGTATTTGTAAACCACCCAACCATTTTACATCAGAAGATTATGAAGTGCCGTGCACATTACCTGATCTCATGCCTGAGTGCGATCGCTGCGCTATCCTCATGCTCCACGTCAGTAAAAACCGAACCACCTGCCGAAATATATTTCACCGACAACATCACGGTATATCCGGCCGAAGCATTCACCCCCGACAGCATCACCGCCACCACAGTGATCGACGAGGTGATCGGCGCCATGTGGATTACTGCCGGCAATGGACTGATAGCGGTAAGTACACCTCGCGACGAACCCATGGTGAAGATCTACACTTCAACAGGGAAACCGCTAGGATCTTTCTGCCACAGAGGTCAGGGTCCCGATGACTTTATCAACACCCATATATCTCGCCCCCACATCTCTGATGCCGGCGACACTTGCCTATGGATCAACGACGTGACCGGTCAGGCTCTGAAGCGCCTCAACATCAGCCTGAGCCGTCGCGAGGGTCACACAAAGGTCGACTCCGTGGCACCTACAGCATTCGGCGCCATAAACGCACTTATTGCGGGCGACATGCTTGTATTTGAAATGATGGACAATGATGCCTATAAGCTTCGATACCGCAATCTGGCAGAGCTGACCGACACACTTCATACGGAACAGATGTACATACATCCATCCTCCGACTTCTACGCCTACACCGGCAATCCTGACGTATCTCCCGACGGCAAACATCTGGCTATAGGCATGTCATACTTCAATCAGATCAACATCATCGATCTGCCCGGGATGGAACGCCGGGCGGTATCAATCGGCAACCTCAAGAAATACGACAATTGCTACAATTCAGCCGAAAGAATGCCTGAATTTTACGCTTACGGCAGCACCACCTGCGGAAACAACGATATCTATGCCATTTATTATGGCATGGCCGAAGGTGACATCGCTCCGGAGACGGAACAACAACCCGTCGGCACCACCATCCACGTAATCACGTTTGACGGAACTGTCAGAAAAATACTTGCCGCGCCCGAACAGCTCCAAAGCATATCATTCGACGAAGACACTGCCACACTTTATGGAATAGGCACAGATGAACGCATATACAAATACGATCTGAACGATTTGCGCTGACAGCCATGAAACACTGCATCAAGACCATACGGTTCTCTGTGTAAGCCGGCCGGGTAACTATTCAGCGAATCTAATACAATCAGGTCGGTCAGCAATAATTTTAGAATAATTCTCTGAGTATCATCAAAATAATAGTGGTTTTGTTTGTGTATGTCAGATGAAATTGCTATCTTTGTCTCTGTGAAACAACAGGTTAACGACATAAATTCAACTTTGGCAGGGCTATTGTCTGAGCTGAAGGAGTTACGGGGAACTATTGATTCCCTGTATGCCGAAAATCGGTCGCTTAACCGAAATATAGATAAACTACTTAAGGAAAACCGTGAGCTACGCAAGCGGCTGGAGAAGTATGAACAGCCGCCGAAGAACTCCGGCAACAGCAGTACTCCGCCATCGAAAGAACCGATAAAGGCTGAGGTGGAACGCAGGACAAAATCATTGCGGAAGAAATCAGAAAGACCTGTCGGCGGTCAATCCGGGCATGAAGGAACGACACGCAAAAAGGTGGAGATGCCTGACGAAATCCAGGAAGTGTTATCCCGATATTGCAGTGAGTGCGGGCGCGATTTGTCGGGGGTTGAAGGTGAGCTTGATTATGTCAGCCAAGAGATAGACCTGCCTCAGATACAGCCTATCTATCGTGAACGCAGATTTTATAAAAAAGTCTGTAGCTGAGGATGTTGCAATCGTGATTATGCACCGCGCCGCAGAGGCGGAAACGCCATTACCTTCGGTAAAAACATACGTGCCATTGCGACCTATCTGAGTGTGGTGCAATGCATGCCTTACGAACGGTTGCAGTCGCTGTTTGAGACGATGTTCAATGTCAGAATCAGTCAGGGAACGCTGGCCAATATCGTCCGTGAGATGCTTGAAAAATCCCGTCCTGCCATTGCCTTGATAGAACGTATGATAAAGGCATCCGCAGTAGTGGGCTTCGATGAATCGGGATGTTACACCAATGGGAAACTCAACTGGTCATGGATTGCGCAGACAACGTATCTGACTCTAGTGTTTCGTGGAGCCGGCCGTGGCGCCAAGGTCCTTGAGGAGCGCCTCGGCGACTCACTGAAGAATTTGGTCGCGGTGACAGACCGCCACAGCGCGTACTTCGCCATTGACTTCCTCAACAATCAGATATGTCTGGCTCATCTGCTGAGGAATCTCGAATATCTAAATGATATAGACAAGAAACAGACCTGGGCAAAAGATGTGCAGACACTGTTGCGGGGAGCCATACACCTGAGGAATGAGAAACCCGATGAGGTAATCCCTAAAGACAGTTGGCTGACGAGGCTGGATGAGTTGCTCAAAAAGAACCTTGACAGTCTGCGCAAAGAGTTTAATGAGTTGAAACGGGGAATAATCAGATGTCGGGATTACATATTCAACTTCCTTGAGAATCCGGCCATACCATCTGACAACAACGCGTCGGAACGAGGAATCCGAAAACTCAAGGTCAAGCAGAAAATATCCGGATGCTTCCGCTCCGGTACCGGTGCCGATGCCTTCCACGCACTACATTCCATTGCTGACACGGCCTGGAAAAACGGACAATCTCCTCTCGATGCTATATTGGCGCTCGTCTAAACTGACGGGCTATATCTTCGCATCCTTTGTTTTCGCTGAATAGTTACTGTAAAAAGATTGTCAATTAATAATGTAAAAGATTTCAGCAATACGGGTAAGCGTATAATAGCCTGTATTTCTAATTTTGCCTAACTTTGCAAACATAAACCCTATTCTTTAAATGAAAACAATCAGAAACGAAGAATTCGGGGGTGAACGTCCCCTTTTCGCTACTAAAAGTCTGCGACTTGAGAATGTTACCGTACATGCGGGAGAGTCAGCACTCAAAGAGTGCAAGGACATTGAAGCTGTACACTGCCGGTTTGAAGGAAAATATCCGTTTTGGCATGTAGACGGCTTTAAAATTAAAAACTGTGTTTTTACACCCGGGGCAAGAGCAGCCTTATGGTACTCACGCAATCTTGAAATGAGCGTCACCCTGGTGGAGGCGCCAAAAATGTTTCGCGAAATGCAGGGATTGAAACTTGACGGAGTGAAAATACCCGACGCTCAGGAAACATTGTGGCACTGCTCAGACATAGAGTGCAACAACGTGGAAGTGGCAAATGCCGACTATCTGTTCATGCATTGCAACAATATAAAACTTGACGACTGGCGCCAGCAAGGCAACTACTCTTTTCAGTACTGCAGCAATGTCGAAATACATAATGCTGTGATAGATTCAAAAGACGCCTTCTGGAACACCGACAACGTTACTGTATTTGACAGCACACTCACAGGCGAATATCTCGGATGGCACTCAAACAACCTCAGACTGGTACGGTGCAAAATTTCGGGCACTCAACCGCTGTGCTACGCCAGAAATCTTATTCTTGAAGACTGTACATTTGAAGCTGACTGCGACCTCGCTTTTGAAGAAAGTACTCTTGACGCTACAGTCAACAGCGTGATTACCAGCGTTAAAAATCCCTCATCGGGTATTATACGCGCCAAAGGCTATGGAGAAATAATTATAGATGCCAACATCAAGGCTCCAGCCGACTGTAAAATTGAAACACTATGAGCGGGTTTGACTTCGACACACCTGTTGACCGACACGCGTCAGGCTCATACAAATGGGATGACACACCGGATTCGAAAATCATACCCATGTGGGTGGCTGATATGGACTTCCGCACAGCTCCGGTTGTCATTGAAGCGCTGCGCAAACGTGTTGAACACGGTGTGTTCGGTTACACTCTTGTAGACGATTCCTACTACGACTCTCTTACAACATGGTTCAACACCCGCCACGGATACCGGTTTGACAGAAAGCAAGTCATATACACCTCTGGAGTTGTACCCGCACTATCTGCAATTATAAAGGCATTGGCGCCGGAAGGCAGCAAAGTGGCTTTGCAGACACCGGTTTACAACTGCTTTTTCTCATCTGTAAGAAACAACGGATGCATTATAGCCGATGCGCCGCTGAAAAGGGTAGACACAGGTGCTGAGGCTTTTACATACCTCATGGATTTCGACGCTCTGGAAAGAGTATGCTCCGATGAAAATGTAAAACTGATGCTGCTGTGCAATCCCCACAACCCTGCCGGACGCTGCTGGACAAGAAATGAACTTGAAAAAGTTGCGGAGATAACACACCGCCACGGTGTCAGAGTTGTAAGCGACGAAATTCATTGCGAGCTTACCATGCCGGGACACAGATATATTCCCTATGCCACTGTCGACCCCGAAGCAATAGTGTGCGTCTCCCCTTCCAAGGCTTTCAATACAGCCGGGCTACAGATTGCAAACATAATATGCCCTGACGCCGACATAAGAAAAGCTGTGGACAAGGCTATAAACATAAATGAAGTGTGCGATGTCAATCCTTTCGGACCAGTAGCCTTAAAAGCATCATACAGCAATGAAGGCAAAGAATGGCTTGAGGCACTTAAAAAATATCTGTGGCACAACTGGGTTTATCTGAAGGAAACCTTAAACAGAAGGCTGCCGAAATGCAAAATTGCGGTTCTTGAAGCCACATACCTTCCATGGATAGACGTATCTTCCATTACCGACAACTCCTCACTGCTTGAACAGAAACTTAAGCAAGAAGCCAAAGTGTGGATAAATTCAGGTGACATGTACGGTCAGAAAGGCTACATACGCATCAACATAGCATGTCCGCGCTCATCCCTTGCCGAAGGTCTTGACAGATTATGTAATTATTTGGAAAAATTGTGATATCGCTTATTCAATCCGGCAAACCGCTAAGTCTCCACCAGAAAGCCGTTCTGACGGCTAAACTGTCTTTTCCCGCAATAATGGCTCAGCTGTCAAGCATTCTTATGCAATACATAGATGCTGCAATGGTGGGAAGACTCGGTGCTGAAGACAGCGCTTCTGTCGGTTTGGTTTCAACGAGCCTATGGCTGTTCTGGGGCATCTGCTCGGCTTCGATAGTGGGATTTTCTGTTCAGATAGCCCACAGAGTAGGTGCCAAAGACTACACCACGGCAAGGTCTGTGCTGCGTCAGGGGTTGTTTTCAGCACTCTGTTTCGGCACTTTAATAGGAGCAACAGGAGTGGCTATAGCCCATTTTTTGCCCTACTGGCTTGGAGGTGAGGGATATGTAGCGCAACAGGCATCGCTCTATTTCACGGTATTTGTTGCGGCTTTGCCTATACTCACCCTTAATTATCTAGGATGCGCTTCTTTGCGCGCCGCAGGCAATATGAAGGTGCCGGGAGCGCTTAATATAATGATGTGCGTGCTTGATGTTGTATTCAACTTTTTCCTCATTTTCCCTAATCATGACATTGTAATAGGAAACAGTTCCTATACCCTTCCAGGAGCCGGACTCGGTGTACTTGGAGCAGCATTGGGCACAGTAGCCGCAGAGCTGGTAGCCACTGTATCTGTCATTTTGTATTTGTGCCTGCATGAAAAAGGAATTGCTATATTCGGCAAAAAATGTCAGGACATATATAAAACCGAATTCAAACGCTTTTTGCCCTCGCGCAGAGTTCTGAATAACGCGTTTAAGGTATCTATACCCATGACTGTCGAGCACGCGGTAATATCCGGAGCACAGATAATGGTGATAGTAATTGTGGCTCCTCTCGGGGTCATGTCAATTGCCGCATACTCTTTTGCTGTTACAGCCGAAGCTCTCTGCTATATGCCCGGTTACGGCATTGCCGATGCAGCAACCACTCTGACCGGTCAGAGTTTCGGTGCCGGAAGAAAAGACCTTGTAAAAAGTTTCGGCTACATTACTGTGGCTTTCGGCATGACAGTGATGACATTGATGGGAGTGATAATGTGGATTGCCGCACCGGCTGTTATGGAACTCTTCACACCTGTAAAAGAAATAGCGCTTTTAGGAACCGAAGCACTGCGCATAGAAGCATGGGCGGAACCAATGTTTGCCGCTTCGATAGTGGCATATGGAGCCATGATAGGAGTGGGTGACACATACATGCCAGCTATCATGAACTTCGGCAGTATATGGCTTGTACGTCTGCCCCTCGCAGCCGCTCTCGCGCCTTCAATGGGACTCGCCGGAGTGTTCATAGCCATGTGCTGCGAACTCTGTTTTCGAGGTGCAATATTTCTTTACCGGCTCATGCGCGGATACTGGCTCAAACATGGACTTGACACAGCATCACTTAATGAAACTGCTCCCCCGCAGCCTGACCCTAACGCTTGAATTAACAAACTAATAAAAATACAACCATGGAAATTATCAATTTCGATGAAACCCCCTCTTTAGTAAGCCAGTACATGGCGGAACTGCGCGATATCACCGTTCAGACCGACCCTCTCCGCTTTCGTCACAACCTTGAGAGAATAGGTCAGATAATGGCTTATGAAATAAGCAAGACCATTAAATACAAGAAAGAAGAAATTGCCACTCCGCTTGCCACAGCCCAATGCAATGTAATAGAAGAACAGATTGTACTCGGCACTATCTTTCGCGCCGGAGTTCCTTTTCATCAAGGCTTTCTGTCGTATTTCGACAAAGCACAGAACGCCTTCGTGTCTGCCTACCGCAAGTATAAGGAAAAAGAAAACTTCGACATATTCATAGAGTACATAGCCTCTCCGCGCCTTGACGGCAAAACACTGATTCTTGCCGACCCCATGCTCGCCACAGGCGCTTCCATGGAATTAAGCTACAAAGCTCTCCTCACAAAAGGCAACCCCGCCAAAATACACATAGCATCCGTCATAGCTTCCAAGGCAGCTGTCGACTATATAAAAGCCACTTTCCCCGCCGACCGCACAACACTCTGGATAGGAGCCATAGACAACGAAATCAACTCCCATTCATACATAGTGCCCGGACTCGGAGATGCCGGCGACCTGGCTTACGGAGTCAAAGAATAGACCATGTTTATAATGATGTTCAAAACACTGTTTAAAACCACTCATAACTTGGATAAACATTTACGATAAATAATTTGGAGATTCCGTAACTCTATCCATATAAGCATCATTATTGAAACTCAAAATAAGTTGGCAGCCTGTTATAAAACGGTTGCCAACTCTATTTTAAAGAGTTATTGGATTGCCAGTCCGGTGAAAGTTACTAACTTTGCAGATTATAAACATAATGTAAATAATAGTAATAAGTATATTGATATTCAGGTATTTGCCATGTTTATAAAATGAAGACAACGCTTATACATGACACAAGTAACTTAATATCCAAGTGTTTTTCAATAAAGTTATGATGCTTATTGACATCGCTTATTATTATTCATGAAAAAGAATTTTTTAAGATTTTAATTCTAAAATAAATAATATATGGCTGTTGAAAGTCCCACCGTCGAATCACTCAAGAAAGAGATTGCCGCTCTGAAAAAGCAGAGAGGCGCCGTGATAATGGGTCATTACTATCAGACAGCGGATATCCAGGACATAGCCGACTATATAGGCGATTCGCTCGCGCTTGCGAGAATAGCTGCCGATATAAAGGAAAAAGTGATAGTAATGTGTGGAGTACATTTTATGGGCGAGACAGCCAAAATTCTTTGCCCGGACAAAATAGTGCTCGAACCGGATTCGGAAGCCGGATGCTCGCTGGCCGACAGTTGTCCTGCCGAAGAATTCAAAAAATTCGTAGAGGCTCACCCCGACCACACAGTAATATCGTATGTCAACACCTCTGCGGCTGTAAAGGCACTTACCGATGTAGTGGTAACATCTGGCAATGCAAAAGAAATAGTAGATACTTTTGACAAGGATGCCAAAATAATATTCGGTCCGGACCGTAATTTGGGCAACTATATAAATAGTGTCACAGGACGTTCCATGCTGCTTTGGGATGGAGCCTGTCATGTTCATGAAAAATTTTCAGTAGAGAAGACCGCGCAGCTCAAGGCACAGCATCCTGATGCAAAAGTGCTTGTTCACCCGGAGTGTACAAATCCGCTGCGCCTTCTTGCCGACTGTATAGGTTCAACCGCCGTTTTGTTGAAATACGCCGTAGAAAGCAGTGCAGACAAGTTCATAGTGGCTACAGAAAGCGGCATACTGCATCAGATGAGAAGCAAATGTCCCGAAAAGACCTTCATACCTGCTCCTCCGTCCGATTCAACATGTGCCTGCAACGAATGTGCGTATATGAAACTGAACACTCTGGAAAAACTAAGAAATTGTCTCAGAGACATGGCTCCGGAAGTGACAGTAGACAGCCACATTGCACAAAAGGCAAGAAAACCTATTGAAAAAATGCTGGAACTCTCATCTAAAAAATAAATATACCTCTATAATAATATGGAATACAATCATAAGGATATCGAAGCCAAATGGCAGAAATATTGGAAAGACAACAAAACCTATAAAACAGAGATAGATACAGCACGCAAGAAATTTTATGTGCTTGACATGTTTCCGTATCCTTCCGGAGCCGGGCTGCATGTAGGTCACCCCTTAGGTTATATAGCATCTGACATATATTCCCGCTTCAAGCGTCTGCAGGGTTTCAATGTGCTGCATCCTATGGGCTACGATGCGTATGGTCTTCCTGCCGAACAGTATGCCATACAGACAGGTCAGCATCCTGAAATAACCACAAAAGTAAATATTGACCGCTACCGCAGTCAGCTTGACAAAATAGGTTTCTGCTACGACTGGGACAGAGAAGTGCGTACATGCAATCCTGATTACTACAAATGGACACAGTGGGCGTTCATACGCATGTTCAATTCGTACTACGACAACAACTCGCAAATGGCTAAGCCTATAGATGATCTTGAAAAAGTTTTCGCTACAGAAGGCAGCAAAGGCGTCAATGCGGCATGTACCAAAAATCTGGAGTTCACAGCCGACGAATGGAACAATATGGATGAGAAGAGCAAGAGCGACACTCTCATGAACTACCGTATAGCCTACCTTGGAAACACTATGGTAAACTGGTGTCCCAAACTCGGTACCGTTCTTGCCAATGATGAGGTGAGCGAGGGTGTGAGCATCCGTGGAGGATATCCTGTCGAACAAAAGCTCATGTATCAGTGGTGTCTCAGAGTGAGCGCGTACGCGCAGCGTCTTCTTGACGGGCTGGACACCGTGGACTGGACTGACTCGCTGAAAGAGACTCAGCGCAACTGGATAGGTCGTTCAGAAGGTGCCGAAATGATATTCAAGGTAGCCGACAGCGATGTTGAACTTGAAATTTTCACTACACGCGCCGATACAGTGTTTGGTGTGACATTCATGGTTCTCGCTCCTGAAAGCGCGTATGTGGACATGGTGACTACTCCATCGCAGAAAGCTCAGGTAGACGCCTATATTTCAAGCATAAGGCACAAAACCGAGCGCGAGCGCATGATTGACAAAAAAGTAACAGGAGTGTTCACAGGCGCTTATGCCGTCAATCCTCTTACAGGAGACAAAATACCGGTATGGGTGAGCGATTATGTTCTTGCCGGTTACGGTACAGGAGCCATTATGGCTGTGCCTGCACACGACAGCCGCGACTATGCTTTTGCACGCAATTTCGATTTGCCTGTCATACCTCTAATAGAGGGTGCTGATGTAAGCAAGGAAAGTTTTGATGCCAAGAGCGGCAAAATGATAAACTCAAAGGGTCCGGAGCTTGATTTGAACGGAATGGAAGTGAAGGAGGCTATTGCAGCGGCAAAGAAGTTTATCAGTGAAAAAGGAATAGGCAAGGTGAAGGTAAATTATCGTCTCCGCGATGCTATTTTCAGCCGTCAGCGCTATTGGGGTGAACCATTCCCTGTATATTATAAGGATGGAGTGCCCCACATGATGGATGAAAACAGTCTGCCGTTGCTTTTGCCCGAAGTGGATAAATTTTTGCCTACCGAAACCGGAGAACCTCCGCTGGGCAGAGCTAAAAACTGGAAAACGGAGGAAGGATACCCTATTGAACTCTGTACAATGCCCGGATTCGCAGGTTCGTCAGCCTACTATCTCCGTTATATGGATCCGAAAAACAACAACGAGCTTGTAGGTCGTCAGGCAAATGATTACTGGCGTAATGTAGACCTGTACATAGGTGGTACCGAACATGCCACAGGTCACCTTATTTATAGCCGCTTCTGGAATAAGTTTCTGTTTGACACAGGCGTTGTGTGTGAGGAAGAGCCTTTCAGAAAACTCATTAACCAGGGAATGATTCAGGGCAGAAGCAATTTTGTGTATAGAATCAAAGATACAAACACTTTTGTCAGCTATAATCTCAAAGCCGACTACGATGTTACGCCGATTCATGTGGATGTGAACATAGTGAGCAATGATATTCTCGACATTGAAGCTTTCCGTGCATGGCGTCCTGAGTTCAACAATGCGGAGTTTGTACTGGAGGATGGCAAATATGTTTGCGGCTATGCGGTGGAAAAAATGTCAAAATCAATGTTCAATGTTGTCAATCCCGATGATATAGTTGAACGTTACGGAGCGGACACACTCCGTCTGTATGAAATGTTCCTCGGTCCGCTGGAGCAAAGCAAACCGTGGGATACAAACGGCATTGACGGTGTGAACAGATTCATACGCAAGCTGTGGAATCTGTTCTATAAAGGCGACACACTGCTTGTTACTGACGGAGAGCCTTCTAAAGACGAACTTAAATCCATACACAAGCTCATTAAGAAAGTGACAGCCGATATTGAAAACTTCTCTTTCAATACATCCATAAGCGCGTTTATGATATGTGTCAATGAACTGACACAGCTTAAATGTCACAAAAAACTCGTTCTTGAACAGCTTGTTGTACTTTTGGCTCCCTTTGCTCCCCATGTGTGCGAGGAATTGTGGCATGTGTTAGGCAATGACAGCACTGTATGTGATGCCGCATGGCCTGTACACAACGAGGAATACCTTAAAGAGGACAATGTCACCTATGCCGTGTCGTTCAACGGCAAGGCAAGATACAACATTGAGGTTCCTGCCGATATGCCTGTGGATGATGTTCAGAAAATAGCTCTTGAACATGAAGGAGCAGCCAAGTGGACAGAGGGCAAGACTATAGTCAAGGTTATAGTTGTGCCGCGTAAAATTGTCAACGTAGTTGTAAAATAGAATTGTATTATTCGCGTTACTGTATTATATGGAAAGGAAAATAGTATTCGCGACTAACAACCGACACAAACTTCAGGAACTCCGGCGTATAGCCGGAGATTCCTGGAAAATACTGTCTCTTGAAGACATAGGGTGTAACGATGATATTCCCGAAACAGCCGATACTCTTGAAGGCAATGCCGTAATCAAGGCTCGCTGGGTCAAGGAAAAATACGGTTATGACTGTTTTGCGGACGATACCGGACTTATGGTAGACGCTCTCGGAGGTGCTCCGGGTGTGTACAGCGCAAGATATGCCGGTGACGGTCATGATTCGCAGGCAAACATGTCACTTCTTCTTAAAAATATGGAAGGAGTTGCCAACCGCGCCGCACGTTTCCGCACAGTCATAGCATTGGTGCAGGGCAATGAAGTTCACCTGTTTGAAGGGGTTGTGGAGGGAAGTATCACAACTTCGCCTGCCGGATGTGGCGGATTTGGTTATGACCCGGTGTTCAAGCCTGCTGAAAGTGATGTTACTTTTGCCGAAATGGATGCCGATGCCAAAAACGCAATCAGTCACCGGGGAAGAGCCACTGCCCGACTTATGGACTATCTGTTGAAGAAATGAGATTGCGTTTGTCAGTAGTGCTGGTGTCACTGACATTGGCTTTGTCTTTATGTGCGGCAATACCTGCGGGCAGCTGGAAAGTGCATCCAGCCTTTTCTTACCCTGCGGCGCAGGTTGTGGAAACAGGTGAGAAAGTATATTTTCTTGCAGGCGGCGGTCTTTTTTCATATGACAAGGCTTATGAGGAAACATTCGCGTATACGGTTGACAATTCTCTCAGCGACTATATAATAGACGCTGTATATCCTCATCCGCAGGATGAATTTCTTGTGATATGCTATTCGACCGGCAATATTGATTTGCTTTATCCTGACGGCTCTGTGAGCAATCTGTCAGATATAAAAGATGCCTCTGCCACATTGTCAAAGTCTATAAATGATGTTGCGGTTCAAGGCAGCAGAATTTATGTGGCTACAGATTTCGGAGTTGTCATATTTGACAGCGCTTCAAGAAAAGTTATTGATTCAGGCAACTACAATACTCCTGTTACAGGCATAGCTGCCGCTTCCGGTAAGATTGCCATATCGGTGGGCGACGATTTGCTTGTGATTGACAGTAATTCGAGGATAAACAGACTTGAAAACTGGAATGTGGCGGCTTCTCCCGGCTCTTTTATAGAGCTTGCCGCAGATAAAGATGGTTTCATAATAGGGCGCAACCTGTCAAGGGTCATAAAAATGACTGTAGAAGGCAACAGAGTCACTGAAATTAAAGATATAGGAGAAAGCAATCAGCATTTTCTGTTGTCCGGAGGCAATGTGAGATATTGTAACGGCGTGTATGTGGGTGAGAATCAAATGCTTTCTTATCTGCCTGAAGCCGCCCGGCAAAAAATAATAGGAGGAATTAATCCTGAGCAGAACATATGGGCGCTTGACGAAGACGGTATAGCTTCATACATGCGCTCGGGCAACGAATGGGCATGTATAAAAGAAAAGTACAGACCGTATTCAATGTCCATAAGGGAGGCTACATTTATCATACCTTCCGTTTCCGGAGAAAGAATATATTTTACCTGTCTCGGACCGACAAACTACCGTAAGACGGCTTCTACAGCCAACGAAGGTATATTTACCGTGCAGGCTACAACTATGAAGAATGTAAACGGCATTTATGATGTGAGAGCCAGAGATGTGTCTGCCGGAACGGTTGCTTCGGAATTTCCTCCTGCGGCGAGCGGCTGCGCGGCAGCAACTACACGGCTTGCGGAGAATCCGTTTGACAGCAATGTCTATTACATAGGAACAGGCAATGACGGACTGTATAAGATTGTTGACGGAAAGTATGCCGGAAGATACGATTCATCCAATTCACCTATGGGCACTCCGTGGGGCAGCAGGGTGTATGAGGTAAGTTTTGACCGTTCCGGAAACATGTGGGTAGGAACAGACGGCATTACTTCTACTCAGTCGGCAATAGTGCTTCCGGCATCCAAGCTCGGTTTATCTCCCGAGGATGTAACTAAAAACGACTGGGTGATACCTTATATTGACGGATTTAAAAATCAGAAAGACATAAGAATTTTTCATTGTCGTAAATCCGACATGATATTCATATTTTCGTATAACACCGAGCAAAATTTTGTAGCATACCACACAAACGGCACCCCGGACAATTTCAATGATGACCGCGCGCTTACATGGAGTGAGCTTTCAGATACCGACGGAAAGAGTTTTAAGCCATACTATATCACCGCTATAGCTGAAGACAATGACGGCAAGGTGTGGATGGGAACTACAGAGGGAGTCTTTGAAATAAGTAGTCCGAACGAGGCAATAAATCCGTCCATGAAGGTGAGAAGGCTCAAGATTGACCATGGCGACGGCACGGGGCTTGCCGATTATTTCGCCGGCACAGACGTTGTGCTTGATATATGTGTAGACGGAGCCAACCGCAAGTGGGTTGCCACACAGTCAAGCGGGGTGTATCTGCTGAATGATTATGGAAACGAGATTGTCAGACATTTCACTTCCGACAATTCGCCGTTGCCCGACCAGCGTGTCAATGCGGTTTATGCCGATGTTCTCAGCAATTCCGTGTTCTTTGCCACCCCCGGGGGTGTTATAGAGTACGGCGGGGACGCTATGGTGCCCTCTGACAGTTTTTCTTCCGTAAGGGTATATCCCAATCCGGTAACACCGGAATATGGCGGGATTGTGACTGTAGACGGTCTTATGGACGGTTCTCTGGTAAAGATAGCCGACTCGTCAGGCGCAGTAGTCTGGCAGGGCAGGGCAGAGGGCGGTATGATTACCTGGAATATTGAAAACAGCGCTGGCAGAAGGGTGCGCAGCGGAGTGTACTATGTGCTGGCTTCGTCAAATGCCGGAGGTTCTTCCAAAGGAGCTGTTGCCAAAATCATGGTCATTAACTGAAAATGTTTTTTTGGGTGCCGGCTGAGTAACTTTATTGCGGCAATTGTTGTAACTTTGTATCAATGTAAATTATCAGTCTACATTTTCATATGAACGGCAAGCTCTCATACAGCAACGAAGATGACAAATGTTACGGCGCCACAGGCATGGCTATAGGTCTGATGGTGTTCAACGGCGAGGATATGCTCGATTCCATGAACCTTGATGCCAATCCGGGTGCTATCATGGATATGCGCGACATGTTTTACTTCAACGGCAATCCGGGATTATCCGCCAAGAGCGCCTGGCAGCGCATCAAAGCCAACTACGGGCTTACTGTGGCTATGCTGATAAGCAATGTGATGTGCAGGAGCATGGTTCTTGACCGGTCGTCAGTGAGTGCCGAAATGCGTCAGCGCATATATGAAGTTGTAGCCGAGGAGGGTCGTGAGAGCTGTGGTCTGGACGATGACGAGATAAGCCGTATCTTCAATCAGGAATACACTGTGTTGTTCAGAGTTTTCAATCATACCGGCGTGCACGGCATTGTGCATGATTTTGCCGATACATTCAAGCGCCGGCGCATAATGAGCCGTCTTGAAATTCTTGAGGCTCTGCGTGCTCTTTCTACTCTTTAACCGATAAGTTTTTTCAGATAGAGCGGAGCCTCGGGTCCTATGTTGAAAAGCAGGTCCAGAATGCTGAGTCCGCTTATAAAGCCAAGTTTACCGGCTCTGACCTGATAGTACTGGTGATGTTGCGGAGTGTCAGGCATTATATGACGCATGTCAGCGGCATGACCGGGAATATCCCTTTCGTTTAAATGAGTCACCTCATTGTCGAGGTAAAGCAGTTTCCGTACGGTTTCATCGGCAAGAGCGTCAAGCTCGGTTATGGGTCTGCCGCATACACCGGCACCGAACACCGGCATCAGAGAATCTATGTAGAACTCAAAAAAGGGTGTGCGTCCGTATGATGATTCCAATGCGGTCAAATGAACATTCCACCATGCACCGTGCGGTGAAACTGAAATGTCATTCCATGTTGCCTGTGATGAGGAGTGCGGTTTTGTTACGGGAACAGTAAGGTCGAGTATTCCCCTGGTGTCGGCAATGGTTGTACGGTGAGTGGATTTGAATCTTTTGTCAAATCTCATGCCGTCGTGGATGTACACATGCCTGTATGAGGCAAGCAAAGCGTAGTATGCTATGCTGCCGAAAAACTGCGGTGGCAGAACAACACTGCTGTCGCCGTGTATTACAAGAGGTGATGCCATCCTGTGTATGTCAGTCGTCAGGATTTGCGTCTTTAAGAATACGGTTCCACCGTATTCCGCCGTTGAACAGACTCTTGTCTTTATCAAAAGACACAAGCACTCTCATAGGTTTGCCCACAATATGGTCTTCCGGTACAAAACCCCAGTACCGGCTGTCAAGAGAGTTGTCACGGTTGTCACCCATCATGAAATAATAGTCCATGGCGAAGGTGTATTCTTCAGCCGGCTTGCCGTCTATGAACACAATTCCGTCCTCTCCGAGGTACGCGTTGTCATGACCTTCGTAATTGCGGATAACACGGTTGTATATTTGCCATGTGTTCCAGTCAAGTTTTATGGACTCTCCTTTCTTGGGTATCCACAGTTCACCGTAATCGGCATGAGTCCATCCGCCGGAAATTCCTTCAGGAAAAAGAAACTCGTCAGACCTTACAGGAGCTTTCACTATAGCGACTGTGGCAGGAGAAGATTTTATTTTTTCATACATTTCGGCGGTGAGGGGAGCGGCATATACCGGTTTGGTATTGTCGCCGGCAATAAAGCCGTTGTTTTGAAGCAGAGACATGTCCTCGATTGAAATGTCAGCGCTCTTGCGGTCGTCAGGAGCAATTTCAAATTCCTCCCACTGAGAGTCTATAAGAGGAAATTTTGTCTGAAACCAGTATGTGAACTGTACATTCTGCGGCTGGGGCAGGGGATTGCCGTTGATGTGTATTACACCGTCCTTTATGGAGATTCTTTCGCCGGGGAGACCAACACAGCGCTTTACATAGTTGTCTCTGCGGTCTACAGGGCGGTAAATCAGCTCGCCGAATTCGTTTTTGTTGTTTTCAATAGCCTGCCGCCCGATTATTTTTTCAAGCGAGTAGTAGTCTATGCCTCTGAACGGAGAATTGCTTGAGGGATCTGATATTTTTGAGAGAACGCTGTCGCCTGCCGGAAAATTGAACACAACTATGTCGCCGCGCTGCACGCTTCCGAATCCTTTAAGGCGTCTGTATGCAACCTGCGGTTTATCAAGGTAGCTTTTGGTGTTGATAACGGGCAAAGTGTTCTGCACCAGAGGAAAGTGTATGGGAGTCATGGGTACTCTCGGTCCGTAAGCCATCTTGTTTACCCAGAGATAGTCGCCCACAAGCAAAGTTTTTTCGAGCGATGAGGTGGGAATCTGGTAGTTCTGACCTATGAATGCGAATACGAAATAAACGAGTATAAGGGCATACACAATAGCGTCAACCCAGCTCATTATGGCTTTAACCGCTTTGTTTTTACTTTTTTTCCACCAGGTGAACGGTATGTAGCCTGTTATATATATGTCAAACAGAAGTATCAGCAACAGTGCGAACCACCAGTTGCCGAGCCATGCAACCCAGGCTATGAACAGTGCAGCCACAATGCCGAAACGCCACCACCGGGTGGTTTTTGTGTCGGATATGCGTTTTAAAAAATCTTCCTTGAAATTTCCGGTTTTGGTATCGGTGTTTTTGCCGTTATTCATTTCCGAGTTTTTTTGTAGTTACGGGTTTACTTCAAAATATCAAGAAGTGCGGTGTTGCTTATGAAAGAGTGCATCAGGTTGTCCATAGTAAGGAAACCGCTGCGACCGGCAATCCATTCGGCGGCAACGACCGCACCCAGTGCAAAGCCTTCGCGGCTTTTGGCGCAGTGCTCTATGGTGATGGTATCGACAGGCGAATCCCACTTTATTATATGGGTGCCCGGCACTTCTCCCTCACGGATATGGTTTATGGTGAGTTCGCTTGCTGAGGAATTTTTTTCTTCAGTCCATCCTGTCACGGCGGGGTCGCTTTCAATTATGCCCTCAGCAAGAGTTATGGCAGTGCCGCTCGGATGGTCAAGTTTGTGAACATGGTGAATTTCGGTCATTTCCGGAGAATACTGGCTGAAGCCTGCCATCATAGTAGCCAGATAGCGGTTCAGGGCGAAAAAGATATTAACCCCTATGCTGTAGTTTGAACTCCAGAAAAATGTGCCACCTATGCGTTCGGTAAGAGCCTTTACCTCAGGCAGTCTGTCTGTCCATGCAGTGGTGCCGCTCACAACCTTGACTCCTCTTTCAAGTGCAGTGACGCAATTGTTGAAAGCGGTTGAAGGAATGGAAAACTCTATAGCCACATCCGCGCTTGCAAAGGCGGGGGAATCAAAATCGGCTGTGTTGCCGGCATCTATTATGCACACAATTTCATGACCTCTCGACCGGGCTATGCGTTCAATAACATGCCCCATCTTGCCATAACCTATAAGAGCTATTTTCATAAGTAAGTGTAAGTATATATCAGGTGCAAAGTTACAAATAAGTTGGTCGCAAAGCCAAATTATGTTTGGTGTTTGCCCTGCATTTTGGCACTGAAATTGGGTTAATTCGGATATTGTGACTATTTTTGTGCAAAACAACACCGTATATTATGGATTTCGCAGAAAAATGCAGTAAAATATTCAGTGCAGCTGTGGAGGATATTGATTCGCGTCGGTTGAATATAAGCAATGGTTCGGTACGGAATCTGTGGTGTGCGCTTACAAAAAAATGACTCAGGAAGATTTTGACATAAGGTCGGCGCGAGACGCGTCTGACCGGGAGAAGGATATTGAAAAGGCTCTGCGTCCATCTGAATTCGACTCTTTCAGCGGTCAGGACAAGATAGTGGAGAATCTTAAGGTATTTGTTGCCGCCGCCCGAATGCGCGGCGAGGCTCTTGACCATTTGCTTCTGCACGGTCCTCCCGGTCTGGGCAAGACAACGCTCAGCGGCATAATAGCCAATGAGCTCGGAGTAGGATTCAAGGTTACATCCGGTCCGGTGCTTGACAAGCCGGGCGACCTTGCCGGCATTCTCACATCGCTTGAAGAGAATGATGTGCTTTTCATTGACGAGATTCACCGTCTTAGTCCGGTAGTTGAGGAGTACCTTTATTCGGCTATGGAGGACTATCGGATAGACATAATGATAGACAAAGGACCCGGAGCGCGCTCGGTGCAGCTTTCGCTCAGCCCTTTCACTCTTGTAGGAGCCACTACCCGCAGCGGATTGCTGACATCGCCTCTTAGAGCGCGTTTCGGCATAAACTGTCATCTGGAGTACTACGACCATGAAGTGCTTGAACGTATTATTCTCCGTTCGGCATCGTTGCTTGGCGTTAAATGCACTTCCGAGGCGGCGCGTGAGATAGCTTTGCGCAGCCGCGGCACTCCGCGTATTGCCAACGCGTTGCTGAGGCGTGTGCGCGATTTCGCCCAGGTCAAGGGCTCCGGTGAAATAGACCCGCCGATAGCATGCTATGCTCTTGAGGCGCTGAATATTGACAAATATGGACTTGATGAGATTGACAACAAGATTCTTACAACCATAATTACAAAATTCAACGGCGGGCCCGTGGGGCTTGGCACTATAGCAACCGCACTCGGAGAGGACCCTGGCACACTGGAGGAAGTTTATGAGCCGTTCCTTATAAAGGAAGGGTTTATAAAACGCACTCCGCGGGGCAGGGAAGTGACAGACCTGGCGTATATTCATCTCGGACACAACCGCGCTTCTGCTACGGGGTCTCTTTTTTAGAGGTTGCCAACGAGGTGGATGATACCCGAATATTTATCTGATACAGACAGATGGCTACAGTAAGAAGTCTTGCAAAAGACACAGCGGTGTACGGACTCAGCAGCATTATCGGAAGATTTCTGAACTGGCTGCTGGTACCATTGTACACAAATATGTTTGCCGAAGCGCAGTATGGTGTGGTGACGTATGTCTATGCCATAGTGGCTATAGCGCTTCTTGTGCTCACATATGGCATGGAAACGGGTTTTTTCCGTTTTGCCAACCATGAGCGTTACTCAGACCCCATGGAAGTATATTCCACTTCGATGATATCGCTTGGGGTGAGTTCTTCCATATTCATGTTATTGATATTTGTGTTCATAGACCCGGTGAGCGGGGCAATGGGATGTGCCGGACACAATTCCTACACCCTACTTATGGCGGCGACAGTAGCCATTGATGCTTTTACCGCATTGCCGTTCTCTTATCTTCGTTACCGCAGGCGTCCTTTGAGGTTCGCGGCACTGAAACTGACGGGAATAGGGCTGAACATAGGTCTGAATCTGTTTTTCATTCTTGTGTGTCCGTGGCTGTGGGAAGAGGCTCCGGGTACTATAGAATGGTTTTATGACCCGGATTTCGGCATAGGATACATATTTCTTGCAAACTTCATCAGTTCGGCAGCAATGTTGCTGCTGCTTGTTCCTGACTTCACAGGTTTTGTATGGAAATGGAACACATCTCTGTGGCGTGAAATGTTAGTGTACTCATTTCCGTTGTTGATACTCGGTGTTGCCGGAGTGATGAATCAGACGGTAGACAAAATTCTATTGCCGTGGCTTATTCCCGACAGAGCCGATGCCATGGCTCAGGTGGGTATTTACGGAGCCAACTACAAGATAGCTGTTGTGATGGTGATGTTCATCCAGGCGTTCAGGTTTGCCTACGAGCCATTCATATTCGCGCAGAACAAGGCTGCCGGAGGTGACAGAAACAAGGCTTTCTGCGATGCCATGAAGTATTTTGTCATTTTTGCCATGGTGATATTTCTCGGTGTGATGTTTTACCTTGACATATTGCGCCATTTCATAGCGCCGGCGTATTTTTCAGGACTGAAAGTGGTGCCGGTGGTTATGCTCGCTGAATTTTTCTTCGGCGTGTTTTTCAATCTGTCGTTATGGTACAAGCTTACCGATCGCACTATATGGGGCACATGGTTTTCATTGATTGGACTTGGAGTAACTGTTGTGATGAACCTGCTGTTTGTGCCGCGTTTCGGCTATATGGCGTGTGCCTGGGCTGCATTCACATGCTATGGTGTGATGATGCTGCTTTCCTATTTCATAGGCAGGCGCAAGCATCCGATAGACTATGATGTGAAATCGATACTTATATATTTCTTTGCCGCACTGTTGTTGTATGGCGTATCAGTGGCAGCTACAGTTTCGAGCCAATGGGTCAACCTGCCGCTTCGCACCGCTCTGCTCGCTGTGTTTGTCATTTTTGCGCTCAGGCGCGAGCATCTCAGTGTCAGCTCCTTTATACCTAATGCTAAAAAATAATTGTCATGAATACCAGATTAGCCAGCCGTATATCCAATTTTTTCATCAATTATTTTACCCTCACACCCGATCTTGAACCGCAGGAGCAGGCAGAGCAGTCTATTCGCGAAGGCGTTTCTTTTCGCGGCACAAATATACTGATTCTTATAGTGGCTGTGCTTATAGCGTCGCTCGGGCTGAACACCAATTCCACGGCGGTGATTATTGGCGCAATGCTTATATCGCCGCTTATGGGTCCTATCATAGGTCTTGGTCTTGGTGTTGGAGTGCATGATTACGAGCTTATAAAGAGGTGCGTGCGCAATCTGTGCATGGCAGCGGGGTTCAGTGTGCTCGCCTCTACAGTATATTTTCTCATATCGCCTGTAAATGAGGGGCACAGCGAGCTTCTTGCCCGTACATCGCCGACAATATATGATGTTCTGATAGGCTTTTTCGGCGGAGCAGCCGGTATAATAGGTCTCGGAAGCAAGAACAAAGGCAATGTGATACCCGGTGTTGCTATTGCCACCGCTCTTATGCCTCCGTTGTGTACTGCAGGTTACGGACTCGCCACATGGCAACTGAACTACTTTTTCGGTGCTTTCTATCTGTTTTTGATCAATTCCATATATATAGCTTTCGCCACATTCATCGGCGTGAAGCTATTCAAATACAAGGGGCAGGATACTGTTGACAACGCGCGGGCAAACAGGGTGCGCAAAATAGTGTATACTGTTGCTGTTCTGACCATGCTGCCGAGCATATGGCTGACTTACAGAATGCTACAGGACAATAAATTTATTGTCAACGCCAATAATTTTGTGAGCAGGGAGTGTGTTTTTCCCTCGACACAGGTGCTTAGCCGCGAGGCGTACATAGAAAACGGGCAGAAGTATATCCGTATAGCTCTAATGGGCAAGATATTGCCGGCAGATTCTTTGAATTCGGCACTCAGTTCGAGGCTTGAATTTTTCAATCTCAAGGGCACCAAGCTCATAATAGTGCAGGGCGATGCGGTAAACACCGGTTCTACCATGACATCGAGCGCAAGCGATATATATCAGTTGGCTCAGGCTACAATAACACGCCAGCAGACGGAGATAGATTCTTTAAGGCAGATTTTAGGCAGCGAGTCTTCAGCCCGCAGTGTAGGACTGAAAATATCGCCGGAACTTAAAGTATTGTTTCCGCAGATAAAAGACATAGCTGTTGTTTCGCCTGTTTTTGCGGGAATAGAGAGCGAGGAGCTTGACACTGTGAATGTTGCGCTGGTAAGTTATTCTTCGAGGCTGAATGCTTCTCAGAGAGAGAAGTTCGAGGAATATCTCAAAGCGCGTCTCGGTATCCGGCAGATAAGCATTGTCGAGGTGTCGCCGTCGGTAACAAAATTATGATTCTGACAAAAACAAAAAAACAGACCATGAAAGTAGCGCTGATATGTAACAGTGACCTTCTGGGCGGAGCTGCTGTAGTCACTTACCGTCTGATGCAGGCGTTGCGCCACCAGGGTGTTGACGCGAGGATGATAGTGTATACAAAACTCAGCAACAGTTCTGAAGTCAAGGTTGTAGGCAACCGTTTTATGCGTGGCGTGTATTTCATGTGGGAGCGTCTGCGCATTTTTATGGCAAACGGTCTGAGCTATGACAGGCTGTTCAAGGTGTCCATAGCCAATGTCGGCTATCCGTTGCACCGGCATCCGTGGGTAAAGGAGGCTGATGTAGTGGCATTGAACTGGGTCAATCAGGGACTCGCCTCCCTGAACGGCATAAAGCATCTGCATAAGGCAGGCAAGCCTGTTGTATGGACAATGCACGATATGTGGAATTGTACCGGAATATGTCATCACGCCTATGAGTGCGACCGTTACAAGCATTCGTGCGGCATGTGTCCGTTTCTGAACAGTGACAGGCAGAATGACCTGTCACACACAGTGTGGCAGAAGAAAAAAGAGCTGTACGACAGTGTGCCGATTCGTTTTGTAGCGGTAAGTAACTGGCTTGCAGACAGGTGTGCGGCAAGCTCGCTGTTGCGCGACCGTGATGTGAATGTGATTCACAATGCTTTTCCGGTTGAATCATTTACTACAGAGGTTCAGGGCAATCTGTCACTGCTCGGGGTTCCCGAAGACAAAAATCTCATACTTATGGGAGCGGCAAGGCTTGATGACACTATAAAAGGTATTGACTACGCCATTGATGCCCTTAACTATATTTTTGACAATCATCCTTCAGTGGCAAAGCGTTCGACAGCCGTTTTCTTTGGCAATATGAATAATCCGGAAGTCCTTGACAGACTTCGTTTTCCGTATGTATGGACAGGAAGAATAAACGATTCAGAGTCGTTGCGCTGTCTGTATTCGTCGGCAAAGGTGGTGCTCAGCACATCTTTGTACGAGACACTGCCCGGCACTCTGATAGAAGGACAGGCTTCCGGTTGTGTGCCGGTGACATTCGGTCTGGGCGGTCAGCGCGACATAGTCACACATCTCAAGGACGGATATATTGCCGAGTACAAAAATCACAAGGATATTGCCAAAGGCATAATATGGGCTCTTGATGCGGAGATAGACCGCGACGAGCTTCACAGAAGTGTGAGCAGGCGTTTTTCGGCTTCTGAGATAGCGCGGCAGTATATAAGTCTGTTTAAAGAATTAATCTGATTTACAATATGCAAACAGTCCTCTTTCATTCAGTAATTTTCGGTCCGATTCACAGCCGCCGTCTCGGCACGTCGCTGGGAGTGAACCTTTCGCCGACAGACGGCAAGGTGTGTTCTTTCGATTGTCTGTACTGCGAGGCGGGTTTCAATGCTCAGGGACCCGGTACTTCGGGGTTGCCTTCGAGAGAAACGGTAAGGACTCTGCTTGAACAGAAACTCGCATCAATGAAAGATGCCGGCGAGAGTCTTGATGTAATCACGTTTTCAGGAAACGGCGAGCCGACTCTGCATCCGGATTTCGCCGGAGTCATAGAGGACACTGTTGCGCTCAGAGACAAATATTTTCCGGAAGTCAGAATAAGTGTGTTGTCAAATTCCACCAGAATTGACCGCGACGAAGTGCGCGCTGCCCTGACCAAAGTAGACAACAATATTCTGAAACTCGATTCGGCTATTACCTCTACAATGCGTCTGATAGACCGTCCGGTGTCTCCTGCGTTTACTTCGGAGAAGGTCATAGAACAGCTTGCCGGTTTTGGAGGCGAGTGTATAGTGCAGACAATGATTCTCAGGGGCAGCCACAATGGCATGAATGTGGACAATACCACTCCTGAGGAGATTGCCGCGCTTGTCGACGCTTATAAGAAAATCCGCCCTAAAGAGGTGATGTTGTATTCCATTGACAGGAAAACACCTGAGCAGGCGCTTGTAAAGGTGGATAAAGAGGAACTCGAACGGATTGCGGAGATAATAAGGGCTGAGGGCATAAAGGTTCTTGTCAGCTGAGTGCTTATTTATAATTTATTTATAATATGGTGTCATGAAGGATAGTCTTATAATACCGAAGCCTCTAGAGAAAGGCGACAAGGTTGTGTTTGTGTCGCCGGCGGGCACGGTAAAGAGCGCTTTTGTCGAGGATGCGGCGGTTGTGTTGCGGGAGCGCGGGTGGAATGTAGCCATAAGCCCGCATGCACTGGGCAAATGGCGCACATTCAGCGGCACTGCCGCAGAACGCTATGCGGATATATCTTCAGCGTTGCTTGACGATGAGGTTAAGGCGATTTTCTGCTCACGCGGCGGATACGGGGTGGTGCATCTGCTTGAAAAACTGGACAGACTGCCTCTGCGTTCCAGCCCCAAATGGGTTATCGGCTACAGTGATATATCCGCGCTGCACGCGCTTATGAACCGCCACGGCATAGCGAGCATCCATGCTCCCATGGCTAAGCATCTTGCGTCGTTCAAGGGCAAGGACGAGTATTCACAGTCTCTGTTCAGCATACTTGAAGGCAATATGCCTGAGTATAGTGTCAAATCTCATGCTCTTAACCGCTGTGGCAGGGGTTCAGGCAAACTGGTGGGTGGAAATCTGGCTGTGATAGCCGATTTAATTTCAACGCCGTTTGACATTTTCGAACCTGGCACCATACTTTTTATAGAGGATATATCTGAGCCGGTGTACAAGACCGAACGTATAATGTACCAGCTTAAACTGAGCGGTGTGCTTGAAAAGCTGAGCGGTCTTATAGTGGGGCAGTTCACCGAGTATAAGCCGGGTGTGGACGGCTGCGGCATGGAAGAGATGATAGCGGATATGGTGAGCGACTACAGCTATCCGGTGGCTTACGGGGTGCCTGTGGGGCATGTGGACGAGAATCTGCCTCTGGTAGAGGGTGCTCCCGTGACTCTTACTGTAACACCGGGTGTCACGGATATATTCCAGAGCGTACCTGTCACCGTTTCATGAAGCGGTGAAGCTGTCTTCGCGATATATTTAGAAATGAGGCTATGTCGCCGACAGTAGCTGTGTCAAGAATACGGGGACAGCGTCTGACAAGCATCTCATATCTCTGCTGTGCGGAGTATCTGTAATTGTCAAGTATGCTTTCGTACGCCTGTGCGAAAAGCTCTTGTGCGAGTTTCAGGTTTATAGTGGGGTCGTTCACTATATGGTCGCGTATAATGTTTACCGGAATCTCCAGCACTTCGGAATTTTCAAGCGCTACAATGTCGTTAGGCAAAGGCTTGTGCATCATGGCGCTTTGATAATTTGCGAGAACGCTTCCGGCAAATACGAACCCGATGCTCTTACGCTCTCCTTTCTCATTTATAAGCGAATGCTTGAAGCTGCCTGTCTCAACCCATCCCACACGTTTTATAATATCGCCCGTGTGGGCGAAACACTCTCCACGGCGATAACTCCGGAGCTTGCCTTTGGTATGACACAGTTCTTTCCAGAAGGAGAAGTCTATGTTTTTTTCAAAATCATTGAACTTTGTCATGACCAAAGATAAGTTTTATTACCGGAAAATGCGGCAATGCACAGGTTATTTTTTTCCCTCCTGCTGAGGTTCGTCATTGGCTTCGGGGTCATCCAGCGGCTTGTTGTCCTTTATAAAATTCTCGTACAGCAGCAGTATTGTGGATGGATTGTCTTTAAGCTCCTTTCTGTGGGCTTTCGAGTCTTTGCCTTTGTTGTAATAATTATCCAGCACTTCCCTGAATTCAGGACTCTGTTTTTTAAGGTAGTGCATCAGCAGGGCGGTTGAGATACTCCCGTTGTGTAAAATGCAGTACGCGGCTTTGGCTCCGTTGAATTTCACCCCTACCACCGGCACAAGACGTCTGGTACTGTTTTTTCCTCCGGTGTCTTCCCATACTTTCCACTCCAGAATTGAGCCGCTTTCACGCCGGTCAAGTTCAAATGCAAATCCTCTCACACAACTGTGAGGCTTGAATATAAGCGGAGAATTTATCTTTTCGCTTACAACGGCAGCTCCCTCAGGATAGCCCTCCGTAGGTTCCAGAAAACGGTATTCTTTCACTTCACTTGCGCTATAGCGTTTTGTCTCCCCTCCTTTAGGTTCAACTCCGATATTGATGTACTGGTGTATGGAGCCTGTTTTTGAAAAAATGTTTTTCAATCCTGTTTTCAAATCATTGCGCAGATACCCCTCGATAGTGTCGCCTGAAAATAAAATAGCTCTGACATGCCTGTCCTCCGCATTGTCTTTAGCCATTGCGGAAATGCATACGGACAATGCTGCACAAATGACGATTAAATACTTAAATCTCATAGTAGCTGATGTTTAAGGTGATTGGAATATATTGTCGGGTGTATTCATAATATTGCGGGATTGTACAATCCCAGCATTCTAAGAGTCTTGTCGCGTCTGTGTCGGGACGATACGATTTTACTGACGAGAACGGGGTCATCCTTGACCATATCGGCAACCTGCTGTCTGAATTTGTCATTCGCGTTTTTCGAATGGTCAGAAAACCTGTGCAGTGTTCCGTTTCTGTCTACAATCATGATGCTTTTGCCTCTCGTCCACATTCCTCCGTTGCCGGATATGTGATAGCCTTTAGGGGAGAACGCGTACACTGCTATTCCTGTAGCTTTTTCAAGCTGCCAGCACCATCCGAACTCAGGTATGTAGCGGAGAGTGTGGGTGTGTCCGGGTGATGTCGCGTTCCACAGCACTATAGAGTCGACTGTTTCCGGAGAGATTCTCTGAGACACTTTCTGACGGGAAGAATATGCGTTTTCAACCAGGCACAGCTGTTTTTTCTTTACCGGCATGGCAATTCTGTCCGAGTCGTTAAGCTCTACAACATCGCCGCCCGATAAATATACTTTGCCACACATGAGACCTAACAGTTTTTCGGCTGCCGCATTTTCCGGCATAAGGGCAGACAGCGTCAGGACGAGTGCTGTCAACAGGTGTCTCAGTTGTTTTGTACAGGTAATCATAATGTGGCGCGCAATATGAGTGGTTCAATGCAAATTTAGCGGGAAACAATCACTTTGATTGTGACATTTGTCACAATCCGCCAAAAATATGATATTGTTGCAGTTTTTATTCTGATGTCAGTCGTCAAGAAGGTCGGGACGCAGCCGGCGGGTGCGTTCGAGAGCCTGTTCGTGGCGCCATTCGTCAATGCGTGCCTGATGACCGGAAAGAAGTATCGCAGGCACTTCCCAGCCATTGTACACAGCCGGGCGGCTGTACACCGGAGGGGCAAGCAGGTTGTCCTGGAACGAGTCGCTCAGAGCGCTCTGTTCGTCGCCTATTGCACCCGGTATCAGCCTGACTATTGCGTCGGTTATGGCGATTGCGGGCATCTCTCCGCCTGTAAGCACATAGTCACCTATGGATATTTCCTTGGTAATAAGGTGTTCGCGAATGCGGTAATCGACCCCTTTGTAATGACCGCAGAGAATTATTATGTTTTCAAGGAGAGACAGTGAATTTGCCATAGGCTGGTCAAACCGCTCGCCGTCGGGCGAAGTGAATATGACCTCATCGTATTTGCGCTGTGATTTAAGATGCGATATGGCTCTGTCGACAGGTTCTATCTGCATCACCATTCCGGCTTCGCCGCCGAACGGGTAGTCGTCTACTTTGCGGTGCTTGTTGGTTGTGAAACTACGCAGGTTGTGTACCTGTATGTCAACCAGTCCTTTGTCTCTTGCACGTTTTATGATGGAACAGCCGAGAGGTGATTCAAGCATTTCCGGCAGCACAGTTAAGATGTCTATTCTCATTTGTAAACGGTTTTGTGCAAAGTTAGTCATTGTCGGTGACTGACACAATACCGGAGCAGCGTCCCCGATGTGTTTCAACCGATGATTTTGTTGTAGTTGGTAAGACTTTCTTCGAGGCTCGTTACCATCATAGCCCTAAGTTCCGGAGGGGAAATTACTGTGACCTTGGGTCCGTAGGAAAGCAGTTCCTGGACAAAGTCGGGTGTCAGTTTCAGCCTGTATGTGAAAATGGAGTATTCGTCATGAACCATCTCGCTCTGTGACGGGTGCAGGGGCAGTGCGCGGAAATATTTTGCCTGGCGCGGGTCTGTGCGCAGAGACACCTGTTTGGATTCTCCGTGGGAATATACAATGCCGTAGCAGTCTCTGAAATACTCCTCGCCGTTAAAATCTTCGGGCAGTTCGAAAGCTGAGTTCTGGTCAAGCAGCACTTCGCTCATGCGGTCGAGAGAATATGTCTTTATGGCGTTGTCTCTGACATTTCTCCCCGTCATGTACCAGCGTTGTTTGAAGAGTTTGAGGAAGTAGGGTTCCACCGCCACATCGCGGCTCGGGTTTGTGCGGTTGTACGGGCTGTATGTGAAATTAAGGGCTTTCAGCTCTTTCATGCCTGTAAGCACAGTTTCAAGGTGGTAGCGCGAAGACGGTACATCTTCAAGAAAAATGCGGTCGGAAACACTTCGCGCGTCTGTGAGAACATTGCTCATGGAGGCAGCGTTGAGCATCCAGTCTGTAACGCTTTCGCAGTGGGAGTCTCCGTCGTTTATAAAATACTCGAAAGTGGCTGGATTGCAGTCGATATTGACCTTGAACAGTTCCTCTATGGCATTTCTGTAATTGTAGAAGGTGCGTCGCGGCAGATTCTCGCCATTTGAAAAATCTGTTTTTTTCCAAAGAGTATTAAGCTCGTCACGGGTCAACGAGCCATGTCGGCGGATTGTATCTATAAGCCAAATGTATCGGCTGAACAGGTTACGGGACATATTGACTGATTTTTTCTGTTTTCAGAGAGGTTATCTGGAGCCCTGCCATTGTCAGCGCCGCATTCAACACAAGAAGCTCAAAGCCGGTCTCGTACAGCAGGAAATGGTATAGCGCGGCCTGAATGACCCAGGCGATTGCCGGGGCGCAGACGCACACGGCAGGTACGGCGGCATCGCGCACACGCTGACGGGTCAATAGCCCGAAAGCGAACAGACCGAGTATGGGGCCGTAGGTGTATGAGGCAAGGGTGTATACGGCGCTTATGGCATCGGAATCGCTCATGTGATAGAACGCTATAATTACAGCTCCCATTATGATTCCCATCATCACATGTACTTTTTGCCGTGTCTTTCTCAGTTTTGATTCGTCCAGCTGCGAGGGCGCGTCAAGGATGTCGACAGTAAAGGAGGTGGTCAGAGAAGTAAGGGCAGAGCCGGCTGCGGAGTACGCCGAAGCTATCAGCCCGATTATGAACACTATGCCTACGGCAACAGGCATGGTCTCATGAGTGGCTATAATGCCGAACAGCTCGTCGCTTTTTGCCGGAAAGGAAATGCCTGCAAATTCGGCATACATCACCAGCAGGGTTCCGAGCACAAGAAACAGTGCTATGACAAAAAACTGCATGATGCCGCTTATTATCATGTTTTTGCGAGAGCTTACAGAGTCGCGGCATGCAAGGTGGCGTTGCATCATGTCCTGATCGAGCCCGTTGGTGGCGATTGCCATGAACACTCCGGCAACAAATTGTTTCCAGAAGTAGGAACCGGAAAAGGGGTCGTCAAAAAAGAATATGCGTGAGCTTTCGTGTGCGGATATGCTGCCGACTGCCGTATGGAAATCGAATCCCATGATGTGAGACACAAAGGCAATGCTTAGAACAACACTGCCTATAAGGCAAATGCTTTTTATGGTGTCGGTCCAGATAAGCGTCTTTACACCACCGTTGACAGTGTAAAGCCATATAAGCGCCACCGTTGCAATGACATTGACTTCGAATGGTATGCCTAACGGACTGAACACCAGCGACTGCAGCACAGCGCATACCACAAAAAAGCGAACGGAGGCACCGAGCATCTTGGATATAAAGAATATCCATGCGCCGCTACGGTAGCTTCTGATGCCGAAACGTTGTCCGAGATAGCCGTAGATTGACACAAGGTTGCGCCTGTAGAACATTGGCACAAGTACAACGGCTATAACTATATAACCGACAATAAAGCCCAGAACCATTTGCAGATACGCATGACCTTTTGCCGCTACCATTCCCGGCACTGAGATAAATGTTACTCCGGAAATGGCTGCCCCTATGGAGGCAAAGGCTACCAGTGGCCACGGAGCCTTGCGGTTGCCTGTAAAAAATGTGGCGTTGTCGCTGCCGCGCGATGCTATTGCCGATATTGCCATAAGTACGGCAAAATAGGCGGCGACAGTGGCTATGACGGCTATAGGACTCATGATTCGGGATAAAGAAGGTACGGCTTGCGCCTGATTTTGAAAGCTTCCACCTCATCTTTCCATGACTCTTTTATTTCGGCGGCTGTGGCTCCGGATTCTATCATGCCGCGGATTTTGCCGTTGCCGGCGAGCAGTTCAAAGAATGATGTGAAAAATTTTTGCGGTCGACCCATGGCACGGTATGCGTCGATAATATATTCGAAGTTGACCCCTTGCGCTATCATTTCCTCTTCGGTCATATACCTCAGGTTGCGTCCGCGACATCTTTTGCCCAGCTGTGGAGGGGTCTTGGCTCCCGGTCGGCTCCGTGGGGTGAAATAGAAGTCACCCTCTTTCATCTGCGGATGTCCGTAAATGGTAAAGGGGGTGTCAGTGCCCCTGCCGAGGCTTACATCTGTAGCCTCGAAATAGCATGTGGACGGGTACATGTACACCGCTTTCATGTCGGGCAGATTGGGAGAGGGGGCTATAGGGAGTTCATAGCGGGTAGCATGGGTGTAGCCGGTGCATTTTATAACAGTCAGCGGCACAGTCTTTCCACCTTTGAGCCAGCCCTCGCCGTTTGCCATTGTGGCAAGCTCGCCGAGTGTCATGCCGTGAAGAGTAGGTATCGGCAGCCGTCCCACTCCGCTGGCATACTTCATGTCAAGCACCGGACCGTCAACAGTCATGCCGTTGGGGTTAGGTCGGTCAAGCACCATGAATTCTTTGCCATATGCGGCGGCGGCATTCATTAGGTCGGTCATTGTGCAGTAATAAGTGTAGAACCTCAGCCCGACATCCTGTATATCCGTGACTATCACGTCAATATTGTCCATAACTTTTTTTGCGGGCATCCGCGAGCCGCCGTTGTACAGCGACGCTATCGGAATGCCGGTCTTGGCATCCTTGCCGCTGCCTACATGTTCGCCGGCATCGGCATTGCCTCTGAAACCATGTTCGGGTGAGAATATTGTGGTGACATTGAGCCCTTTGGCAAGCATTATGTCAAGGGTGTGTTCTTTGCCGACCATGCCGGTGTGGTTGCTTAACAGGGCGATGCGCTTTCCTTTGAGCAGGGGCACATAGCTTTCAGTCCGTGCGGCTCCTACTGTTACCTTCGCGCGAACCGGCATCAACGATAGCAGAGACATGGCTAAAACTATAACAGCTGTATGTTTCATATCCGTTTACAGTGATAATGAGGTTGTAAAGGTATGGATAAAAATCAACAACTCGTGCCTTTATCAAGCCTCTTGTTGTTAAAAAACATCAACAAAGAATCAGCGAACAGCAATTACCGTAAATTTGCAGCCTCACAAAAATTAGGATAATTATTATGCGATTGCTGGAAGAAGTAAAGGCGCGTGCGCTGCAGGGCATTGCGGCGACAGTAGAAGAGGCGCTTGCTCTTAACGACAAATATACCGTGGACGAACTTTGCGATGCCGCCGATGAAGTGCGCGCGGCAAGGTGCGGAAACGAAATAGATACATGTTCTATTGTCAATGCCCGTTCAGGGCGTTGTCCGGAGGACTGCAAATGGTGCGCGCAGAGTGCCCGTCATAAAACAGGCATACAGGAGTACGACATAATATCTGAAAAAGAGCTGATGAACGCCGTTCATGCAAATAGCCGCCGGGGAGTCAAGCGCTTTTCCATGGTTACGAGCGGTCGCCGTGTTACAGCCGCGCAGATTGACCGTTTCTGCGACCTATACAAAAAAGCAGCCGGCGAGTCAGGCATTTACCTGTGCGCTTCTATGGGACTGTTGGGCAAGGAAGAACTGATTAAGCTCAGAGACTCCGGAGTGAAACGCTACCATTGCAATCTGGAAACATCGGCAAGTTATTTTCCGGAACTATGTACAACTCATACTCATGAGGACAAGCTGCGAACAATAAAAGCGGCTGTCGAGGTGGGCATGGAAGTGTGCTGCGGAGGAATAATCGGAATGGGCGAGACACTGGCGCAGCGTCTCGAACTGGCGCAGGAGGCAAGAGAAGCCGGAGCGGCATCCATTCCGGTGAATATACTTCAGCCTATTAAAGGCACCCCGCTTGAAAATCAGGAGCTTATCGGCGAAGAAGAAATAGTGCGCACCGTGGCGTTGATGAAATTTGTAGCACCTGACTGCACGTTGCGTTTTGCCGGTGGCCGCTCGCGCCTGTCTGCTGCCGCTACTGAAAGAATCCTCAGAGGCGGCATGAACGGAGCGCTTGTCGGAGATATGCTAACAACAATAGGCAACAACATCGACCAGGACTATACAATGTTTGAGCGCAACGGCTTTGAGTTGCCCGACGATTACGAAACCGGTAAATAAAGTCAAGTCTGAGAGCCTGCAACGTAGCCTATTATGGTAGCGTTTTGTCCGTGAGCGCTGCGCCGCATCGCAGCAAGAGCTGCATCTGCGAGCGATTCCGGTATAACGGCAATGATGACACCTTCGCTTGAACAATGCAGCAGGTCTGTGTAGAACCGACTGCACACCGCTGCCACATCGGGTGTTACAGGAATAGCTTCCCGGTCTAAGACAATATCTGCTCCGCAAACTGATTCCAGCCTGCCGATAGTTTTGCCTACCCCCCTTTCAGAGAGCAGACCAAGCACACGGATGTCATTGCCGCACACATCAAGCAGATTATGCACAATATCGCCGAGCGAGGCGGTGTCGCTAATCGTGTCAAAAAGCGTAGCCTCCCCTTCGTTTAAAGAGGCTACTGCCGCCGCGTGCCGACCAATATCCCCGCTTATGAGGATTTTGTCTCCGCAGCGTATATTTTCAGGGCTCAGATCAATGTCGGGCGGCAACTCTCCGATACATGCCGCAGTCAAGCAGATGCCGCCTGTCGCGCAGCGTTTCACAACCTTGAAATCACAGGCGGCAATTTCCACCTCTGCAAATCTCGCGGCATCAGAAACCGCAGCGGCTATTTGCCTTAAATCAGCTAAGGCAAACCCTTCCTCAATTAAAAAGCCGACAGACAGATAGCGGGGAGTCGCCCCCGAACACAATATATTGTTCACCGTGCGGTTTACAGCGATATTTCCAATGTTTCCACCCGGAAAAAATGTAGGATTTACTGCAAAACATTCCGTATAGAATGCTTGTCGCGAACTGCTTTGAAGTAAAAAAGCGCAGTGTGTAGCCTTGTTTCTGAAACCTGGAGCCAAGACAGAGTCTATAATTTCAGAAACCTAGTTTGTGCAATTAGCATCAATGAGCAACTTGCTGTTGATAACCCTTTTGTTGTCAGTAATCATCTAATACAATGTTTAAATTGATAGGAAGGCGAAGAACGCTCTGTAAGTAAAAACGAAAAACAAACCGAATAAGTTTGTTTATTTTGTTAAAAATCACGCATTTACAAATTAGTTAAAACGACAATAGAGAATTAGAAAACAAAAAAACGGCAAAAATTTTGCTATCATTAAAAAAAACGCTACCTTTGCAGCGCAAAATTGCTTTTAGGCAATGATGCAGACCCAAAGACTCCGTAGCTCAGTTGGTAGAGCAAATGACTCTTAATCATTGGGTCGTGAGTTCGAGCCTCACCGGGGTCACAATCAAAAATGGCAAAACGCCGTAAAGCACTGAAATCGCTTGATTTTCAGTGCTTTTTATTTTTGCCAAAATTTCAGAATGGCGCAGAATACAGAGGTGGTGAGTGAGTCATTAGTGAGTACTCACGTTTGTGAGTAATTCGACTCACGGTTGGCAGAAATCATCAGTGAGTCGGCTGAAACACCGAAAGTTAAGCCGTTATCACGCCTCACAAAGTGGGGTTTTGAGTATGGGAACGAACCTTTGACCCGGTTGGGGTCGCAATTTTCAGAGCTTCTAAACACTATTTAACTCTTGAAATATTCTTTAACCATAAATCCCCGCTCAAAACGCTGTTTGAAGCCGATTTCTGCGATTTGCACCATTTTGCACCGTGAGCCGGACTCACGGTTTTGGTGGAATACAGGCGTGAGCCGTCCAATCAGTCATATCCGTGATATTTGATGTTCTTTCTCGTTTGGTGATGTCGGCGAAAATGATTATATTTATATAACCATTAAACCCACAGAGAAATGACACCAGATTCTTATTTTACTCTGACTTTCTACGCAAGGAAGCCAAAGACAGAAAAGAGCGAATATCCGCTCTACGCCCGTATCTCGGTCGGAGGCCAGATGACGGAGTTTACAATCGGTCGTTCAGTGAACCCTAAACACTGGAACCAGAAACGCAACCAGAGCGATGGCACATCGCGCCGCGACAAGGAGCTGAACAAATTTCTTGAGATGGTGCGCGCCCGTTTCTGCGAAATTCACAACATGCTCATCCGTGAGAACAAGCTGGTAAATCCGGCTGTCCTTAAAGCGCATTACATGGGAACTATGGAGAAGCCCAAAATGATGTGCGAGGTGTTCCGCGAGGCAAACGAGAAACGCAAGGAGGAACTTGACCGTGGAGACATCGTGAAGCCCACCTATCAGCGCTGGACTCGTTGCGTTGACTATCTGGAAGACTTCTTCAAACTCCACTACAAGACCGACGACATTCCGATAAAGGAGGTTACATCGGGGATGCTTGACGACTTCGAGCATTTCCTTCGCATGAAGAAATCCTGCGCCAACAACGCTGCCGTGCGTTATCTCCGCTGCGTAAAAAACGTGTTGCAGTATGCTCTCGCCCACAAGTGGATAGACCACGACCCGTTTATCGGCAAGAAATACCAGCGTACATATAGTGAGCGTCAGTTCTTGACCGAGGCTGAAATAAAGACCATTATGGATCTTGACCTGAAGGAGTTGCCACGATTGGAAGTAGTGCGTGACACCTTCGTGTTCTGCTGCTTCTCCGGACTTGCCTTTTGCGACATGAAATCACTCACCATTGACGACATACAAGACGATGACAAAGGCAATACTTGGATACGCAAGGCCCGTGCCAAGACAGGAGAAATGTGTATAATCCCGATGCTTGACATACCCCGCCAGCTCATCAAAAAGTATTCGGATCATCCTGTTGTGAAGGCTACGGGAGTAGTCATGCCGGTGATTACCAACCAGAAGATGAACGCCTATCTGAAAGAGATTGCAGATTTGGCGAAAATCAAAAAGCATCTGACAACCCATGTGGCGCGCCATACATTCGCCTCTATGTCGCTCTGCAACAACGTGTCCATCGAGGTAATATCCAAGATGCTCGGACACAGCGACATAAAGACAACGCAAATATACGCCAAGATGCAGGATCAAGCCGTGTATGATGGTATGGCAACCATGCGCAGCAAATTCAACAATGTGCAGGTGGTATAAATTCGACTGTCACTGAATGAAATAAATGCGGTCATCGGTATTATCCGGTGGCCGCATTTTCGGTTTCAGTATTTGGGGCGGTATGTGGATTTCAAAAACTCCTCCACATCATCATCTGCATAGAGTATCTTGCCGTCAAGCCTGTAATAGGCTATCTGCCTGTTATCTCGGTATTCCTGCAATGTGCGTCTTGAAATGTTGAGCTTTTCCGAGAGTTGGGCATCGGTATAAAACTTTTTACCCAAGAACGACGGATGTATTTCAGTATTCAATCTCTCAACGATTTCAAGCACTGTAAGACTGTCGGCATGGAAATTCCCTATTTCATTGCTGTCACGGGTATATATTGTTCCCATTTCTCGGTACAGCCTCTACCCGTTCAAGTAATCCGAAAGCATCTCCGGCGAGGAACATAGACCCTTTTCCGCTCTTGATGAACCCTATACGTCCGCTCTTTTTGAGTGAGCGCGCTTTGGACTCGGAGATATGTAGCAACTCACAGAGTTCCTGCAACGTAAGCCAATCATCAGGCTCTTTGTTTCTTACGCGCTCGAAGAAAGTGATAAATACTTTCTTCAAATATGACATTCGGCTGAATATTTCTTCAAGTTCGGATTTTTCGATTTGAACAAACTCTGGCATAAATTATTGGTGGATTAAGTGGTGGATGGGATATGTGTTTGAAAAAAGAAGGCGGGTATCCCTCCCGCCTTCTCACCACTAAATCCACAATCAAAATAAATTATGACTGCGATTCAGTGGCAAAGTTAGCGATTTTTATCGGATTATGCGCTATGGTCAAGCGGCTATTTTTCAATCACGATATAAATTATCGCTGTCGTGGCGGTCATTCGTTTTTGGGTATGTAGCGCAGAATGTCGGTGACAGTATCGGTGAGCCATTCGCCGAAGCCCTTGACGGCTTTTCTGCCTGTTATTGTGCCGTAGGGTATCTCGTCAGCTCCGTATTGCCCCACCAGTATGCTGTGGGCAAGATTGTAGGGAGCGAGGTCAAGCAGCAGACGGTCGCCTTCTGGCGTGCAAGCGATAGTGCTGTCCTCTATCGTGATGAAGCCCTTGCGCATAAGACCTTCGAGTGCCGTGCCGTATTGGTGTACGGTGTGGCAGTAAGGCATATCGGGGTGCGTAGTGTCTGCGGTCAGCGTCGCATATCCGGTGAGGTTGGCAAGTGTCGGAACAAAGCTGTATGAAATGGGCGATACCTCTTTGACCGGAGCCATCATCTTTTCGACTATGGTGATTGTCTGTTCCGATGTGCCGGGGTATTCGGGCTTCGGCTTTCTCACCTCCCATCGGCAGGTGAATGTCAGTCCGGTGATTTCAGCCGTCACAGTGGCATACTGTTTCTTTTCCGATGGCATTGCCGCCACTTCCATGCGCCCTGCAATAAGTCTGTACAGGCTGCGCTCGGTCTTTGTGGCGCGTTTGGACAGTCGGCGCAACACGGTTATGCCGTTGCCGGCGTCCGGTGCAGTAACGTATGGCGATGAGATAAAGCCCTGCTCGTAGAGCTTCTCCGCAGTCCTGACGGTGAGTGACGGCATAAAGCCGAAATTGTCGAATGCGTCCATCTGGAGAGTGAGCATCGTGTGGAGTCTGACTGCCGGCGCATCTTCCTCCGTGACGGTCATCCGCGCCTTGACGGGTTCGCCGACAGGGATGGTGTCAACGATTGCGGCGCAGACCCTCTCGCTCTGCCAAGACTGATCAGAAACGAGGTGCAGCCCTCCGTAATCGAGGAAGATTCTGTACGCCTTCGGCTGGGCGTCATATTGAGCCGCCTGTTCATCCATGTCACCGAGATACTGCATGGCTACGACCTCCTTGCGTGTCAGCGGCTCGCCTTCGTAATACCAGCGTTTGAGAACCCCGGCGAAATTATATTCAAACATCATGTCCATCGCGCCTGCCACAAGACCTGACTGGGCGAGATTGTGCAGGTGACGGCCCTTCTCTCGCTTGGAGAATGAACGCCGGATAGATGCACGGGTAATGCGGGGAAGCCACATTCGGCTCGTCGGATGCCCGACACGGAAGTGACGGCAGATGTTGAAGAAACGCGCCTGTGCGTCGGCTCCCTCGTCTGAGGCAAAGACAACCTCTTTCGCATTGCGGAACAGCGGTTTGAGTACGCGGTCACGTTTCTTGTCGGTGACGGCGATCTTGAATTTCTCCGGCACGAATGGCAGACAGCCGTTAGCAGCCTTGTCAAGACTGACAGGCTTGATGAAGCCTCGGTGAACGTAGGCGACGGTGATGTCGCCGTTGGTATATACCCCGTATGCCGGGTTAAGTGTCGCCTTCAACGCTTTGGCGACGGCTATGGCTATGCGGTATTTTTCGCATACAATCAGTTGTGTCATAATTTTTGTGGGTTTAGTTGGTGAATGTTTTGAAAACACGGGGAGGCCGCGCGCACCTCCCCATGTCGTGAAGATACTTGTCAGGATATTGACAGGTTGCCGGAGGCGGGATATTTGTCGCAGTGGATTTATGGATTCAGTGGTCGGATCTATGTTCCGGCAGACGTGTCAGCGAATCGCAGTCGTTTTGACTGTGGATAACGGATGAAGTGGTGAGGCGGCTACGGCTTTGGAGTCTTGGGCTTGGGCTGGTGCTGCTTTTTCTGCTGCGCCTCGTCCTTAGGCTGTGTCTGTCCGCGCTGGAGCGGTTCATTCACGTTCTTGGTCGCCTCGTTGGTCTTGCCGTCATCGTTTACCGCCATCTGTGTTTTGCTTTCCTCGGCGATGCCCACCACCTTGTCGCGGTCGGGATATACGCGGGTGGTCTGAGGCTTTCGCTCTTTGGGGTCATATTGCAGGTATATGGTGCAGTCGTTGCCACTCCTGTCCTTGCCCTCACCGACAAGCACCTGCTTCCCGGCGAGGTAGTCTGCCTGTTTCTGCTCGTCGAGCGGGATATGGTACCACTGAGTCAGACGCTTGGGGTTGCCGTTGGCGTCATGCCAGTTGTCTTTGAGGCTTTGCCCGGATTGTTGCTCGCCCTGTTGCCGGTTCTGCTGTGCCTGCTGTGCCTCCTGCTCGTTCTGCTGACGGTACTGAGCCGAGTTGACAAAGGCGATGTCACGCTTGGATGCGTTGTATTGCAGGTCGGCGGTGAATTTCTGTCCGTTGGGGAGTTCGACGTGCTGTTCCTTGATAAGACCGCCGTTTTTGAGTATGCCTATCTGCTGCATTGTCAGATTTATATTGGCAACCTTCTGTTTGATAAAGATTTTATCGACAGGTATGCTCTCGATCTCGTTTGTGAGGCGGTCTATGCTCACGAGGCATTTGTGTACCTCTCCCGTCGCGGGGTCTTTGAGGTCAACGGCTTTGCCGAGATTGCCCGTGTTGGATAACTCCACCTTGTCCTCGGTGGTGAATGTGTAGCCCCGGAATGGCTGGTCAAACAACGGTTCTTTCCTGACGAAATGGGGCGTGAGCGAATATGTGCCGTCGGGATTGGTGCGGAATGACAGACGTGCGTCCAGCTTTTCGCCGCTTCCGTCGGGGTCGTTGACTTTATGTAGTTCCGGCGACTTGTGATGGTAAACCATCTGTTGGAGCGCGCCTGACTTTTCAAGATCCTCCCGGCTGATGCCCCATTGTTTTTCTATCTCCGCCCAGTTCACCTTGTCGGGGTCAACCGGTTTGATTTTTGCGGCGGGAGCCTTCATCTTGACACGGTATTTGTCAAGCATCTCCCTGTTGGTTTCTGGGTCGTTGAGCATTTCCGCCATAGGCTGACTCAGAGCCTCGTAGTCGGCGGCCGACATCTTGAATATGCCGAAGGTGGTCGGGTTCTTCGCCTGACGCATGAAGTTGGCGATGAATGCCTCGATGGGGTTTTGCCCTTTGGTGAACTTGATGAGTTCGCTTAACGGGGTCGATTTTACATCGGCCATTTTTGGGGTACCGTCGGGGTTCTGACCGACGACCGCGCCTACCTGCCCGGTTTCATTGTCGCGGGCAATCAGCACTTCTTCCTTTGGATTTTCTTCCATGAGTGAATTAAAGATTTAGCGGTGATTATTTATCGGTGTTTCCACCGGTGTTGTTATGTTTTTTCTTCATCTTGGGATAGTCCGGATGCCGGGAGCTGATGAAGTGATTGTCTATGAAATCATTGAAGGCTTCCTGTGTCACGAATGCCGCCCCGCAGGTCAGACTTTCGTGGATCTCAATCTTTCCCTCGTCACGGTATTTGCGCATTGTCTTTTTGGAGATGTGCAACCCTAATGTCACATCATCAAGGGATATGATACGCTTACCGTGGTAAAATAATTCGGGAGATGCGCGAATGTCGTCATTGTGAGTTCTGATGCCGGCGAGAGCCATGCCTGCAATCACAGCGGTCTTGAAATCCGCTTCGGTGGATGTTACGTTGCCCATAATGTCATTCCGCGTCTGTGGTGCTGAACATCTCTCTGAGTGCCACGCTCAAAAATAAGAACATGAGGCAACCTACAAACCAGTCGATATTCTCAGCATTGTCATCGCACACAGGAGCGGAACATGCTTGCTTTCTGTCGAACTTACGCTTGAATGAACGTTTTTTGTTTCTTGTGGATGACTTCTTTACGAAGTCGGTGGCATTGGGTGGATTTTTTGTTTCCATTCGGTTGTTTTGGGTTTGGTTTGCGAGGAATAGCCCTCGGTTGAAATTATAACCGAATGGTTGAAAATTGAGGTGATCCGAGGCGTGTTAAAATCAACAACACACTAAATAGCAGCCTCTTAACTGCTTGAAATTTACAATAGTTAAATTTTTGCTTTCACGCTGGATAGTAAATAAACCTGAAGATTAAGCGTGAAATATATCCTTAAAATGAATAAATGGCAGATTAGATTAAGGCAAAAAAAATAGCGTGCAATTCACGCTAACTCTATTGATGGCTCTGGACTGCCTTGAACGATTTAGCCGTGTATGCACGCTATGCGGTAAGCATAGCATAAGCATCACGCCAAGCTCGTTCTTATAAATTGTCCAGATTTACAATAGAACTTATGCGGAAGTTATGTTATCCTATAAATTTGAAGCGATTGACTCTACAACCGCGGTCTTTGCTATTTTAACACTGCAAAGTTAGTGATTTTTGGTGAGCTGTCAAACCTCCGGCTCGCCCTTCTTGCCGATGCCGCACGGCTCTTTCATTTAAAAAAGTCTTGTGCTTCCGAAAAGCCTGTTATTTTATAGCGGGGGAAGTCTGAATGGGAAAGGGTGATTTTCGCATTCATTTCTCTGATTTTCAATAAAATAAGTGGTAT
>RIBJ01000013.1 GCA_003762715.1 Muribaculaceae bacterium Isolate-104 (HZI) | reverse complement strand
TTTCCGCTCTGTCATCAAGACATTCAAGAACCACGCCCCAACTATCCTGAACTACTTCCGTCGTCGTGCGACCAATGCCTCAGCCGAGGCTTTCAACTCTAAAGTCAAGATCTTTCGCTCACAAATGTGTGGTGTCCGCGACCGTGACTTCTTCATCTTCCGCCTGATCAAACTATACGCCTGAAAATTTAACATTATCTTCGACTCGATTTAACATATGCACCGCCATTTCGGCTTGAGCCTAAAAAGTTCATAATCTAAAGCAAGAAAAGTCAACTGACATATAAGCCGCAACGCATTGCAGACGGAACTATTCCCATATATATGTAAGCTCCCACAGCTTTCTCCATCTTTACTCATATTGATAATACCCCTGATAAGCCATACAGCTCCAAGAATATGGTCTGTATGTGTATGAGTAATGAAAATATGATGTATCTCAGATAATTTGATACCCGATTCATTAATGGCATTGAATATACCATTACCACCTCCGGCATCCACAAGCATAAGTCCACCATGACTCTTAATGACATAGCAGCTATTGTATGAATGTTTGGGGAACGCGCTTCCGGTACCAATCATTATTAGTTCAAAATTCATATTTTATGATTGAGATTTCTAATGTCTATCCGTCTTGCCTTATTATAACACTCAAATATGAAGTAATATATAGAGAACGTACATTACCCTAATATTATTTTACATCGCACTATTGCTAAATTGTTGCTTACGATACAAGCAACTTACTGTGGTTGCGTTAAATTCAGCCATAATGTCCCTCTAAAAGATCTAATCATTGGCATTCCATAAATCAGCTACACAAAGAAAAAGTAAGATGCTTTCAATTATAGTATAGCCTATGATAGATACATGTCCACAACTATCTATACGGGTCAAGCCGAAAAACGCAGAAGATTAGTATGTTATGTTCATCGGTGTTGTCATCGTGAACAAACTGTTCACGATTTTAGCTGTTCACGAATTGTACACCGCCATACCTCACAATGTTCACGATTCTGCCGGATAGGGATATTACAAAAATCGCTGAAACTGTCTTAGTTTCAGCGATTTGCAGCGTTTTGCCATTTTGTCTTGTGACCCCGGAGATTTCGGGGATATTTCATTTATTAGCACTGGCTATCAAAGAGTTGCGAGCAAGAGTATAGAGCCGACTCACTATTGGCTCACTCCGCTACTTCAATGTTCTTCACCGTTATGATGATACGGTAATGCAAAGTTAATATTTTATTCCCAATCATCAAAGAGCCAAAGCGTTAAAAACCCTTTGGACTCACGAATACAGGAATTTTCCGGCTCACGGTTCAAAATGCCAAATCCAAGTATTCCATAAGAGAATGGCTTTTGCTGACTCACGGTTGATTTGCCGTGCTGTTTTCAGCCGAAAACGCTTCCTGCAACTATCTTTTGACAGCAGTTATTTCATCGGTCAGCAGGTGAATTGTTGATGACGGATTGGTGTATGCCTCTTTTGATTTTGCTCGTTTGACGGCATCTTCAATCGCGTCTATCAAGACCTTTTTCATTGCCGTGGAGAATACGCCTTTCTGGTAATCCGCGTCTATTCCTTTCAGCATTGCAAGACATTCGGCAGATGACAGCTCCTTGTTGGTGTCCTTATAATGTAACAGAAACCAATATTCGATACTGGGATTGGAAAGTAGTAACACGGCATCTTTTATCTTTTGCAAACGTTCCAGCATACCCGGCACATCAAGGTCAAACATCAAAAATGTCTTATCCTCCGATGTTGTAAACCTGTAGCGCTTACACCTGTCAATGTATGGCTGTGATATGTTGGAGTCGCTTACCCTCGCTATAATTTCCACCGGCACGCGAAAACTGCGACGCAGCAGGTCAACGTATGCCGCCTCCGTCTTACCCTCGCAGAACACGAAGAATGTCGGGTTCATCTTCTTGCCTCTCGGTTGCTTTGCTTTTCGTGCCATAGTCAGATGTTCTCAAATTCGTTGATATACGGCACGGCATCGAAACGCCCCTGAAGGTAGGCTTTCTCCAAATCCATTTTCTCCCGGAAATCCTTGTAGTCAAACAATGAATACAAATCAGATGAACCGTCGTCGCGCTTGTTGACAAAGAAAATCTGATCCTTGCGGAAGCGCGTCATGTCAAGCAGGTGTGTGTTGTGGGTTGTGAATACCAGCTGCGCGGATTTGCTTGAATGGAACAGGCTGATAAGATACTCCACCAAGCGGGTGTGCAGACTTGTTTCAACTTCGTCAAGGAACATCACCTTGTTGTTGCGTACCACATCCATGACCGTCAGCATGATTTTGAACAGGATTTTTGTTCCCTCCGATTCTTCGGTATTGAAGTCAAAAGGAAGTGCGGGGTTACGACGGTGGAACGTGGTAAGCTCACCCTCTTTATATGTAAACTCTACAATATCGCTGTCGGCCGCTTTCAGCACCCGGAGAACGGCATCCTTGTTGTCGCCGAGGAAACGGTCTATGGCAACCGTCGTTTTTCCTCTATAACTGAACACCAGTTGCTCGTTAAACCACCGATAAACCTCTTTCGCCTTTTCCCTGTCCATCTGGCTTGCGCGTGATATGAACAGCGTTTTGCGCGACGTGTTGGACGCTACATCCATCGGGCGACGGATAACATTGGTAAACTCATATTTCTCTTTCTTGCCGCCGGATATACGCTCGTCACGCGAAAAAACCAGCGCACGTCTGCCCCTCGGATAATAATACAGGCTTTCGGTTATTATTTCATCACGGGTGCAACTGAATGAATACTCATGTTCAACCCCGTCAATAATGAAACGTATATAGAACTCACTGGGAGCGTCTTTTTCTCCGAACTTGAACGGCTTGAAACCGAAACTATCTCCCTCATTGTAGTTGTGGGAGTCGAGTATCATATCCACAGCCGCCTTGACGGCCTTTATTATGTTACTCTTGCCGGAAGCGTTTGCACCATAGATGGCAACCGTTTTCAGCAGTCTTTCATTCCCGACCGCAAATGTATTGTCGGCGAGGGCACGCGCCTCCTTTGTCTGGAGGTTGGCAGCCTGCAAATCCAGAGTTATCTTCTCGTTTATCGAGAAAAAGTTAGTGAGAGTTATTTCCAATATCATTTCAAGTGTTGTATTTGGAATTATTTTGCAAATATAACACTTTAATTTGGATTATAGGCTATTTGGCACAGATTTTTAGGATTGCACTGCGAAAACGGATAGAGGCGTGGCGGCTCACGGTGTTGGCGTCGGTTGTGCCGTCAGATGGTGACGGTGATCCGGTGGGTCACTGACACCATCCGACCGTACCCCGACTATGGGAAAAGGCTACACACCGGTTTGCCTCAACGCCTTGTGAGGATGCTCCGGTGACGTCGCTTCCCTCACAAGACTCCAATCGGCCAATCAGTGTGCCATACGCCTTCTCCTTATAATGAATCTGAGCCGTCACGCCACTATCCGTTTGTTCAAGCCCACGGGAGCAAGAAAGCGTATGCCGCCGATAATTACGCCATGCTCCATGTACGGCGGCATACGCATACTTACTCTTTCCGGGGCCATTGCTTTTATCTCAACGGTTTCCATTTTTCTTATGTCTGTCGTCCAGTGTCACCCTGCGGGGCTTTGCCGCCTCTATTTTTTATGCAGAGTATAATCTCCATTCAAAGTTTATTCGCTCGAAGTTGATTAACACGACGGTACGGGGTATTCTTTGGCATTCGCGCAAAAAAATCTCCACAGCTCCCGGTGGTCGGTAGTATTTTTTTGTGCAAGTGCCGAACACCCCTTTGCTCCCGTCGTGCCGCAGGGTCAACGAGCGAACAAACTTCAAACAGTGATTATACGCATTAAAAAAATATCGCCTTATGACACTGAACGACAGACATATTAAAAATACGAGCTTCACACCTTCTCCAGCTCATACCGCATTAAAAAAGGCGGCTAAGGTGGTGGGGATAGCAGTCGGGGCGGTTGTCGGGATTATTCTTTGGGCGATACTCAGACCGAAATTCCGAGGTGTGGGGTGGATAATCTCAATCCTCACCGCAATAGGGATTATCTACTTGGTAATGACACTCTAAATATTTACGACTATGGCAACGAAAAGAAATTCAAAGACTTGGGAACAGCAAGCCAAATATTACGAAGTTGACAACATCGCCGAGTATATGGTGGAAACCTATATCAACGGCAACATCTCAACATTCCGCGAGCTGTACTATGAACTCAAACCTGCGGGTCGCAAGCTGTTCATAAGCTGGCTTTTCCATACGGAACTGAACCGCAAGGAGATTGAAAAAATGATACTCGCAACACTCTAAACACATACGACTATGGCAACCACAAGAGAAAACAAAGGCACACGAGCCTTTAACAAAACTATCAAGGAGTATCTTGAAGAACGAGCCGAGAATGACGCATTGTTTGCAGTCAAGTTTGCAAATCCCTCGAAATCAGTTGAGGAGTGCGTGACCTACATACTAAACTCCGTGCAGAAAAGCGGTTGCAATGGGTTCGAGGACGATGAAATATTCGGAATGGCAGTCCACTACTGGGAAGAAAGTGAGATAGAGGTCGGCAAACCAATCAATTGCCAAGTGGTGGTCAACCATACGGTAGAACTCACCGAGGAAGAAAAGGAACAGGCACGGCAGGACGCCATCGCAAAACTCCGTGACGAGGAAATGGCGAAAATGCGCAAGCCAATCCAGCCCAAGAAAACGACCGACAACAGAACCCAAGTTGAGCAACCAAGTCTATTCGACTTCTAAAAGATACGACTATGAAACCCAAGACAGCACTACAAAAGCAAGTGGCAAAGGCATCTGCCACCCTGCGCCCACTATCATACTCGCAGAAAGAATGGGCATACAACCATTGCTTTGAACACATCGCCTACCGCACCAAGAGCGGAACGATTACCTGCTCAGACTGCGGACACGTCTGGAAAAGCGGAAAGGGAACGCTTTGCGACACCATTGCAGGGTGCAAATGCCCCAACTGCGGAAAGGAACTGCAAGTGAAAGATACTCTCAAACGTAAGTACGGGCAGACATCATATTTCAGCGTGATTACTACCCACAACGGATTTCAGGTTATCCGAGTGGCGCAGATTAAGAGCGAAAGTCTAAAAGGCAAGCCTGCTAAATATTACTGCAACGAGGTCGTTCAACGCTGGATTTCTGCAAACGGCAAAGTTACCGATATGGCTTTATTGCGAGGATTTAATTTCTGCTACTGCGATGTTTGGTCTTTATTCAGCGATATGGAGATAAGACCTCATAACAGCCTTTATGACGATGTGTGCGTTTGGAGCAAGGTATATCCGAAAATGTCAGTTTTGCCACAACTCCGTCGCAACGGCTTCAAGGGCGATTTCTACGGAGTAACACCCGTCAGACTTTTCAAAGGTCTGCTGTCCGACCCCAAGATAGAAACGCTGGTGAAAGAGGGCAAGATTGAGGAAATGAGATACTTTCTCTCAAATCCCGATACCGCCGATGAACTTTGGGCATCATACATCATCGCAAGACGTCACCACTACTGCATCAACAATATCGGAATGTGGTGCGACTATCTGAAAATGCTGAAAAATCTCGGTCAAGACCTGCGCAATCCAAAAAACATCTGCCCCGATGATTTCATCAAGGCACACGATGAGGCAAGCCGAAGGATAGACGCCAAGAGAGAAAAGGAACGTGCCGAATTGGAGCGTAGATATGAGCAGGAAAGGCGTGAGCGGGAACAGCAAAGACTATTGCGGGAGAAACAGAAAGAGCAGGATTTCATCAACCAAAAATCCAAATTCTTCGGGCTGGTAATATCCGACAACGAGATAACGGTCAAGGTTCTTGAAAGTATCGAGGAATACTATGAGGAAGGCAAAACGCAGAATATATGCGTATTCGGTTCAAGCTACTATACCAAAGCCAACTCCCTTATTCTCTCGGCGAGGATAGACGGCAGGATAATTGAAACGATAGAGGTTGACCTCCACACCTTCCAAGTCGTTCAGTGTCACGGCAAGAATAACAAGGATACCGATTACCACGAAAGGATTGTCAACCTTGTCAATGCCAACGCCAAGAAAATCCGAGAGAGAATGATGACCGCCTAAAACTTCAACCCCGACCTGCGCCAGCAATGGCGCAGGTCACAATACCCACCCATTATGAACGTGACATTTGAACATCCGACTATCATTTTTGATGACAAAATAGCCGAAATCATCATAGAATTTGTGAACCATATTCTCTATGCCGACAGCGAGAAAACGCTACGGCAGATAGTAGCTGATTTTGCCGACAAGTACGACCTTGACCGATACTTCGTGTATGGCTACGGCAGTCACCACCTATGGCTTAAACAAAGGAAGATAACCAACCCCGATATAACATTTGAATACCGGATACTTATTGTAGAATACTAAACAGCAACACTATGGCAAACAAGCTAACCGCCAACGGAGTAAGCACTACCACCACTCCCGGCACAGAACAATACGAGGTGTTTTACACCGGCTACCGCTCACGGCGAAAGAAACACTACCAATATGATTACCGCCACACCGATGGAGAATTATTCTCTTGCGTGGCAGGTACACTCAAAGAGTGCAGACAACGCCGTGATGAATGGCTTAACAAGAAAAACAACAACTCATAATAAAATCGTTATGGACAACCAAGTAGCAAAAATCATACTCCAACAAATCGGAGGGCGCAGGTTTGTGGCAATGACAGGAAGTCACGATTTCATAAATCTCGGCAACGGACTGAGAATGAGCCTTAGCCGTAACAAGACATCGGCTAATAGGTTGGAAATCATCTATGACGAGGGCGCAGACCTCTACGACCTGCGTTTCTACCGTCAGAGTATGAACCACAAGACCTTTGAGGTCAAGACAAAGGACATCAAAACATACGAAGGCGTCTATTGCGATATGCTGGAGGACATCTTCACCGATGTGACGGGATTATACACCCGATTTTAACCGAACATTTGCCAAGTCGTAATATAGAGAAGGTGGGCGACCTCGTGATGAAGTTACCCACCTTGATTTTTCAAAAATTTCGGCCGCCAAAGGCGGCGTTTGGCACTATCGCATCTGACAGAATGTCAGATTGATATCAAATTGAATATTGGCATGCTATTTGCTTGATAAATAAATGACAATAGTGTCACAAAACTAAAAAAGGTTGTTTTTATTATGGGAATAAAACCGGGCCCAAAAAGAATTGCCAAGTCCACAGGCAAGCCAGATCGTCGTCAGAGGGATAATAAATCCACACCGGGAAACACACCCTCTCTCAAACCTCATATCCATAAGAAGGGAGATTAACGATATTTTCCTTCTGTGGATTTTGTAAACCAGCCCTATGAGCACTATGTTTATAGGGCTAATTTTGTGAGCGACCTTTATTTTTCTTCTAAAAAAGTTGGCAAGATTACCAAAAAGGCTTAACTTTGTATTGATAATTAGTGTCACAAATGACACTCGATGTCAATATATGATTATTCAACGACCTCTCTATTTACAAAAACTAATAGACTGCCGCCATAACGGAATGATTAAGATCATAACCGGCATACGGCGATGCGGCAAATCGTATCTACTTTTTCAGTTGTTTTCCTCATGGCTGAGAGAACAGGGTGTTTCTGACAACCATATAATTAAAATCGATTTGGAAAATCGACGAAATAAGGCACTGAGAGACCCCGACGCCCTTTTGGCTCATATAGACTCGCTTGTTAAAGATGATGCAATGCACTATGTGATGATAGACGAAATTCAACTTGTGAATGAGTTTGAGGACGTTCTGAACAGTTATCTTAAAGTGCCTAATGTAGATGTTTATGCGACAGGAAGCAACGCCAAGTTTCTATCCAAAGATGTTATCACCACATTCAGAGGACGTAGTTTTGAAATAAAGGTACATCCGCTAAGTTTTAAGGAATATTTTTCGGTCTATAAAGGTTCTCAAGAAAATGCTCTTGACGCATACATGATCTATGGCGGAATGCCTCAGATAATGGAATTCAATAATGATGAACTGAAAAGCGATTATCTGAAGAACCTATATACTGAAACGTATCTGCGAGATATTAAAGAAAGGTATCAGATTAAAAATGATGAGGAGTTGGAGAACCTTTTGGATTTCATATCTTCGTCAATAGGTGGCCTTACAAATCCGACAAAACTCGCAAACACGTTTACAACGGTGAAGAAGGAGAAGATAAGCCGTAACACGGTTTGCAGTTATCTTGATTATATTTGCGAGGCTTTTCTCGCAGAAAAAGCCTCTCGTTTTGATGTCAAGGGCAAGAAATATCTTGAAACACCATATAAGTATTATTTCACGGATCTTGGACTGAGAAACGCTCGGTTGAATTTCCGACAACTGGAGCCCTCGCACATGATGGAGAATATAATCTACAATGAATTGCGGATAAGAGGATTTAATGTAGATGTCGGTGTCGTGCCGATTGTAAGGCGCAATGCAGAAGGCAAACAGGAACGTGTACGGCTTGAAATAGACTTCGTATGTAACAAAGGCAGTCGAAAATATTATATTCAATCGGCATATCAAATGCTTGATGAAGATAAAATAAGACAGGAGGAAGCCTCGTTACGAAATGTCGATGACTCGTTTAAGAAAATAATAGTTGTAGGTAGCAACATTATAATCCGCCGTAATGAAGCCGGTATTACCACTATGGGTATCTACGATTTTTTGTTAAAGGAAAACTCATTAGAACTATAAAACGCATATAATACCATAACTCCATGATGGATAAGTATGAATACCAATATATGTATCTTCAGGGATTAAAGAAGAATTTGCAAGCAAGGGGTTATATTGCTTCAAAATACTTCAGAAAAGACGAAATAGACAATATAATAGTTGATAGCCTTAAATACTTTTGTAAAGAATTTGAGAAATGGGTAATAAACAACATAAAAAATTTTAATGATATTTTGAATGTAATCGGTTGTTATTCTGGTTTGAAATCTGATGTCGATTCAAAACGTATGATACTTGAGGAAGAATTGACAGATTTTTTACACACCTGTCGATATATTCTTGCTATTTCTCCATTTCTGAAACTTGACTATACAGCAGCACGATATACATCGGCTACAAATATGTTTTTCCCTGAATTGTTAACGTTGACTTATTTAATTCAACTATATAATCAATATCGCTGTATAAATAGCCTATGCCCTCAAGATATTATTGTTGCAGACTTCACGTCAAGTTATTTGTCTTTGGATTATTCCGATTCTTCATATATGGATTTGTTAAGCCAGTCAAAACTCAAGGGACAAGAATTGCTTGCTACAAATCTTGTTGATTATGATTTAGGATTGAGATTTGGCGAAACTCTTAAAGCTACCTTTGGGAAGGCGGCAGAATCGCTTTTGGCTTTTATGCAAGGACCTGACCCTATATATGATTTGAATCAAATGTCTTTTTCTGATTTTATTGCAATAACAAATGGAACTCATCCCAATCCAACAAAATTTATTCAAGATGATGAAACGCAATATATTCCATTTGATATGTCCAAAGGAGTTTTGAGATATTTGAATGATCCGTTTATAACTCAGTTGATATTATTTGAAAAAGATACGGATTTATTGAGCGTTATTATTAATCCAATGAAGCAAGAACATCGTACTCGCTTCAAACCGATAATAGAGCTAAATTGTAATGGCAAAAAAGTATATTACACAACTCGTTATCTTATCTTTGAAACTTTTTCGGAATTAGCGTCTAATCAGCTCCCATTTCATGGGTTACCAGAACCGTGGAAAAAACATAAAGCAATTAAAAAATTAGCTGATGAAGCTCATAAAAAAGTATCTGACGAATTTGAAGATTTAATAGCGTCTAATCTTGAAGGACATTATACGTTCTTTAGGAATATCACATTTATTGATAATGTTGATTTATGCAAAACAGAAGTTTGCGACAATGGAATTAAAACAGGTAGAAATGTCGGTGAAATTGACTTTTTAATTGTAAATCACAATATAAAGACACTATATGTAGCTGATGCAAAATATATTAAATCCAAATACTATTTATCTACATTCTATTCAGACAAGTCTAAGTTTGACAAGTATTTAGTGAAATTGCTTGATAAATCTAACTGGATTAGTGCGAATCTGAATATTGCGAGTAAATTATTCAAGTGTGATTTGTCAAACTATACAGTTCAACCGCTATTCGTAACCGATTCTTACTTATTTTACTCGATATTTTTTGATTATCCTATAATTCCATTAAAAGGACTTTTATTGTATGTTGAGAGCAACGACAAACTGTGCTTTTTAAGAAGCTGAACTATGGTATTACCTATAACACAGCCTATTGAATTATAATTCAATAGGCTGTGTTAAGCAATCAATTATTATATAATGCGGCGAACTCGGTCAGGCGCCGTTGGTGGAGTTGCTTGTGGAATTTGCCTTTGTAGCGGCAATGGGAAATATAGGACTTGAATATATCGCGGTTGCCGGATTTCAGTTTTTTCAGGATGCTACTTTTGTTCACCACTCCGGGGCCGCAATTGTAGGCTAACACGCCTAACAACAGGGCATCTTTGCCATATGCCTTGTAGAGTGACACGAATTTTCGCAGGTCTTTTCGCAGAAGGGCATCAGCTTGTTTCTCGGTGAGCTGCACACCTCGCCGATATGGTTCTCCAGGCAACACTCTATGACCATATCCGACATATGGATAATCCTTTGGGCGGTGGAGCGTTTCAAATTTCTTGATGATAATCACAGCTCTCTCGAATGGCGGCAGATCCATTATGTTTATCTTCCGTCCGGCGGCGTTGCCCACCATGACGGTGAGCAACGCGAAGAACATCATCAGGAGTTTCTTCATCAGATAGCCGGATTTACGGGTGTCACAATCGGGCTGACAATCTTGCCACTGTCATCGTCGCCGCTGTCTTTGCTGTTGAACTCAAAGGTCTGTTCCCACGGGGTTGAACCGAAGTTATCTTCTAATGTGGCGATGACATTTATGTTTAACAGTGCCTCCAACGATGAGTAAATCAGACATGTAAGTTTGCTGTTCACAACATTATTTTGGAGGCACTGGCAGAGATTCATCATAGGCTATCCA
>RIBJ01000012.1 GCA_003762715.1 Muribaculaceae bacterium Isolate-104 (HZI) | reverse complement strand
GAAGCGCACCATCTCAAATAGTTCGTACAGGCCCTCGGGCAGGCACATCCATATTGCATCAGAGGTTTTCATGCCACAAATTTAACAATTTCCGCTAAATCCATGCACCGCCATTTCGGCTTGACCCCATATTTTCCCTCTCAGGCCGTTTCTCCCTCCTCCTCGGCCTCACCCCCACGGCGGCACGTAATGAGCTGACTCTGCTTGATTAACGCGCTTCTGGTGGCCACTGTACCGCCGCCGCTCAACCCCGCATGCAGCAGGCTGCTCTTAGTCATCCCCACCTGCTCCGGGGTCAGCACCGTGAATATCGCCGAGATGCTCCCGAAGTAGTAATCCTTGCGCTTGCCGATAAGGTGCACGTGTATAACCTTTGCCATGTCTGTTTTCTTTTAAAATTCTACGCAAATATACCAAATAACGGCTATATGGAATAATTTGCACAAAAATATTTCGGCATCGGCCACAAAAAAACGGCCACCGCCGCCACAATCCTCGCGCTGATGAGCGCCCGCCTCCACATGTAAAGCCCATGCCGCCCCGATGTTAAGAAAAACCGCCCGACAACCGTTCAAACACCGTTCAAATGTAAAGCCGATGTAAAGCAATGTAAACGTTTCGTTTTTCCGGAGCATTTCCGCGCATCGCGCCCAACTCCCTGACAAACAACCCATTCACCCGCACGCCTCCCTCACCCCGCCACCCACCTTTCGTCCTTCCCCCCTTATGTTGGTGATATAAATTTCTTTTCTGACAGCTCCATCTGTCCATATGTCATAACGCCCCGGCTCAAATACAATGACGGCATCTTTGTTCCGGCTCGAATCAAAGAGTCTGTTTATAGGCTCAGCATAATTAATATATGTGTCGGGTGTGATTCCGAAATCTTTGGCTCTGATAGTATCGTTGGCTTCAACAACGCAGAGTGTGCATAAAGTCAATGCGGATATTAAAAATCTTTTCATGGGAGTTGAATTGGCGTAGAGTACAAATATAGCAATTATTGAGAACTCGTAAGCCAATAATCTGCCGGCTTCTTTCAAATTTATTGCGGTGGCGAAATTTTTGTTGTAATTTTGCCAGAGTCAGGCAACGGTTGCCTGCTGAAATCCAAATCTATAAATAGTTATGAGCGGAACATACATACCACCGTTGAAATTTCAGCCTATACTCAAAAGTGTAGTGTGGGGCGGAGAAAAAATAGCACCATTCAAGGGCATAGAAACGGACCGGAAGCAGATTGGCGAAAGCTGGGAAATATCCGGTGTGCCGGGTAATGAATCGGTAGTGGCGAACGGAGCCGATGCCGGAATGACTCTCAGCGGTATGATAGAGAAGTACGGTGCCGGTATTGTGGGTAAGAACAATTTCGAAAAATACGGCACTACCTTTCCGTTGCTTATAAAGATTATAGACGCGGCGGGAAACCTTTCGCTACAGGTTCACCCTGATGACGAGCTTGCAAAGGCGCGCCACAACAGCTTGGGAAAAACCGAGATGTGGTACATTGTGGACACAGAACCCGGAGCCAAGATTTGCGCAGGGCTGTCAAAGGAGATAACACCAGAAGAATATGTGGAGAAAGTGGCTGACAATACTCTGATGGATGTTGTAGCCCACCATGATGCAAATCCCGGTGATGTGTTTTTCCTTCCCGCCGGGCGTATACACGCCATTGGTGCCGGTAATCTTCTTGTAGAGGTGCAGGAAACATCGGATGTTACTTACCGCATCTATGACTACGGGCGTGTTGATGCCAAGACGGGCAAGACCAGAGAACTGCATGTCGAGCAGGCAAAGGATGCTATTGATTATAAGGTGTATCCGGAGTATAAGTCGGCACCTGTGGCGTTGTCGGATGGTGTTTCCGAACTTGTGGTGTGCGACCACTTCAAGGTTTATCTGGTGGAAATTGACGGAAGCCGCAGATGCACTCCGTCGTATGACGGATTCTGTGCAATGACCTGTGTGGAGGGCGAGCTGACTATCACGGATGCTACCGGCAACACAGTTTCGTTTCACAAAGGAGAGAGTGTTCTTGTACCGGCATCGTTGAAAGAATACACTATTTCCGGAAAAGGAAAGATAGTGGAAGCGATAAATTCCTGAAAACAGACTTGTTATCTGAATATCAGCCAGTCGGCATCCCTTTCCCGGGGTGCCGGCTCTGTTTTTGTGGTGTCGGCACTGCCGCCTGTCTCCTTTATGACGATTGAATCTGTGATGTTGACCAAAGTGTCTGTTTCGGTTTGCGGCTTCTGCTTTCTTTTGCGCGGGCGTCGCAGGAATGAGAAAATATTGTCGAAATCGCGTTTGAAAACCACTCCAACCCCTTGCGTGGTAAGCGCGCTTTTAACATAGAAGTTGCGGTCGTTGTACCGGTTGTATGCTTTAAGTCTTATGTTTCCGCTCCGGTTCAAAAGATACTCTATGTCGAAGTCTCCGACAAAAGCGTTGTTGTTAAGCGTTTTGTCTCTGTAGCCGAAATTGCCGTTAAGCAGCAGTCTGTTGTTGAGCAGGTGGCTTGAAAGGGCAAGATCCACCTCTACATCGCTGAAGTCGCCGCGGTCGCTTCGGAAATTGGGTGCCAGTGACCAGTTGTCGCTCAGCTGTCCGAGAATGCTGCTTAACTGCGATGAGATGGTTGACGACGCGACAGATACGAGTTCGTTGCCTTTTGTGGCGCCAAGCATGTAGTCAGGAGTATAGAACCGGTTTAGAGCAAGCAGGTATATTATCTGCCTGTTCATCATGTCCTCCGTGCTGACAATACTTTTGACTTTGCGGTATGTGTCGGATGTCAGGGTTGGAAATTCCAGGTCAAAGCTGATGTCGGGCTGTCTGATGTCGCCGGTCACAATCATCAGGGCATTTACCGGTACATTTGTGCGGCTGAGCTCACGGTCTTCAAGAAACGATTCGTCAAGGTCGCTGAGATTTGCGTTGAGCGAGTAGGCTGCCTCGATGTCAAGCTGTGCGGCAAACGGGTCTCCGTGAAATGATATTGAACTTCCGTCGCGTATTGTGAAGTCCTTTATTATTATATCCTGAAGGGTAAAGTTGTAGTTGCCCCTCTGTAGCGTGTATGTGCCGAACATCTTCAGGTCTTCGCTGGAGCTCTCGTACGTAAGACGCAGATTTCCGTTACCATAAGCCCGTATGCGGTCTCCGCCTACAGGGTCCATTACAAGATTTATCTGTGCGTCCGGAGTGACATTCACGGCTATGTTCATGTTGTAATCGCTGGCAGAGCCGTCTTCCTGGATGCCTGCTATGCGTTTTTTCAACTCCTGTACTATGGCGGGCGGGGCTGTTGCCGCGGCTATGGAGTCTTTCTTTGCCTGGTCCCGGTCGCGAAATGTTATGAATGTGTAGTCATTGGCAAATTCGGCATCGCTCAGTACAAAGGTAAATGTGGAGTTCGGGGCAGTTGACATATCCACACCAATGTTCACAATGCCTGGCTCGCCGGTAACGGTGGCTCCGCCGTTACCGAAAATTCTGCCATACCAGTTAGTCTCGTGATTCTCCTTGACATCGTATACAAGCATGTTGCGTGCGCCTGTAATCCGGAAATTGAATTTCGGTTTTTTGAAATATTCGTGGTCAAGCCAGCCGTTGAGGGTGGCGGTGTTGCCGTACTTGTCGCGAAGGGTGATGTTGTTCAGGGCAATATGTCCCGGCTCAAGTTTTACAGAGTCTGTTGCCGAGTATATGGTATTTGTGAAGTCGAGTTTCAGTTTCAGGTCCTCGGCAAATATATCACCGACCATGTCGATATACTTGAAGCTGCCCCATAGCCTCGCTTTTCCGGACGCATAGCCGCTGACCTGTGATGTGAACCCTTCCATGAACGGTTTCATGAAGCCAACCTCGATTTTGTCAGCGTCAAAGAAAAAATCAAGGGAGTCGCTCAGAGGCATTATCTTGCCGTCAATTTTGCTGCTGTGTCCGTTTGGCTGTGCTACAATCGCGTCTATGACCACTGCTTTGGACGGCGCATCCCAATGAGACTTTATGCGAGTATCGCCCATTAGAGAGTGGTTGTAACTGAGCGCTTTGACATTCAGGTTGTCGGTGTACAGCCGTGGCTCCTGCGAAAGAGCCGAGCATGCATACAGGTCGCCTGAAGCTATGCCTCCGAACATGGCGGTAGGTATGTCAAGTGTCTCAAACACATAGTCGAGGTTTACATCTCTCAGCGCAATGGTAACGCTGTCTTGCTGTAGCGCGGAGGCGATGCCGTCGGCTTCCAGGTATTGTCCTTGCCGTCCTACTCTAAATCCGTCAACCGAAATTCTTTCGGGCAGAATCTCGATTTTTGCCGGAGAAACAAGCCATGTGGTGTCATTGAACACCATCTCGCCTGGATTTATGTCTATGAGGGTGACGAGGGCTGCTGACAATGAATCGCGTCCGAATGTGGCTGACAGCGACAGATTGCCGCTGAATTCCCGGTCACGGTTCACTCTCCATTGCAGTCTGGTGTCTATCTGATTGTTTGCCGCATATATTGAGCCGCCGAGAGTCATGTCGCCTTTCTTTGTGGGATAAATTGTTGAGAAAGCCGCACTTCCGGTCGGTTGCCCGTCGAGTTTGTCTCCGATTATTCTGGCAGAAAGAGTGGTGTTTTCAAGAAGCCGGTTGCCTTGCTGAAGATAGGGCGCGTCGATGTTAAACCGTAGCTCTCCGGACGTTGAAAGATAAGAGGCAGACAGTTTTACGGGATATATAACGCTTACCGGCAGTGAAATAATTCCGGCGAGCGGGGCTGAAGTCTTGACAGTAGCTGTGAGAGCAAGGCTGTCGTTCATTTCAACGGAATTTCTGACCGGGGAATGTGTCAAGAGGTCGGGCAGTATTTCCGAGGCTGTTCTGCGCGTAGCCGCTACTATTTCCGAAAATCTGAAATTGCCAGTTATGTCGGCATCAACAATGTCGCTTCGCAGTGTGACCTTTCTTCCGGCGGAGTCAGTTTCGGCTTTCGCCTGAATGTCTCCGATATATGTGACATCTCCGGCAGAAGAGGCATAACGCAGCCCGGACAGTTTTATTAGTCCGGAAACATCGTCTATACCGTTGCCCGACAGGTCTATTAGTCCGGCTCCCGAAATGATGCAGCCGGCAAACTTCGGCTTGTCGGTGAAGAAAGCGGCAGCAAGTTCGTCCACTCTGAACGATGTGTTGAGGCTTATCTCGCTCTTCGGGTCAATTACCGCTTCTGCTTCCAGTTGAAGTGAAAGTCCGGGATTCTCAGAAAACAGCCCGGCTCCGAGGTATTTGCCGTCAATACGTATATTCGCATCAATATCGTTTAATGTATGGGCTCCGTATTCGATTGATTTGATGTCAATCTTCGCATTGCCTATTGTTTTGTCATGCCACAGTGTAGCGGTTCCAAGTACAGCGGCGCTGAAATTGCCTATCCGCGCGGGGAGTCCTCCGGTTCCATCAAAAATTTTTTTGCCGTCGGTGTCGTCAAGGTCTATGGCGAAATTCAGTTCCTTGCCTCCGCGGGCTACATTCTCGAAATGTGCGCCTATTGTCACATCTCCGGCATCAGTAATAAGGTTTGCAGAGAAATGACCATTGTTTTCTGACGCCTCTGCCTCGCCGAGCAGATTCACATTGCCGAGGTTATGCAGTATCTGTGTTGCGTTTTGTGGAAGTTTTGTGAACTGAGCTATAATATCAGCAAGGACATCTCCTCCACATCCGAGTCCTATTCGTGGCAAATCCACATTCGGATTGCTGCCGTCAATACCGGAAACATGCCCTTCTCCCCGGAGCCACAGCCGCTTGTCTGTGCTGCTGATGTCAATGTCGTCTATTATTATGTTTTTTAAAGTGCCATGAGCTTCAAACGCGAGAGAAAACCTGTTGTCAATCCGTGACAGTGCGGGTAAAAACGGAGCCATATCCGCCGGATTTATAAAGGAGCCTTCGGCAACCTTAACATTCAGAGGTATTTCACTCAGTGTGTTTCTGATGTTTTTCAGCGACGGGTATGTCGTGCTTATGTCATTCAGCCCAATGTGGCTGTGGGGCATGTACAGGTCAAATCCGTTTATGTGTGCGGCAGTGTCTCCTACATGAAACTCTCCGTTTAGTCCGGAAATGCAGATGCCCGACCTTTCGTTCAGGGCGAGACGCTGCATTATCACATTGAAATCGTTGTTTGCGATTCGGGGCAGTCTAAGGTCCGCCCGCAGGTCGGTTATGCCGATATGGTTTTTGTCGAACCTGCCGGTGGAATCAATCGGCTCTGAAATAACGTCATAGCTGAACGATGATTTGCGTATTACCACAGTGTTGACTCTGAAATCAAACTTAGCCGCCTTGTTGTCGCTGTTTTTTGGAGCGAGGGCATCTATCATCGGCTGAATGTTGAGAGGCGCTCCGGCAGAATCGCGTTTCAGCCGTGCGTCAAGACCTATTATTTCTGCATAGGTCATAACAATGCTGTGTTTGAAAAGCAGTCTCGGTATGCTTACTCCCGCTCCAAGGCGGTCAATGCACACCGCTGTGTCGCCGAGGGTGTCGGTCAGTGTCACATGTCTGAGGGTGACTCTGTTGAAAGGCGCGAGGTAAACGTCGCCGATGCTGACATCCATTCCGGCAAGCTCGGTTAGCCGGGATTCAGCGGTTCGGCGAAGCGAATTCTGGACTCCGGGCATTGAAAAGGCAATATACAGACCCACCGGCACCAGCACAGCCAATGCCAGACACGCCACAAACAGCGCGCGCAATGTCTTATAAACCCATTTCATATTATGATTGAACCTGCGAAGTTACAAAAAAAGTCAGCAGGGGTCAACATCATAGTACACTATTGCCGATTTTATTCCTGACAATCCGCATTCGTGAAATCCGATATATACGCTGCGAAGTATTTCGCGCACCTTTTTCATGGAAGCCTCCACTTCAATTTTCATCATTAGTTTACGAATGTACAGAGACTGTATTCGGCTCACCTGCGGCACTTCCGGTCCAAGCACCCGGTTGCCGAACAGAGTGCGCAGCCGTTGGGCATAAGCCCGGGCGATTTCGTCTGCCAGTCTTGAATCACGGTGCTTTATATATATATGTATAAGCCGGGTAAACGGAGGGTATGAGTACTGTTTGCGCTGGGATATCTCGTAATTGAAGAATCCGAGGTAGTCGTGAGCTTCTACAAATTTGTATACAGGACTGTCGGTTTGCCGGGTCTGGACGCATACTACCGCTTTGGAGCCGCTGCTTCTTCTGCCGGCTCTTCCCGCTACCTGGGATATAGTGTTGAACGCCCGCTCGGAGCTTCGGAAGTCGGGGGTGTTGACAAGAGCGTCGGCATTGATTACAGCCACAGCGCCTACCGCTTCAAAATCAAGTCCCTTTGTTACCATCTGGGTGCCTACAAGCAGCCGGGCTTTTCCGCTTGAAAATTCTTCTATCAGACCGGCGTGACCCTCCTTGCAGCGCGTTGTGTCAAGGTCCATTCTGGCAACCGGAATCTCTTTCCATGTTTCGGCAATCTCCTCTTCAACGCGTTCGGTGCCATATCCTTCAGTGCGCACCGCCGGTTCCTTGCAGGCAGGGCAAGTTACCTGCAGCGGGTACTTGGCTCCGCAGTAGTGGCATACAAGGGAGTCTATCGCCTTGTGATAGGTCAGTGCGACATCGCAGCATTCGCACCGCGGGGTGTAGCCGCATCGCGAACACACTGCCACAGGAGAGAAGCCGCGCCGGTTTATAAATACTATTGCCTGCTCGCCGTTGTTCAATGCCTTGTCTATAGTGGCTTTTGCGGTAGAAGACAATGCTCCGTCCATAGCGCCTTTCTGTCGCTCTCTGGTAGTGTTTATCAGCTGTATTTCCGGCAGTTGCGCGTTTCCGAATCGTTCGGATAGGCTGACAAGACCATATTTGCCTGTCTCGGCTTTATAGTAGGTGTCTACAGCCGGAGTTGCTGACCCGAGCAACACCTTGGCTCCATGCATCCTGGCGAGAACCATTGCCGAGTCGCGGGCATTATATCGCGGGGCGGGGTCTGTCTGTTTGTAAGAACTGTCATGCTCTTCGTCTACAATAACAAGCCCCAGGTTGTCAAACGGCAAAAATATTGACGAACGTACCCCTATGACAACGCAGGGATCTTTTTCAGCAAGCAGCCTGCGCCATATGTCAACCCGTTCGTTGTCGGAAAACTTGGAGTGATACACAAGCACTTTGTCGCCGAAAACTTTCTGGATGCGAGTTGTCAGCTGGGTAGTGAGCGCAATTTCAGGAACGAGAAACAGAACCTGTCTGCCGTTGTCGAGAACAAACTGTATCAGATGTTGGTAAAGCTCGGTTTTGCCGCTTGAGGTTACCCCGTGCAGCAATGTCACGTCATGGTCAATCCATGATTTGTGTATGTTGTCGAGGGCAATTGCCTGGGCTTCGCTGAGCCGAGGCGCTGCGGTTGTCGGCAGCCCGTCGTATTTGAACCGGTTGATTTCTTTGAAATAAAACTCTACTATACCTTTTTCGGCAAGGGCGTGGATTATCGGATTTGATACTTCCGCCCGCTCGCGCAATGCCTCGGTTGTCACTTCTGCCGGTTCGGAGTCCTTGCGGTTTGAGCCGCTGAGCTCCATAAGGGCAAGAAGCGCTTTTTCTTGTTTAGGTGCTCCTTTGACAGCCATAAACATATCACGGATTCTGTCGTTGTCTCCGTGGGAGCAGGTGAGTCTGACGCACCTTATGCGCCGCGGGGTGTAGCGTTCAACAAGTTTTTCAGAGATTATCACCGCTCCTTTCTGTAGCAGAGGCCCGACTGACGCGCCGACCCCTTTAAGCCCGGTCATCTTTTCTATGTCGGCTATGCTCAGGCGCTTGGCAGCATGGTCAAGAGCCTGTACAATAAGCGCCTCGCGCTGTGACAGGGATTTTTCCGGAGATTCTTCATAGTCCGGAGACATTTCAATGAAAGTTTCGCTTTCTATTTTGAGCCCCGAAGGCACCGCCGCCTTGAACACATCGCCTGCGCTGCAAAGATAGTAATCTGCAATCCAGTCCCAGAACTGAAGCTGAGGCCGCTTGACAATGGCTTTGCCGTTGTCAAGCACAAGTCCTATTTCTTTTACCTCGAAATTGCCTGGAGGAATGTCCGAGAGCGATTTTACTATGCCGGTATAATATTTTTTCTTTCCGAAAGGCACAACGACCCTTGACCCCACAGTGATATTTTTTGCAAGGTCAAACGGCACCTCATAGCTGAATGTGCTGTGCAGCGGCAGTGGCAACAATACCTCGGCGTAGCGTGACATGTCTATCTGTTGAGCCCTAAAGCGAAGTAGCGCCACAGCGGAGCTGCCATGAGCGCCTGTTTCATCTCATCGGCTTTCATTATTTCCAGCAGCTCGTCTTCGGAAATAAGCTTGACAGTGATGTCTTCATTGGCGTCGAGATGCTGCTCGCTTGTTTTTGTGACTCCGCGCGCTATATAACAGTATGTATAGTTGTCGGTAACGCTCGGATTGCCGCAGATAACCATGCCGAGCTCCCATTTCCCGCCGGTATAGCCCGTTTCCTCCTCAAGCTCGCGGCGGGCGGCAGCCTCGGGTGCTTCGCCGGGTTCTACAACTCCGGCACACAGCTCTATGCCTACACGCGCAAGACCATGGCGGTATTGCTCTACCATTACATACTTGCCATCCTCTGTTATGGCGATGACATTTATCCATGAAGGATATTCAAGCACATAAAATTCTGGGTTCACTCTGCCGTCGGGCAGTTCTACTGTGTCGCGGCGCGCAGTCAGCCAGGGGCGTTTGAACAGGTACTCGCTTGAGAGCGTACGCCATTTTTTGCTTTCGTCCGGAATGTATTTCATAAGTAAGTGTTCAAATTTAAACGATAGTAAGTGAAGGGAAATCTTTTATGCACTCTGCGGCTTCTTTTTTATTGCTTCCGGCTTGTCGCTCAGTTGAATATCTCGATATTTTCCTTTGCTCCGCACCGGAATCAACTTAAAAACAAGCTTGCATATTGTATAAATTAAATTCGAACACTTACTTAATAACGCAAAAGTAACAAAAAAACTCGGGCTTGCAGCGGCAGGCATAATATTAAAGGACAGCCTGCGGAATTTTTTTTCCGCAGGCTGAATATATACTGTAATACTTTTACCGGTCAACGCCTAAGAAAGAGCCGTCAGGGGCAAAAAGAAGGTCTACGCCTGAAACGAGTTCCACTTCATAGCCTCTGCTGTCAAGTGATATATCGTTGATGCCGGCTCCGTTATAGTTTGCCGCGATATAGTCGGTTATAGCCTGTGGCGCAATGCCGTCGGGAATTGACTGTCCCGCAGGCGCGTCTACATCAGTCCATTCGCCGTCGGCGTTGAATGAAACTTCATAGCCGTTTGCGAGATACACGTCAAACTCAAAAACACCGTTGTCTCTGTTCAACTCTACCGAGGTCACTTTTATGGACGGGAAATAGGTGGACAGGAATGTCTTTGCATCTGATGGCAGTTGGGCGGCAGGTATACGGTTGTTGTCGTCTTCCTCGCAGCTCCAGAAACAGACGCTGATGAGGGTTACAAGCAGGAGTGCGAAAAGTTTAAATTCTTTTTTCATAAATAATTTAAGCGTTATGAAAGAAAAACACCTTTCACTGTATAAAGTTCAGCTTATGAGCGTTTGCAGAGCGGTTACTTTTTTATGCTGTCAAGAATGTCTGCTATCAGGCTGAAAATGTGGTCGACACTGCCGGAGCCGGGAATGGCGTGGTACTTGCCTTCGTTTAGATAAAAGTCTCTCAGCGGCTGTGTCTGCGAGTGGTACACCTTGAGGCGGTTGCTGATGGTCTCGGGGGTGTCGTCGGCTCTGCCTGTTTCCTTGCCTCGGTTCAGCATGCGCTCTATAAGTTCTTCGTCCTCGACCTCAAGACCTATTACCGCATCAAGCGAGGAGCCGCGCTTCTCAAGCATTTCGTTGAGAGCCACAGCCTGTGGGATAGTGCGGGGGAAGCCGTCAAAAATCACACCTTTTGCTGCTGCGGGATTTGTGTCAAGTACATCCGACAGTATGCTTATCATAAGGTCGTCCGGTATCAGCTGACCTTTTGAAATGTACTTGTCGGCGGTGAGTCCGAGTTCTGTTCCTTTTTTGATATGTTCGCGCAAAACCTCACCAGTTGAGATGTGGTGGATTCCGTACCGGTCTATCAGCCGTGAGCTCTGGGTGCCTTTTCCGCTGCCCGGAGCGCCAAAAACTACAATATTGAACATTATGATAAAAACGTTAGTACTCCTGATAAGTCAATGTCAGTCAACCACCCATATGTCGCGGAGGTTTCGGGCGAGTCCGTCAATGTCCAGCCCATAGCCAATTATGAATGCAGGCGGAATATTGAAGCCGATGTAGTCGGGAACAATGTCCGATGTACACACTTCAGGCTTGTGGAGCAGTGTGGCAACCTTGAGCGACGCGGGCTTTTTGCCGTGCAAATCTTCAAGTAGTTTCGCCATTGTGCGTCCGGTGTCGATAATGTCTTCTATAACAATTACATCTCTGCCGGCTATGTCTTCGCTTAGCCCGGCAATCTCCTTTACCTGACCTGTCGATTCTGTGCCGCTGTAGCTTTTTAGCCTTATGAAGGTTATTTCGGCATCAATGGACAGGCTTCTGAAGATGTCGGACGCGAAAGGGAACGCTCCGTTTAGCACACAGATAAGCAAGGGCACCTTGCCGGCATATTCGCAGGATATTTCTCCGGCAATTTCACAGACACGTTTCTGAATTTGCTCCTCTGGTAAAAATGGCTTGAATGACAAGCCTTTGTATGTTACTTGGTTCATTATCCGGGTTGTAATGCAACGTGGTTATGTTTGTGATCCGTGTCCGCTTTGCGGCTCGGCATACAGGTCACAAATTTACATACATTCTGTGTTTTGTGCAACTGTTTTGTTTAAATATTAAAAGAGTGGATTTATCTAATTTGTTGGTGTTTAGTGCGTTGCCGGTGGTATTTCGGCGGGTTAATTATGAGGTCGAATGCCTTCGGCAATTTCACCTAAAGTAACAAGTTGGTGAAAAAATCAATATTATTAAAAGAAGAGTCAGGGCTGACGCATGAGATTTAACTATCCTTAAAGACTTTGTACAGATATTCAGTGCTCCACATACATTTTTTGCGTCTTCGTTTAAGGCTGAGTTTATCGTTCTGCTTTTTAAGCATTTCCAATGCAT
>RIBJ01000011.1 GCA_003762715.1 Muribaculaceae bacterium Isolate-104 (HZI) | reverse complement strand
GAAAAAAAACAAGATTTTGATAACAGGATAACCTTTTGACATACAGACATAGAAAAATTACCCGCTCCGGACTGAAGCGGTTAAGGGAGGATGTGCTCTTTATTTTAGTTTAAATGAAAGAGCCGTGTCCTGCCCCCGCCTCCGGGACGAGGCGCACCCTCAGAATCCATATATAATTGCACCCTTGACCGACAGCCGAAACTGCTATACAAGCGCCGGGCGAGAATGGTATTCAAGGCGATGCTTCTGAATTTACCGCCGATTTTCATGGTTGGAGCGTTTATATATCAGAAAGAATCGCTATTTTTGCATTTGTAACACATCAGCCTATGAAGTTGATTGAACTGAACCTACAACGAATCATAGACCTTTGCCGGAAGCACAAGGTCAAGTCTTTGGCTGTCTTTGGCTCTATCCTTACGGATAGATTCAACGACCAAAGCGATGTGGACTTGCTTGTGGATTTTGAGCCGATAGACCATGACACGTTTGATTATGTCGGCAACTATTTCGACTTAAAGGATTCATTGGAACAGTTGTTCAATCGTAAAGTGGACTTGATAGAGTACGGTAAAAACCTCAATCCAATATTCAAGGCATTGGTTGACAAGAAAAAACAGTTGATATATGGATGATTATATAGCCGTTTATATCTACGATGTCAAGCGAGCCATTGAAGAAGTCGAAAGCTATTTTGTAGACTATACTATGCGTTATGATATCTTTGAAAAGGACTATCTACGCAGAAGTGCCGTTGAAAGAAAAGCGGAGATAATGGGAGAAGCCATAAACCGTATTCTGAAAACACAACGTGATTTTCCATTGCCAAATGCAAAAGCTGTAATTGACACACGCAACCGCATAATACATGGCTACGATTCTGTGAAACCTGAATTTCTGTGGAGTCTGGTTATACGCCATATTCCCGAACTCAAAAAAGATGTGGAGAGAATCATTGCCGAATATGGAATATCGCCTGAAACGATGGGACAGTAAACACTTGAAAAAAATATGCCTGTCCGCTTTCTTTTCTTGGAAGTCCGTGCACAACCCATTGGAAATTGCTAACTTTAGATTGAGATAATTAACGTATTGATAACCCCCAATCTCGGCATTCCCACAAGTTAAACCGCAAGGCGAGAAAAGGGAAAGAGCGCAACTCTTTGATGATATAATGCCTCCGAAAGCTGTCGCTTCCGGAAACCTTGAGAGCAAAGGACTAAAAATCCTTGTGTCCTCAGTCGGATGAACCGCAACAAAATTTTTATTGAATGTTTTTAATCGGGTTTTCTTTTTTTTCAGTAAATTTGGACATTCAATAAATTTTATCCTAACAACATACCATGTTACAACCAGAAGACCAGCTTACACTTGAAGCGAAAGGCATCTCGGAAGATCAGCTCAACGGCATGCTTAACCGCTTTGAAAAAGGATTTCCGTATCTCACAATCATAGATGCCGCCCGACCGAGCAACGGCATAACGGTTTTATCGCCCGAACAGGAGGAGAAGGCCTGCCTGCGCTGGCACAAATATCTGTCTGACGGCGGAGATGTGTGCAAGTTCGTTCCGGCAAGCGGCGCTGCCTCCCGCATGTTCAAGGCTCTGTTTGAGTTTGTTGACGGAGCTGAAGAGGTTCCCGCCCCCGGCTCTGCCGTCGACCTGCTTATTGCCGACTTTGACCGGCTGCCGTTTGCCGACGATCTTGATGACACATGCAGCCGCCTTTACGGCGCCGGCGCCCGGCAGCTGATTGCAGACAAACAGTATAAAAAGGTGATAGCCGCGCTAATCAAACCCGAAGGCATGAACTACGGCGGTCTGCCAAAAGGACTTTTAAAATTCCACTCATATCCCGGCGGCAGCCGCACCCCTTTGGAGGAGCAGCTCACAGAAGGCGCCCAGACAGCTGCGGTGAACGGAGTTGCAAATCTTCATTTTACCGTTTCATCCGCCCACCGCGCCCTCTTTGAGGAAAAGCTGAAATCTGTGTTGCCTGAAACAGAAAAGCGCACCGGAGTGAGGTTTAACGTGACGCTGAGCGAGCAGAAACCGAGTACAGACACCGTTGCCGCCAATCCCGACAACACACCGTTCCGCGAGGACGGCAAGCTCCTGTTTCGTCCGGGCGGTCACGGCGCGCTTATCGACAACCTCAACGACATGGAGGCTGCCGTGGTGTTTATAAAAAATATAGATAATGTGGTGCCGGATAGCCGTCGCGATGCCACGGTGCGCTACAAGGAAATAATCGCAGGCTACCTCATTGAGCTGCACGACCGTATAGACGAATATCTTGAGATTCTTGCCACCGGCAACTATGACGAGGCTAAGCTCGACGAGATATTTGTGTTCATGCGCGACAGACTCAGCCTGCACGACCCGAACTTCACCAGACTGGACGTGACCCACCGTGCCGTATACCTTCATGACAAGCTCGACCGCCCCCTGCGCGTGTGCGGCATGGTGCGCAACGAGGGAGAACCCGGCGGAGGACCGTTCATAGCCGTAAACCCCGATGGATCAGCTTCATTGCAGATACTCGAAAGTCATCAGATAGACCCCGGCAACGCCGAGTATGTGGCAAAAATGAAAAGCGCCACACACTTCAATCCGGTAGACCTTGTGTGCTACATCAAGGACCGTCACGGCAACAACTACAACCTGCTTGCCCATACAGACCCTGCTACCGGCTTTATCTCTTCGAAGTCAAGCCATGGCAAGGAACTCAAGGCTCTGGAGCTTCCCGGACTTTGGAACGGTGCCATGAGCGACTGGAACACAGCTTTTGTAGAAGTGCCTGTCGACACTTTCAATCCGGTCAAGACAGTCAACGACCTGCTGCGCCCGGCTCACCAGAGCTGAGACGCCCTCCAAGGTTTCACTATACACAGTCGCCCCGCAAAACACTCGCGGGGCGACTGGCGTTATAACATAAACGCGCAACCGACATGACCCGAAAGGACGAAATAAAAAAGATATGGAAAGAGTGTTTCCGCGACCCTGACGACTGGATTGAGATGTACTTCAGCCGGGTGTACAACGACCGCGATGCCCTGACCCTTGAAAAGGGCGACAAAACGGTGAGCAGCCTGTTGCTGCAACCCTACTACATGAAGTTCCAGAACACAGAGGTCACCGTAGGCTACATTGCCGGAGCCGCCACGCGCAGAAACGCCAGAGGCAACGGCTACATGAGCGAGCTCATGGTCAACGCCCTCAACAGCGCCCTTGAACGGGGATTCATGGCTTGCGCACTCATCCCCGCCAATAGCCGGCTATACTCCTTTTACAGCAATTTCGACTTTTCGACGGTGTTTTATACCGACCCCCAGAGATTCACATCTCTTCACCGGTTCAAGGAGTCAGATCACTACACTCCGGTCAACGACCCGTACGCACCGGGCGTGTATTCGGCATTTCACGCTTTTGAGCTGGAACGAAAATGCGGCATTCTGCATTCTCAGCGCGACTTTTTAAACATACTTGACGACATAGCCCATGACTCAGGCTGCTTTGCTGCCGTGGAGGACAGCAACGGCGCAGTGGCTGCCATGGGGTGGGGAGCGATGCAGGACGACAGGCTCACTGTCAAAGAGCTTCTGGGCACAGATGAAGCCGCCCGCGAAACTGTTCTCGCACACATACAGCGCCATTTTCCCGACACCCCGGTCACAGTGCTCGCTCCGGCAGAAAACAACGGACGCCGCCTGTTTGCCAAGGGCATGATACGCATTGTCAACGCCCCTCTGTGCCTCGGCATAATAGCGGCGGCAAACCCGCACCTCTCCTTAACAATAAGACTGAGCGACCCCCTTATGCCGACAAACAGCCACTCCTATATAATAAAAGAGGGTGTGTGCACCATTGACGACACCCGGACAGCCTCCCTTGATTTCGACCTGGATGCCGACACATTCAACCGCATTGTATTCAGCTCCTCAGAAACCGGATCAATACTGAACTTTCCAAGTGAACGCCCCCACATGAGCCTGATGCTCGACTAAGGCTTGCTTGACAAAAACGAGGCGCAGCACCGGTAAGGTGACGCGCCTCTGCTTTGTGTCGATTATGTTTTATTTTACCCTGCTGTTGCGGCTGTCTGAGGAGCCTTTCGGTCTCCGGGCTTCTTGTTCTTGTCCATTCTGTTTTTGCCGGCACGGGGACGGTCGGCTTTTCTACCGTTACGCGACCCGGCTTTCACAAAACTATCTTCAAGAAACTGAGTGTACTGCTGCGGAGTAAGGATTGTTTTCAATCCGGCAAGATACTCCTTGTGGCTGTTGGTGCGCTGCGCTCTTTGCTGTTCACCACGCTCTTTGCGCTGAGTCTGCATCTTTGTGCCAAGCTCCTTTATCTGACTTTTCTGAGCATCTGTAAGATTTAGCGAGCTGAAGGGAGAAACCGCATCACGCTTCTGAGGATTTTCGCTCCTGCGCGCCTCAACACCGGCACGAGCACCGTTCCTGGGGTTATTTACAGGATTCTGAGCGGTCATTGCTCCGGTGGAAAGCGCAAGCACGGCTGCAGTCGCAAATATTGTCTTTAAATTCATAATTATCTGTTTTTGAACTGTTTTTAATACTTTTGTTTTTTTTAGACGTCCGCATTATTGACAGCAGCAAGCGCAATTGGTTTAACCAGCCAGACACCCTTTAACTCAATTTTTGACTGCTCAGTATTTTTTTTGAATAAAAACAACCAACTCTGCAAATAAATGCTATCTTTGCGAAAAACTACCCAATATAAATACATTCAACAATGAAGAAGCACAACTTTTACGCAGGGCCATCTATCCTGAGCCAGTACACCATCAAAAACACCGCCGATGCCATAATTGATTTTGCGGGAACCGGGCTGTCTATCCTTGAGGTGTCTCACCGCAGCAAGGAGTTTGTAGCAGTGATTGAAGAAGCCAGACTGTTGGTCAAGGAATTGCTTGACGTACCCGAAGGCTACTCAGTGCTGTTTCTCGGAGGCGGAGCAAGCATGCAGTTCTGCATGGTTCCATACAATCTGCTTAAAACCAAGGCAAGCTACCTCGAAACCGGCACATGGGCGGTAAACGCTATAAAAGAAGCACGCCTTTTCGGAGAAGTGGATGTTGTGGCTTCATCCAAGGTCGCCAACTTCTCTTTCATACCCAAGGACTTCAGTGTGCCTTCCGACAGCGACTATTTCCATTTCACGACAAACAACACTATTTACGGCACTGAAATTCGCAAAGACCCCGACGTGGGTGTGCGTCTGGTAGCGGACATGTCCAGCGACATATTCTCCAGACCCGTGGATGTGTCCAAATACGACCTGATATACGCCGGAGCCCAGAAGAATCTCGCCCCCGCGGGAGTCACCATAGTTATTGTGCGCGAGGACGCACTCGGCAAAGTAGAGCGTCCAATCCCCACAATGCTCGACTACCGCACCCATATAAAAAAGGACTCGATGTTCAACACCCCGCCGGTTCTTCCGATATTCTCCGCGCTGCAGACTCTCAGATACTACAAGCAGCTCGGCGGAGTCAGCGCCATTGAAAAAACAGACATTGCAAAAGCCGACAAGCTCTACAGTGCCATTGACGGCAGCCGCATGTTCAAGGGCACTGTCACAAATCCCGAAGACCGCTCTATCATGAATGTCACCTTTGTCATGAAACCCGAGTATCAGGAACTTGAAAAAGATTTCATTGACTTCGCTTCCACAAAGGGCATTGTGGGTATAAAAGGGCACCGCAGCGTGGGTGGTTTCCGCGCATCGCTGTACAACGCCCTGCCAATGGAGAGCGTGGATGTGCTTGTCAACGCCATGAAGGAATTTGAGACAAAAAACTAATACCTTGAGCCATGAAAGTTTTAGTAGCCACTGAAAAACCGTTTGCGGCGGTTGCCGTAGACTCCATACGCAAAGTCATAGAAGATGCAGGCTATGAACTGGAGCTGCTTGAAAAATACCCGTCGCGCGAAGAACTCCTTGCAGCAGTTGCCGATGCCGACGCTCTTATTGTGCGCAGCGACAAGGCAGATGCCGAAGTAATAGCCGCCGCAAAAAAGCTCAAAGTGATTGTGCGCGCCGGCGCCGGCTATGATAACATAGACCTTGCCGCCGCCACTGCTGCGGGAATATGCGTTGAAAACACTCCGGGACAGAATTCCAACGCTGTTGCCGAACTTGTGTTCGGCATGGCTGTAATGGCAGCAAGAAATATGTACGACGGCACTTCAGGCTCGGAATTGAAAGAGAAAAAGATAGGCATTCACGCATTCGGTCAGGTAGGGCGCAATGTAGCCCGGATAGCCAAAGGGTTCGGCATGGAGGTGTGCGCTCTCGACCCGTTCTGTCCCGACGAGTCAATGAAAGCGGCAGGAGTAAATCCGGTACACAGTGTCAATGAGCTTTATAGCGAAAACAGCATAGTGTCGATACACATTCCGGCAACCGCCGAAACCAAAGGTTCTATAGGCTATGACCTCATCACGTCATTGCCCAAAGGCGGCATTCTCATCAACACAGCGCGCAAGGAAGTGATTGACGAGGAGGGTCTGAAAAAAGCTCTTGAAGACCGGCAGGACATCAGATACCTGTCGGACATCAAGCCCGACAACGCGGCAGAACTCAGCTCACTATTCGGTTCAAGAGTGTTTTTCACCCCTAAGAAAATGGGGGCGCAGACCTCTGAAGCCAATATAAACGCCGGCATAGCCGCCGCACGTCAGGTTGTGGCGTTTCTGAAAGATGGCGTTGACAAATACCGGGTAAACAAATAAGAGCCGGTCAGACAATTATTTGATTGACATGAGGGAGGCTTTACCGTCTCCCTCATTCATATTCGGGAGATTTTTTATAATTTTACCTCAAATAACCGGAATATGACAAAAATAAAGCGATACGACTTTGAGCTGCGCATGCGTGTGCGAGACTATGAGGTTGATGTTCAAGGCATTGTCAACAACGCCAATTACCTTCACTACATGGAGCACACCCGGCATGAGTTTTGCAGAAACGCCGGATTCTCATTTGCCGACATGCACCGGCAGGGCATAGACCCGGTGTTGAGAAAGGTAGAGATTGAATACCTTACCCCACTGACTCTGGGAGAGGATATGGTGAGCTGTCTGAGTCTGTGCCGGCGCGGGCCCCGTTTCGTATTTGTACAGGACATATTCCGCGCCGCCGACAACGAGCCGGTTACACATGCCGAGGTTACGGTGGTGTGTCTTGAAGGCGGCAGGCTCACCAAAGGAGATGTGCTTGCAAAGGCATTTGAAAAATACCTGAAATGACCTGCGAGCCGTTGACATACAGGGTAGCCTTCGCGTCATTGAAGGGCATGACCCGCAGTCTTGCCGAGGAGATTCTGTCAAGAACCCACAGCGAGCAGGCTTTCTTCGAAGCATCGTCAAGCCGGTTAGGAGCCATTTTGGGATACAAAAGCAAAATTTTCGAGGACTCATACAAAGCCGCGGCTTTGGAAAAAGCCAGACGGGAAATGGACTTCATTACTGCCCACAATATAAAGGCATTGTATTTCAGGGACGATTCGTATCCGGTGCGGCTCGCCGACTGCGAGGATGCCCCGCTGATGCTTTTCACCACCGGCGAATGCGACCTGAACCGAAAGCACATAATAGGCATTGTCGGCACCCGGCACGCCACTCCTTACGGCATTTCGTTCACCGAACGCCTCGTAGAAAACCTTGCAGCAACCCTTGAGGAGCCGCCGGTCATAGTGAGCGGTCTTGCATTCGGCATAGACATAGCCGCCCACAATGCGGCGCTGGCACAAGGATTGCCTACGGTAGCCGTGCTCGCTCACGGGCTAAACACCATCTACCCCGCCCAACACCGGCAGACTGCCGCCGCCATAGCAAGATCTAACGGCATGCTGGCAACCGAATACACCAGCTCGGACGCTGTTCATAAAGTAAACTTTATCGCCCGCAACAGAATTGTGGCAGGGCTGTGCGACGCTCTGATAGTGAGCGAAAGCGCTGAAAAAGGAGGCGCCCTTATAACAGCCAGGCTTGCAGGAGAGTACGGGCACGATGTGTTTGCCTTGCCGGGACGCACGTCTGACCGGTACAGCGCCGGCTGCAACAGACTCATAGCCGACAACACCGCCGCTCTTATCACAGGCGCCGACGACCTTATAAAGGCTATGGGGTGGAAGCGCAAACCTCAGACCGACACCCAGCCGAGCCTGTTTGCCGAACTGAACGACGAAGAGCAGAGCGTTGTTGATTATCTTACAGAGAAAGGAGAGGCACAGATAGGTCAGATAAGCATTGCACTGAACATGAACACCGGCAAACTGCTTGCCCTGCTGATAGACATGGAGTTCAAAGGGCTTGTTCTCGCTTTTCCCGGAGCCAAATACCGACTTGCATAAACCATAACCGTATAAACATCATGACTATGAAAATAATTGAACCATCCGAACTGATAATAAATCCCGACGGCAGTGTGTTTCACCTGCACCTGCTGCCGCAGCAGCTCACCGACAGGATAATTCTTGTGGGCGACCCCGGACGTGTGGACCTTGTGGCATCCTTTTTCGACACACGCGACTGGACTGTACAGTCGCGCGAATTCAAAACCGTGGGCGGAACCTTAAGAGGCACTCCGGTGATGTGCCTGTCGCACGGCATAGGTCCCGACAACATAGACATAGTGATAACAGAACTTGACGCGCTTGCAAACATCAATTTCAACACCCGCACTGTCAACCCCACACACAGAACCCTGGAAATGGTGCGCATAGGGACCTCCGGAGCCCTACAGCCCGACCTGCCGCTGGGCACTCCGGTAATTGCGTGCAAATCAATAGGATTTGACGGCGTTTTGAACTACTACGCCGGACGTAATGAGGTTTCTGACCTTGAGTACGAGGCAGCGCTCTGTGCCCACACCGATTGGAATCCCCTTTGGGCAAAGCCTTATGTTGTGGATGCCGACCCGGAACTTGTAAGCCTTATAGGACGCGACGACATGGTGCACGGCAATACCATTTCGGCAGTGGGATTTTACGGACCCCAGGGGCGAGAGGTCAGACTGCCCCTTGCCAACCCCATGCTAAACAGCCGCATAGAATCGTTCAGGCACCTCGGAAACCGTATAACAAATTACGAAATGGAAAGCGCTCCGCTTCAGGGACTCGGCAAACTTATGGGACACAAGGCTATGACGGTGTGCTCTATCATAGCCAACCGCATGAACCACAATTCAACCCCCAACTACCGCACGGCGATTACAGACCTTATTCAAACCGTTCTTGACAGATTCATTCCATAACCCCACTCTTTGACCACAATGCCCCACACACGACAACCTTATACGTTTGACAGAGTTGTACGTCTTATAATAGGATGCCTCATATTCGCAGGTGTCATTTTTCTGATAAACGCGCTCAAAGATGTGCTGCTGCCATTTTGCGTGGCATGCCTTATAGCATACATGCTCGAGCCGTTTGTTCAGTACAACAGACAACTGCTGCATTTCAAAGGGCGTACCCCCGCTATTTTTGTCACACTGTTTGAAGTGCTGTTTCTGATGGGCATTTTAGCCTACTTTTTTGTGCCGATGCTACTTGACGAAATGCACGAAATGGCGGCGATACTGCGCAACTACGCCGCGTCGCAGAGCGGCAGAACCTTTTTGCCGGCTGAATTTCACGACTTCCTTAAGCGTCAGGTAGATTTCAACCACATATCGGACCTCCTCACGCGTCAGGAATGGACATCGCTGGCAGAGTCTGCCCTAAGCGCATCATGGAACATCATAAGCGGCAGCATATCGGTAATATTAGGTATTGTAAGCTGGTTTATAGTCATATTATACATCATATTCATTATGATTGACTACGACCGCCTCAACCGCGGAATGCGCCACATGGTTCCTCCGAAGTACCGCGACCTCGTGTTCAGAATAGGCAATGACATAAAACAAAGCATGAACCACTATTTCCGTGGTCAGGCTCTCGTAGCGTTCATAGTAGGAATTCTGTTCAGCATAGGCTTTCTGATAATCGGCCTGCCAATGGCTGTTGTGCTCGGAATGTTTATCGGAATCCTGAATATGGTGCCGTACCTTCAGCTCATATCCATAATTCCGGCTGTGGCATTGTGTCTTGTCTACGCAGTCGGGGGCGGCGGCGATTTCTGGACAATACTATGGGAATGCATAGCTGTGTACTGTATTGTCCAGTGCATCCAGGATTTGATTCTCACGCCCAAAATCATGGGAAAAGCGATGGGGCTCAACCCCGCCCTGATACTATTGTCACTGTCGGTATGGGGAAGTCTGCTCGGACTCATTGGACTCATAATTGCACTGCCCCTCACCACCTTGCTTCTCGCCTACTACGACCGATACATTATTTTGCGGGCAGAAGACGACGGCTCTCCGCACACAGGTAAGGAAGACAAAGAGGCTATAGACAATATTGTTCAGTCGCCGCTTGAACAATGACCCAACAGCTTTTGCGCGGCGGCAACATCGCAGCCTCTCACCTTCAACGCAATCCCTCCTATCGAATTAAACCCTATAGGATAAACGCTACCGAAAATCTCATTGTTTATTATTGACGGAATGCCCGCTTCGTCAAGCACCCCTTTGGCTATATGAGCCTGCCAGTCATGATCGTACACTTCAAGGGTTACGAGCGCGCAATCAGGATTGATATCTGCCGGCATATTCTTTATCTTATATTGCGTTTGTTGAGTTCCGCCTGGTAACGACGGGCGTTTGCCATGTGGGTTGAATAGTCCGATGCAAAATTATGATACCCCGAAAAGTCTTCCCTGGCACACATATATATATATGGATTTTTAGGAGCGTCAAGCACGCCGTCAAGAGTCGTGGCATCCACAATTCTGATAGGGCCGGGCGGCAGTCCGGCTACGCGATAGGTATTATACGGCGATGCGACCGCAAGGTGCTTACCGAGAATGCGGCGTATGGAAAAATCGCCGTTGGCAAATTTAACAGTAGGATCTGCCTGTAGCTTCATTCCCTTTGCCAGACGGTTCATGTAGAGTCGCGCAATAGTGGGACGCTCATCCTTACGGTAGGTCTCCTCCTCGGCAATCGAGGCTATAGTAGCCACCTGAACTGGTGTCAGCCCCAAAGCCTTCGCCTTCGAACGCCGCTCGGCAGTCCAGAAACTATTTCTATGCCCGACAAGTTTTTCCACAACCGAAGACGGTAATTCTGTCCAATAGCATTCATAAGTATCGGGCAAAAAAGCCGCCGCATACTGACGCGCATCCTCAAAACCATAGCCTGGCAAAACATCCGCGCAGGCTTCGGCAAACTGACTTGCGTCAAACTCCATGTTTTTTGACAACCGCAAAGCGAGCTCTTGGATAGTACGCACATTATTAAACGTAAGCTTTACAGGAGTCTGCGCACCTGAAGCAATCCGGCGCGCGATTCGCACCGACGCCAGCCCCGGGTCAATTCTATATGCTCCATGCGCTTTCTCTACAGTGCCACCCATTAAATTCCACAAAAACATCACACGATTCGCCTCGCCGCTGCCGAGAGCACCGACAATAGAGTCATTAAAGGCAGATTTAGAGCATCCCTCAGGTATGTACACCCACCTTGACTCCTTACCGCTGAACCCATGAAAACAAAAAATGCCAAATCCGCCGGCAAGCATTAGCACCGCAAGCACTATTATGAGCCATATCAGCGGATTACGCTTGCTTTTCTTAGACTTACGCTTACGAGCAGCCGAAGTTCTTACTGGGCGACTGCCCTTCTCTCCAATGATTATTTCATCTTCCATGATGCAAAATTAAATAAAAAAAACACGGCTTAGGCTTGTACCAATAAAAAAAAAGACATACCTTTGCACTGCATTTGGCACAAAAGCCACCAAGGAGAGGTGGGTGAGTGGCTGAAACCACCAGTTTGCTAAACTGACGTAGGAGCAATCCTACCACGAGTTCGAATCTCGTCCTCTCCGCAATAAAGCCTGATTATCAGGCTTTTGTTGTATATACACCCAATTTTGCACCCCAAAACGGTCAAAGTTGGGTGTTCTTATATATTCTTAACTGTGTGGACTGGTCAAAAGAGAAATTGCATTAACATTGCCTGCTCACCAAAGACCTTTCACTGGAATCACAAACTTGCCTTTAATCACACCTTTTTTCTTTTGCCCAGCCATTCTAATTATATAGGTTTAGGTTTATCCGGGCATATATAAAGCCCGAACCAAACCAAAATCAAGGCATAGTAAAGATAAATACGGCTCAAGCCGAAATGGCGGTGCATATGTTAAATCGAGTCGAAGATAATGTTAAATTTTCAGGCGTATAGTTTGACCAGGCGGAAGATGAAGAAGTCACGGTCGCGGACACCACGCATTTGTGAGCG
>RIBJ01000010.1 GCA_003762715.1 Muribaculaceae bacterium Isolate-104 (HZI) | reverse complement strand
GATTCTGAAACATGGAAGAAAGGCAAAGTCGCTTGTCAAATATGGATTGGAAGAGATTTCGACCATACTTATGCGTCCGACTTATACCCCAAAATTCGATGTTTTCAAATTTTTGTCATGTACTTAAATTTGATATAAAAAGAGCAAAAAGACAGGGCTAAGGTTGTGTGACACGCAAACAATTGCTAACTTTGCGGCATCAAAAGCCCGGATGGCGGAATCGGTAGACGCGCCGGTCTCAAACACCGGTGGGGCAACCCATCCCGGTTCGATCCCGGGTCCGGGTACCAATAACGACTGATAACTACTTGATTATCAGCCGTTATTTCTTTTATGAGGTGTACTAAAAGTGTACGATTGAATCGATTTATGGAAAAACAATTTTCGTATTTAAATTTTTTGTCAAGATTTGAAATAAAAGGCTCCCCGGAGGAAATCCTTGCAGATTAGCTCCGGGGAGTAGGTTATGGCTCTGCCACAGGCAGAGAGTCAGTGTCAGTTGAGTATCACGCCAGAGTTGTCAGTGGGGTTCTGGGTGAGGGTGCCGGGGTAGGCGAGGGGGCGTTTTACCGCATGGCACTGATGGCTGCGAAGCATATGCGGTGGCTTTCAATGGCGCTGTCTATGTCGGCAAGCATTTTGGCGGAGTTGCCGGATGCGGCGTTGAGAAAGTCAAGAATGAGTCGCCTGTCGGCGCCGGCATGGAAGGGCTTGGCGACAGTGTCGGTAAAGTCATGGATTTCCTGCAGTCCTTTCAGTGGCGTTACGGTAATCACAGAGCCGTTGCCGTGAATTTCGCCTCCTGTGAGGCAGATGTGTGTGTCGCGGTTGTCGGTTGCGGTGAAAAGGTTCATGGTCAGGGTGGCTATGGCTCCCGACCTGAAGCCTGTTACAACAGCCTGTCTGTCAACTGTTGTGTTGCCGCATCTGAACACACAGCGTCCGTATGGGTTGTTTTTTAGAGCTTCCGCTATGCTGTCTGTGTCTCCGTCAAACCCCGCCGTCCATTCGCCCCGGCGCACATAAAGGTCTACCGCCGAGTAGGGGCATGTCTGTTCTATTGAGCATGAGGTGCATCTGTCGGCGCTGTGTAGCGGCGCGTTCTCCGGTCGGAAAAACAGTCTGCCGCCTGTGCTTGCCACGCTGGCGGCTGTGCTTGCCGTGAGCCACACGAGCAGGTCCATGTCGTGGCAGCATTTGCTTAGCAGCATGGGGCTTGTGGCGGCTGTGTCGCCCCATGGACCGCGCACAAATGTGTGACAGGCACGGTCGATGCCGACATTTATCCGGTGGGTTATGCTCACTGTCTGCCCGTATTTTCCGCAGGTAGCGAGCTCGTGTAGTTTCTCGAAATAGGGGTGATAGCGCAACACATGGCACACACCGGCTATTCTGTTGCGTTTTTTGGCGAGGGCGGCTATCGCCTCGCATTCGGCGAGTGTCGTTGCCAGCGGTTTTTCCAGCAACAGGTGCGCTCCGGCATCCAGCAGCAGCATGGCGTCGGCGGCATGAGCGCGTTCGGGTGTCGCTATAATGGCGGCATCCGGGGTTATTCCCGATTCAAGCATCTGTGTTGCCGACGGGAATGACAGGCAGCTGTCGCCGGCAATCTCCACGGCTTTTTGCCGGCGCGCGGGGGAGGCGTCGGCTACGGCTACAACATTCGCGCCCGCTTCGCGAAGCAGGGTAAGGTACTTGCAGCCACGGTTGCCTGTGCCTATAACGGCTATTTTCAGGTTGCTCTTTTTCATCAGTGGGCTTCAAGCCAGTTGGTTCCTGTGCCGCTTGATACAGTCAGCGGCACCTTTGAAGTATAGGCGCTTTCCATGTCGCGCACAACAATCTCCTGAACAGCGGCAAGCTCGTCGGGCTTGACATTGAACACCAGTTCGTCGTGAACCTGGAGAATCATGTGCGAGCGGAGTCCGGCTTCGCGTATGTGTCGGTCAATGTTTACCATGGCGAGTTTTATTATGTCGGCGGCAGAGCCTTGCAGCGGCGCGTTGATGGCGTTGCGCTCGGCATAGCCTCTGACAACGGCGTTGCGGCTGGTTATGTCGGGCAGCATACGTTTTCTGCCCATGATTGTTGTGACAAATCCTTTGTCCCGGGCATGCTCTATGCTGCTGTTCATATAGTCTTTCACGCCGGGATATGTGGAGAAATAACCGTCAATAAGCATTTTTGCCTCGGAGCGGGGAATGCCGAGACGCTCGGAGAGTCCGAATGCCGATATACCGTATATTATGCCGAAGTTGGCGGTCTTGGCGTTGCGGCGCTGCGTTTCTGTTACCTCTTCAAGAGGGGTGTGGTATACTTTTGCCGCGGTGGCTCTGTGGATGTCTGCTCCTGACAGGAATGCCTCTATCATGTCGGGGTCGCCGCTCATGTCTGCCATGAGCCGGAGTTCTATCTGCGAGTAGTCGGCGCTCAGCAAAATTTCTCCCGGCTCGGCTATGAATGCCCGGCGTATCTCCTTGCCATCGTCGGAGCGTATGGGTATGTTCTGAAGATTGGGACTGGTGGATGATATTCTGCCGGTGGCAGTGACTGTCTGGTTGAATGATGTGTGGATTTTTCCTGTGGCGGGGTTTATCAGCGCCGGGAGCGCGTTGACGTATGTGGTAAGCAGCTTTTTTAAAGCGCGGTGCTTGAGAATGAGGTCGACAATGGGGTTTGCCGTGCGGAGTTTCTCAAGGATTTCTTCGGTGGTGGAGTACCCGCCTTTCTTTGTGCGTTTGGCGTTTGTGTCTATCTTGAGCCGGTCAAAGAGCACATCGCCGACCTGCATGGGCGATGCAAGGTTGAATGTGCCGCCTGCTATTTCGAATATCTCCTGCTCCATGCGGCTGAGCCTTTCTGAAAAGCGCCCGGAGAGTTCGGACAGTTCGCGGGCGTCAACCTTGACTCCGACCCATTCCATGTCTGCAAGCACTTTTACGAGTGGCATTTCCACCGAGCTGAGCAGCGGCTCAAGACCGCCGTCTTTAACCAGTGTGGAGAGGGGGGCGTAAAGACGCAGGGTCAGGTCGGCTTCCTCGCAAAACCGTTCGGCGGCTTCCTCACGGCTCAGCGGCTGTGCCTGACGCGAGCCGCGTGCGGGAGCTTCTTCAAGCTGCGAGGGGGTTACATCCAGGTACTTGGCTGCAATGAACGGCAGGGTGTGCTTCATTTCGGGGTCGATGAGGTAGTGGGCTACCGAGGTGTCGTAGTAGGAGGCGCTCACCTTGATGCCCTCTCTTCGCAGGGCTATTATGGCGCGTTTTATGTCATGACCGACAATGAGCCGGGCGTTTGAAAACAGCGGCTGCAGCGCGGAGACAATTTCGCGGCGTGCGTCTTTGTCGGCAGGCAATGCCACATACGAGGCGCTTGCGGCAGACTGACATATGGCGATTCCTTCTAACGCTGCTGTCATGGCGTTGTCGCCGACAGTATTCAGCGCAATTGCTATTTTGTCGGCATTGACCGATGAGGCGGCTGCATCAGCAGCTTCGCGGGCGGTGGTTATTAAGCCATATGTGTGCGGCAGGGACGAGAATGCTGTCTGCTGCCGGGCGGCGGGTTCTTCGATAAAATCAAACAGGCTGCCCATGCCGTCGCTTTTTGGAGGAGCGGCGACAGGTTTTTCCAACGGTAGTTTCAGCCGGCTGATGAATGTGCGAAACTCAAGCTCGCGGTATATCTCAGCAAGAGCCTGCACATCCTCCTTTTTGCGCTCGAGGCTGTCGGGAGTTATGTCGCCGAGCGGCACATCGGTCTTTATCGTTGCGAGAAACTTTGAAAAACGTATTGCTTCAGCGTTGTCTATCAGTTTTTTCTGTAGCGCGCCTTTTATCTGGTGGGTGTTGTCAAGGAGGTTTTCTACAGAGCCCCAGGTGTTTATTAGCTTAGCCGCAGTTTTTTCTCCAACCCCCGGACATCCGGGTATGTTGTCGCTGACATCGCCTTCAAGAGCCAGCAGGTCTATAACCTGGGCGGGAGTCTCTATGCCGTACTTTTCACTCACTTCCCTGGGACCGCGTATCTCAAAGCCTTCGCCGCGCAGCGACGGGCGGTACATGAACACCCGGTCTGTCACCAGCTGCCCGTAGTCTTTGTCAGGGGTCATCATGTAGGTTGTGTAGCCCTCCTTTTCGGCGAGCCTTGACAGGGTGCCGATAACATCGTCTGCCTCGTATCCGGCTATCTCTACAACCGGTATCCGGTAAGCGTCGAGAATCCGTTTGATATAAGGTATGGAAAGGGTAATGTCCTCGGGCTGCTTGTCGCGCTGAGCCTTGTATTGTTCAAACGCCTCATGGCGGAATGTCGGGCCGGGAGGGTCAAAACACACCGCTATGTGTGATGGATTTTCTTTGCGCAGAATCTCGTCGAGCGTGTTGCAGAATCCGAAGATAGCAGAGGTATTGAACCCCTTGGTGGTTATCCTCGGCGAACGTATCATTGCATAGTAGGCACGGTAAATCAGTGCAAAAGCATCCAGAAGAAACAGTTTTTTCTCTTCCATAATAGTCAATTTGGTGCTAAGTTAAGAATATTTTGTGATAAGTGAGTGTTCGAGTTTAATTAAACGTGGACTTTAAACCCTTGTACTCCGGCACAGCATTATTAATATAGGTGTAGTCACTGCGCTGAACGAAATTAAAGTTAGCCCGCCGGCTAGTGTGGCAGGGGGCGCATTTCGGGGCTGATTGCGATAAAATGGAAGGGTGCATGACATTCTTGCGGGCATGGGCGCATATATCTTGTTTTTTTGTGTACTTTTGCGGATAAACGCATTGAAATGAAACTAACGAGAATAATTATATCGCTTGTAGCCGCGCTGCTTGCCGTTGCCTGCGAGTCGCGCGACTCGTTCAAGGTGAGCGGAGAGATACAGGGCGGCAGTTCGGCGCTTGTGGAGCTGCTGTATTGTCCTGACGGGGCAGCAAAGCGTGTCAGCGCACGCGCGGTAGACGGCAAGTTTGTCATAGAGGGTCAAAGCCGTCAGCCGGCATTGGGGTTCATATCGGTTGGCGGTTCCGGCGCTGTCGCGGTGGTTGTTGTAAAGAATGGCGACAATCTGGAGTGCAGGCTTGATGCCGGCAACCCCTATGCATCGGTAATAAAAGGTACGGAGGCTAATGAGCGCCTAAATGAGTTTATCCGCAGCAACGCCGATGTGCTTGCCGAGGGCAATCCGGTGAAAATCAATGCGCTTGTAGCTGATTTTGTAGGTAAAAACCGTAGCTCGGAGGCTGCTATGGCGGCACTTGTCACTCAGTACAGAAGCGATTGCAATGAAATTGGAGCTGATTCGCTTGTGGGATGCATTGACCCCGAAGCCCGTCCGGCGGCGATGGTGCTGAATTTTACCTCGGCTCTCTCGGCTCAGCTCTCGTCAGACGCGCGGGCTGATATAATAGGCATGTCGCTGGTGAACAGAAATGACTCGGTAGAGAGATATAACCCGTACAGACATACTCTTACTCTTCTGGCTTTTGTGGCAGACGAAAAGGCGCAGCGCGACACGGTTGTGCCGGTGCTAAGGCGGTTGCGCGGTGATTTCGCCGAGCGCCGGCTGGCTGTCCTTGAGGTGTCTGCCGCTGCCGATTCCGCTGCATGGAAAAGCAGCACGGCTACCGATTCGGCGACATGGACTCAGACATGGACTCCGGGAACGGTGTCTTCCCAGCAGTACAGACGCATGTCCGTAGCCCGGGTGCCGTTTTTCATAGTGGCGGACTCGACCGGGCGTCAGCTTTACCGTGGCGGCTCTGCCGCCGGGGCTGAGAGGGTGTTGCGCGATAGTTTCAAATCACGATAAATACCCCCGGAGTTATGCTTGTCAAGACTTATGGTGCCGCAGTTCAGGGTATTGACGCCTTGGTGGTTACGCTGGAAACGGTAGTTGACCGCGGATTCAGTTTCACGATGGTCGGGCTGCCCGATGCCGCAGTCAAGGAGAGTTATCAAAGAGTGGTGTCGGCAATCAGCCAGAGCGGGGCGGAATTTCCGCGACACAGGGTGGTGATAAACCTCAGCCCGGCAGATGTGAAAAAGGAGGGAGCGGCATACGACCTGCCTATTGCGGTGGGTATTCTTGCCGCCGCTGAAAAAATACCTGCCGATATGCTTGGCGGCTTGATGATAATGGGAGAGCTGTCGCTTGACGGGTCGGTGTTGCCGATTAAAGGGGTACTCCCTATGGCTATAAAGGCGCGTGAACTCGGTTTCAGAGGCATGATAGTGCCTGCGGCAAACGCAACTGAGGCGGCTGTGGTCAATAATCTTGAGGTGTACGGAGTCGACACCCTGAGTCAGGTGCTTGAATTTCTGAGCGGCAAGTTGCAGATTGCACCGACGGTAGTGGACACCCGTGCCGAGTTTGCGGCAGACTGCGGGCGTTTTGAATTTGATTTCTCGGAAGTGAAAGGGCAGGAGGTTGTCAAGCGGGCTTTTGAAGTAGCATGTGCCGGCGGTCACAACATTCTGCTTGTGGGTCCTCCCGGAGCCGGCAAGTCTATGATGGCTAAACGGTTGCCGGGCATACTGCCGCCGCTCTCGCTCGCGGAGGCTCTTGAAACGACAAAGATACACTCAGTGGCAGGAAAGCTCAAAAGAGGGTCAAGACTGCTGACAACCCGCCCGTTCCGGGCTCCGCATCACACCATATCCCCTGTGGCGCTTGTCGGGGGCGGCAGCAACCCTATGCCCGGTGAAATATCCCTTGCCCATAACGGCATTCTGTTTCTGGACGAGTTTCCCGAATTTTCGCGCGGTGTGCTTGAGGTGATGAGGCAGCCTCTCGAAGACAGGCACATAAATATTTCAAGAGCGAAGTATTCGATAGACTACCCCGCGGGATTTATGCTTGTGGCAAGCATGAACCCCTGTCCGTGCGGCTATTACAATCACCCGGCGCGGCAGTGTACATGTGCGCCCGGCGCCGTGCAGAAGTATCTGAACCGTATATCAGGTCCGCTGCTCGACCGTATAGACCTTCAGGTGGAGATTTTGCCCGTGCCTTTTGAAGAGCTCGCCATAGGAGCGCCCGGCGAGGAAAGCGCGGCGATAAGGGCGCGGGTGATGCGGGCGAGAAAAATTCAGGAAGAGCGTTTTCGCGGAGAGAAAGAAATTCACTGCAATGCTCAGATGAACACAAGGCTTCTAAACCGGCATGTGAAGCTCGGAGAGGCGGCTCAGCGTCAGCTGCGCGATGCCATGACACGCTTTGACATGAGTGCACGTGCCTACGACCGCATTCTCAAGGTTGCAAGGACAATAGCCGACCTTGACGGCAGTGAGGAGGTGACGGCGGTTCACATGAGCGAGGCGGTGTCGTACCGGAAACTTGACCGTAGCGGCTGGGGCGCGTCATCAGGCAAGAGCCTGCCATTTTAGCAGTTGTTTAATAAACACAGAAGTGCATGAAAAATACTTTTTTGATTTTAACGCTGTGCGCGCTATTGATTTCCGCCGGTTTTACATCTTGCGGTGTCCGTGGAAACAGTAATAACCTGCTGCTCTTCACCGGCAGCTATTCTGCACCGGACAGTGCCGGGATAAAGGTGTTCGGATTCGACCAGACAACAGGCGAGATAACCCCTGTCGGAGGTGTGTCAGGCGTGAGCAATCCGAGTTTCATAGCCGTGGATGCCGACCGGCGTCTTGTGTACGCTGTAGGAGAGGATTCCGGCAACGCTTCTACTGCAAATGTGCTGAGCTACAACGAAGATGCAAGCGTCATGATCCTTGAGCAAAGCGTTGTCACCGGAGGCGGCGCACCATGCCACATAGCCTTGTCGCCCGACAAATCCCGCCTTTTCACCGCAAATTACATGGGCGGCAGCGTGTCGGCGTTTGCGCTTGACAGCAGTGGCATGATTGCCGATACAGCCTGCGTCATTCAGTTTCATGGCATCGGAACCGACAGCATAAGACAATCGCAGCCTCACCTTCATCAGATTACATTTATGCCGCGCACCTCAACCCTGCTGGCAAATGACCTCGGGCTTGACAAGATATATATGATTGACTCCCCTTATGTCGGGCAGCCTGTCGGTGAAATCAGTGTGCGCCCCGGCAGCGGTCCGCGCCACACTGCGTACCATCCCGGAGGCAATTTTGCATATACCCTGACAGAAATAAGCGGGGAGATTCTGGTTTTCGACATTTCCGGCGGCAATATGAAACTTGTTCAGACTATAGCGGCAGACACCCTTGGCGCGCAGGGCAGTGCGGATATACACCTGTCTCCTGACGGACAATACCTCTATGCGTCCAACAGGCTGCAGGGCGACGGCATTGCAATATTCCGCGTGAACGACTTCAGCGGAACCCTTACCAAGGCAGGATACCAGTCAACTGGCGAGCACCCGCGAAACTTTGTGATATCGCCCAACGGAAAATTTGTGCTTGTGGCGTGTCGTGACACCGACAGCATTGAAGTCTATGAGCGCAATGGGCACACCGGCCTGTTGCGTTACCGCTACGCCCTACACCACCCCGCCCCCACCTGCCTCGTGCTCGCCCCCCGCTGCCCCCCGCTCCGGGCAGAGAGATAAAAAAGCAGGCGACTCACGCTCATCCGTAAGCCGCCCGAAAAGGTGTTTCAGTATAACAGTTATTCAGAGTTCCTGAGATGACTGGTATTTTCGTATACGACCGTAAACCCAGCTCCTTGCCGCGTTCGGAAGCAATCTCACAACCGACCGTATAACGCAATTCTTTACAAAGTCTTTGGATGATATGATGCCGGAATTCAAAAGAATTTTCTGGAAACGCATCTCTGCTTTGATGTATTTCAGACCGCCTCTCCTCGATGCCATTTCACGACCTCCGCGAACATTGACAAGTACTGAAGGTATGTTTGAAAACAACCTGCCTGCTTTTATCAGCCTAATCCACAGATAGTAATCCTCAAACTGAAAAAACGGCAGATAGCTCCCGACCTCCATTACATGCGATTTTTTGAACATTACTGTCACATGGTTCATCGGGCTCATTGAGCGCGCCATTTTGACAATGTCTTCATGCCTGGTGGCAACGCGTCTGTACGAAAGGATATTGTCGGGAGACCCTTCAAACTCGGATATCCAGCCGCCGCAGATAGATATTTTGCCGTCCGATTCAAATGCGGCAAGTTGCTTTTCAAATCTGTGCGGCTCGCTGATGTCGTCCGAATCCATGCGGGCAACCAGTTCATGACTGCAATGTTTCAATCCCTGATTTAACGCATTGCCCAGCCCCGAATTTTTTTCGAGAGCCACAATCTTCAGGTTGCGAAATTTTTTATGGAAAGCGTCAATGACATCTTCAAGCTGTTGTGAAACAGGACCATCTTTTACCAGTACTATTTCATCCGGTACAGCTGTCTGTTCTGTCAGGCTGTTTAAGGCGGTGTCGAGATATGTCGGGTCATCCTTGTGATAAACCGACATAAGTACACTGAATTTCTCTTTCATACAGAGAGTTGGTTTAAAAGTTGAATTTGCCGGGGTTCAGATTTCTCATTCGCCTTTGCGCAGTCTGAAAAACAATGGCTTTATAAAGCTCTTGAAGCGTTGCCAGGGCGAGTGCCAAGAACCGGCGAAATGGTGTATTGTGTGGGTGTTGGGAGTGAGGTGTATCTTGCCGGTTCTGTATGATTTCGGGCAGAAATAGTCTTTGGGGTATATTTCGATGATGCCCTTGAAATTCTGTCGTGAATTTTTAAGCACGAAACCCTCCTTGCTCATGTTGTCGCACATGATTGTCACGTTTGTGGTTGTATCAAGACTCCCGTCGTCTTTAATGAAGTGGCGGTCATTGTAGTAAGCCAGCTGTTCCGACACCCACTGCCCGTTTTTTTCAGAAGCCATGATGCCGGTGGGTATATGTGTTTCATCTTCGAATCCTGAGAAAGCGGGGTTGTCAAGAAATTCGTCAAGCGGGCGTATCACCTCTACATCCGTGTCCATGTACACACCTCCGTGCTCTTTGAGCGCCCATAGCCTTACATAGTCTGTGATAAACGCGAATTTCCTTGCCTGATACGCCTCGCGGGTATAAGGGTGTGCGTCAATGTCGAATGTGTCCTCATTCCACACCATAACTTTGTACTCAGGCAGGTATTTGCTCCACGACGCGAGACATTTTTCGGCAAGCGCAGGCATCTGACCTCTGCCAAACCAGCAGTAGTGAATGATTTTGGGTATCATAGAAGTAGTGATTTAAATTGTCGTTTCAAAGGGGGCGAATCTGTACGGCAGCAGCCCGGGAACCTCGGTCATGTAGTAGTTGCCGTTGAGATAGAGAATGGCGAAGGCAAGCGAAACAAGAACTGTAGCCATGACCGGTCTGGAAGAGCGCTTTACAAGCAGCAGGGGCAACGGCATGACGAGCACTTCGGTCACGGATAGAAATGTTGCCATTCGTCCTGCCATTATTGCGAAATCGTTCCAGACCATAAGCCAGCACACAGACAGTATGTAAGGAGTGAGAAGTACCCGGAATTTCGGAACCCGCTGTTCGAGTGTGGAGTAGAAAAACAGTGATATCCCCACAAAAAATAGCTGTTTGAGAACGGTAGGGTTGGTAAGCACTCCGAGTTTTGATACACCAATCATCCAGGAATAATTGTTTAAGCGCGACAGCACTCCTACCTGTGGCAAGGCATTAAGCAGCCTGCCGGCGGAGAATACGTATGAGCACACCAGACATCCGGCTACAATCCACCCCCATTTCCTGGGCGACCAGTTTAAACGATAGAATGGGTATACTATGAAAAAAACTATGGCGGCAAGGTGAAATGACATTGCAAGCAGGAGTGTGAGGGCGAATTTTTTGAACTGTTCCCTTTCAACATACCTCAGGGAATACAGACAGATAGCCGCCGCAACGCCCGAGCGGATGAGGCTCATTTCTCTCAGCAGGTATGTGTGGACGAAATAAAACAGAACCGCAAACAGAAAAAACTGGGGAGAGTACTGCTTGTAGCACAGTATGTTTATTCCGACTCCAAGCAAGGCTATGATGCACAGTGCCCATATTGGAGATGGCGAAAAAAACGAGCAGATGTAATAGGTGAGTACAAAGCCCGGCTCAAAAATTGCAGCCGATGTTGTGAAACGGCTGTAGTTCAGTCCGTTTTTGACAACATCGGCATACGATTTGGTATATTCCTCAAAGTCATTGGCGCCAATCTGATAGCGGCAGCCGGCAAATATCACCAGAGCGATAAGAAGAAAAAACAGGATTATTTTTTTCTGACGGACATTAAGATTCAATGTCTCGCAAAAAGCTCCTGCCGAGAGTATGGCGAAAATGACGTAAAAGGGGGTCACAGGCTCTTATTGTCCGAGTGCGGTAACAATGCGTGAAGATGCGAATCCGTCGCCATAAGGGTTTACGGCATGGCTCATTGTGTTGTAGTGCATGGGGTCGTCAAAAAGGCGCGATGTCTCGTCTACGATACGGTTGTAGTCTGTACCTACAAGGCGCACTGTGCCAGCCTGAAGAGCTTCGGGGCGTTCGGTGGTGTCGCGCATCACGAGCACCGGTTTGCCGAGTCCGGGAGCCTCTTCCTGTATGCCTCCGCTGTCGGTGAGAACAATGGCTGACTTCTCCATGAGGTACACGAAAGGCAGATAGTCGAGAGGCTCGATAAAGTGGAGGTTGCCCAGAGAAGAAAGGTCTTCGCCGAACACTTCGTGGATAGGACGGCGCACATTGGGGTTGAGGTGCATCGGGTAGACAAAGTCTACATCGGCATATTTTTCGGAGAGTGTTTTGAAAGCGCGGCACATGGCAATGAACCCGTCGCCGAAATTCTCGCGCCGGTGTCCTGTAATGAGCACCATGCGGCGGGTGTCGCACCGGCTCACATCAAAGCCCATGTCGCTGAGCTGCTGCCGGATAGGGGCTTCAAGAGTCGGGTCTGTGCGCAGGCGTTCCGTGACTATGTGCAGGGCGTCAATGACTGTATTGCCTGTCACGGTGATGTTTTGCGCGCTGACACCCTCGGCAAGCAGGTTGTCCCGGCTCAGGGGCGTGGGGGCGAAGTGGTAGGTCGAGATGCGTCCGGTAATCTGGCGGTTCATCTCTTCGGGCCACGGCGAGTAGATGTTGTGGGTGCGCAGCCCCGCTTCGACATGACCCACCGGAATCTGCATATAGAAAGCGGCAAGGGCGGCGGCGGTGGAAGTAGTGGTGTCGCCATGCACAAGCACCACATCGGGTTGCGCCTGACGGAGTACGTCGCGCATGCCGGTGAGCACACGGGCTGTGACATCGTACAGGTCCTGACCCTGCTTCATGATGTTCAGGTCAAAGTCGGGAGTGATATCAAATATCTGGAGTACCTGGTCAAGCATCTGTCTGTGCTGTCCGGTAACGCAAACAATAGTTTTGAACTTGTCGGAGTGTTTTTGGAATTCCTTGACCAATGGAGCCATTTTTATGGCTTCCGGTCTCGTTCCAAACACAAGCATTATAGTTTTCATTTTTGTGATTTGAAAAAGAGGCTGTTAATAGTGTGTCTCAGAAATTTTACGGTTTTATAAGCGGCGTCGTGTACTCTTTGCTCGGTCTTGAAGCCGACATTCAGGGCTATAAACAAACAGCTGCGGGCTACAACGCCAAGCTGACGGTTGCTGCTGACGGTTTTGCGATATTTTGAATACCTGCTTTTGAAGTATTCTCCTGGCATGTCTTTGACGCGAAGTATATGACCGTACAATACTCCCGCAATGATGGAATCCCTTTGTGCCGGTGTG
>RIBJ01000009.1 GCA_003762715.1 Muribaculaceae bacterium Isolate-104 (HZI) | reverse complement strand
TGGGATTCAGCAGAAAGAACAGTCTGTCGTTGTTACTGTAAGATTTTGTATGTAACTTTGTAGACATTTAATTTGTTATTTGTCACTAAGTTACAAAAACTTTTTGACATGACAAAGCCCCGGCTTGTGAAAGTCAGGGCTTTGTTTTATGTTTTTCAACAGGTTATAAAAAAGAGGCTGCGCCTATTTTGACACAGCCTCTTTTTTGTATCTTAGAAACTGTTTAATTTTAACACGAAGACATAATTCCACCGACAGCCGAAATGGCGGCATTCGGTTTGTTTATTATTTATTAATATGGTGTTAAGCATTTATTTCGTAATTTTGCATTATGAATTTCAGACTTGACAGCGCATACAAGCCCACCGGCGACCAGCCTCAGGCAATTGACCGCCTGGTAGAAGGCATTGAGTCGGGCGAACAGGCTCAGACACTCCTCGGCGTTACCGGAAGTGGCAAAACCTTTACTATGGCAAATGTGATAGAGCGTGTAAACCGCCCTACCCTTATTTTAAGCCACAACAAAACGCTTGCCGCACAGCTGTATGGCGAGTTCAAAAGATTTTTCCCGGACAATGCCGTCGAGTACTTTGTGTCATACTATGACTACTATCAGCCCGAAGCATATATACCTTCCGTCGACAAATACATTGAAAAAGATTTGCTCATAAACGACGAGATTGACAAGCTGAGACTTGCCACAACATCCGCTCTGCTCAGCGGCAGAAAAGATGTCATTGTGGTCAGCTCGGTTTCATGCATCTACGGCATGGGCAATCCGGAGGACTTCAACAGTAATGTAATCACAATTGTGGTAGGGCAGAAAATCAGCCGCAACCTCTTTCTGAGAGAGCTTGTCGGCGCGTTATACAGCCGCAATGAAATATCTCCCGTGCGCGGCAATTTCCGTGTCAAGGGCGACACGGTTGATGTTCATCTCGCCTATGAGGAAATAGTAGTGAGAGTAACGTTCTGGGGCGACGAAATCGAGAGCATCGCTACATTTTACTCATCTGACAACGCGGTACTCGGCACACATGACAACTTCAAGATTTTTCCGGCAAACATATTTGTCACATCACCGGCAAGGCTCGCCTCAGGCATAGCCCAGATTGAGCTTGACCTTGGTGAACAAGTCAACTTTTTCAACCGCGAGGCTAAGGAACTTGAGGCAAAAAGGCTTTACGAGCGTGTTACATACGACATTGAAATGATGCGTGAGGTAGGACACTGTCCGGGCATTGAAAACTATAGCCGCTACTTTGACGGAAGAAAACCAGGCATGCGCCCGTTCTGCCTCCTCGACTATTTCCCTGACAACTTCCTTACAATCATAGACGAAAGTCATGTTACAGTTCCTCAGATACGCGCCATGTGGGGAGGCGACCTGTCCCGAAAAATGAATCTCGTGGAATACGGGTTCCGCCTGCCGGCTGCTCTTGACAACAGACCGCTGAAATTCGAGGAATTTGAACGAATGACAAAGCAGGTTGTATATGTCAGCGCAACTCCAGCCGACTACGAACTTGAAAAAAGTGAAGGCGTCGTTGTAGAGCAGATTATCCGTCCCACCGGATTGCTTGACCCGATTATAGAGGTGCGCCCGTCTCTGAACCAGATTGACGACCTTATTGAAGAGATACAGACCCGCATAGAAGCCGACGAGAGAGTTCTTGTGACAACTTTGACCAAGCGCATGGCGGAAGAGCTGAATGATTATCTTATCAAGCTGCGTATGAAAACCGCATACATACACAGCGATGTCGACACCCTTGAACGAATACGAATACTTGATGACCTCAGAGCCGGCACATACGATGTGCTGATAGGTGTAAACCTTCTGCGTGAAGGACTTGACCTGCCTGAAGTGTCGCTGGTAGCTATTCTTGATGCCGACAAAGAGGGTTTTCTGAGAAGTCATCGTTCTCTGACGCAGACTGTAGGACGAGCTGCAAGAAACCTTGGGGGCAAGGTTATAATGTACGCAGACAAAATTACCGACAGCATGCGTATGACTATCGATGAAACCAGCCGCAGACGCTCCATGCAGCTCGCTTACAATGAAGAGCATGGCATTACCCCGACAGCTATTGTCAAAGCGCGCGACCGCATAATAGGCCTTGACAAAAACATCGACGATGTGACTCCGGCAAAAGACCGCAGGTCAAAACCGGGAACGGCGAAGGCTCCGGCTACAAAAAAAATCGCACCGCTGCCTTACGAAAACGAGTACAAGGCATCCGGCGACATAGCCGCCGACCCCGTTATCGGATATATGAGCAGCACTGAACTGGAACGTTGCATCACATGCAAACGCTCCGAAATGCTTGAAGCCGCCAAACGGATGGAATTTATCGAAGCGGCACGCCTGCGCGATGAGATATTGAAGATGGAAGAACTGTTAAAAACAAAACAGAGTGAGTAACCCACAGCGTGACACCGCATTATATCTGCCTACAACAGTCAAGGAGATGAAAGCGCTCGGATGGCAGCAGCCCGATGTGGTGCTGTTTTCCGGAGATGCCTATGTCGACCACCCCTCATTCGGTGCCGCCGTCATAGGGCGCACCCTACAGGCTGCCGGCTACAAAGTGGCTATAGTACCTCAGCCAAACTGGCAGGATGATCTTCGCGATTTTCGAAAATTCGGAACCCCAAGACTGTTTTTCGGAGTATCTGCCGGAGCCATGGACTCAATGGTAAACCACTACACAGCAAACCGTCGCAGGCGCAGTGACGACGCATATACCCCGGGAGCAAGGCATGGAGCCAGACCTGACTATCCGACGATTGTGTATTCAGGCATACTGCGCAGACTATATCCGGATGTACCCATAGTGGCGGGTGGCATAGAAGCCTCGCTCAGACGACTGTCCCACTACGACTACTGGGCAGATTGCCTTCGCCCATCAATAATAATGGATGCCGACGCTGACATCATAACATACGGCATGGGCGAGAAACCGGTAGTAGAGATTGCCCGACGTCTGGAACAGGGAGAAAGGATAGGCGACATAAAAGACCTTATGCAAAGCGTGGTGATAGTTGATGCCGACGAGATGCCTGAACACTCCGACGAAAACAACATAATACTGCACCCGTTTGAAGAATGTCTGAAAACAAAACGGTGTCAGGCAGAAAACTTCAAGCACATAGAGCAGCAGAGCAACCGTATGCACGGCGCCACTCTGTGGCAACGCCACGGCAACAAGGCAGTCAAGGTAAATCCCATGCTCCCTCCCATGACCACGGAGGAGGTTGACGCGTCATTTGACCTGCCTTATACACGGCTCCCCCACCCGCGCTATTTCGGCAAAACCATACCTGCCTATGAAATGATTCGCCACTCCGTGTGTATGCACAGAGGGTGTTTCGGAGGATGCGCATTCTGCACTATATCCGCCCACCAAGGCAAATTCATTGCGTCACGCAGCAAAAAATCTATATTGGCAGAAGTTGAGAAAATCACACAGATGCCAGATTTCAAAGGCTACATAAGCGACCTCGGCGGACCAAGTGCCAACATGTGGGGCATGAAAGGAAAAAACACCGACATCTGCGCCAAATGTCTGCGCCCGTCATGCCTGCATCCGGCGGTTTGCAACAACCTTAACACAGACCACGCACCGCTGCTGGACATATACCGCAGTGCGGACGCAATCGCCGGCATAAAAAAAACATTCATAGGCAGCGGCGTACGCTACGACCTGTCCATGCATCGCACAGGCAACAAAACCGTTGACGCGGCAAACCGCAGATATAACGAAGAGCTTATAGAAAAACATGTGAGCGGCAGGCTGAAAGTCGCCCCGGAGCACACACAGGAAAACGTGTTGAAGCTGATGCGCAAGCCCTCGTTCAACCTGTTTTATGACTTCAGGAAAATATTTGATGACATGAACCGCAGACACGGCATGCGACAACAACTTATACCATATTTCATTTCAAGTCACCCCGGCTGCACCGAAGCCGACATGGCTGAGCTCGCCGTACGCACCAAAGAGCTGGACATGCACCTTGAGCAAGTACAGGATTTCACTCCGACCCCGATGACTCTTGCTACCGAAATATACTATACCGGCATTCACCCTTACACCGGCGAGAAAGTTTACTGCGCCACGGCAAGAGAAGAGAAACTCGCCCAACGGCAGTACTTTTTCTGGTACGACCGCAATTACAGAAACGGCATTATCCAATCGCTGCACAGCATTCACCGCAGCGACCTGATAGCCGCCCTTTTCAACCACGGCGGCGCAAGACATAACTCAAAAAAAATCTTTTAACCAATAAACCATAAAATGAAACAAACCATTATCCCAATGGCACTTGCAATGATTGCAGCCTCTTGTAGCCCTTCCGGCTCGGACAAGGGCGAGATTATCGACAAAACCGGCTGGATGCCCGCCGACAGGCAATACACCACCGAAGTGCTTGAAGCATTCGGCAGAGTGGGAGCGCCCATCGTTAGCCCTGACGGCAAAATACTTTACAGCGTATCTTATGAAAGCGTAGAGCAAAACAAAAGCAATGCCGACCTGTATGTGATGAATGCCGACGGCTCCGAAAAACAACGGCTAACATCAACCCCGGAAAGCGAAAGCGCCGCAGTATGGATTGAAAATGGCAAAAAAATAGCCTTCATGGCAAAATCCGGCGACCACACACAGCTGTGGGTAATGAATGCCGACGGCTCCGGACGGAAGGCTGTCAGCAATGTCGAAGGCGGAATATCCGGATTTCTCTTCTCACCCGACGGTAAAAAAGTTGTCATGATAGGCAATGTGAAGTACTCGCGCAGCGCCGCCGACATATATCCCGACCTGCCCAACGCAACCGGCAGACTCATTGACGACCTTATGTATAAACACTGGGACGAATGGGTAACCGAAATACCACACCCCTTCCTTGGCGACTTCGACGGCAACACTGTTTCAAACGTTACCGACATAATGGCTGACGAGCCTTATGAAGCGCCCATGAAACCGTTCGGCGGCATCGAATCTTTCGCATGGTCACCTGACGGCTCCAGCCTCATCTATGTGTCCCGCAAGAAAACAGGCATGGAATACGCCCTGTCTACAAACTCCGACCTTTACATGTACAACCTCGCCACCGGCTCTACTGAAAACCTCACCGAGGGCATGATGGGCTATGACACAGCTCCGGCATGGTCGCCTGACGGCAAATACATTGCTTGGCTGAGCATGGAACACGACGGCTACGAGAGCGACAAAAACCGGATTTTCATTCTTGACACGGCAAGCAAAGAAAAAACAGACCTCACCACTGACTGGGACTACACCGCCGATGCCATAGCATGGGCTCCAGACAGCAAATCAATATACTTCATAGCACCTAAAGACGGTGTGACCCCCGTGTTTAACATCGCCCTGAACACAAAAGAAGTTTCTGTGATAGCCGACGGAGTGTGCGACTACGAATCTCTTGCGCCTCTTGCCGACGGCAGCCTGCTCACAATGCGCCACTCCATGATAGCGCCAAACGAAATCTTCTCTGTGAAAAACGGTGACATCACACAACTTACAAACGTGAACACAGAGCTGCTCGCCGCTGTCGACATGCCCACCGTGGAAAAACGCATGGTACCAACCACCGACGGCAAACTGATGACAACATGGGTGGTATATCCCCCGCACTTCGACCCCGAGAAACAGTACCCGTCTCTGCTTTACTGCCAGGGAGGACCTCAGTCTGCAGTAAGCCAATTCTTCAGCTACCGCTGGAACATCGCACTCATGGCTGCAAACGGCTACATTGTAATTGCCCCCAACCGTCGCGGACTCCCCGGATTCGGCACAGAATGGAACGCCCAGATCAGCGGTGACTACGGCGGTCAGAACATGCGCGACTACCTCAGCGCTGTTGATGACATGAAAAAAGAATCTTACATCGACCCCGCCCGCATCGGCGCCGTGGGAGCAAGCTATGGAGGATTTTCTGTATACTGGCTCGCCGGACATCACGAAGGTCGCTTTGCGGCATTCATAGCTCATGCAGGCATATTCAACACCGAAGCCCAATACCTCGAAACCGAAGAAATGTGGTTTGCAAACTGGGACCTCGGCGGACCTTTCTGGGATAAGTCAAACCCGGTTGCACAACGCAGTTTCGCCAACTCCCCCCACCTGTTCGTTGACAAATGGGACACCCCGATTCTTATAACCCACGGTGAATACGACTTCCGCATCCTTGCCTCCCAGGGCATGATGGCATTCAATGCGGCGCGCCTGCGCGGAGTACCTGCCGAAATGCTCATCTTCCCCGATGAAAACCACTGGATTCTCAAACCGCAGAACTCCGTGATGTGGCAGCGCGTATTCTTCCGCTGGCTTGACAAATGGCTAAAGCCTCAGCCCACAGAAAACGCTGACTGACAACACCGCCACACACACTGAACCTAACGGAGAGGCCTCACACAACCGGTGAACCTCTCCGTTATTATAAGATAGAGTATACAACCTTAAACAACATGTCAAAATCAACCCTCAAAAAAGCACTCTCAACACTGACAAAAGAACAGATTGAAGAAATGATTCTCGACCTATACGCAGCCCGCCCTGAAGCCAAAGAGTATCTCGATTTCTGGGTAAGCGGCGACATAGACTCAAAAATGACCAAAGCGAAAAACTCTATAGTCAAAGAATGCGCCCGCACCCAGCGAAAACGTCCCAGACTCCGCATCACTAAAATTAAAAAATTCATAAAAGACATTGTCAGCCTCAACGCTGACTCCCAAACTATTTCCGACATCATGACATTTGCCGTGGAACGCATCTGCGCCGTCGGCTCTGAAGGCTGGCTGAAAGAAACCACCCAGAAAAGCAGCGCCAGGCTCCTTCACGACACTATGCTCTACGCCCGCGCCAACGGAGAGATATCTGCCATTGCGCCACGGCTACAGGCAGCTGTAGACAACATGCGCACAGACTCTTGGTGGAGCCGAGACTTCAAAACACTGCTTAGCGAAGAAATCAACGACACAACTGCCGCTTTTACTACTCAGCCTGAAAACTGAAACAAACAGCACCTACACCTATAATATAAATAAGATTTTTTTGCTCCGGCTGAAAAATTATTACTAACTTTGTAATAAATTTTAGTATCTACCGATGGCAGAAAAAGAAGAAGTTTACAGTGCGAGTAACATTCAGGTACTCGAAGGACTTGAAGCCGTGCGCAAGCGCCCGGCCATGTATATAGGAGACATCAGCGTAAAAGGATTGCACCACCTCGTCTATGAAGTTGTTGACAACTCCATTGACGAAGCGCTCGCAGGATATGCCACACACATAGAAGTGACAATCAACGCCGACAACTCCATAACCGTTGTCGACAACGGTCGAGGCATTCCGGTCGACATGCATGAAAAAGAACACAAAAGCGCCCTTGAAGTTGTGCTGACAGTGCTCCATGCCGGAGGTAAATTCGACAAAGGGAGCTACAAAGTCAGCGGCGGTCTCCATGGTGTAGGTGTCAGCTGTGTGAACGCATTGTCAACATACCTGAGAGCCGAAGTTCACCGCGACGGCAAACGGTACGTCCAGGAATACTCCTGCGGCAAACCCACTACCGAGCTGCGCATAGAAGGTGAAAGCGACCACACCGGAACCAGCATCACATTCCTGCCCGACAACTCTATCTTCACCGTTTCAGTCTACGACTACAACACCCTTGCAAACCGTCTGCGCGACCTTGCGTATCTTAACGCCGGCATAACCCTGACTCTCACTGACCTGAGAGAACTTGACGCCGAGGGCAAGCCCAAAACCGAAACATTCTACTCCAAGGACGGACTTAAAGAATTTGTCAAATACATTGACTCAAACAAAGACCCACTCATACCCGATGTCATACACCTGAACACAGAAAGCCAGGGCATACCGGTAGAGGTGGCAATTACATACAACACCACCTTCAATGAAAACGTCTACTCTTTTGTAAACAACATCAACACCATTGAAGGAGGCACACACCTCACAGGCTTCCGCGGCGGTCTGACATTCACTCTGAAAAAATACGCCGAAGACAACAAAATGCTTGAAAAAGAAAAAGTAGAAGTTTCAAGCGACGACTTCCGCGAAGGACTCACTGCCGTCATATCCGTAAAAGTGATGGAGCCCCAGTTCGAAGGTCAGACAAAAACAAAACTCGGCAACAGCGAAGTGAGCGGAGCAGTACGCGCGGCAGTGTGCGATGCTCTCGGCACATACCTCGAAGAGCACCCCAACGAAGCCAAGACCATTGTAAAAAAAGTAATACTTGCCGCTCAGGCACGGCAGGCGGCATACAACGCCCGCACCAAAATTCAGCGCAAAAGCACACTTTCCGGAGCAGGACTCCCCGGCAAACTCGCCGACTGCGAAAGCCGCACAGCCGAAGACTGCGAACTCTTCCTTGTCGAAGGTGACTCCGCGGGAGGTACAGCCAAACAGGGGCGCGACCGTGTGTTCCAGGCAATACTCCCCCTGCGAGGCAAAATTCTCAACGTGGAAAAAGCTGCTGACTACAAAGTGTTTGAAAGCGAAGAAATTGCGAACCTCTTCCGCGCCCTACGCGTGACAATCGGTACAGAAGAAGACAGCAAAGAGGTAAACATATCAAAACTCGCCTACCACAAAATCATAATTATGACCGATGCCGATGTCGACGGAAGCCACATCGCAACTCTGCTCATGACATTCTTCTTCCGCCGCATGCGTCCGGTCATCGAAAACGGCTACCTGTATCTGGCAACACCACCGCTCTACAAATGTACAAGAGGAAAAGTAGAAGAATATTGCTGGACAAACGCTCAGGTGCAGCAATTCATAGCCAAGTACGGCGACCGCACCAAAGTGCAGCGATTCAAAGGTCTTGGTGAGATGAACGCAGAAGAACTGCGCAACACAACCATGTCACCCGAACACCGCCTGCTCAAACAGGTGACGATAAACGATGCAGCCGGTGCCGACCGCGTATTCTCCATGCTCATGGGCGAAGATGTCGGTCCCCGTAAAGACTTTATCGAATCAAACGCCAACTACGCCAACATCGACGCCTGACAAACGGCGCCGACCAGCGTCCGGCGCCTTGACAACTTACTCCGACGCCGCTTTTCTGGAATCCGTCACCCCGGACAGCAGAAAGGCGGCGTCCATTCTTAACAAAGTTGCTCATGCAGACGTTTTATAAAAAACAACCGCGAGAATGTCCAGATTTGACACTTATAAACTCAAAACAGGATTCTTAGAAACCCAACCATCCTCAAAATACAATCAAAATGCCTCGTAAATCAAATTCATCGCGCACAGGAAACTCCGCCAAGGAACTCCGCACAAAAGTGCTGCAATATATAAGCCAGCAGAAAAACAACACCTTCAACTACAAGCAGGTAGCATTTGCAATTGACGCAGACACCTCGGCTGCTCACCGCAACATAGCTCTGATACTTGCCGAACTCGCATTTGACGGCGACCTGATAGAAGTGTCTCCCGGCAAATACAAGGCTCCGCAAAGAAGCAACATCGCTACAGGCACATTCGTGCGACGCTCAAACGGGAAAAACAGCGTGCTTACCGACGAAGACAACGAATCGATATTTGTTGCCGAACGCAACAGCATGCACGCACTCAACGGCGACAAAGTAAAAGTTGTGATAGCCGCCGCAAAGAAAAACACAGAGCCCGAAGCTGAAGTTATAGAAATTCTCGAAAAGAAAGAACAGACATTCATCGGCACACTGAGAGTCGAAAAACAATACGGCATCCTTGTTACCGACTCTAAATTTCTCGCAACAGACATCATCATACCCAAAAACAGACTCAAAGGAGGCAAAACCGGCGACAAAGCCATAGCACGCATAACATCCTGGGAAAACGACGAAAAAAATCCAAAAGGCGAAGTGCTCGACATTCTTGGAGTAACAGGCGAAAACACCACCGAGATGCATGCCATACTGGCTGAATTCGGACTCCCCTACCGCTACCCGGAGGCTGTCGAAAAAGCCGCAGACAAAATCGGTGCCGGCATAACAGACCAGGTAGTGGAGCAACGCATCGACATGCGTGCGACAACAACATTCACCATCGACCCGAAAGACGCCAAAGACTTCGACGACGCTCTGTCAATAAAAAAGCTCGGCAACGGCAACTGGGAAGTCGGAGTACATATCGCCGACGTGACCCACTATGTCCTCCCCGACTCTATTATCGACAAAGAAGCACAGAAAAGAGCAACATCGGTTTATCTTGTTGACAGAGTGGTGCCCATGCTCCCCGAACACCTGTCTAACGGCATCTGCTCGCTGCGCCCCGACGAAGACAAACTCACATTCTCCTGCATATTCGAGATGAACTCCGATGCAGAAGTCATAAACTCACAGATAGCCCGCACAGTAACCCGCAGCAACCGCCGCTTTACCTACGACGAAGCACAGAATGTCATCGAAACAGGCAGCGGAGACTTCTGCGAGGAAATCCTTACACTTGACCGCCTCGCAAAAACACTGCGCCGCAAACGCTACGAAAACGGCTCAGTTGAATTTGACCGTGCGGAAGTACGCTTCGACATCGACGAAACAGGTCACCCCATAGGCGTATACTTCAAAGAATCCAAAGACGCCAACAAACTCATAGAGGAATTCATGCTCCTCGCCAACAAAACAGTAGCCGCCGCTATAGGCAAACCTCAAGGCAAAAAGAAACCCAAAGCGTTTGTTTACCGCGTTCACGACATGCCCGACCCCGGCAAGCTCGCCGACCTCTCCAAAATAGCACGCACATTCGGCTTCAAAGTAAAAGAAACAGGCTCTTCGCGCGAAGTAAACAGATCCATAAACCGGATGCTTGCCGATGTCAAAGGCAAAGGAGAAGAAAACTTCCTGTCAACCATCGCTATACGCTCCATGGCAAAAGCTGTGTACACAACACAAAACATAGGACATTACGGACTGGCGTTCGACTACTACACCCACTTCACATCTCCGATACGCCGCTACCCCGACATGATGGTTCACAGACTGCTTGAAAGATACCTTGCCGGAGGCAGAAGCGTAAACATCCAGAAACTCGAGGACCAGTGCAAGCACTCGAGCGAAATGGAACAACTCGCGGCAAACGCCGAACGCTCCTCGATAAAATACAAACAGGTCGAATTCATGGGCGACCACATGGGACAGATATTTGACGGTGTAATATCCGGCGTCACCGAATGGGGACTATATGTAGAACTCAACGAAAACAAATGCGAAGGACTCGTGCCAGTAAGAGAACTTGCCGACGACTTCTATGACTTCGACGAAAAAAACTATTGTCTTACCGGACGCCGTAAAAATGTGCGCTACCGCCTCGGCGACAACGTCAGAGTGAAAGTAGTACGCGCTAATCTTGAACGCAAACAACTTGATTTCGTGCTTGTAGACGAACGCCTCGAACGCCCCGGAGAAGACCACCTCGGCAAAAACGTCTCGGTAGCCCAGGCTCTCGCATCTAAACCCGCCAAAAAGAAAAAACGCAACGACACAAAACGCAAGACACGCACACGACGCAAATAACCCCCCCCCATGACAGGAACCATAGAAATAAACCGCCTTACACTCCTCGCCCGCCACGGCGTAGGCGAGCAGGAGCGTAAAGTCGGCAACACATTCGAAGTCTCTGCATCCCTGACTTGCGACATGACAGACGCCTGCAATGACGACAATCTGAACGGCACTGTAAACTATGCGGAAGCAATAGACATCATAAGGCAACAGATGGCAATACCCTCCAGACTGCTTGAACATGTAGCCGCACGCATAGCGAAAGCACTCTCCCATGCCTTTCCCGCAATCGAATCAGGACAAATAACAGTCACCAAAACAAACCCGCCGTGCGGAGTTGAAGTCAAAGGCGTATCAGTAACAATCAAGTGGTAGATTTTTTGTACTTTTGCAGTGCAATGATAGACCCCGTACTATACACCTGGCAACCATCGCCACTCACAATACTCAGTATCTGCTGCGCCCTTGCAGCCTCAATATGGCTGATGTGCAGCATCCTGCCCAAACTGCGCCTTATCACAACACTGTCCAGGCAAGGCTCCCGCATACAACCCTCCGGCAAACCCGTCGGAGTAAGCGTGATTGTCAGCACCGGAATACACTCCAACCGCCTTGCCTCATTAATAGAAAACATTCTGGCTCAGCAATATCCAGCCACTATAGAAATAATAATAGTCAATACAGGAGGCGAAGACTATACCGAGACAGCAATACGCGAAATACAGACACGGTACCCGCAGGTAAAAAACACCTTCGTGCCCGCAGGAAGCCGCAACCTCAGCCGACGCAAACTCGCCATAACACTCGGCATAAAAGCAGCCACACAGCCAGTGATACTGCTCACCTGCGCAAACGCCACACCACCGGACAACAACTGGATATCCGCAATGATGCGCCACTTCTCCGACAACACCGCAGACATAGTAATAGGATCAACAACACTGCACGGCACCGACAGCTCCACAACCCTCGGTGTAACACGCTCATTCGACGCCATGCTTTGCGCACTAAGAAAAATACCCGCGGCTGCCGCAGGCAACCCCGTCGGTGCCGACTCCGCAAACCTCGCATACCGACGGCAGCTATTCTTCGACCAAAACGGATTTGCCGACACACTCAACCTCAACTACGGCGATGACGACATCTTTGTAAGCGACATTGCAAAAGACCGGCAACTCGCCGTAGAGCTATCGCCACAAAGCATTCTTGAAATAACAGAAGACAACCCCAGGCGCATATACGACCTTGAAAAAACATCGCGCAGCATCACCCACTCGCGCCTCAGACGCACACCTTTTATAATAAGCGGATTCAACACATTCTTATGGTGGATATGGCTTATTTGCTCAGTAGCAGCGATAATACTCGGACTCCCCTCGATACTACCCGCTGCGATAATATCATGCATAGCTGTGGCACTCCTCATTCCAATACTCATATTCTGGAAAAAAGCCGCAACAGCGCTACGCCTGTCATCACCTTGCTCAACAATGCTGCCCCTGCAACTACTCCACCCAATCTACAAAATGCACCGGAAAATAAAAATGGGGCGGAATATAAGAAACTACACCTGGCAAAACTGACCCCTCATGGACACAAGCGCCATCACCATTCGCCCAGTTACCACCGCCGACACGGAAAAAATAACCGAAATATACAACCACTACATCCTCAACACCACCGCCACATTTGAAACCGCACCCGTTTCCACTGCCGAAATGGAGCAAAGAATCGCCACCATATCAGCCACAAACCCATACATCGTCGCCGAAAAACAACACAAACTCCTTGGATTTGCCTTCGTACACCAATGGAAACAACGTCAAGCCTACAACATAACAGCCGAAACAACAATATACCTCTCCCCTGACCGACTGCGCTCCGGTATTGGCACCACCCTGCTCACAGAACTTATACGCCAGTGCCGCGAAAAAACGCACTACCGCACACTCATTGCGTGCATAACAGCCGACAACAATGCAAGCTGCAAATTTCACGAAAAACACGGATTTGTCAGAGCATCGCTCTTCAGACAGGTCGGAAGCAAATTTGGCACACTACTTGATATTACTGATTATCAACTGATTCTATAAAAACAGAAATAAAAAACCGCAAAACACTTGCATAGAATAAAAATAAGCAGTAATTTTGCAACGCAAAAGCAGGAGAGAAACCCTGTAAAGCACATGGAGAGATGGCAGAGTGGTCGATTGCGGCGGTCTTGAAAACCGTTGAGGGTCACACCTCCGGGGGTTCGAATCCCTCTCTCTCCGCCAATATTAAATATAAATCCGCTGTAAATCAAATATTTGCAGCGGATTTAATTTTTAATACATACAAATACCCATACAATTTGTAGGCGAAACCTCATTACATACAAGGCAGTCGGTATCATAGAAAATCATGGCGCATGGTAAAAAACCTGTGTTTAGTCAGTGTTTAGATATAACTTCTTACATTTGCAAAAAAGAGTGCGATGGAGAAGAATCCTTACATAGAGTTGGCGGAATGTCTACTTCCGGAAGAAATGAT
>RIBJ01000008.1 GCA_003762715.1 Muribaculaceae bacterium Isolate-104 (HZI) | reverse complement strand
TGGGATTCAGCAGAAAGAACAGTCTGTCGTTGTTACTGTAAGATTTTGTATGTAACTTTGTAGACATTTAATTTGTTATTTGTCACTAAGTTACAAAAACTTTTTGACATGACAAAGCCCCGGCTTGTGAAAGTCAGGGCTTTGTTTTATGTTTTTCAACAGGTTATAAAAAAGAGGCTGCGCCTATTTTGACACAGCCTCTTTCTTTTACCCAACTTTTCCCCGACTCCAAAAAAAATTAGTACCACTTATCGGACAGTAAGAAATATTGCAGAATTTTCTCTTGGTTAGACTTCTGCTCTGAGCCGTAATAATTTTGCCGGATTTGGATTATATGCTGAAACTCACTATCTTTGTGTTTATGCAGAAAATAATCAGACTTCTCTCCGGAATCCTTTTTCTCGGAATAGCCCTCTTCATATTCTTTCTGGTAGTTACCGGAAGGGGCGAGACAACTCCGCCCCAGAGTGTGGAGAACTATGAAGTGAAAGGTGCAGATATTTCAGCTCACAACGGCGATGTGGATTTTGAGCGCCTGAAAAACGACGGCATTGAATTTGCATATATAAAATGTACTGAAGGCGCCGGCTTCAAGGATAGTAACTTTCATGAAAATTTCCGTAAGGCGCAGGCATCGGGCATAAAGGCAGGGGCATACCATTTTTTCAGATTTGATTCGCCGGGCTATATGCAGGCGCTAAACATGATGCACAGCATAAGGGGTAAAGACCTTGATTTGCCGCTGGCTATAGACGTGGAAGAGTGGACCAACCCCTCCGACCGCAATACATCGGCGATAGTGGAACAGATAAAGCATATGGCGGAGACACTTGTCGAAAACGGATATAAAGTGGTTATTTATACAAACAAAGACGGCTTTGCCCGCTTTTACAGAAACGGGCTGGAAGCGTATCCGCTATGGCTGTGTTCGTTTACCGATATAGACAAGGATGTGAAATGGAGCTTCTGGCAATATTCTCACAGAGGTCTTGTAAAAGGGCTTGATCGTCTTGTGGATTTGAATGTTTTCAATGGCTCCCGTGACGACTGGGCTGAATTTACCGGTTCGCGACAGCAATAAAAAAAGGTACCTCACGTTATTTTATAAAAATCGGATTGAATAATGGTGAGAAACACCTGCACAATAATATTTCTTTTGTTTTGCCTGTTGCTTGGCGGCGCTGAAGCGAATGCGTTTGATACGGATGTGTATGCTGCTCAGTCAAGGCTTGCCTCCGGACAGTGGCATAAAATAAGTGTCAGTGAAACAGGCGTCCATTTCATATCTCGCGAGCAATTGTCATCGTGGGGGCTGAAAAACGTTGACAAAGTTGTCGTAGCCGGTTACGGGGCGGCGAAAGTGCCGGATTTGCTTAGTCCCGACACCTATGTGGACGATTTGCCCGAAGTGCCATGTCTGCGCACGGCTGACGGGCTGTATTTCTATGGAGTGGGCCCGGAGATGACGGAAACAGACATAAACGGTCATATTACATCTTTGCTTAATCCATACACAGCCAAAGGCTATTATTTTATATCGGAAGGTGTGCCGGCGGCAAAAATCCCTGCAGAGGGCAGGGCAGAGGTTGTTCCGTTCGCGCAGACAACCTTCATGTCAATGCTCGGTCATGAGACTGACAGGGTGAGCTACGGCAACACCGGTATGAGGTTTTTCGGTGAGGACTTCAGATTCACTCCCCGACATTCATTTTCATTTGAGCTCACAGACAAAGTTGACGGAACTCCGGTGTGGATAAAATGCAATGTGGCGGCAAGGGTTTCAGGCAAGTCTGAGTTTTCGCTCAAGGTCGGCGGCACAGCTCCTGCCGGCTCTTCAGTAGAGCTTCCGCCAGTGTCTGGCGCCAATTACGGTGTTGGCGGTTCCATAGAGGTAAATATTGACACCGATTTGTCAACCTTGCCGGTAGAGTTGACGTTTGCGGCGCTTGGAAGCGTTAGCGCCGCAAATCTGGATGCTATTTTTGTAAATTACACACGAAATATCGCGCTTGACCGTGGCACAGCCATGTTCAATGCCTCTTCAACTGCTGTAAGGCTTGCGCGGGCAGACGCTTCCGCTATTGTGTGGGATGTTACCGACCCTTTGGCTGTCAAGCGCATGAATACAGAGGAATCTGACGGAGGGGTAGCGTGGGTTAACGACTACACCGGAGTCAGGAAGTATGCGGCATGGTCTGCGCAGGCTAAGCTCCCGTCTCCCGTTTATGAAAAAACGGTGACAAACAGTAACTTACATGCAATGGATGTGCCGGATATGGTAATAGTCACACTCCCAGCGTTGATAGAGCAGGCAAACCGGATTGCGCGCATACATGAAAATATAGACGGCATGACAGTGGCGGTTGTGCAGCAGTCACACATCTTTAATGAATTTTCGTCAGGAGCTCCTGATTTCGGCGCGTTCAGGCGTTTTTTCAAAATGCTGTACGACAGGAGTGTAGCCACCGGCAACCGGTTTAAATATGCTCTGATGTTTGGCAGAGCAACCTTTGATATTCGGGGCATCACACCCACCGGAGCTGTGTGGTCAGACCCCGTGATGCCCTCGTGGCAATCTGCCGAAAGCCTTATTGAAACCGCATCATACACCACAGATGACTATCTCGCTTTTCTGGAAGATAACTCCGGACTTCGTCCGGGAGCCGACACATACAGCATAGCCATAGGGCGTATTCCGGCAGGAAATGCTGCCGATGCCAAGGCTTATGTCGACAAGCTGGAAAAATATATTGGCGGGTCAGCTTCGGGCGACTGGCACAACCGTGTGATAATGACTGCCGATGATGGGGATATGGGTATACACATGACCCAGGCAGACGAACTTATAGAGGCAATGTGTGCCAATCCCGGCGGTAAGGCTATGGTTTATGACAAAGTATATATTGACGCATATCCGCTGGTAGGCGGCGTATGCGAGCAAGGACGCTCGCTGCTGCATCGGCTTCTTGATTCCGGAGCGGCATGGTGGACCTACACCGGTCATGCAAACAAATACTATCTTTCGGCTCAGGGCATAATGACCCTTAACGACATAAATTCGCTTTCAAACAGAAAACTGCCGGTGTTTTTCGGAGCCACATGCTACTTCATGCAATGGGACGGTTTTGAACAGAGCGGTGCTGAAAAGATGTTTTTCAGACCTAACGCCGGTGTTATTGCCGCAATATCGGCTACACGGCCGGTGTACATATCTGAAAACTCCCTGCTGAGCCGGGCTCTCGGTCGATTTATGTTTGCGAGAGACCGCGACAGCGGCAAGCCGCTCACGCTTGGCGAAATGCTGCAGAGCGCGAAAAACTCGTTGGGTGCAATGGCGGGAACCTCAAACACCAACAAGCTCCGCTACGCCCTGATGGGCGATCCCGCGCTAAGGGTTGCGACCGGCGACTACACCGCATCGCTCACAGAGCTTAATGGTGTTGATGTGTCGCAGGCAGTTGATTCAGACATTGTGCTGTCTGGCAGAGAGAACGTCACTCTTAAAGGCTATATAGCCGATTCGCATGGAGAATTGCAGTCCGATTTCAACGGCACCGTGTCTGTGACGCTGTACGATGCAGAAAAAAGTGTCACAACACAAGGCAGAAACATTGACGGCACCATGGGGCGTCAGGTAGTATATGAGGAGCATGGCGAACGCCTTTATGCCGGTCGCGACACAGTCGCGGGCGGGCAATTCTCCATGAATATCTCTATGCCCGCCGAACTTGCCGACAATTACAGAAACGCGTTGATAAGCATCAATGCCACAGACGAAACAAGACATGCCACCGGCACATTCTATGACTTCTATGTCTACGGCTCAGACGAAACAGCCCTGCCTGACACAGTGCCTCCGGTCATAGAAACCTTTTACATGAACCACCCCACGTTTGTCAGCGGCGACAAAATAAATGAATCGCCAATGGTAATAGCGAGCGTCAGTGACAACATCGCAATCAACATGTCAACAGCCGGAATCGGCAGGGCTATGTCACTGAAACTTGACGGTGTGCAGTCCATAGCAGGAGTGTCGGATTACTACACACCGTTTTCAGACGGTACCCCCGGCGGCACAATAGCGCTGCCCCTTTCCGACCTTCAGCACGGCGCCCACGAGCTTACTCTGAGGGTGTACGACACTTCGGGCAATTATGCAGAAGCAACAATCAGCTTTACCGTGGACCCGTCGGCATTACCTGAAATATATGAAGTGTACACAGATGTCAACCCTGCATCGGTAGAAGCCAATTTCTACATCAGCCATAACCGACCTGACGAGTTGCTCACGGTTACAATGAGCGTGTACAACCTCATGGGTTCGCTTGTGTGGAGCAAAACAGTGACAGACCGTAACATGTTTACATCCGCTCCCATAACTTGGAATCTACATGACCTTGGTGGTCATCGAGTTGTGAGAGGCATATACATATACAAGGCGGAGATTAGCGCCAACGGGCAACGCCGCCTGTCCAAAGGTCGCCGCATAGCGGTCACCGGCAAATAAGAATCCCTTCCGGATTCTTATATCACCGCCTCCGAGAGCGTGATAAAGGGTGCTGATTCCGGCAATCTCAACGTATAGGCATTGCACCTCCGTCTATCTGCCGGCGGCGATTTCATCGGCATGGCGCATCAGACGGTGTGCGATGTCTCGGAAAGCGTCCGCGAGCTGATGATATTCTTCTTCAGTAAATTCGCGCTTGCGGTCGCACACTGTGCAGCCGTGCAGTTTTTGAGACAGCCACCCCTGTGACTTGCAAAAGTACTGCTGCGCAAGCTGTGATTTGTTTATGATGCCGTTTAGTTCAAGAAATGCGGTCCACACCGCGCCGTCGCGTGTCGATATTAATTCAGCCCTGCGGAATGCCGGGTCACAGAATTGCTCAAAGGTTATTTTTTTGTCGGTCATGATAGATTTAGTAAATTTGCCCCCGTCTGTCACCCGGGGGCTTGTTAATTACTCGGCTTCGTTATGAAGTATCTCGTAAGAAGCCCTTCGATTTGTCGGATAATCGGTTGATTTTTCTTTGTCTAAACTAGCGCTAACAGATTGCAGATTTGAGAAATCAATCTCTCTGTTCATATCATTGTCACATCCTTTATGTTTTAATGGGTAAGTATTGCATTACAAAAGTGATAATAATTTCATTACTAACAAAACCTTTTACTACTTAATTTTTGCGCGGCACGTATTTTTGTTAGCTAATCCAAACAAAGCGTTGTATATGTGATGTAGCTTCATAGCGAAACAGTTGCGAAACGATGCTCTTTTTTTGAACTTTTTTCCGATTTTTATTTAATACTACGAAAATTCGTAGTAGATTCGCAGAATCATATATAGCAGATTACTTTTAATAAGATAGCATTATGATGCCCGAAAAAGCAACACTCGTTAAGGCACCCAACACAGACACCAAACAGAAGCTGTCTGATATTCTCGTGGCTATTTCATGGCGCGATATAGCGCGCACATACTTCGGAAAATCAAGTTCGTGGCTTTATCATAAACTTGACGGCATAGACGGTAACGGTGGGGTCGGAGGCTTCACGCTTGAGGAGCGGCAGCAGCTCAAGAGAGCGCTTTGCGACCTTTCCGACAGAATTCGCCGCGCCTCTGACTCCCTTTAAGTCTATCTGTTAGACTGCCGTCGCAGATTTGCAGGCACTAACTCCTGCCTCCATTTCCCGCCACCGTTTCCCGGCAGGAGATTATTTTGATGGTTTTCCGATTTTTTCTTCGGTGCAGGTAGAAAAATAGCTACCTTTGAGGCTTCAAACTATAACTAATAAATCCAATGGATATGGAGAAAATAACTGTCGAAGTCTACTGGGAAGAAAAGAACTACTGCTGCGGCTGGGGATATGACGGGTTTGGTGCAATTGTATGTGCAAACAAGAATCTTGAGGATTTAAAGAAGGAATTTGAAGAATCGCTCTCGGAGCAGGCTGCTGAAATGGTCGCAGATGGCGAGCATATCCCCCAGTGGCTCTCATCCGGCGACTATGAGATTGATTACGAGCTTGCCGTTTCCGCGCTACTCCGCCATGCTGAAAAGTTTACAACAATGGCAATCATCAGCCGCTTTACCGGAATAAACCAAAAATTGCTTAGCCACTATGCCAATTCGCTTAAGAAACCTCGCGAAGCTCAACGCCAACGGATTGTAAGCGGACTGCATGAAATAGGAAGGAAAATTTTGGCGATACATTAATTATAGTTTGACGTAGTGTTAATCCTCCAAGTATCTGCGCTATTGCATCGGCGGCTGACATTATAAGATTTGTAAAAGAAAAGCCCGGTATCAAGGAGAAATCGGGCACCGGCTGTCGGCTTTGAAACCGCGTTGGCATAGTTACACAGTAGTTTCTGATCTATTCCGGTAAGGCGCCCAAACGCTGCATCGCTAATATTCCTTGATAGAGCATAAGTTTCGACCGGACATCAAAACGCCACTCTATCTCAAAGTTCCCCTTTTAAAAGCATCTATCTTAATAAGAAAACGCCGAAAGTAATTGACTTACGGCGTTTTGCGTGAATTCTGGCGGAGAGACAGGGTTATGAACCTACTCCCTAATATCCTTGAAATTCAATTTTTTATCATCATGTCAAAGCCTTAGGGGGTACAACTTAGGTTACAAGAATAACACTTTTCTGTCACCTTTTGGCTGTTCGTTGTCTGCCTAAAACTACGGTTCAAAGATACGGCTTTCTTTTGATATATGCAAATCGTTGAAAATAAATCTTATGCGGTTAGTGCAAGGTGCCAGCTATATATAGATATATACTTGCACCTTGCACTAAATAATTTCCCTAATGATTTTGTAGATTCATCTATATAATGTAATTTTGTTCCCGAATGGTAACATTGCAAAAATATGGAACGAGACAGAGAAGCGACAGAAAAAAGATTGTTAGATACAATCGGACAAATGATAATCGAACAAGGATTTGAGAAAATAGGCATCAATGCTGTTTCCGCACAATCCGGTGTGTCTAAAATTTTGATATATCGTTATTTTAATTCGATAGACGGTCTGATTGCAGCATATATACGGAAACATGATTTTTGGCTTAATACTTCATTTGAGTTTTCTGATACAGTGCAAATGCTTCCAGCCATAAAAGAAATGTTCTACAAACATATCGAGCGATTACGTACCGACCCTGTTTTAAGGAAACTATACCGTTGGGAATTGTCTTGCAATAATGATATAATTGCATCATTAAGAGAACAACGGGAAAAAGTTGGTATGAATTTAATTGAACAGGTTTGTACTTTATCCAGTCGTCCTAAACAGGAAATAGCGGCACTATCTGCTATTATAACTGCTTCTACTACCTATTTGGCTATGCTTGGTGATTATTGTCCTGTATTCAATGGAATAAGCATCGATGAAGATAATGGGTGGAAGCAGATTTATAAGGAAGTAGTAAATCTATTGGATATATTATTTGCGAATTGATTTTGCATTTATTCATATTATCCATGTTTTGCCTTCAATGTTCCCAGTAAGTAACATAAGTAAACTCTAAATATGATGAAAATGAATTTAACTCTTATCGGATTGATTATGACAATCGGTTTTACCTCCTGCGAAAAGGATTTGATTGAATACAGACAGGGAGATATAAAAGTCTGTGTCGAACAGGGGCAGGAATGGCTGCATGATTTCCCCGTGTTCTTAGGCATCACAAAGAAAAACCCACCTCAAATAGCTATATGGCTTGAAGATATGCAAGGCAATTATCTTTCGACAGTCTATGTTTCGCATAAGATAGCGACACAAGACTGGCAAATGGCAAAAGGCAACCGCAGAAAAGAAGCATTGCCGCACTGGTGTCATTCTCGTGGAATAATGTATGGCGATGGACTTTATCTGCCGACAAAGGACGAACCCATAGTGGACGGGATTTCAGGTGCGACACCACGTAAGAGTTTCGATGTGAAACTAAAAACAATAAGTGACTTAAAGCAATTTATAGTCAAGATAGAGGTCAATCATTCTACCGACTTTAACGACTGTTATCCCAAAAATGCCAAAGAGGGCGATGCCAATTATTCGGGCGGTAAAGAGGGAAGCGGACAACCTGCAATCATTTATATGGCAGAAGTAGATTTATCAAAAGGGGAAACAACCTTTGAAGCTACATTGACAGGACATAGCAGCCCGGATGGAAGTGATGGAGAAATCCATACGGATATGTCGGGACTGACAACTGCATTGGAAATAGTCGAACGGATAACCATAAACATACAATAATGAAAAATATAATTTTAGCAATACTGATTTTATACGGAAGCATTGTACATGCCCAAGAGGTCAGGCGTATATCTTTAACAACATTTATCGGAACAGGTTTCGATATGAGCAAACCTTCATATACGCCATTTATAGGGCAGATAATTGGTAATTATAACTTTAACGAACGTTTCTCCGTTGGTGTCGGCACTGGTGTTTCACTATATGAGAAACCTTTAATCCCAGTATTTGCTGATGCAAAAGTCAATGTCTGCAAACCAAGAAAATTTACTCCTTTTATAAAATGCTGTGCAGGATATGGGTTTGCGGTTTCTGATGATGCGAATGGCGGCATATACATAAATCCTGCTATTGGGATTTCATGTGTTGTACAAAAACGTATGAAATTACTTGTACAAATGGGATATGATATGCAAAAATTGGAACGATTAAAGAGATCTGAGAATGATATTGTTTCTGCCGAATTTGTCGAAAAATTGAACCATAATATTATTTCACTGAAAATTGGCTTTGAATTTTAGTTCCTATTAGTGGCTTATTTCAAAGATAGCTATTTATGGTAACTAACTTCATAACATATTGATTAATTTTGCTCTCAATAATAGAAATGACAATGGAAACAGACATAGAAACCAAATATTGCCAAACGTGCGGAATACCCTTAGATATTGACTATAATAATCTTGGGGTAAATACGAGTGCGGAATATTGTGATTATTGTTTGAAACATGGTGTCAAGGGTTACGATTTCTCGATGGACTATCTGATTTATCTTTGGGGGCTTTTTCCCGAAGAGTATTATAAAGAAACAGGCATATCCTATACTTCGCCGGAAATCAGAGAGGTGATGTCAAGACGACTTCCCGAAATAAAAAGGTGGAAACAAAAAATCAATACAGCCCACGTGTTATATGAGCTGATTGTAAGGGTACAAGAATACATTAACCGCCATTTGTTCGAGGAACTTAGTTTAGATGCACTATCGCAAACGGCAGGTATTTCCAAATACCATTTCCGGCGTGTCTTCAAAGCTGTATGTGGTGAAAATATCGGGCTTTACATTCAGCGGTTAAGATTGGAATATATCGCATTCAAGTTAATATCAACCAATATAAGCGTTACTGAATTGTTATGTCAAATAAACTACCAAAATAAACATACACTTTCAAGGGCATTCAAAAGTTATTTTAAGTGTACGATACCGGAATTTCGTAAACTACATTCCAATGCTAACCCCGCAGGAATGTATCCGGTGCAAATTGTTCCTTGCATTGAGAAAGTTCCGCCTGTTCGTATTGCCTGTTTGAAACTGGAATGGACGGAACATATAAACCATGATTTTACGGTATTATGGAAACAGATTCTACGTCTTTCTGAAAATTGCGGTTTACAGTCAAGTGGCTGTAAATTTATAAGCCTTACATTGGATTGTCCGCTAATTTCTTCAGAAGAACAAACCCGTTTCATGGTGGGTATAACCGTTCCGGAATCATTTAACGTTCCCAATGGCATTTCTGTTCATGAAATAGAAGCCGGAGAATATGCAGTGTTTCAATTCAAGGGGCTATATCACGAGTTGAACAGAGTATATCGTTACATATACCTTGATTGGTTGCCGACAAGTGGATATGCGCTACGGGAGCCTTACACATTTGAAACCTATCTCAACACTCCCGAAAAGACCCCTGTTTCGGAGTTGAGAACGGATATTTATATTCCTATTGTGCGAAAGAACAAATGAATGGCTTAAATAAGGAAATCGAACAACAGCTAAGAAATGAAAATGCTGATTTTGTTCACTTCGTGGATATTTCCATGCTGAATATACGACAAAACCGGGGTTTTCCCTATGCCCTACTGATAGGAATTGCCATAAATCCATATTTTATCAAAACTGTACATGATAGTCCCGATTATGTGCATACCCTCAGCGATGAATATGCACAGGCAGAAAAACGGGTGGGAATGATTGCGGACAAACTGGCTGGGCGGCTTATCAGCAAAGGTTACAAAGCATTGTCACAGTCTGACAATGCTTTGATAACGGAGAATACATTTGACTTCGCAACAAAAACGTCCGTTTTACCACACAAGACCATTGCCGTACTTAGTGGTACTGGTTATATTGGCAAAAATAACCTGTTCATCACGGCTGAATATGGAGCGGCACAATGTCTTGGCACTGTCCTGACAAATGCCCCTTTATCAATAATGGAACACGAAATCAAGTCATCGCAATGCGGTAATTGTAATATATGCAGGGATGTATGCCCACAAAAAGCATTAAACGGAGTTGTATGGAACATGAATGTTTCAAGGGATGAGATAGTAAATGTTTATGAATGTGTTACGTGCTTGAAATGTTTGGTTTATTGCCCGAAAACACAGGCATACATGAAACGACATATCACTATGAAGTAAGATGAAGGAGTATATAGGTAATATATTGCAGGAAATAGACATAGAGATTGACGAAATCGACCTCTACGGCTATGATATTATCGAAACCTCTCTTTCAATGGTACATAAGCTGCAAACAGTTCTTGATGATTTGAGAACTAAAATACAAACCTATATATTTCCAACCAAAGAGGACGAAATCTTATTTTTCAAGACACAGAAACCGGAAATACTCGGTCGGTTGCTATTCTTCTATAAGATATACAAGATTGAAACACAATGTCCTAATGGTAGCGATGAAGTGATTAGGAATTATATCAATCGGGAACTGGATAATCTGACCTATTTCTTCAATCGCAATTTGGATTTTTATCAATACTACCGTTCACATTCCACTGTGTATGATGAATATTATTTTGTTCGTGGAAAAGCGGATTTACGATTATGTACCGATAGCGCACAATTCGATAAAGACCCAAATTTCTCAACAGGATATGATTATAAGGTGGCTAAAATCATAGCCAATGAAATGCTGCGCATCTATCTGAATAAACGATTGGTGAAACTGGGAACTAATAATCAGATAGAAGATAATCTACAAAGATGCTTCAAATACCCGTTCCGTTTCACAGGCAAAAAGTCATATCTTATCGAACTGGGATATTCTCTTGTATCTTCGGGCGACATAAACAATGGCAACGTGGAAATTAAAGAAATGATGAATTTCCTTAGTACAATATTCCACATTGATTTAGGGGATTATTACGCTTCATATATAGCCATGAAAGAGAGAAAAGACCGGACGGCATATCTTCATCATCTGATAGATAATCTTGTTAAGCGGATGAATGAGGATGATATGAAGTGTTAGCAAGAAAATTGATAATCCGATAATATAAGTTCAGGGAAAAACGCTATCTTTGCAGAACTAACAGAAAAATAAATAGTTGTTCAACAATATGAAATGGCAGTTGTGCATATAGCTACGCTCAACGAATAGCACTTCCAATTATTGCTATTCAGCAATAGACAGGCTTATGTTTTAAGTTTGCCTGTTATTGTTTTGTCATTATCCCTTATTATAAATCTATAAGATTGTCGTGCTGTTTAAAGCGGCAGGATGTATTGTACCATATTGGTTTGAACAAATGAATTATACCTATAAGAAAATCTGGCTCATCGCTTTTCCTGTAATGATGAGCATCCTTATCGAACAACTGATAAATATTACCGATGCTTTGTTTTTAGGGCATGTGGGTGATGTGGAATTGGGCGCATCTGCCCTTGCCGGAATATGGTTCTTGGCAATTTATATGCCCGGCTTCGGATTCAGCTTGGGGTTGCAAGTAATAATTGCCCGCCGAAACGGAGAACAGTGGTATGCAGAAACGGGAAAAACGTTCTTTCAGGGATTGTTTTTCTTGCTGATACTGGCGGTACTCCTCTGTATGCTATCCAAGATATTTTCTCCCGTTCTGTTGAAACATCTGATAACTTCGGATGATGTTTATAATGCGGTTATCCGCTATTTGGATTGGCGTATTTGGGGATTGTTCTTCTCTTTCCCGTTCCTTGCCTTACGCTCGTTTTTGGTAGGCATTACACAGACAAAAGTTCTGAACATGGCAGCTTTCACTGCCGTACTGGTAAACATTCCGCTGAACTGGCTCCTGATCTTCGGCTTCGATATGGGTATATCGGGAGCGGCTATCGCTTCTTCATCTGCCGAAGTGTGTTCGCTGACTGTATTGGCTGCATATATGTTTCGGCACATTGATAAAAAAGCGTATGGCTTATACTGGCGTATTGATATAACGGTATTGAAAGAGGTGTTTTCTATCTCTGTATGGAGTATGCTCCAGTTCTTTACAAGTGTAGCCATTTGGTTTCTGTTCTTCGTGGCTATCGAACGTTTGGGAGAAACTGAATTGGCAGTATCGAACATTGTAAGAAGTGTTTCCGCACTGTTTTCCGTTATCGTCAATGCATTGGCAGGTGTCACCGGTTCTTTAGTGAGTAACCTGATTGGAGCAGGTGAAAAGAAAAAAGTATTTCCGCTTTGCCATAAAATTATCCGTTTAGGATATGCGACAGGCATTCCACTGATTACTTTTGCGTTGTTCTTTCACCAGCACATTATAGGGGCTTATACGGAAAATCCCGCTATCGTACAGCTTGCATGGCCGCCTTTTCTTGTCATGCTATTGAATTACTTCTTTGCACTACCCGGTTACGTCTATCTGAATGCTACAACAGGAACGGGAGCGACACGGACGGTATTCATTTTTCAGGTGATAACTACTATTGCTTATCTGTTCTGCTTATGGGGATTAGATTCTTGTAATGTCCCGTTGGCGGCATATTGGGCAGTGGAATACTTATATGTGATACTGCTTGGTACACAATCCGTCATTTATCTTAAATATAAACAATACTAAGAACTGAAATTTATGATGAACAAGATATATCCCCGTAAAGGTGACACGCAAACCGTTTATTTGAATGCTGTCGTAAAAGACCCGTCTATCGAAATAGGCGACTATACCATTTACAATGATTTTGTTTCAGACCCATGTCTGTTTGAGCAAAACAACGTATTGTATCATTATCCCATTAACCATGAACGGCTGATAATTGGAAAGTTCTGTTCTATTGCTTGCGGCGTAAAATTTCTGTTCAACTGTGCCAACCATACCCTAAAATCTTTATCCACTTACACGTTTCCGCTGTTCTATGAAGATTGGGAATTGGATAAGGCAAATGTGGCTTCCGCTTGGAACAACAAAGGCGACATCGTAATAGGCAATGATGTATGGATAGGCTATGAAGCCGTAATTATGGCTGGTGTCCATATCGGTGACGGGGCTATTATTGGCACACGGGCGGTTGTGACGAAAGATGTGCCGCCCTATACCATTGTGGGTGGTGTCCCTGCCAAAGAAATACGAAAGCGGTTCAATTCTGATATGATAGAACAGATGCAGGCTTTGAAATGGTGGGATTGGTCGGTAGATAAGATACAGGAATTTTTGCCTTATCTGATGAATGGCGATTTAGAAAAAGTCGTGGCAATGAAAAATAGGTAATCATGAGAACAATAGCGGAAGAAATGTTGTCCCGGATAAATGCTGAAATAAAATTGCTCAATTATGACAATGATATTACAGCAGATGATGCTTTGCACATGGTAAAGTTCATTACTCCGCTATATAGCCAATTAAGAAAGCTTGTATCAGACTATGTATTTCCAACAAATGAGGACGAAATTCTCTTTTTTAAGGAAATCAAGCCTAATATCCTCGACAAATATCTGTATTTTAGTAAGGTTTACAGTATCGAAATGAAATGTCCCATTGGTAATAATGAGATTATCAAAGAATATTTAAACCAAGAATTAGAGGAATTAACCCGTTTCTTCCGTGATAATTTGGATTTTTACCAATACTATCGGTCAAAATCCACTTATATGGATAGCTTGTATTTCGTTCGCAAGAAAACGGATATTCAGTTATTGCTTGATAGTTTCCAATATGACCGTGACCCGTTGTTTTCAACGGAATATGATTATAAGATAGCGAAGATATTATGTAACGAAATGTTGCGTATATACTTAAATCAACGGTTGGTAAAACTTGGAAATGCTAATCAGTTAGAACACAGGCTGCAACAACTGGATAAGTATATTTTCCGCTTTACAGGCAAAAAGGCATATCTTATTGAATTAGGATATTCTCTTGTATCTTCGGGCGACATAAACAATGGCAACGTGGAGATAAAAGAAATGATGAATTTCCTTAGTACGATATTCCACATTGATTTAGGGGATTATTACGCTTCATATATAGCCATGAAAGAGAGAAAAGACCGAACGGCGTATCTTCATCATCTGATAGATAATCTCATTAGTGTCCACTAAAAAATCATAAAAGTTCTTTGAAAATATTGAAAGTTAGGTTGTTACAAAGGTTTTGAGACCGCGCCGATTTGAAATTATCTTTGCCAGACCAACGTGGAATGGCATATGCAT
>RIBJ01000007.1 GCA_003762715.1 Muribaculaceae bacterium Isolate-104 (HZI) | reverse complement strand
TGGATAGCCTATGATGAATCTCTGCCAGTGCCTCCAAAATAATGTTGTGAACAGCAAACTTACATGTCTGATTTACTCATCGTTGGAGGCACTGTTAAACATAAATGTCATCGCCACATTAGAAGATGTATGTTGTCCATTACATAAATCTTCTACGACCACGAGGAATTTGTGTGCGTCGGAAGATTTGGCAGTGTAGGTCAGGCGGAATGTCTTACTTTCAAGGAGGACACGGTCGTTGTTGACTAATACGGGGCCATCAACCATCTTTAGCGAGCCGTTACCCTCGTATTGAAAATAGCGGATTGTGTACATAGTGTTGGTATAATTCCCTTCCGGCTTGATTTCAAAGCGCAGTTCGACAGTTTCACCATTGGCGATTTTGTCGGCGTATGGCATGACTTCCACGGTGAATGGATATGACTGCTGCACATCGAGGTCGTCAGAACATGAAGTGAGGGAGAACACGAGTGCGAAGAGGACTGCCCAGAATCCGAAGAAACGGGCGGGAGTGACGCGGATTGCGCCGATTCTATTGAGGATTGTTTTCATTTTTCAGAGTTTGAGTTTTGTTTTTGTCGATTGTTTGAGATAGAGCGACATTAGATAGTCGTTCAGATCCTTGTGATTGGGGTAAAGTGCGGACTTGTCCATTACCTTGTCGCCTAACTCTTGCTGGAGCTGGACAACGGCGGCTCGTCCGGCATTGTCGTTATCGAGATAGCAACTGACCACGCTGTATTCTCTCAGTGGCGCAATGGCCTTATTCAGATTTGATACGGAGTTAAGCACGATTGTATCAGTGCCGTCATTATATCCGAGTCGTTCCGCTGAGAGAAAGTCGATGAAGCCTTCAAAGACATTACATCGGGCGTTGCCATTGGAAATGTGGGTTATATGCTTGGGTGGATAAGAGCCTTTGAAAAAGGAATTTCGCAGTTCATAGCCATGCGCGTTATTTTCAAAGCCGATGGCGTAAAACCTCTTGCCGTGCAATTCATAATCAACCTGCACACAATAGCATTGGGCTATGTCGCGTGATATGCCACGGTCAGCAAGGTATTTAAGCAGAGCCGGAGCCTCCAGTCTGGAGATTTCAACATTTTCAAAGGTTGGTTCTTCCTTGAACGGCATTGGCTTGTAGGGCTTCTCCACAGCCAACTGCATCTTTTGGGCGATGAACTCCGCACGTTTGATGAAGTCTTTTTCGCCTGTCAATTCTCCGGCAAGATTGAAGATGTCGCCACCGGCACCGCTCCCAAAATCGTACCATAGATTTTTGCGAGGATTGACATGGAAAGACGGCTTTCGCTCATTGCGATATGGAGAGTAGAACCACAATCCTTTGCTGTCGCGGCCTGTCGGCTGATAGCCGAGGTGGTTGAGAAAATCCACCAACGGGATTTGTCTGATTTCGTCAATGTTCATAGACGCATCTTTCGTTTGGGCTTTGGCGGTTCAGTTTTCTCTTCGGCCTTCAACTGCTTTTTCTGTAAGGCGTTCATCTCACCGGCAATATATCGGTTTAGTTCCGACTTGTTGGCACAGCCGGTCATTTCATACGCAAGGTCATAGATTCCACCATTGGCACCAGACTTGGTATCACGCCATAAGTTCGTGCGGACATTGATAACCATCGTACCTTTGGCCGATGAATCGTAGGGAGAATTGTAGATTCTCAAATCGCCGTCAGCGGCTACCGGGTGTTCCTGACCCAATGCCTTCATAAAGTCAGTGAGCGGCATCTTGGCAATGTCAAGGTGTATTACCTGTGGCTCAATGGCTCTTTTTGTGAGCATTTCTTTGGCTATCTCATTATCGTTCATCATCTTGACAATGTAGCCGCTAATATCCTTCCGATGGTCGCCCCTTGCTGTAAGTTCCGCTAAATCATATAAATTACCGGATTCATCAGTCCCGTGATCATACCAATTATTCATTTTGGTGTCAACCACTAATAATGCCTCTGCATCATCACGGTACGGAGCATAGTAAAGTTTCAAATATCCATAGCCGCCAACTGACTTTTCGCCAAGGGCATCCAAGAATGCCGTAATCGGCATTCCCGGAATATCTTTCTCAGTGTATCTCATAGTTTGTTAGTCCATCATAATTCTAATGCCCAGTCCGTAGGAGAAATGGCAGTGTCCCGTTGAGTTACCGAAAATGAATCTCTCTTTGAGGTTGGCGGTGAGGGCGATTCTGTCTGAGAGATAGAAGTCAGCCTGAATGTTGACCGCTCCACCATAGATAAAGGCGTCCGAGTTGTGGAGTGTTGCACCGTCGGATAAAAGTGTCTTACCCCAGTTGACCGTCTCATATCCGGCAAGAGCTGAGATTCCTCCATAGAGGTGAAAGAACTGTGTATAGTTGCTGTAAAGGTGGAGATTATATTCTGCTTCGCCAGTAAATTCAGCTACGGGGATACGACCTTTCTCGCCGTAAGACTTATAGGTTTGGAGATACTCACCCCCGAAGACCCATTCGTGGGCATTGTTGCCTTTGAAAACGGAGTAATAGACACCGAAAGAATAGCCACAGTTGCGGGCTGAGCCGGTATAGAAACCGTCAACCATATTCGCCTTGACTTCTACCGACCTCATGCCGGGAAGTGTTCGCTGAGCCATTGCCTGCCCTGTGAAAAGGGCAAGCATGGCAGCGTAAATTATCATCGCTTTTCTCATTGGATTACTGGATTGAAAGTTCATCAATTACGTTGGCTCTTACGATGTCTTCATTATCGACTACAAAGGACTGATGGCGACCACCTTCTTTTTCGGCGACCTCGATAACGAGCTGCTTGTCGTCAGGGATTGTGAATTTCTCCAAGGCGAACACTGTGTGTTCCGTTGATTTACCGTGTACCACCGTCACATAGTTCTGTGCACGGAGCGGTTCAAGAATCTGCTCCTGCATGGCGGTTCGTTTGATAACTTTCTTATCCACAATCTTGAACATCACATAGTCAATGTCAAAAGCTATGTTTGAGGTATTCTTCAGTTCTGTGTGGAAATAGAGAAGTCCGTTGTTGGTGTAGATGCTTTTCAGTAGGAACTGGACTCCAAAACGCTTACTACCGATGTGCTTGATTTCTCGCTTGTTCTGCTTGTAGATACTTTTCATGATGAGCTTTACAAGCATCGGCGACTCCTGACCGAGTTTTTCCAGATAGATCTCCTGAGCGTTGTTGGGCCGGTTCACGGCTTCGCCGTCATGGAGGAAATCGGTCATTTCGATACTGAGCAACAGCGGTTCTTTGGCGAATTTGACGTTAAATGTGTAGTAGCTACCATCTTCAGTGATAACCGAAAGATTGGTTTCCTGCTTGAACGACTTGAAAGCCGATTTTACACGCAGCACATTCTTCGCACCGTCGGCGAGTCCGGCAACAAGGTTCTCATTGCCCAAGTCCACATAGGTGATTTCTGCCGGGAAGATGATATGCGTGGTCTTATTATAGCATACTTCCAAAGCATGAGGGGGAATCATCCGGTCGAAGCCGACTTTTCGGGTGAGGCCGTCGAATTTGTCGCCATCGGTGTAGTTGGCACCGTACATGGTCATGTCGTGTGTGGTGACCGTTTCAGTGTCAGACGACACGTTGTTATCGGTATTTTTAACTGTTTTAGCGTTGACAGCGGTGGCTGCTCCGAAGAACGCCACTGCCGCAACGAAGAGTTTTGTGATTGTTTTCATTCGTTGTTGGTGTGTTTTGTTGATTACTGCTCATTTTGTTTGAGCATCACTTTGTAGCCGGATTTCAGATGAACTTTCACCTGACGGACTTTCTTGGTAAGATATTGACCTACGCCGTTGAGTAAGCCTCGACCCACGTCGGAGACAATCTGCGCTCCGGCATTGGTGGATATGTTGATTGAACTTCCGACGGTGCTACCCATATTGGCTCCGATTTCTTTCAGTGCGTCAGACTCCATAGAGTTGGGGATGTTGATACCCTCCTGACCGTCGGAGTCATATACCGCGAGATCAACCTCCATGATACAGCCCAATGCCTCAATACTTTCAACCGTAATTTCAAGGCGTTCCCCCTGCAATCGTGCCGAGCCGACAACGGTTGTATTCTTTGGCAACAGCGAGTTGCCTATCCACATAGGTTCAAGGGTTCTCAGTTTCACGCTCTGACCATCAATTACCGACTGGTCAGAGGCTATGCACGCTGAAATGGTATTCTTGAAATTCTGACGCTTGCCGCCGACAGCGGTAGAGAATGACCGTTCAGATGTTGCCGCACTGAGAGAGGAAACCACATTACGGTTGACCTGATTCACGGGCATAACCTTACGCTCTTTCTCGGGTTCATCAACTATGACCGCCTGCTGACTGCCATTGCCGGTGCCGAAATACTGCGCCGCCAACTGATAAGACTTCTCCATCAGCTCCACTTCATTGGGCTGCTGAGTCTGCTGCTGGGCGTATGCATTCTGCATTTCCAGTTCATCAATCCTCGCTTGAAGTTCTGCGACCTGTGCCGCAGACTGGTCTTCGGGAATATAAAAATCTTCAAGTGACGCTTGGACTGACTGGTATGCCTGTGCCGATGACTCTATTGCAGTCGGCTCTTCTGAAATATTTGTCGGCATCGTATCCGCCATTTCAGTGAATGTCTGGACTACGCTATCCTGTCGGTGTTTCTCATCTTCAAGTGCCTTAGCCTCCATTGCTTTGAGTTTGTTCCCTTCAATTTCGGCATTGTCACCATCCGGCAATTCCATATTGGCGTTGCTTGTGTCGGTCTTGTCTGACGAGAATCCACTGCCGAAAATTAACCAAAGGGCAACTATGAATGTCATGAACATCGCGGGAAATATAATGGCATACTTTTTAAGTTTGGCTCTCTCAGCCTCATTTTTCGGCTGAAACCAGCCATTGACTTTCGTTTTCAGTTCTTCAAATGTCATCAAATGTTGGTAGTGACTGTTTTTCAGTTGAAGCTGGTAACTCCACTGCCTTTATATGCTTTATCTCATCAATGTGCTGACGGGCTTGCCCCAATCCGATATGGTAACAGGCGTTGCCGAACAATAGGAATGCGATCAGGACAAACAATCCGAAGAATATACCCACGACTGTCAACCGTCGTTTCTGCGGTATATTATCACATTTGCTTCTAAGGAATTTATTCAATTTCCCTTTGGGTGTGTGCCACACCTTATTATATAAGGTTTCGCGTACTTTTGATAAAACTCTCACTTATCGTTTGATTGTGGAAATGTCTTTATTTTCAAGGATGTTGAAGCCCTCTATAATAAAGCCGTTGGGGTTGTCGTCTGATCTTGACGAATTGGTCAGCTTGCAGGTTGTTATAAGACTGCGCTCAGTCACGTTGCTCTGACGAATGATTTTCTGCTTTGCGTAAGTCACCGCCGTGTATGGATAGTTGGTGAAGTTGCACACAACGCTGTCCACCTGACATATCTGGTTGATGTTGCCGGAGATGATTCGGTTATAGTAACCTTTTTCCGAGAAGTCAGAGTAGTAATTGTATGCGCTGTTGTCAGAGAGAATCAATGCGCGGTTGATATTGTGTTCGATTGCTGATTTGTCCGGCGAGAGAGTGAAAAACAATTCATGGAAACGTCTTACATGCTCCCGTGCCTCTGCCGGACGGTTCTGGCTCATATCCTGTGACAAGGCTAGCATCAAAGACTTGCCATTGTCAAGGACATAGATTTTTTCACGCTGCTTCTCAGCAAAGTTGAAAACCATAACCAGAGCCACCGAGATAACCACCGCACACATAGCCACAAATACAATTCCGAAAAGCCTTATCTGACGGAAAGATGACTCTATGTTTTTAAGTGATTTGAACTCCATTTAATCGGTGTTTGAATGTCATTTTAATAGTTTTCCGGCTCTGCCGGCCACGTTGCCCACGACTGCACCTCCGACACTTCCGGCCATAGAACCAGCTTGCATCGCTGTATTGTTGACAGCCCGATTGTAGTTTCCGGCACCGCCGGCTTGGATAATCCACCCCGCCACAGTGGGTATTGTAAAGTAACCTATAATGCCAATAATCATAAAGATAACATACGCGGTATTTGTCCCGTCGAGGTCTGCATTGGGGTTATTCGTCAGTTCTGAAATATCGTTTTGAAGCATCAAAACTTGTATCTTGGCAAGAATGGTACTGAACAAATCCGCCACAGGCAACCATAGATAAGTCTGAATATATCGCTGGATCCACATGGTCAGTGTTGACTGGAAGCCGTCCCATACCGAGAGGGCAAATGCAATCGGGCCGAGTATTGCCAACACAATCAAGAAGAATGTCCTTATTGTGTCTATCGTAAGGGAGGCTGCTTGAAAGAGCATTTCAAGTAATTCCCGAAAAAAGTTCTGAATCGCTTTCTTGACCTTATACATTCCACGCTCAATATACATTCCTGCGGCAGTCCCTATTTCAGTCACACCCAACTCATCAATCTGACGGTCAAACTCAGCATCATCAACGAGGTAGGCGGTTGACGGGTCATTCATCATCTGCTCATATTCCAACCGGTCTTTTTCCTCACGGTACTTTTGCATATCGAGGGTTTGCCCCTCCAGCATTGAGGCCGTTCCTTGCACGATTGGCGACATCACCGCATTGATTGTCCCAAGTACCACCGTAGGGAAGAACATTATGCAGAATCCGATAACAAAGGGACGAAGAAGCGGGAACACATCAACCGGTTCTGCTCTTGCCAGCGATTGCCAGATACGGTAGGCGACATAGAACAATGCACCTAATCCGGCGATTGCCTGTGCCACGCCCGCCATATCCGAACACAGTGGCATCATCTCATCATATAGCGAGCGGAGGATTGTGTGAAGGTTGCTGAAATCTATCGCACACAGCATGGTTACCAGTATTTTTCACTGCCGTCGCCGTAGAGGTTTACAACCCTTTGTGTGTCGGCTTTCTTTTTCGCCCTCAGATATGAGACGCTGATGTTCTTATTGGTGTAATAAGCGGTCAGATTCTTCAACCGCTTCATCTCCTTGTAACAGTTATCCACCACATCCATACGGTCTTTGTCGGTCATTGAGAGAGTGGTAATGTTAACCACCTGTTTCAAATCTCCAAGTACACCATTGGCTTCTTCCAATATCCGGGTGTAGCCGGAGGCTATTGCAGACAGTTCCGAAGAAGTGAAGTTTGGGTCCGTGAGCATCTTCTGGAAATTGTTGACATAGTATCCGGAGATATTGCCGAGCATGAGTATTGTCTGCTGCACCTTTCTGGCATCGCGGACGAGATTGTTGACTGACTGGAGAGCGTCGTAATATTTCTTTGCCTGCTGATAAATTTTCACGGTTTCTTGAAAATTTTTCACCATGTGGGTCGCCGTCTGCGACTCTTGAACGAGTGATTTGGAGTTGTTTACGATGCTTTGGGCGATGTTGGAAGGGTCAATGACCGTCCATTGGGCGTTTGCCTTGTTTGCACTGAAAAGGATGCAGATAGCAAACAGTGAAATAATAATCTTGATATTTTTCATTCGTTTCTGTCTGATAAAATGACTTTTATTCTTTCACGGGTATCATCATCAAGAGAAAGTTTCTCAACACTCGTAAAAGCCCCATTGTCAAAGATTCCGTTGTGTGTTTCCCGTTTCAGCCAGACGCCAAGTCGAGGTATGAAGATAGCATTGTTATCCTCATCAAAATGGAATGTGAAGCCGAAGCAGCCATTGGCGTAAAAGCGGTTGTTTTCCGATTCCTCGCTCAATAAATACTTCCCGACAAGATAATGGTCTTCAATACCGTCCAGACTCATAATGTATGTGCCACCGTCTCTATAAATGGTCGCAAGGATTGTGTGCGAATCATCCTCCCATAATCCCTGCAACTCGGATATTTTGTCGATGATTGCCATCGGAACATCGCATGGGGAGAATTGTTCCTTAATATTCTCCTCAACCATCTTTTCAACCATTGGCTGAACGAGTTTCAAAATATCCTCTGTCTGGCTACGATTCGCACTCTTTATTGCCGACTTGATTGTATTTTCAAGGCGTTCAAAGCCGGAGTCAATCCAATTTTTAATGCAATCGGCACAGAGTGACATATTGCTTATGGTTTTCTTAAAGAGGAGTTTCAGACCTTTGCAAACAAGCACAAGGCCGTAAATTGCCAATGCTACGCCACCTATAAAAAGAATTGAAGTGGCGAGTATGGGAAAAAGTGGTTCAAATAATTCTAAAAGTTCTGTAAACATTCGTTATTCGTTAGCTAATCGTTTTATGGCGGCTTCGGTATCGCCGCCGAGTTTCTGTGCCATTTCCCAAACCTTTATTTTCTCCGTTTCCTCAGTGGTATAGCAGAGATATTCCTCTTTGCTCACCTCAGTGGCATAGACGGCTGACTGCGTTCCTCCAAGTCCAATCCACACCTCTTTATAAAGGCGGTTGGGATTGTTCGCCATGTTGATACTCAGTATTTGGGCTTTCTCCTTATCCGTCAGACCTAACAGCTCCTGTATCTGGTCGAAGCGGTTCATGTACTTGCGTTGGTCGAGAAGTATCTTGCAGTCGGAGTTGTTGATGATGGTTTCTTTCACAATAGGTGACGATATAATGTCATCGACTTCTTGCGTAACAACCACAGCCTCACCAAAATATTTGCGGACAGTCTTGTAGAGGTACTTCATGTACTCAGCCATATTTGCCGAGGATAGAGCCTTCCAAGCCTCCTCGCAGATTAGGACTTTGCGGATGCCTTTCAACCGGCGCATCTTGTTGATGAAAGCCTCCATGATGATGATTGTAACAACCGGGAAAAGTTCGCGATTTTCTTTAATACTGTCAATCTCGAATACCACAAATCGCTTGTTGAGCAGGTCGATATTGGCTTTTGAGTTGAGCAGGAAGTCGAAGCGGCCACCGTGGTAGTATTGGCGCAGAGTGGTCAGGAAATTGTCAATGTCAAAGTCCTGTTTGTAGATGGGTATCGGGCGATTAGCCATTTCCGCACGGTAGTCATCACGCATGAACTCATAGAATGAGTTGAAACATGGGACAATGTCGCGGTCTTTTGCCATCTTATCGAGGAACATTGACAATGCCGAGCCAAGCTCGCCGGATTCAGTCTTTGTCACTCTGTCATCCTCCGATTTCCAAAGCGTCAGCAGCAGTGTTTTGATTGAGTCTTTCTTCTCCACATCAAACACTCCGTCGTCGGTGTAGAACGGGTTGAAAGATATGGGGTTATCCTCCGTATATGTGAAATATACGCCATCTTCACCGTGAGTCCTGTTTCGTATCAGGTTGCTCAGACCTTCGTAGGAATTACCCGTATCAATCAGAAGTATATGCGCGCCCTGTTCATAATATTGCCTGACAAAGTGGTTGGTAAAGAACGACTTCCCACTACCTGACGGGCCGAGGATGAATTTGTTGCGGTTGGTGGTTATGCCTCGCTTCATCGGTTCATCGGAAATATCCAAGTGGATAGGTTTGCCCGTGAGTCTGTCAACCATCTTTATTCCGAATGGGGATAACGATGAGCGGTAGTTGGTTTCGGCAGTGAAGAAGCAAACCGCAGGTTCAATGAACGTGTAAAAAGATTCCTCCGCAGGGAAGTCGGCCTCATTGCCGGGCATCGCTGCCCAGAACAGTGTCGGGCAGTCGATGGTGTTGTGCCGTGGCATACAACCCATTGTCGCCAGCTGACCGCCAACATCATTCTTGACCCGCCTCAATTCCTCGGCATCATCGCTCCAAGCCATTATATTGCAATGGCAGCGCACGGAAATCAGTCCGTAACTGTGGGCTTCATTGAGATATTGGTCAATCCACTCCTTGTTGATGGCGTTGCTTCGGCTGTACTTCGACAGGGAGTTCATATTGCGTGCCGTCTTTTCAAACCGCGTCAGATTCTCGTCAGGATTATCAATCAGTAGATACTGGTTGTAGATATGGTTGCAAGGCAACAGCAACCCTACGGGAGAAGCGAAAGAAAGCCGGCAGTCGCTTCGGTCAGTTGATAACCGCTCATATCGGTTGTCTGTGCTGACCTTTGCGGGCAAATCCTCAGTGTCTGAAAGAGTATGGAGGCAGAGCATCTTGTCGCCGATTCTCATCTCCTTTGCCGACAGGTCAATGTCCTCCAAGCAAGTGACGTCGTCCATTGACAGCGACATATATTTCTCAATCAGTCCGGAGGTTGATTCAGTGCCGATAAGGTCTTCATCACTCAGTCTATGGAGTTTGATATAGCCGGTGTCATTCATAATTCGCTCGAATTGCTCAACGCTTTCCATAAATTTCACAACCATTTCGTGATTCAAATCCTTTGGCATTATACGTCCACGACAGAGGGTTGAGAAGTTTGACTGCTGGCGCATACGCTCCTTTGTAGTCTTCGTCAGGAAGAGGTAGCATTTGTGGGCGAGATATGGACGCTCATTGAAGTGGCGTTCAAATGAACGGTCAAGAAATGACAAATCCTCTTTTTGAAGTTCCGGCTTATACTTTTCACTGACAAACCAGTCCTGCTTATGTACGACAGTGTAATGGGGCAACACCTTGATTGCCTTGCACCAAGCGGAGTGCATCGCTTCATATTCAGCGGAGGTGACAGTGAATAGTTCCGGTAGGCTCACCTCAAAGGCCACGGTGACATCCGCGTCCTTTGAGATGATGCAGCCATGCTCGACCGCCAGCAGCGGCAGCTTTGACTCCAGTGTTGTAGCTTTCAGTATATTCCTCATTTATTCTTATGTTTTATCAATCGTGTTATGCGCAGACGGTTGATGATATATCGTGGTCGATACTTGACCGAGGTCAGTTTCATCAGACCGTACTGGCCGTATTTGGCATTGATATGGAATGTGAGCCAGACAAGAAAGGACGCACCTGTCGCACCGAAGCCTATGCAGACCCATTGGGAGATTCCGGCGATATACATGATGACGAATACCACGAAAATGGCAAGCAATCCTCCTGCGAAGATGAACAGGTATTGCGCTTTCAAGCCTTTGTACTCAACCGACCGACCAATGCCCTTGTTGATTGAATACTCGGACATCAGAGGAAAAATGATCGGAGGATTGTGGCTGCTACAATCAGGAAGATACAGGCACCGAACCATGAGGCGGCAGTCTTGCTCGTGTCGGGGTCGCCACTCGACCATTTGGAGTAAACCTTGATGCCGCCGATGAGTCCGACCACGGCACCGATTGCGTACACCAATTTCGTCCCTGGGTCAAAATAGGAGGTGACCATTGAAGTGGCTTCATTGATGCCACTCAGACCGTTACCGGCGGCGAACATCTGGATTGCAGCCGTCAGAAGAAGCATTGCGGCAATGGGACGGCGGCGATGGGGTGCGTTCATAAACGCTACGGTTCTTTCATAGAATTTCTTGAAAAAATTAGACATGAATTATATTATAGATAGGTTTGCCTTGCGGCCAAGTGTCAATGATAGACATTGAAATCAATTTCATCAATTTCCGAGGTGTCGATGTCAGCGTGGAAAAGGACTCTTTTAGGTTTGTCCGGCTGCGATTCAGGGGATTGAGCGGAGTCATTCTGGTCATGTTCTGGAATAGTATCCTCCGTTTCCTCTTTCGTTTGCTTGGGCAGATGTAATTCGATAAGGAGAATCTTTTTCTGAATTGCCGGGTCAAGTGAAAGTTTTTCCTTTATGACTGTACCGTCAAGTTTACGGAGAGTTTCCTGTGCTACCTCCATATCCTCCGGGTTGTTAGACGTCTCTTTCAACACATTCATTGTCGTGGTCATATCGTTGAAGTCCAAGCCGTCGGCGCATGGTTCAGTAGGTTCGGGAGCCTCACCGGTCAATTCCGCTACTGTTGTGTTGGAGAATACTTCATCAAGTTTGTCATTGGGTACAACTATTGAAGATTTCTTGTCCTCTAATTCCGGGAATCCGGCATCTGCAAAGTTGCCATATTCCTCTATGATAAGAGGAACGACCTCTTTCACAATCTCTTTGACAATCTGCTTATATGTGTCGGGGTCATATTTGCTTTCTCCGACAACGGAGGCTATTTTCTCCTCAATGGGATTTTCGACCGAAGCATCAGATACACCTTCATTATTATTTTTAGGCGGGTCTGGTGTATTATCAGACGCAGCGTCTGTTGAGGGACTGTCTGCTTTCTCTTTATCCTTTGATAGGAGCATTTTGCAAGAAAGATATTGCTTGCCAAAAGTGCCAGCACTACAAATACTGTCATGTAAATAAGTCCTCACGGCTGTCTTCAAAGATTCGCTTCATCAGGTCTGCGTTCTTTGCGAAATGGTCGAGGACGATTGCTGACAGATAGCTGCCGATAGTTGCACCATGAGGAGCAAGGACTTTCACCATCTTGGTAAGAGTATCGTGCAACTGTGGCTGGATGTAGGTGCGCCTCGTGGCGAAATCATTTGAGCCGGAGAGATACTTTTCTATGTATGCAGCCTGTTCCGGGTCTGTGGCTTTCATTTCGGCTTCTACCGAATCGGGGGTGACTTTGATAGTGAGTTTATGGGTTACATTTTTCATTTATTGTCTTTTTTCAATATAGGTTTCATACTCTCGGAAATGCTCAGCAAGTACGTTGTTGATATATGCTTTGGCTGAGCAACAGGGTGTATCGCCGTATGAGATGATCCGCTTTACCTTCTGTATAAAAATTGGGTCAACCTCAACAACCTGATATTTCTTCCTTGACCGCATGTGCGCCATATTGCGCACGAAGCAGTCAAGATATTCTTCCTCGGTCTGAGGATGTGGATGTGATTGCGGGGTGTTGTCCGGCTTGGATTTCTGTTTGACAGGAGAATCTTTATCCGACGATGTAAATTTAGGTTTCTTGGAAGGTTGCGTCTGGGAGGGGCTCTCCCGAAAATCTCGGATGAACTCATCAGGGTCTATATCCGATTCATACACTTTACCCATAGGTCAGACATCACAGGTTGACAACCTTGAGGAATTCCTCTGCAAGTTCCTGTAACCTCGTCCCTTTGAGCAGCGCCTTGTCCGGAGGCATGATCGTGGACCTGAAAACAGCCCTTTCAAGCGTTTCCGAACCTTCGCGGCGATATTTCTTTGTATCAGGCACTTTGGTTGACATGGTAGGCAAGCCCAACTCATCGAAGAGTTTTTCATAGCGTTCATATAACTCCGTTTTCTCACGGGCATCAACCATATTCCAGAGCATGTGAACACCCTTCAACTGGGATTTGCCGGTCGTGAGCCATTCCTGTAATTTGAGTGCATAAGCGAGCGAACTCTCCAATACAACCTTGTCGGCGGAGATTGGTACGACAATCATGTCCATGCAGTTGGCCACTGTTACCACGCCACGATTATTCACTGTACCGGGGAGGTCGAAAAACACGATGTCGATGTCGTCACCGCTCTCAACCAGCTCCTTGACTTTTGACATTGCTTCCTCCGGAGGGCATACCAGAACAGGGAATGGTTTCAGCTTGGTTCGGACGAGTGTGTCGGAGAATGTTTTCTTGAACGAAGGACTCAGGTCAAGAAGCATCTTCTCCCGCTTGCGCATTTCGTCGATGCTGTACTGCGGATAGTCGCAGTCAACAACGAGAACTTTCAGACCCTTGCAGTAATATAGGTAGCTCGCTACCGTGACCGTAAGGGTTGTTTTGCCTGCTCCTCCCTTTTGGGTGGAGAAAGCGACGAATTTGGGTTCTTTCATTCATTTTTGAATAGAAGTTAAGACACAACACGGGTCTTGGGCGACAGCGGGGAATTCAATCCGGGTAATTGGATTCCACACTACCGTCTGTGTCACAGCGTAATAATAAAATGTATTGGAAGTCAGCCTTACAAATGGCTTAAATAGCCCTGACGTGCAGTCCCATAGGGTAACTGTTTTGAACTCAGCGGGCACCAATCACAGCCATAGCATCGGCCGTGTGTATTGTATATTGTGTCGCATTTCAAGAATCATGAATCGCGCTGGAATCGTTCCTATAACCATTAACTTGAACGCTCAGGGGATTCTGTCAACCGGAATGCTCTGCAAAGTTACAACACAAGATAAGCGTTTTCCAAAAATTTGAGGGTCTTGGACGCACAAAGTATAGATATGACCGCATTTGGCCGGGTACTCGTGATTTATCCTTATCCCGAATCTTTTATGAGAAGGGGCGCATTTCAGATTCAGAGGTCTTGCTGTCGCTGTTCCTATAACCATTAACTTGAACGCACAGGAGTTTTCGTCAGCTGGAATGCGATGCAAAATTACAACAACAGCCCAGCGATTTCCAAATTTTCAAGACCCTTGGACGCACAAAGTATAGAAATGGCCGCATTTGACCACATATTCTTGAAGTCAATTATCATGTTCAAGTTGCGGTTAAAGCATAGTGACTCCTCACACAACTTCCAACGTCCATAAATCCCTATGTCCTTATAGACATATAGACCTATATCCAAAATATTAAGAGAAATATATTTCTATACAGATAGAACTGAATACAGATACAGATAACAATACATATGTTTCACTTAGTAAACATAAAGAGATATTACTATAGAACGATAGTATTAGGGATAGATAGAAACATCATTTTATCTATAACTTTAGTACATGACAAAAATTGAAATCATGCTGTTAAACAGTTAAATTTTAGGTGATTATATTTGCAAAAGTCCCTGAAAATTAGTAATTTAAAGGAAAAGTTTAGCCGCTTTTTCACATGAAAATTA
>RIBJ01000006.1 GCA_003762715.1 Muribaculaceae bacterium Isolate-104 (HZI) | reverse complement strand
ATGCATATGCCATTCCACGTTGGTCTGGCAAAGATAATTTCAAATCGGCGCGGTCTCAAAACCTTTGTAACAACCTAACTTTCAATATTTTCAAAGAACTTTTATGATTTTTTAGTGGACACTAATGCTGTAACAAGTGTGGTATCACAGATTTACGCAACACTTATCCGTCTTTGCTGATTAAGATAGGTAATAGTTTTGTTGGTGAGGATGCTTATGCTAACTATCTTAAAATAGAGGTGGATGAGGATATTCTTTCAATAGTCCAATCCTTTATAGATAGGTTCTGCGAGATGTTGAGCAGTGATGTCTATGTAGTCAACACTTCAGAAGAACGTGACAGCCAGTTCCATTTTCATGGATTCTACAAGCAGTTGCTCGACATCTTTCTTATCCGAAAGAATATCAGAAGCCATATTTTAATTGATCCATACAAAGAGGAAATTTTCTTCCCTGATGTGGATGCTAAAGCAAACGGATTGCACCGCAGGGAACGAGCTCTTTATACACTACTATTATGTTGTGGAAAAGATGGAATAAATTTCAATCAGCCTAAGTCAACCGATGGCCTCGCCAAATACATGAAGCGTATGGAGAAGATACAAGCACGATATAGTACCATATACTCACTGTTTGGTGGAACGGCTGATACAGCGCCAGATTTGAGCATCCCAGAAATTAGGCGACCAATATTTAGTTGTCTGAAACGCTCATTAAAGAATATACCATCGCTCTACAATCCGGAAGACTACAATTTAACCAAGAATCGTGATGGAGTATTCTCTGTGAATATTGATGACAATATGGTGTTTGTTACCGAATTGGATTCAGCGGAACCAATTCCTTTGACAAACTCCAAACTATTCAAGAAGTTCAAAGATGCATAGGTTGCAACATTGCAAGATAAGAGAGCCATATGCAAAGGAGATTTTTGAAACATTATGGAAATGATGCTTTCGTGAATATCGGGAAGTAACTTTGCATCATCAAAAACAAATAACCACTTAAACATTTCTGACGATGAAAAAGTTAATGACACTCTTCGTTGCAATTGCAGCAACAATCCTCTCCGCAAACGCTCAGTACAACTACGGCAGCACATACGGCACTTCCTCCTACGGAACTAACACCAACTCGACCTATGTCAATGGCTACACCAAGTCCAACGGTACATACGTACAGGGACATCATCGTAGCACCCGTAACAACACCAACCATGACAATTGGTCAACGACGGGAAACACTAACATCTATACAGGCACATCCGGTAGTCGTGCCAAGGACTATTCAACCGGAGCCTACAACTACGGAACTGGCCATACAATCCACACTGGTTCTCGCGGAGGTCAATACTATATCAATAGTAACGGCAACAAGACTTATGTACCCAAACGTCGATAACTAAAATAAAACACAATATATAATGTACAGCAACAATAACAATCCCAACATAAGCCCGAAGGTCATCAAAAGTGGCCTTTGGGCTGTTGGCGGCATAATACTTCTCTTTGTGGCTATGGCTTTCATCCGTCCATGGTACAATGTGTGGTCGCAGGAAATGGAAGGTAAAGCAGAATTTGCCAAAGCTGAACAGAACCGTAAAATCAAAATTGAGGAGGCTAAAGCTAATCTTGAAGCCGAGAAACTCAATGCTCAGGCAGAAATCGAACGAGCAAAAGGCGCAGCCGAGGCAATCCGCATAGAAAACGGTTCTATTACACCGACCTATATTCAATATCTCTGGGTACGTCAGCAAGGTGATCTAAACAACAAGACCGTCATCTACGTGCCGACTGAAACAAACCTTCCGATTCTTGAATCAACAAGAGCATTGCAAGCACCTAAGGAATAATAAAAACAATGGAAGAATATAGAAGGACATCATTCTTAATGGAATTGGCACCAGATACGTATCAATTCTTGAAAGACCTAAAACCAATTGCATTACTATATGCCCTGGTTTTGGGATTGATGGTCATTCTTTCTATGTTCTTTCAATGGAGTTTTATAAAATTTTTCCTTGATTGCATGATGGGATGGACTTTGTTATCCATTCCTTTTGTAGGGGTCATAATTGTTGCTCTTGACAAAGAATTTACGGTTGAGGACTACTTATACTCGCATAAGGAACATCATAAGGCCAAACGATTTAAGTTTTCAACAGTTTGGGGTGTTTTATTATGTATCGCCGGAACTGCAAGTTTGTATTATTCTTCAGTTTATAAGAAATATTATGGATTTCTTTGTCAGGAATTTTATCTTGAACAAAATACCGGAATATATCACATCATAGACGATTGCGAATATATCGGAATTGATGAAGATGATGAACCCATCGACAAACCTATTATTGTCAGAATAAGTGGAAAAGAGTTGTTGGAAACCGACCACAAACTATGTAAAGTCTGTGAAGAATGGGCTGAAGAAGCGGAAGCCACCGCTGCTGAATATCAATATCGACGACCTTGACAACAATAATTAAACAACAATCATATGTCACAAAAACAACTTTACACAGGCTTGACCGATGCAGAAGTGTTGGAGAGCCGCAGAAAGAACGGGGTTAACGTCCTTACCCCACCCGAAAAGGATCCGTGGTGGAAAGAGTTTCTCGACAAGTTCTCTGACCCGTTAATCATTATCCTGCTGGTTGCAGGTGTTCTTTCAATCGGAATTTCGTTCTATGAATATTTCGGATTGGGACAGGATTGGAAAGTATTCTTTGAGCCAATCGGCATTTTCGTTGCCATCGGTCTTGCAACGACACTCGCATTCATTTTTGAACAGCGGGCTAACAAGGCATTTCAGATTCTCAATCAGGTAAATGATGATGAGTTGGTGGAGGTGATGCGCAACGGAACCACAACAACAATTCCTCGCAAAGATGTTGTTGTCGGGGATATCGTCATCGTCAATACCGGCGATGAAATCCCCGCGGACGGTGAATTGCTTGATGCAGTGACCCTCAGTATTGATGAATCAACTCTTACCGGAGAACCGCTTTGTGCCAAAACAACTGATCCGGCACACTTCGATAAAGATGCTACCTATCCTTCAAACCACGTTATGCGTGGTACAAAAGTAATGGAAGGGCATGGCGTTATGCGTGTTCTCAAAGTAGGTGATGCTACTGAAATGGGCAAGGTCTTTGAGGAAGCTCAAATTGATGATAGTGTCAAGACTCCCCTCAATGAGCAGCTTGATGGCCTTGCAGATTGGATTACCAATGTCAGCTATGGTTTCGCCGGTCTTATCATCGTTGGTCAGCTTATCCATTTCCTCGGCTGGAGTAATTGGCAAGCCTACACTCTGATTGTTCCTGTCGCGCTGTTCTTCTGGCTCGTTATCAAGAAATTTGAAGATTGGTCGAAAGCCAAGTGTATCCTTACCATTGTCGGCTTCTTTATCATCTTCTTCGGGATGGTGATAGGAGCGTTCTCTATGGTAACGCCTAATGCAACAAGCGCCGACTGGTCGCTGTTACTCGCCCATACACTCAAAACTCTGATGGTTGCAGTTACACTTATTGTAGTTGCTGTGCCTGAAGGTCTGCCTATGGCAGTCACTCTTTCGCTGGCATACAGTATGAGTCGTATGCTCAAGACCAACAATCTCGTGCGCAAGATGCACGCTTGCGAGACAATGGGAGCAACCACAGTTATCTGTACCGACAAAACCGGCACACTGACACAGAATCAGATGCAGGTCTATAAGACCAATTTCTTCGGTGAACCCTCAAATGAAGTGCTATATGAAGGTATTGCTGTAAACTCAACCGCTCAACTTGACCTCACAGGTGACAAACCAACCGTTCTTGGCAATCCAACAGAAGGCGCGTTGCTATTATGGCTGAAAGAACGCGGAGCGGATTATCAGCAACTTCGTACCAAAGCAAGCCGCATTGAAGAATTGCCATTTACTACTGAACGCAAGTACATGGCAACAGTGGTTAAGTCAGCCACCGGCAAAAATATACTCTACGTCAAAGGCGCACCCGAAATCGTTTTCGGAATGTGCAAAAATACCTGTGACGTAACCGATAAAGAAGTTAATGCACAGCTTCTCGAATATCAGAATCAGGCTATGCGTACTCTCGGATTCGCTTATCAGGAACTTGGCGACAAGGATGCGACGATTGAAAATGGCAAAGTCGTTGCCACCAGCCTTACATTCCTCGGAATTGTGGCTATTTCCGATCCGGTTCGTATAGATGTTCCAAATGCCGTCAACGAGGTAATCGACGCAGGAATCAAGGTTAAGATTGTAACCGGCGATACCCCCGGAACAGCAAAGGAAATCGGACGTCAGATTGGCCTTTGGAATAATGAGACTGACACCGACCGCAATATCATCACTGGTGTTGAGTTCGCAGAACTTACGGATAGTCAACTCCGTGAACGTGTCGGAGATCTGAAGATTATAGCTCGTGCCCGTCCGATGGATAAGAAGCGATTGGTTGAAGCGCTCCAAGCAAACAATGAGGTTGTTGCCGTCACTGGCGACGGTACAAACGATGCACCTGCTCTGAAAACTGCCCATGTTGGTCTTTCTATGGGTGATGGAACATCCGTTGCTAAAGAAGCCTCAGACATTACTATCATCGACAACTCATTCTCTTCGATTGGTCGTGCGGTGATGTGGGGACGCTCACTCTACAAAAACATCCAGCGCTTCCTTCTGTTCCAGCTCACGGTCAATGTGGCTGCCTGCTTCCTCGTGCTGTTCGGCTCATTCATGGGCACAGAGTCGCCGCTTACCGTAACACAGATGCTTTGGGTCAACCTGATTATGGATACCTTCGGAGCAATGGCTTTGGCATCGTTGCCACCATCGGAAAGTGTGATGAGCGAAAAGCCGCGTCGTCGCGAAGCATCTATCCTTTCCAGTTCCATGTTGTGGGAACTTTGCAGTGTAGGTTTCATCTTCTTCGCAATCACCCTCGGATTCTATTGGCTGTTTAACCATGCAACTGTTACTTCCATTCCTCAGATGTTCCACACCGTCATTGGAGCAGCACAGGAAATGACACCTTACGAGGCGACACTACTGTTCTCAATCTTCGTATGGACTCACTTCTGGTATATGTTCAACGCCCGCAGCTTTGAAACCGGCGAAAGCGTTTTCAAACTAAAAATGAGTAGTGGTTTCTGGACTATCGTCGCAATAATAGTCATCGGCCAACTCTTCATCACAGAAGTCGCTTACGAATTCTTCAATGTAGAGCCTATGCTCCATACCCTTGACTGGAGTTTCAACCCATCTGGAGCACTTGACCTCCTCATCATCGTGGGAGCCTCATCGCTCGTCCTTTGGATTCGCGAAATCTACAGACTGTTCAAATAATATCGAAATGAAATTACTTGTAATTCCCGTAGTGATTGCTTTGGCCGCTACAACTTCTGCTTGCACTTCTAAACAAATGGGAGAGAGTGATAAGCAAGAAACATCGGAGGCGATGGAATACTATGATGCTTCTTCAGAAGCATATCCCACATCTTCTTATTCAGATGTTAAGTCCTACCGAGATGAAGTAGATGAGTTGTATGATGGAGTAGCAGATGAGACAAAAGCAGAACTTCGTCAGGCATGTCATGAGGTAGGAGCCGATTACGATGAACTCTTTAACGATGCTGATATAGACCAACAGGTCGAAGAACTTAAAGAGGAAACTCGTCAGCAACTTCGCGAACTCGATTTTTGAGTCGAATCAATTCACCCGAAAGCACATCGGGGGGCTCTCCTCGATGTGCTTTCTTAATATCAATAATATGCAACTAAGACACGCTTCATGGAAAATTGAATATAGTGACGACGTTACCAGATTCGTAAAGGCCCATGAGAATATGTACGATACCGCTTTGACCGAGATTCTGAATGGTCGAAAAAGATCACATTGGATGTGGTATATTTTTCCTCAGCTCCGGGGCCTAGGACGTACCTATAATTCTAATTATTACGGAATTTCCAACGTAGAAGAAGCCAAGGTGTATTTGGATAACGAACTTCTCAATTATCACATGAATACACTATTAAACATTCTCTTGGATTCTAAAGAATGTGATGCGGCTGTTATATTTGGAGATTTGGATGCAGTAAAGCTTCGCTCATCTATGACATTATTTGATGTTGTGCGCCCAAATGGAATATTCAATAAAGTTTTGGATAAATTCTTTGAAGGCAAAAGAGATGAGAGAACATTAGAACTACTGCAATCTCAAATATGCACTGAAGAAAAAACATTAAAATAAAAGATGATGAACCATATCCATAGAAGTATATTGACCATATTATTGCTGTTGTCATGTTTGTTGGCCTACGCGGAAAGCAGTTATGACATATCCGAATTTTATTCAGTAATCAAACCGACATCCGGCACGAAAGCTGTCGGGAGATATGATAAGGTCGTTGACGTTGAATATATCCTATCACCAACAAAGGTGGATAAGGGCAAGTATGTGGTTGAGGTTAAAAAGATTGGTGACAATCTCTATCAAGTAAAAGACACTGACCTATGTGTTGAAACCCGCTATTGTCACGAATGGGCATCATTCTCAGAGAAAGTTGTTCTGATAATAGAATCCAGCTATGGTTACACAAAAGGCAAAATCATCTTTGATTAAATAACGTTCTCAATGGCAATTTCACAACCCTTATAGAATGATTTACTCTGTGATACGAATATGAAAACTATACATGACAGGATGCTTGGATGCCTTTATGGACAAGCAATAGGAGATGCTCTTGGACTTGGCACTGAATTCCTGAATAAGGATGAAGTGCTGAAACATTATCCAAATGGGCTATCGCGATACGAGAACATCATTCAAGATGCTCATCGCCGTCGCTGGCATAAGGGAGCATGGACTGACGATACAGATATGATGCTTTGCATCTTGAATGGTTTTGATAACGGTAAATTCGATATTCTTCAGGTAGCAAAAAACTTCAAAGATTGGGCTGATGGCGAGCCGATGGGCATTGGAGCCCATACCTTTAAGGTTCTTGCTATGGGTGACTATGTTGAGAAACATGATGAGTGTTCTCGCTTATGGTGGGAATTGTCGCGAAAATCAAGTGCTGCCAACGGTGCCTTGATGAGAACATCTGTAGTTGGATTAGCTCTTGATAATGTTTCCGAACAAGCCGAAGCGATTTGTAAACTCACTCACTATGACCCAAGATGCGTAGGTTCCTGCGTTATTGCTACCTCAATAATACATGACCTTATATGGAATAACAAGCAGCTTTCTTATGATGAAATCAAAACCATAGGCGCACAGTATGATGACCGCATTGCTGAATGGATTGATTTAGCATATCAAAGTGACGATATTGCCAAACTTGATTTAGATGAAACTCATTCTATTGGCTACACATTGCGGACACTTGCCGCGGCCTTATGGTGTTACTGGCACGCAGACTCATTTGAAGCCGGACTGCTTGCGGTGGTAAACGAAGGGGGCGATGCCGACACCAACGGAGCAATCGCCTGTGCAATCCTCGGCGCCAAATACGGATATAATGCTATTCCTCGTTACTATATTGAGAACCTTCATAATGAGATTGAATACCGTCAAAAGGTTAATGGCTTTATAGCATTAGCAATCAATGAAAAAGAATAAATTGACAAATCGTATTGTCGTTAGCGCAATTATACTATTGTGTGTAATTGTTGCAGTGATGGTGGTATGTGACCGAATGGTTAATCATGCCGCTATGGACCGGCTTTATGATTCAGTGGAGGATGTGCCACATCGAAAGGTCGGGCTTGTGCTTGGCACATCGCCTATTTCTACCTGGAATGGGCGGAGGAATTATTACTTTGACCATCGGATAAAGGCTGCGGCTGCCCTCTATAAATCCGGAAAGGTTGATTGGCTTGTGGTCAGCGGCGGCGATTATCGCAACTCGGAGAATGGATATGACGAGCCGGTGGCGATGCGCGATTCTCTGATAAAGCAGGACGTCGATTCTCTCCGCATAGTTCTTGACTATGACGGTACTCGCACACTCAACTCCATTGCTAAGATGCGAGATGTATATCGTCAGGACTCAATCATAATAATTTCGCAGGAATACCATAACGAGCGTGCCTTGTATCAAGCCAAACATCTTGGAATAGATGCAATCGGATATAATGCCAAGACTCCCGGTCGTCGTACATCATGGTGGCGCAACCGCGGGCGCGAGGTTCTTGCCCGCGTGAAACTTTTCATTGACATCGCCAGAGACTTACAACCTGATATCAAGGAGTCAATGGTCTGTGGTTTCACGGAGCCGAAATTGGATTTATTGTCAGAATCGCACATACAAACCGAATATGGAGATTTGATTTGTCTGAAGCCGGATATGAACCAGCTGGCAATGGACATGGTATGCTGTGGAATTCCATCAGCCGACAACGATTCCATCGTCTTGGCTTTCGCCGGCGCCTTCACCGGGTCAACCTCAGGCACAGGACACATCAACATTGCTGGGAACCATGTTTCGGGAGGCAAAATATACAGAGGATATCGTTGTGAACGAAACACCGGCGCTTTCACATGGTCACCGTCTGCCGGCCCTCAGTTCTTTTATGACGATTATCAATCGGCAATGGAAAAGGCGGCAAAAGAAGGCGGTATGGGCTTTGCTCAGGAAATGATGATTCACCATAGTAAAGGTGTGAAGACGGCTCGAAATTTGGGCAATAAGAACGTTTTCCGTGCCTTATGCCTCGACAAAGAAAGTCAGTTGGCTCTATATGAGAGTCTCGGCATTGTCACCTTCGGCAACTTCATCAACGCTTTACTCTCACAAGGTGTTAAAGAAGCTCTTTACACCGACATGGGACAAGGTTGGAACTACTGTTTCTACCGTATAAATGCCGATGAGTCCTCTCCGAAATATCTTCACAACCAACCATTACCTTACGCCTCAAATTTCATAATTCTCAAAATCAAATGTCCATGAACAATATTAAGAGACTCCTATTTTTGATGATATGCCTAATGATGGGCTCTTTCGCTTTTGCCGAAAGCAGCTATGACATATCCGAATTTTACTCTGTAATCAAACCGTCATTCGGCACAAAAGCTGTAGGACGATATGATAAAGTTGTGGAAGTGGAATATATTCTATCACCAACAAAAGTTGACAAGGGTAAATATGTTGTAGAAGTAAAGAAGATTGGAGATAATCTTTACCAAGTGAAAGATACTGACCTCTGTGTAGAGACCCGCTATTGCCACGAGTGGGCATCATTCTCTGAAAAAGTAGTACTAATCATAGAGTCCAACTATGGTTACACCAAAGGAAAAATAATCTTTGACTAAAATTGCTTATGAATAAGGATGATGTGCTTTTGATTATCGTTGCCTCTGTATTGGCAATTTTTGCACCATTATTTTTAATGGCTATAATATATCCTGCATTTCAATTTTTTCTTCCAGAAGGTAATATAGTTTTAACACCACCACTTAGAATTACAGCAACTATCCTAATGAGTATCATAGATTACGGAATAGCGTACATCGTAATATACCATTCGAGCAAACGAAAAAAGATACTCTTTAATGTGGGTTGCTATACTTTAACGCTACTTTGGAGTATATTCATTGGTTTTATGTGGTACATGACAATATAAATCTACCCTCGCCGCCTGTGGCGGCCGAAATTTTTGGGAATTTGAGCGTAAATCAGCGGAGCAACTCTTCACAGGGTTGCTCCGCTTGGCGATATTACGACTATTGGCTATTTCTTCTTGGCGAGCCATTCGTCCCGTTTCTGTCGGCACTCTTTAAGGGTCGGTGCCACCACCGAGAATAGTTCGCCGTCCTCGGTACGATAATCATACATAATTTGTTCTACTCGTTTTCCTCTATGAGTATAGTAGAAGGCTTCGTATTGCTCTTGACCTCTCTGCGTGGTCGATATGCCGTTTTGTGTCATGCGTGTCATAGTTGGTGGGGTGTTGTGACCTCCACCGATGCGGTGGAGGTCGGGTTAAACTTATGCTCTCTTTCTCTCGGCTATCATCTTGATATTGTCGTTGATAATTTTGGCAATGCGGTCTTGATATTGGCAGACCTTGTTGGCGAATGCCCTGCATTGGATGATTGAGTAGTCTTTGAGGGAGATTTCAATCGTGGCGATTGTCTTGTCCTTGATTTTGGCGGTGAAAACCAATGTGTTCTCTTTGAGGTAGTAGGACGATGAACCCACGCAGATGTGCTGACGGCTTCCCTCGTCGTAATATTCTGCTACGGAGTTGAGGGTATGGACAACGATTTCTCCGTCTGTCATTACTAATCCGACATATCTGCCTTTGAGTTCCTCGAACTTGGCTTCATCTTCCTCCGCTCTCTTGCGGTCTTTCTCTCTCCGCTCCTTGATACGCTGACGCTCAGCCTTTGCCACATATTCATCGTGTACGGCTTTAAGGTCTTTTGGCGCTACCAACGTGGGGGAATGGAAGTCTTTGCCCATTCTATCCAACATCTTGATGTAGTCAAACCACATCTGCGGGTCGTCAATCTTGTAACCTGCCCTGCGTGCCACCTTGATTGTGTCCCAATATTTGTCAACCTCTTTAGGATGGTGGCAAAGGTAGCGGAACAATCCTTCCTCTCCGGCTTTCATCAGAGTCTCAGCCTTTGAGTTAGTGAGCAACTGCTGAAACATAGTCACGGGGTGTGCGCCATAGGAAAAGGTTGTGTAGCCATTACGTTTAATGGTATCAGTGACCTTTGTCCTCGGATAGACCCATTGGTTGGCAATGTGCCAAAATGCGTCATTGTCGTGTCTGATTTCCAATGGAGAGCCGAAAGCGAATGAGTCAATGTAGTGACCCAATGTGCGCTGAAGCCCCACAACGGTGGTGTGTCCGTGCTGGTCAATCCAATAGGAGCCAATTTCAACAAAGCCGGGATTTGCCTTCATACCTTTGCGGAACTCCACAATCATCAGAAACATTCGGATTACTTGAAAACCCTTGACTGCGGTGATGATGTTGAAGTATGACCTTTCCCTCACAACTCTTTGTGTAGTGGATTTGACCTCAACCTTTGCGCCACAATGTGGACAACGGCACATTCCTTCCTCGGCATCCCATTCGTGACCGCATATCAGACATACGGCTTTCCCTTTCTTGAATTTAAGGGCATAGTTGTCGATTGTATGGGTCAGTGCCCACTGCTTTTGGGCGGTGGTGAGTGGGCGAAGCTGCCCACTCATTGCCAATATCTGCTCTTGCTTCTTATTTCTCGGTTTCATAATCGTATGCTTTAGAAGTCATCTCCGAAGAGATTGGGTTGAACATTGATTTCTTCACCTGCTTTCGGTGCGGTGGAGGTGTGCTTTGGTGCGGTCGCCTTCGGCTGGTTCTGTCTGCGGATTTCTCGGAGTTGTTCTTCCTTGTACTGCTCCATAGCCTGTTCTTTGAGATTGGCTTTGTCTTCCTCGGAGAGTTCCGGCTTTCCTACCACGATGTTGCAGTTGACCTTCCCGCCCTCCTCAATCTCGTTATCGTCAAAGTAGTGTACCAATAGGTTCATTACAGTCTCGTTGTCCACCACGCATAGTCCGCTCTTTTGGATTTGGGAGCATAGATAGTTTACTGCGCCCTCCATTGACTTTGAGGGGTTCGCCATTTTGATTGCGAATGAGGGTTCTGCGATGCAACGCTCTTGGAGCATCTGCTGCATTACTGCGATTGCAGTGTCGTTTGATTTCAACATTGTAGCCATAGTCGTAATTTTTATAGGGTGAGTAACCAATAGATGATAAGAAGTGCTGAAAGGGCTGAGATAACCCAGCCAACGCCTCGGAATATCGGTCGGAGGAAAACCCACAACACCAATCCGATGATTGAAGTGATAAGGATAGCGACCCACTTGGCAACCTTTTTTATGCGGTTGAGACTGGAGATGGATGCTTTGCCTCGTCTATATGATATGTTGTTGTTCGTTTTCATCGTGCGACATTTTTTTATGCGTCTATCGACTATCGAAGTTTTGCTTGCTCGTTGAAACTATGCCGTGCGGATAGCGAAAGGGGCTGTTCGCCCTTCGGTAGAAAAATACGAGCTGACCAACGGGAAGTCTGGAGATTTTTCTGCCGAAAGGCAAAAGAATAGCCCCGCTCCGCACGTTTTCAACCACGAGCAAACAGAGCTTCCTAAGTCGTATTGACTGCATGAAACTGGAGCTAAGTTTACGCCCCGTTGAAAACGAACCACGACATATTAGTAATGTTTACTTCTGATTTATAGAACTTCAAATCACTGAATAATAATCGGTGTCATTCCCGGAAGGCGAGTCTCTGACGATGAAGAGAAACGGAGTCGGCAGTGTCTCGACCCGTGGAATGCTGTTTCATCGGTGAGTGACGGAGCGGTCGTAAAATTCCTTACAGGTTATGGCGTCCCGGAACACGGATAAATGGCAATAAGTCTCGGAGGTGAAAAGCAGCGTCCCCGACGCCCACCTTGAGGCGTTGCCGGTTATCGGTGTTCAGCCACAACCCATAGGCGAGATGCGGTCAAAGGGCATAAGGCATCGCCCTATGCTGTTTGACGGCATCGAGCCGCCAACACGGAAGACCGCTCCGCCTCTCACCGTTGATATTAGAACACGACAAGCAATGTCGCATAAAGGCAATTTTACATCTTTGCATTTAGAAAATGTCTTGGAGATATAAAATATTTGTCGTATCTTTGCGTTACAATTGAAAATATACGACAATGATACTGCGAGCAACATTTGAAAATATATACTCGTTCAAGGATGAGACTTCTGTCAGTTTTGTGGCTGGCAAAGGTTCTGTGCATCCTTCCCATGTAAGTCGCGCTCAAAAGCGTGATGACATTTCGGCGTTGAAATTCGGAATTATATATGGAGCTAATGCCTCAGGCAAAAGCAATGTTATCAAGGCTATCGCTTTGCTTCAGCAAATAGCCCTCGGTCGGTTTCCCATCGGAGATTTTGAGCCGTTCAAACTTGTAAAGCCGATAAAGCCTGTTTCAAAAATTGAAATTGAATTCAAGACTGATGGCAGATATTTTGCCTATGGTGTCGAGTTCTCTGTCAATGGCATTAAGGAGGAATGGCTATATGAAATAAATGCCCGTTCTGATAAAAAGATTTTCACACGAAAAACTGACTCCGATGGCAACCAGTTTGAATTTGGAGACATACATGGTGATAATTCTGTCGGTCAGTTTGTAAAATTTCTGGGAGAAGGTACTCCGGCCAAGAGAAGTTTCTTGGCTGAATATATAGAGCGCAATGGCAAGGGGCTATGTCCTATTAAAGTAGCATACCAATGGTTTGCTACCGGATTGAGGATAATTTTCCCCGGCACACGCTTCCGTGGTCTGTCATTCAATGCAGAGCAGGATGAGAAGTTCCACGAATCGACACGCCGTTTGTTGCAATACTTCAATACCGGCATAGTTGATGTTCGTCGCTTTCCGGTTCAATCAAAGGAAGAGACCAACCTCCCTGAAAGATTGCTTGAAAAGATAATCAGCACCGCGACTCCGGGACGCACAGCCTTGGTAGCCGCACCCGAAAGCAATGAATGTTTCTTCTTTGATTTCAAGGAGGATGGTACATACACTATTTTCAAGCAGAAAGCGGTTCATCGAAACGACTCGAATGATGAAGTGGTCTTTGAAATGGATGAGGAATCTGACGGTTCAATCCGTTTGCTCGACTTCATACCAATGCTGATAGACCTCTCGCAAAGCGAGTCAGACTACATGATTGATGAACTTGACCGCAGTATGCACCCTCTATTGTCGCAAAAGCTGATAGAGTGCTATCTTCAGCAATTGTCAACTGAGCGGGACACGCAACTGATTATCTCTACTCACGAATGTAACCTTCTCAATCTGGATCTTATCCGAGCAGATGAAGTATGGTTTGTGGAGAAAGACAAAGACGGAGCGTCCAAGCTCGTTTCACTTGCTGAATACAAGCCTCGTGAGAATGTTCAGAAGGGTTATCTTCAGGGACGTTACAGCGCAATCCCGTTCTTTGCTCCTATCGAAACTCTTAACTGGAACAAAGATGAGAAAGCGTAAGGATTTCGTCCGCCTTGAAGGTGTTCGCTCTGCCCGTCTCGTGGTCATTGCCGGAGAAGGCCGATACACCGAATCCATATATTTCAATGCTGTCAAGAATGAGCTTCGCGCACCGAATGTGCATGTGGAAGTCCTTGACCGCAATTCTGATGAGTCGTCTCCAGAGAGCGTACATCGTCAAGTTGCAGACTTCATGCGTCAATACAACATTGAAGATGACGATGAACTTTGGCTCGTTATTGACCGTGACCGGTGGCAGGAACGTATGTTGTCGCAGGTAGCCCAGCTCTGCGTCCAGAACTCCCACCTGCATTTCTGCATGAGTAATCCTTGTTTTGAATTATGGCTGCTCCTCCATTTGGAAGATGTGGAGCAATATGACGATGAGACAAAGAATGCCCTGCTCCAGAACAAGAAAAATAAGTCCGGTGTAACTTGGCTAAAGAAACGTATGAAAGATTTGCTTGGCTCTTATGCCGAGTCAAAATATGATGCGTTGGGCCTCATTCCTTATGCACCTATTGCTATGGACCGAGCAAGAGGATTGGACTCCAATCCACAAGATCGCTGGCCTCAGTCCATCGGTTCCCGAGTTTATCTCCTTATGGAAAGTATCACTGGGCAACGGCCAGAATGAGATCAACGAATAGCAAAAATTTCAATGGAAAGTATCGTTTGAGGATATTTTCTATTGAAATTTTAAGTACATGACAAAAATTTGAAAACATCGAATTTTGGGGTATAAGTCGGACGCATAAGTATGGTCGAAATCTCTTCCAATCCATATTTGACAAGCGACTTTGCCTTTCTTCCATGTTTCAGAATC
>RIBJ01000005.1 GCA_003762715.1 Muribaculaceae bacterium Isolate-104 (HZI) | reverse complement strand
TGGGATTCAGCAGAAAGAACAGTCTGTCGTTGTTACTGTAAGATTTTGTATGTAACTTTGTAGACATTTAATTTGTTATTTGTCACTAAGTTACAAAAACTTTTTGACATGACAAAGCCCCGGCTTGCGAAAGTCAGGGCTTTGTTTTATGTTTTTCAACAGGTTATAAAAAAGAGGCTGCGCCTATTTTGACACAGCCTCCGGCTTTAGAATCTTTCAGGTGGGAGACGCTATAGTGTCAATCCTCCTTGTTTCTGTTCTTGGCTTTGTTTTTGTTTTTTGTGGCAGACGATTCAATGTCTTTCTCTTCCTTTACATCAATCTCCGCCTTGTTGCTGTCCAGAACTCTGTATTGAAGATAGGCGAGGCTCTGGTCCGGCAAAATTTTAAATTTTCGCCCGAATTCCATCCGCCAGCGGCGGTAAAGTGAAATCAGACCCTTTTTCAGATACGCGTCAACAAACGGATGTACGTACATCACAAAATTCGACACCCGCATTTCATTGACAAGGTAGTCTATTTTTTCATGAAGAGTGTCTGTAAACAGCAGCGACGGCTGCACGCTTCCCTTGCCGTAGCATGACGGGCACTCTTCGCTTGTTACGATGTCAAGTGCCGGGCGCACTCTCTGGCGCGTTATCTGCATCAGTCCGAATTTGCTGAGCGGCAGTATATTGTGGCGTGCTCTGTCTGTAGCCATTACCTCTTTCATGTGCTCATACAGCTTTTGCCGGTGCTCGGCTTTAGCCATGTCAATGAAATCGATGACTATGATGCCGCCCATGTCGCGCAGACGCAGCTGTCGCGCGATTTCCTCCGCGGCGCGCATGTTCACCTCAAGGGCGTTGGTCTCCTGGTCGTTAGCAGCCTTGGAGCGGTTGCCTGAATTGACATCTATCACATGCAGCGCCTCGGTGTGCTCAATAATGATATAGGCACCGCTTTTAAACGATACAGTCTTGCCGAATGACGACTTTATCTGGCGGGTAATGTTGTAGTGGTCGAATATGGGTTCCTCTTTGTCATACAGATGCACAATGTCTTTGCGCTCCGGGGCTATGAGGCTCACATATTTCTGTATTTGAGAGTACACGTCGGCATCGTTGACGGTGATGCTCTCGAATGTCGGGCTGAAAATGTCGCGCAGCACACCCACGATTCTGCTCTCTTCTTCAAATATCAGAGAGGGGGCGGTAGCTTTCTGTGCCCTTGCAACAGTGTCTTCCCAGCATTGCAGCAGGGTTTTCATCTCGTTGTTCAGTTCTGCTACCCTTTTGCCTTCGGCAGAGGTGCGTATGATGACACTGAAGTTTTTGGGTCTTATACTGTCGATAAGCTGGCGCAACCGTAGTTTTTCTTCGGTTGTCTTTATTTTTTGCGATATGGATATTTTATCGCCGAACGGTATCAGCACCAGATACCGTCCTGTAAGGGTTATCTCTGTGGTGAGTCGCGGGCCCTTTGAGGATATGGGTTCCTTTACAATCTGCACCATGAGTTCCTGACCCGGTTTCAGCTGGTCGGCTATGGCGCCGTGCTTGTCTATTTCGGGCAACAGTTTCATTTTAGACACTGACGGCTGATGTTTTTTGTCGTCGAGTGCCGATGTGAGGAACGAGGAGTAGGATGAGAATTGGGAGCCAAGATCCAGATAATGGAGGAAAGCATCTTTTTCGTAGCCTACGTTGACGAAGGCGGCATTCAGTCCCGGCATAAGTTTCTTCACTTTAGCGAGATAAATGTCTCCGACGGCATAGGCGATGTTGCGCGCTTCCTTTTGCAGGGAAACGAGCCTTGAGTCCTCGAGAAGAGCTATGCTCACCTCTTTGGGCTGTACATCAACTATAAGTTCGCTTTGCATATTATCCGGTGTTTAATATACACAAAGAACAAACTTCGGTGCCGATAATCCGGAAAAGGATCTACCACCTCAAGTTTGTCCTCTGTATAGTTTTGAGACTGCCGTCCGGAATTATTTCTTCTTGTGACGGTTCTTTCTCAGACGTTTTTTGCGCTTGTGGGTAGCCATCTTGTGGCCTTTTCTTTTCTTTCCGCTGGGCATGGTGTTAAACCTTTATGTTATTATGATATGATTGAATTGTTTTCACTGCCAAAAGGCTTATTTTGCCTCTTTAACCTCTTCCATGAACACTTTCGCGGGCTTGAAAGCGGGGATTTTGTGTTCGGGGATGATGATTGTTGTGTTCTTTGAAATGTTGCGTGCGGTTTTCTCAGAACGGGTCTTAACTATGAAGCTACCAAATCCACGTAGATACACGTTTTCGCCATGAGCCAAAGAGTCTTTTACAACATCCATGAACTTTTCTACTGTTACAAGCACACTGGCTTTGTCTATGCCGGTGGTCTTTGAAATTTCGGTAACGATATCGGCTTTAGTCATTGTTAAAGATTTTGTTTTATTTAAAATACTTTGATTTGCAATAAGTTAAATATCGCGGCAGGGTCGCTGCCGTTTTGCAAGTGCAAATATCGGAATTTTTTTTCAATTCAGAATACCAACTGCCTGATTTTTTGTAGCAAAAGCCGTTTTTTTAGCCTTGTACAGGTAAAACCCCGACAGAAATCATGTCAAGAGAGCTGACCGCAGGGGTGTGTCCGTTGCAGGCTCTCGCTCCGTCTCGTGACAAAAGCAGTGTTTTCCATCCCGCCGCCGCGGCTCCCGCTATATCCGTGTCGGGGTTGTCTCCTATCATGAGGTGGCGTTTCGGTTCGCTTACTCCGGATAGCTCCATGGCGTGATGAAACAGCCGTACATCCGGCTTGTTCACTCCTATGTCGTCGCTCAGCACTATTATATTAATTAGGTGTGCTATCCCTGTATTGTTGATTTTTCTGTGCTGCACGTCCGAAAACCCGTTGCTGAGAATTCCGGTGGTGAAGCCGGCGTTCCTTACTTCGTTCAGAAGGCGCAACGCTCCGGGCACCATCTCTTTTTCACAGGCGAGATAGTCAAGGTATATGCTGTCGAAGCGGGCAGACATTTCGCGGGCGCAGTTGTCATCAGCCCCGGCACCGGCAAGCGGCAGCCGGAACCGGTCCATGCGCAGTGTCGCCTGGTCAATCTCCGCTGCGGAGTAGCGGCTCCACAGCAGGTGGTTGTAATGCTCGTAAGCATCAATCCATTCCTCGGCGGAGCCAAACAGCCGGCAAAGTTCACCTGTGTTATATAGCCGGCTCAGAGCCCTGCGCGAATTTGTTTTAAAATCAATCAGGGTGTCGTCAAGGTCAAACCACACCACAGATGTCTCGGCGCGGTTAATGGTGTAAGTATGTTCGGTTTCAGTCATAATTCTGTGCCGGAGATATGCCCTCTGTTTTGCGTAAATATTTTACCGTCAAAATTGTAACCGGCAGTATTACAATTTCGTAGGCTGTTTTCAGCAGGGTCTGGGTTATAATCAGTGTTGCAATGGCGTTCCATGGCAATACCCCTCCGAATGCTACCGGAAAGAATATCAGCGAGTCGATGCCTTCGCCCCACAGAGTGGAAACGATGGCTCTCAGTGAAAATCTGCCGCCGTCGGCTACCGCCGCCTTCATACGTGCCATTACGTAGGCGTTGGCGAGCGAGCCACATACAAAAGCTATGAAACTGGCAGCAAAAATGCGCGGTACCGCGCCGAAAATAAGGCTCATAGCCTCTTGCCCCTCCCACTCGGCAGAGCCGGGCAGCAGAATTCCGATCTGGAGCAGCACAGACACAAGGAGATTCATCGCGAACCCGAGCCATATTACCATACGGGCTTTGCGAAAGCCGTAAAGCTCAACTATACAGTCGTTTATTATGTACGATATGGGAAACACCGCCACGCCGGCTGTTACGGTGAGAAATCCAAGGTCTACAACCTTGATTTCCATGAGATTGGACACAATCAGACACACGCAGAAAAGCAGTGTCAGCAACAAAAAAGTAAAGGAATAGGTGTTTTTGGTCATAAATCTTGTTTTTTACGAGGTAGCAAGCACTCGGTGTGATTATTTACATTGCAAAATTAGCAAATATTTCTTGTTTGCAAAAGTGCCATGCTGCCAGCCGGTTATATGTTTTTATACGGTTGGGGGAAATATATGTGTCACGGTATATAATAAACAGACGGTTGTGTCCGTTTGATATGTGACCTTCCGGCTCAAGAGCCGGCATAATAATTGTCCGATGAGTGTACCTACGCCGACAGATGCCTCGATAATACTGACATACAGGTGTCCCATGCGTTGCCGGATGTGCAATATATGGCAGCACCCCACAGACCGTAACGATGAGATAAAAGCATCAGATCTGCGGTCTCTGCCTCGTTTGAAATTTATAAATCTCACAGGCGGAGAGCCTTTTGTGCGCGATGACATAGAGGAGATTGTAGAGGAGTGCTACAGGCATACAAAGCGTATTGTTATTTCCACTTCGGGGTGGTATGACTCCAAGGTCATAGAGCTTGCAAAGCGTTTTCCGGACATAGGCATAAGATTGTCTCTCGAAGGGATGCAGGCTGTGAACGACGAGCTGCGCGGACGCAGCGGCGGATTTGAAAAGGGGTTCAACACTCTGCTCACTTTAAGAGACATGGGAGTGAAGGACATAGGGTTCGGGTGTACTGTTTCAGATGCCAATTCCGAAGACATGTTGCAGCTGTACCGGCTGAGCCGGGTGCTCGGTCTGGAGTTTGCCACAGCGGCATATCATAATTCCTTTTATTTTCATAAGGAAGACAACATGATTAATGACCCGGACAAGGTGTGTGCCGATTTTTACAAACTGGTGCAGCTTCAGCTTAAAGAGCGCAGACCCAAGTCATGGTTCCGGGCTTATTTTAATATGGGGCTGATAAATTATGTGCGGGGCAACCGCCGTCTGTTGCCGTGTGAGGCGGGGTCGGTCAATTTCTTCATAGACCCTCACGGTGAGGTGTATCCGTGCAACGGCATGGAATGCCGCTACTGGAAAGCGTCAATGGGCAATATCCGTTCAGAGAGTTTTGATGCTCTTTGGAGTAGCGCGCAGGCGATGCGTGTACGGGAACAGGTGAGCCGCTGCCCGAAAAACTGCTGGATGGTGGGAACTGTGTCGCCGGTAATGCACAGACATCTGTACAAACCGCTCAGGTGGGTGGTGAAAAATAAACTGCGGTCCGTGCTGAATCAGGATCCGAGCATGGCTTGCCCGCGATGAGGATAGTGGTTACAGGCACACGGGGCTTTCCCGGAGTGCAGGGTGGGGTGGAGACCCATTGCGAAGAGCTTTATCCGCGCATCGCCGCTATGGGGCATGAGGTGATTGTAACAAGGCGCAAACCTTTTGTGAGGGGTGATGCGTCTGCCGGCTACAAGGGGGTGGCGCTGACCGATGTCTACGCTCCGTCAAGCAAATATTTAGAGGCGGTGGTACACACTTTTCTGTCGGTTGTCGCGGCGCGCAGACTCAAGGCTGATATTTTGCATGTTCATGCGGTTGGCCCGGCTCTATTGGTTCCTTTTGCGCGGCTGTTGGGGCTTAAGGTAGTAATGACCAACCACGGAGCCGATTATGAAAGGAAGAAATGGGGCAGGCTTGCCCGGTTCATGCTCAGAAGCGGCGAGAGGCTCGGCACCCGTTTCAGTAACGGCATTATAGCTGTTTCGGAATACATCAAATACAATCTTTGCCGGAAGTACGGCAGAGAGGATGTTGTGACGGTGTACAACGGAGTCAACAGACCGGAGGTATCGCTGTCCGATGATTATCTGAAGTTTCTCGGACTCGAAAGAGGTCGCTATGTGATAGCTCTCGGTCGTTTTGTGCCGGAGAAAGGCTTTGACCACCTTATAGATGCGTTTGTCAAGGCTTCGCCCGCAGGCTACAGGCTCGTGATTGCCGGCGATGCCGACCATGAAGACAGCTTTTCTCGTTCTCTCAAGGACAAGGCTGCCGCTGCCGGGGTGATTCTTCCCGGTTTTGTAAAGGGTGAAAAGCTAAGACAGCTAATGAGCGGAGCTGCGCTATATGTCATGAGTTCAAGCCACGAGGGGTTGCCTATAGCGTTGCTTGAGGCTATGAGCTACGGTCTGGATGTAATTGTCAGCGATATACCAGCAAACCGCATTGCGCCTTTGGGCGACGGTTGTTTTTATCCGTCAGGCGACACCGAATCACTCTCCATGCGAATCGGCAGTGCGCTTGAGCACAATCCTGCCCGCAGAAGCTATGACCTGAGCATGTACGACTGGGACAGAATCGCTTCGCGTACTGTAGAGCTGTACCGGACGGTTCTCGACAAACAGTAATCAGCTTTCCGATACTATAACCGCCAGAATACGGGCTGTGTCGGCGGTTCCGATGGCTTGACTGAGATGAGTGCGGGTGAGTGAGCCTTTGGCAACAAATATAATCAGAAGAGAATCGTCGTTGCAAACAGCTGTCGCAATGTCTTTTATCCTGTCGAAATCGGGTACTGTCGCAAAAACATATCTGTAGGAGGCTGCCATATCGCTGATGCGCTTTTGGACGGCGGGGGCAAGGAACGGGTCGTTGCCTGTGCCTTCAGTTTTGAACACACCGCATTCAATTCCGGCGTTTCCAAAAGATTCTGTAAGCCTGTCAGCCGCTTTTGTGGCAATGCTGCCTCCGTAAGAGGCAATGAACACTTTGCCTGCCGGCATGCGACGTATTATCTCAGCCCTAACATCGTTTACAGAATAATCGCCTGGGGTGCAGTCAAAAGCGTTGTCTTCCATCCCCGCATTCTTGAAGTCGAAGCGGTGTGTTATATAGTCGGTGCGTCTGAGATACAGTAACAGCAGCGAAGCAAGGCATGCAACAGCAGCCACAAAACCAAGCGCTATATATATGAGAGATTTTTTCAACGAGGGATTCGGCTCCACATAGGCGGGGTCGATTATAAACCCGAGAGTTTCCTGAGAGTTTATTTTCAGCAGAGCGCTCTCGCGTTTTTCCACAAGAAACGCATAAAGTTCGTTTTTAAGAAGCTGGTCGCGTGACAGGTTTATGTATTCCCGTTCTACTGCGGGGAGCTTCCGTATGTGGCTTTCCATTGCTCCTACCACACTGTTTCGGGTGGCAATGGTTCTTTGTGATGCTTTTAAAAGCTCTGTAAACGAGGTTATTATAGACTCTTTCATTTGTGCCACTCTGGTTTCGGCGGCAGTGAGCGCGTGGTTGCCTGGCTTAGCCGAGCGACGCAGTTCGAGCAGAAGTGCCATTTGTGAATTGTAGTCGCTGACCATAGACGAACTCTGGCTGCTTTTTTCCTCACCCGGAGCCGACACTGCGGGCAGCATTCCGTCTTTGCCCGATTGCAGTATTTGCAGTACTTGCTCATAGTACATCACAGAGGCAGCAGCCTTTATCAGTTCTTCCTGTGAGGTCATGGATTTTTCAAGCAGAATAGGCGCTTCCGACTCTATGTCTACAAACTGCTGCTCGGTTTTGAATTCAGCCACTTTATGCTCGGACTCGACAAGGTCGGAGTACAGATTGTTGATACGGTCGGTAAGAAAATTCAATTCGGCCTGCGCGGTCTCTTTCTTGCGCTCTACGCGTTTTGCATTGTACTCCTGCATCATTGTGTTGAGCACGGCTTTTGCCTTGTCGCGGTTAGGAGAGGAGTATGAAAACTCAATGCCGTCTGCCATTTTGTCGCACACTTCGGTTTTTACTTCATTAAAAAGGTAGTCGGCGGTGTTCTGATAGCCGTCCACACCGAATATATATGTGGCTTTTGCGGGCAGCTCTCCGGTGGCTGCAAGAGTAAACGGACCGGAAGGAGTGTCTACCGTACAGGGCAGAGACAAGCTGTGCTGCTCAAGTATAGTCGTTTTGAAGAATCTTCCGCGATACACCTTTATGTCTGCCTTGCCGTCCTTTATCCAGACCTTGACGTTGTAGCCGTTGGACAGGGTGTCGGCAACGGACTCCGGAATGGAAAGCGTCAGTGGTGTGTCTGCAAACAGTGTTTTGCTTCTCAGCCCGTGTTTCTGAAAACAGGTGATGTTAAGATTCATAGCCTTGACCGCTCTCAGAGCCACATCGCGGGTGTTTACAAGCAGCAATTCGTTGTCTACGCTTGACGAGGCGAAGCCTCCTGTGGAGAACACTCTCATCATCTGCATCAGTGAGCCTCCGCGCCCCTGGCCTTCAGAGGAGCTGTTTTCGATAAGCATGGTCGAGTGGGCGGTAAACTCCGGCTCCTTGCGCCACACAAATGCCACAGCCGCGCCTAAGATTATTGCGAAAACTGCTGTGTATAGCCATTTCCGGTGTTTGAGCTCGCGGCACACACGGCGAAGGTCAATCTCGTTGCTGTAGTCTTTACTTTCCATTGGTTTGTTGATTGTCAGAATGTTCGTTAAACTGCTCGTTGCTATGTATTCTCAAGGCGGGCGCGCAAATTAGTCCCAGCATCATCATGGCACACATGCCTTCTGTTTTGACAAAGGTTGTGGATGCGATGCTTTCTATGAGGATGAAGAATATGATAATCCAGCCGCATGCGAAATCAAGGTGATACCTGACCGGGTTGGAGCGTATCAGTTTTTTTAGCAGCGATATTATGTATATCCAGAACCAGGCGAACAGTATTATTCCTATAATTCCGAATTGAGCGAGGCTTGGGTAGAAAGCGTCGCAGATAAACCAAGGCCTTTCGGGCGACAGTCCGTAGACCTTGCTTATGCCGTATTCGTGATAAATATTTGAATAGGGGTCAATTGACGCCCATGAGGCGAAACTTGCCAGACCGCTGCCAAACGGTATATGGTCGGCAATTATAAGCGCTCCGGTAGCATACAGTACGGGTCGGGCGTATGATTCAAGCACTTCGGGGTCATAGCTGTTTGAATTGCCGGTAAGGAAATAGTAGCTGAATTTGCTCCACCCGACAATTATGACGAGCAGCGGCAGTAATGCGAGTAGTGCATATCTGCGCCAGGATATTCTCCGGAGTATTCCGGGGGAATACATGAAGAAAAAAAACAGTGCTATGATAAACATGCCATAGTACTTTGACCTGGTACACATCAGTCCGGCACACAGCATAGCCACTATTATGTAAGGGTTAATGCCGCGGCGGTAGTCGTTTCCGCAGCTGAGAGCATAGACTACGGAACTGAGCAATAGCACGATACCCGGAACGGAGATGTGACCCACAGCCGCTCTGATTACATAGCCCGGCATAAACAGCAGTATGGTGCTTGCGGCTGCGTTGATTATTGCAATGACGCGCAATGTCTGTAGCTGCGCTTTGGAAAACACAGGTTTGACGGCAAGGAAAACAATGAACGGCACAAACGGTTTAAGTTGTATTATCCAGTCGACAACAATAGCCCGAAGAGAATTATAGTGAACCCATGTGAGAGAATATACGGCGTAGAAAGTGACAACCGACATTATTGCCCACAGAAGGGTGTAGCGTTTCCACGCACGGTTGAACAGGCAGTCGGCAACAGCAAGCATGCCCAGTATTGCGGCAATCAGTTCGTCGGCAAAGGTCAGCAGTGTTTCGCCCGGCAGCTGCAAAGCGAAAGCCACAATAAAAATTGAAGCGCATATTCGGTCTAACCTCAGCATGTCCGGCGGTTTATCTTACAGCAAGGGCTATTACAAGCGAAGCTATCACAGACACCGCGCTTACAATTGTGGATATTACCGAAAGCTTGTAGGAGTTGTTCTGGTTGTATCGGGAGTTTGCCTGACGTATTGCGTTGGGGTCTACGATAACGACATCGTTCTGGCGCAGGTAGTAGTAGGGGGATGACACTATTGCCGGATCGGTAAGGTCGAGACGGCAATAGACAAGGCTGTCGCCGCATTCGCGTATCACAGTCACATTGTCGCGGCGTCCGTACTCGGTCATGTCGCCTGCTGCGGCAAGAGCGTCGAAGATAGAGAATCTTTCCGATCTTACGTCAACGTTGCGAGGGTTGCGCACTTCGCCCATGACGTTTACCTTGAAGTTAAGGAGGCGGACTTTGACCTGCGGGTCGCGTACATTTTCAGATATTTTATCTACAAGAAAATTTTTCAGTTGGGCGGTAGTGAGTCCCTGCACATGGATTTTGCCGAGTACAGGAAAGTCTATGTCGCCGTTGTGGTCAACTATGTATTTCTGTTGTTCGGATGTGGATATTATGCTGTTTTGCCCGGCGCTGTACTGCGCGTTTGTGGCGGGTATGTTGTACTCGGTAGTGGCTGTAGGCACGGTAGATGTCACAACAATCTCAAGTTCGTCCTCGGGGGTGAGCCTGATGGCGTAGTCTGAAGATGAAATGGTGCCCTGACGAGCCTCAGGCAGTTGTGAAAGGTATGACAGATGTGATTTGGATGAGTGGCATGAAGTGAGCGCGCAAACAGCTGCCAGAATGAATATATAGTGTGAAATCTTCATTGTGATACACGTTTATTATATAGTGATAACGTTATTGGCGGTTGAATATTGTACTTCTTATGAATTTCCATACTTTGCCCGCTTGCCTTGCGGCGCCCGGACCGAGCAGCCGTGTGATTTTCATGTGGATTTTCCGTTCGGCAGAGAACCAGCTTGCCGCATAGTGGTGAATGGAGCGGGTGTGAGGCGTAATGCGTATTTTGCCGGAGTCAAAGTCCATGGGCGAAAAATACTCCGGTGGATATATGTCTATACCCAAGATGTTCTGTACATTGTCTGAGCGGGTCAGCCCATTGGCTTTCATCATGGCGGTTATTGTGTCGACAACAGTCACTGTGGCAAATCCGTTTTCTGTCTGTTTGAAAGTCGCGGTTTCATAGAAGTCGAGCACCTGCCGGTAAAAGGGGTGGGCAGGCGGAGCTGCCATTCCCAGACCGGCGTTTACACCGAAGCGCCCGTGCGGGTGCTTTTTGTCAATCGGGTCCTCGCATCCCATGAATGCTCCGCGTGTCATTATGTCGTCGAGTGGCTTTATCAGCTCAACGTCTGTGTCAAGATACAGGCCGCCGTGATCGTAGAGAATGCGAAACCGGGCGTAATCGCTTACAAAAGCATATTTCCCCGCCGAGTATGCCGCAGCGGTGTAGGGCACGGCGTTGACATCGAAGTTTGTCTCGTCCCAGCGAATTATCTCATAGCCGGGCATGTGCCTGTGCCACGACTCTATGCAGCGTTGGGCGAGCGGAGGCAGCGGTTTGCCCCCAAACCATATATAGTGAATTGTCTTGGGTATTTCCGGAGTCACGGTCTGCTACAGAGTATTGTCAAATTAGGGTAATGCCATGTCTGCTAAACGTTCCTGTATCGCGATTATTTTGCAAAGGTAAACAAAAAAGCGGGTTGCCGGCATATTTGAACCGGCAACCCGCAGCTGCTACATTTTTTTCGGTGTATGGTTTGTGTTCAGAACGAGAACTTGAGCATTGCATTTATGCGGTTGGCGTGGTTGTGAACATGGTTTATGTCGGCTCTGTTGCCATACAGGTACTCAAGTCCTATCTGCAAGTCGGGTACTATGTTGTAGAATCCAGACATGGACACATACTGACCGTAGCGGTACGCGTCGGAGCCGAGAGAATGCTGTCCGTACAGGCGTGCCTGACTGTAAGATGAGGCTATGAACGCTTTTGGAGAGAACTCGTACTGGAAGCCGATTTCAAAGTTCATGCCCGTGGGAGCCTTGAGCCTGCCATTGCCGTCGGGAATGAGGTCAAGACCGTTGCCGGCAAAGTCATTGACATAGCGCCCGTAGCCTTTGCCGGCTATGCCCTGGTAGTACATGGTCAGCGCCGGGGTGAGCTGGGCGACTCCGCTCAGCTGCGCCGCCCAGCCGGTCACAAAACGGTTTTTGCCTGAGGCGAGGTCACGGTATGACAGGTTTCTGTACAGGGCAGAAAGGCGTATATGGCTTTTTTTACCCCAGGCGTATTGTATGTAAGCAGGAATGTCGGGTACTCTCTGGTTCAGGCTTTCGGTGTTTTCGGCAAGGGTATATGTGGCTTTCGGCATCTCTACGGAAAGAGCCGCGCTCCAGTGATTTCCGAAGTGGGGGTTGTACTGGACGAGGACGTTCTGTGCATAGAGCTCTCCGCAGGGTCCCTGATTGTCTATGGTAGCCACTCCGGCGTTTCCGTCCACGAAAGTGGAGCTGGTAAGACCGGCGGTTACATAGCCGAGACTGAGGTATGCATAGCGGAGTCTGAGTCCGAACCCTGAGTCGCCTAAATTTGTCACATAGGTCTGCACATACATCTGGTAGTTGCCGAAGTGTTCGGTAGAGCCGACAAGCTGCATAAAAAGAGAGCTGTTGTTGATAGAGGCGTTGAGCTTGTCTCTGAGAGCCGGATTCTTGGGCACGGGTATGTCGTAGGTTATGAAACTTGACTGGTCGATGGCTCCGCAGAAGTCGTAGCTTGCAGTACCTTTTATGGAGCCGCCGATGCCAAATGCCACCTTGCCTTCGCGGTCAAGAAGCAGAAAACGGGGTGCGGACGGGTCGCGGAAGTGACGGTTTGCCGGGGTGTACAGCACTTCAATGAGTTTTTTACCCTTGAGCGAGTCTCCGGTTACAATTACCGCACGCTGTGGTATGAGAAAAGAGTCATCTTTGTCGTTGTGCGCATACACTGTAGCCGAAGATGAGGCGAGTATTGCGAATATAGCGGCAGACTTGAGCCGGTTCATAATATTAACAGTTTAGCGTGGAGTGATTCGGTTAGTAAAAAAAGCGACCATGCGTGTCATAGAGTCGCATGGCCGCTGTTGTGTTTAGATTCAGCCAATTACAGGTTTTTGATTTTGTCTGCGGCGTTTTTCACTGCATCGGAAGTAGCCTCTTTGGTTTTCTCGGCAGCGTTGCTCACTGCTTCTTTTGATTTGTCGACCACTTCGGTCGCTTTTTCACTGACAGCGTCTTTGGCATTCTGGGCGGCATCGCCGATTGCGTCCTTGGCGTTTTCTACTTTGTATGCCACAGAGTCGGCGACAGCCTGCTTGGCGCTGTCGGCCTGCTCGGCTGCCACGCCTGAAATTTTGTCAAGTGAAGTCTGTACTGCAGTGAATGCGCCGGCGAGGGCAGGAGCCTTCTGCTGTACTACAGGCTGGATTTTTTCAAGGAACGCCTTGGCTTCGTCAAGTTTGCCTTCGCTTTGCAGTTTTGCAACATAGGCTTTTGCATCTTCGACATAGGCTTTAAGGCTGTCGGTGTTTGTGCAGTTTTCAATCTTAGAGGCGAGAGACGATTCTGTTTTCTCTGCTTTTTCAGAGCTGCTGCAAGCGGCGAATGTTGCAAGTGCGGCAACCGCTGCGGAAAGGAATAGTGCTTTCATAAGTTGTTGTATTGTTGTTAGGTGAGTTTCGTATAAATAGTTTGTAACACTGAAAATACAACTGAAAAAGGTTTAAAAAAGTTTGGGAACCATCCACATTTTTTTTGGATGGTTCCCAATCAAAGATGTTTGAGGCGTGTTCAGAAAGAATAGCTGATGCCCAGCGACGGCACGAATGCTTTAGTAGAGTAGTCGGCGGTAAAAGTGTTCTGGGCGGGGAGGTTCAGAGCCGGAAATTTAGCGGCAAGCAGGTCGGTATATGTGCATGAAGCGTTATCGGCACCTGTGCCAGCCACGTACATGAATCCGAAGTCAATGGACAGCGAGGGAACCGGGCGGAACGAGAGTCCGGCAGAGGGCCCTATTTTTGTCATGCCAGGAGTTTCGGGGTTGTAGTGCTGCATGTTTACCGGAGTGGTGTCAATCATTAGTCCGAGCCTTGCATCGAGTCGGTTTGTCACCGCGTACTGTGCGCCGATTCTCACAGCCCACGAGTTTTTGTAGTTTTTTGTGAGGTTCTGGTCGTAGGGGTCAAGCATGGGGTCAAGGAAGTCGATGTTCAGGTTGCGGTAGGTTTTCCAACCGGTAAGCTGAGCGTCGGCGGCAAGAGTGAGTTTGTCAACAGGGCGCCAGGATGCTCCGAATGAAAATACATAAGGACATGGCATTGATGCCGCGAAATTTGCGCTGTTTATTATGTTCAGGTCTTTTTCAAGAATGGTGCGAGCTATTTCGTTGGCATATTCCACAGCGGCGTCACCGCTTTCCACTTTCATATTCATTTTAGTACGGAATGACGCACCTAATGTGACTGTTGCGGAGATGTCGTACATCACACCGATATTTGCCCCGAGAGCTATGGCGCTTTTGCCGTTGAGGTTTACCGAAGCGGGTGTTGTCAAGCCGAACCGGTAATCGGCAACAGAAGGGGGAAGCTGTCCGGCAGCGGCGAGTACCGGCAGGACCTTGTCAAGTGTAGACGGGCTTACGAGAGCCTTGTTGAGGTCAACCGTGCCCCAGGCAAGCATCATGCCGGCGCCTATGCTCAGTTCCGGTGTGATTTTCCATGCTACAGAGGGCTGTATTGTGTACACTTTCAAAGCTACATTCTGATTGAGTACGGCTCCGGCCCAGTTCTTGCCCCAGTCTATGCTGCTTCCGTATGGAGTGAAGAATGATATTCCGACCTGGAGGTTGTCGTACACCTTGAAGCCCGCGCTGACTGCGAGAGGAGTGCTTACACCGTTGTCGGTGGAGTATGTGTTGCCTTCGTAAGTGGCTTTGCCAATGGCTTTGATTCCGGTAAATGAAGCGGAGATGTCGAGAGTCTTGTCAGAGAATCCGAGTGCGGCAGGGTTGAAAATCATGCTTTCGGCTCCGAGTTTCAAAGCTACCCCGGTGTGTCCCATTCCGAGTTGCTTTGCGCTTAGGGTGTTTATCTGATAGCCTTCGGCGAAAGCTGTGACACATACTGCCGATGAAACAAGCAGTGACAGAAATTTATTCATATTATTTAAGTTTCGCAAGTAATGATTTCCTGAGACAGAGGCATAAAAAAACGACATGGATTCTTGCCTAATTGCAAGAAAATGAGTAATTTTAAGTACCACCAAAAAACTAACTCAAAGCCATGTCGATACACAAAATTACTCCTTTTCTCTCGGATATCAAAGACTTTTTCAAAAATTCCGATATGACAGCAGCCATGCAGAACATAAGTTCTATACTTGTATACTTGGGCAGGTCAAGATGACCGAGCGCGACACGCTTGCAGTAACAAGCAAGCGTAACTGTGTTTACCGGTTGCTGACTGTATTCCAATGTCTTCTTCTTTTCCCATGTTTCGGCA
>RIBJ01000004.1 GCA_003762715.1 Muribaculaceae bacterium Isolate-104 (HZI) | reverse complement strand
TGGGATTCAGCAGAAAGAACAGTCTGTCGTTGTTACTGTAAGATTTTGTATGTAACTTTGTAGACATTTAATTTGTTATTTGTCACTAAGTTACAAAAACTTTTTGACATGACAAAGCCCCGGCTTGCGAAAGTCAGGGCTTTGTTTTATGTTTTTCAACAGGTTATAAAAAAGAGGCTGCGCCTATTTTGACACAGCCTCTTCTTTTATTATTGGTTCGGACGAAATTAACATTTTATCTTCGCGAATTTAACATTTACAAGTTCTCTCCGAGGCAATCGGCTGAATATTTGCGAGTTGCGACTTTAACATTTACGAGTGTGAAAATTAAGACAACATCCGGCTTTTTCGTGTCGTAACTTTGCACTCACACAAACACACAAACACACAAACATGAGAAAGAAAAAACAAATCACCCTGCGCATTGAATGGATTGAAACCATCGCCACCCTCATCACATCGCTGCAGCTCGATGTAATGAACGCCGTAATAGCCTATCTTACAGACGGTACCGTAACGAAGATTGACAACATCGATGCCGCCGAGATGTTTATGGACATTAAAAACGATATTGACGCCCGCGCCGAGGAGCGCCGCCGCAAGGCTGCCGAACGCCGCGCCAAAAAAGCCCCTGTACCCGGCTATCTGCCGGAGAAAGCTCCCGAAAACCTTGAAGAGCTTGTGCAGGCTAATGAAGTCGTAGCCACTGTAGTCAATAACTCCTCTGTAAAAAATCTCAGAATGTACCACAAGCCGCTGCTCATGGAGCTTGCCTTGCAGGTAGCCGCGTGGTGGCGCGAGCATCCCACCGAAGAGCTGCCCACACCGGCACGGCTCCAGGCAGAAATCTACCGCCGTTTCAGCGCCGTGGCGCGCGAGCTTGCTACAGGCACAGTAGTCACCCGCGAGAAATGGGTCGCCTACATGGCACCGTTCCAGCGCAAGCGAGCCTAATTCAGCACCTTGTACTTGCCTTTTCCCGGCACTATCACTATGTAGATTCCCTTGGGCAACACCCCGAATCTCACCTCGGCTCCATTTAGATTGAATATCCTGGACCCGGCCGGCGCCGTTATGCTCCTGCCTTCAACACGCACACCGGCTTTGTCGGCAGAGGGAGCGGCAATAGCATCTGTCGGAGGCTCTGGCTCGGTCGGCTCTTCGGGGTCTGGCTCCTCAGGCGGCTCGGGCTCAGTCGGCTCCTCAGGGTCAGGGTCAATCGGATCAGGGTCTGTAGGCGGCAACACCGGGTCGGTCGGCTCTTCGGGGTCAGGCTCCTCAGGTGGTTCCGGCTCTGTCGGTTCCTCGGGGTCGGGTTCAATCGGGTCAGGGTCTGTAGGCGGCAACACTGGGTCGATCGGCTCATCGGGCTCAGGTTCCTCCGGAGGTTCCGGCTCTTCAGGCGCGGTTACAGTCACCGCTATTTTCACACAAGCGCCGCGACTGTCTGCCGCTGCTATGGTTACTACCGCAGACCCGGATTTCAGCATCACCAGTTCGTAACCGCCTGCCACCTGACGCAGAGCTGCTACTTCTTCATCCGACGAACTCCACTCCAGAGCCGTGTCATAGGCATCCTCGTTTGCAGTGGCGCTGAGCATCCGCACATCGTCAACCTCGCCGGCTATAGCCAAAGCCTCGCCGACACCCACACCGTCAACCTGCAGCGCTATGGATGTTACGGGGGTCTTGACAAGCACAGGAACATCGGCGGTCATGCTTGTTATACCGGTTTTCTGAGTAAGCCTGAACGTTGCCAGACCTCTGCCCGGCGCGGTAAGCTCAAGCTCCACATTCTCGTTGTCGCCCGACACACTGCCTATGGCGGTTGTTACTGTCCACCCGCAGGTTTCGGGATAGGCGTCTTCGGGATTGAACTTTACCGACAGGCTTATTTTGTCGCCCGGATAGCCTGACACCCCGCCTACGCCCACCTCATGAGAATCGGCATACAGCTTTATGTCGCTCACTGTCTTTATTACAGTAACCTCGATAGGCTTGCTTGTTCGCTTTGTGCAATAAGGGTCGGCGCTCTCTGCCGTTATTGTCACCTTGCCCGCTCCGATTGCCGTAAGAAATCCGTTGTCATCAACCTCCACAACTCCCTCTTTGGAAAATTTCCACACCACTTTGGGGTTTGCGGCGTTGGCAGGAGCAATACTGTAGTCGAGTTTTATCCGGTCGCCTAAATTGATATTGCTTTCAGGCTGGGTCAATGTTATCGACTTTATGGGAGTTCCGGGCAAAACCGTTGTGTGCAGCTCGGTCATCATGTCTGTAACCATTGTGCCACGCAATGAGAAGTCCTGCTCTCCCGGCTCGCGAAACGACACATACCACCTGTCTCTTACACTCTGTAGGTCACAGGCTTCGCCTACATTCCGGGCATCCCCGAACTCCATTATCAGGCATTCGCCGCTCCAGGAAAAAGAAGCACTCTGACTGCCGTCCGCAGCCGTGGCGGGATACAGAAAAATATAATCGTTTGCCGCCGTGGCCCAGGGACCCTCTACCTTGTAGCTCACCGCCATTTTCTCATTTGCGTACACAGCCTCAGGAAATGTCGCGGTAACGCTGTAGCTCTCCACTCGGGCATCCGGAAGCAATGCTTTGTAAGATTCAAGCGACTCCGGCTTCACATAAACCGCGCTGCCTGTCGCATCCACCGTCGCGCCACCCTCAAACACCGGCGGCTCCACCGGATTCATGACAATGAACGCATTTGAGCCGGGTGTGGCTATGTCACAAGCTATGCTGCGCACATTTCGTCCCACTTCCACTGACGACAGCGACTCACACCCATCAAAAGTCTCTTCGGGAATCCGGGTTATTCCGCTGCCGAAAACCATGCGTCCCAGCGCGGTGCATCCGCTGAAAAGCCCCTTTCCGATACTTTTCACCGAATTGGGTATAACACTGAACTCGGACGGACGCGCCAGCCCCACAAACGCGGTGTCATTCTTGAAAGCATAGTCGCCTATGGTCTCCACTGTGGCGGGAATGTTGATATACCTCACATTGCTGCCCGCAAACGCATAGTCGCCTATACGGGTCACTGTATATTCCCTTCCGCCGTGGCTGATGGTTTCCGGAATACTCAGCGCGGTGTAGTACAGGTCTCTGCCCGAAAAGCCCGACTCATCCATGTAGCGGCTCCACAGCTGCTTGTAACTCCCCGCCCGGTAGGTGGCGTCATAGCCGACAAAAGAAAACTCATACGGGTTGTCGGGGTACGAGCTTTCCACTCCGTTGTCGCTTCGCGGATATGTAAGAGTCGCAGTGCCGTCGGTCGACAGCATGAAGTACATGTCGTTGGTATATGTGGCGAGCTGCGACGACGTGTTGGTCACACAGGCTCTCTGGCTCACCGGCACCTTTACTACCGACGACGCCACCTCCACGTCGAAAGAGGTCTGCACTCCGCTGCCGTCTGCCGCACAAGCTGTTATTGTGGCTGAGCCAGGAGCCCGCATCACAAGGGTGGCGGCGGTAACAGGAACTCCGTCAAACTCCGCGGCATCGGCTGCCTTCTGCCGCGCGGTCACGACTTCCGCAACTGCGGCATTGCTTGAACTCCACTCCACTCGCTTCATCTCGGCATCATAGTTGTAGTCGATATCAAGTGCTATCTCCTCACCGGACATTCCGTCGATTCCGTTGGCTTCATCGAGCACTCCGCCGGTTTCCCCTGCCCGACTCACGGCTATGTACGACACCGGTTTAGGCTCCACACAGAATATTCTCACCGGATTCTCGCGATAATAGCTCTTGCCGCGCACAGCGACATTCAGCTGAACATAGCCGGTGGACAGAATCTTCACATAGCCGGCAGACTCGTCAATCTCCACCTCGGCAAGCTCCATATTCTCCGGTTTGGCAAACATATCCTTTGAAATATAGAACCCCTCGTAGTCAAGCCCCTCAGGGTAGCAGCGGGGACGCAGGCGCATCGCCTCGCCCACAGGTATGGTGAGCTGATAATTGTTGCCATCGGCAAACTCTTCCCACCCGTCGCCATTCTGACGCTCAAGGACATGACTAAGTATCGGCTGATACACATTCACGCTGAACTGTGCCACCGGAGCCACAGGACCGAAACCCTGCGCGGTGATTGTGGCTGTGCCGGGCGACACCGCCGTCACAAGTCCGTTTTCATCTACCTTCGCAACATTGCCGTTGCTGCTGCCCCAGCTTACCGTTTTGATTGTAGGGGTGCCGTGTTCGGTGTTGGAGAGAGTGGCTCTGAGCTGCAATGTTTTACCAACCGCCACTGAATGGTCCGGAGCCACATTGGCGGAAATGATTATTTTATCCGGAAAGACAGTGCCGGCAGGCACATCCATAACCTCGACTGTAACCTCTTCGGTATGGTCGGTTATGTCAAGAGTGGTGAAGCGCAGGCGGTATGTGCCCGCCTTGTTGAATCGGACAAGGGTCTGGTCCTCATACACCACATTGCCGGCGGATAGGAGCTCGGGCTGGTCACAGGAATAAGAATACCATACGGTCTTGAACTTGCCGGTAGGTGAGTCGCTGCCATGCACGGAGTCCACCTGCCAGACCATATTCTGCTTTCCTGACGAATTGAGACCGCGCGGATAGCAGTACACATAATCGTTCTCGCCCGAACCGGGAGACACCCGTGTGAAATTCACCTCCGCCTGATAGCCGGCGTAGGCCTCCACCACCGGTGTGCTGAATGAAAAGCTGTACGCCTTGATGTTGCTGCCCGGCATGGCTGTGCGGTAAGTCTGTTCGTATTGCGCCGGCACCCACACCTCTTTGGCTTCAAGAACACAGCCGGGGGCTATCTCCGGAGGCTCCGGCGACGACAGCACAAGCCTGTCAAGCGATGTTACCGAACACTCCACCCTGCGCATTCCGCTGCCCAGCTTAAGCTCGCGCAGCGAGGTGCAGCCGTCAAAAGTCTCCGCCGGAAGCACCTCTATGCCGTCTCCCACTATCATGCGCTCAAGCGACACACAGCCCTTGAACACACCTGTGCCGAGTTTCTTGACACAATCGGGCAAAATGCGGTAGGGCGACCCTTCCGGCACCCCCTTGTAAAACCGGCAGTCGGCAAACGCATAGTCGCCTATCTCTATGTCCTGGTCTGTCTGGTCAGGCATAATATCGCTCAGCAGCGCCAAGTTGACACACGCTATATTGCTGCCCGCAAAAGCGTAATCGCCTATCTTATGGATTGTTGTTATGTGATATGTGCCGTTTTCGTCAGTCAGCGCCGGGTTAAGCACTATCTCCAGCGCGGAGGTGAACATTTCGTAATCGCTGCCGAAAGGATACACAAAATCGCTCAGATAAAATTTCTGCCCGTTGTGCCTGATTGCCTCCCAGCCGGGAAATGTGAATACATACGGGCTTCCCGGCTCTGCCGGTGTCTGCTGCAATCCGGTGGCTCCGCGCGGGTATGTCAACTCGGCATCCCATTCGGCTGCCTCCGGATTCGCCACCACATACCACAGCGTGGAATAACTTGTTGACATATGAGTGGCGTTGGACTTGCCGAGATCCTCGTACAGTGAATGATGCTGCTCCTGCACACACCGCACCACATACTCGTTGGCACGCGCCGACGAGACAATGCCGCACAGCACCGCGAGCATGAACGCCGCGACAGCTCTCGGACTCCTGGTTATGATTGAGCAGGCTCGCGCCAATCCTTTTTCCTGCATTATGATTCCTGATATTCCCAATTTGATGCAAAATAACGAAATAACCGACCCGCAAAGCCATTTCTCTTTGTTAAAAAAGACAAATTGTATCCATTTTGTGTGTTTATAACCTACTTTTGTGATTGTCTTTTAGCTCAGGAATGATATTTGACAGGCTTAAATCCATCCTCTTGTTCTTTGCGGCACTCTCTGTCGGCTTCGCGGCATACGCTCAAAGCACCGACGGCGAGAAAACCGTCTTTATAGATTTCAACTCGCCCGAATGCACCTTCACCGGAGTTAAAGAGGGGTTCGAAACTGACTCGCTGTACAAGGCTCTTGGCTACAGCACATGGTTCAACAGGTGGAGCAACACGCCGTTCAAGTATGTCAACGCTCCCGCTTCGGAAATGCCGTACGGCTTATCGGAACGCGAAGGCAGCAACGCGCTCTTCGAAGCATACAAGCCTGTAACGAACATCAACCCCATTGCCCAGATGCGGCAGGGCGATGTAATTGTCAATTTCAATTGGAAATATGCTACCAATACGGCTTCGTACACTGCAAAAGTCACCGAAAATTTCTCTTGCCGCATTACCGACCCAAAAAATGCGACATACTGTCTTTACGACATTGAAGCCGACAAAAATGTCATAACACGCGAGCCCGAAAGATTTATATGGTGGGTCTCTTACCGCGAATTCACCATCTCCGTGCCGGAGGGCTACAAAATAACAAAGGTGGAATTCGCTCCCATGATTACAAGCTATAATACAGGCATTGTATCATCTAATTTTGATGCTATAACATTCAGAGACTCGCCGAAAACAGTGGCATCAAGCGGCATTATGGGCAACGAGTTCGGTTCAAAGGAGCTGTTTGGCAGACAAAACACCTGGCCCGCTGACAAATATGCGGCTGTGAGGTGGGTGCCGGGAGACACCACGGTGAGGAGCGTAAGCGTTTACCTGAGCAACGGTCTGAAATTTCTGATAGCAAGCCGGAGCATCTGTGTGTCATACGCCCCTGACACCGACTACACCGAGCCTACCGAAACCACAGCTGAACCGGTGGTGTACTACACCAACGGCTCGGAAATGTACCCGAACACCTTTTTCAAATCCGCAGACATCCTCATTGCGCCGGAGGACGGGAATCCCGACACCGAGATATTCTACACCCTCGACGGCTCTGACCCCACCGACGAGGCAAACCTCAACCGGGTGAAGCGCACCGGCAGCGTGCAGTTTACAAACCGCACAGCCGACATAGCCATACGCGTGTCGGCGCGCGATGCCGGCAAAAAGTACAGCGAGCCGCGCACCGTGGTGCTAAAGCGCATGGCTACCGAATCACTGAACAGCATAGCAGTCACCCGGCGCGACGGCTTCGAGTTTCCGGACATACCCGCTGTGTTCGCGCTGCCGCTCAACATACTCGACAGCTACAAATCAGGTGACAGGCACATACTGACCGTGTGCGACGGCTCGGCACCATTCGCGGCTATGCGCATCGAGTCAGGCAAACCGTTTCCTGAAAACTACATCCCCGGCAAAGCTCTCTCCGGCATTCCGCTGCTGATTTCGCCGGGCTCCGGAGGCACCCTAACAGGCAACGCCGACCCTTTTATCGACTACATATACAACGAAAGCCAAAGCACCAGTTCCGGCTTCACTCTTGCCGATGCCACCGGCACTCCCGACATCTCCTGTGCCGGCACAACCGTGCGCTACACCTTTGCCGAAATAGAAAATAACAACATAAAGTTTGCCGACGGCTCTCTTGTTCCCATAGTGCCTACGGGAGGCAGGGAGCTGCCCGAATTTTTCGAAGGCAAGAAAAACAGAATTACCGGCATTGCCGAGGAGTCGGCGGGGCAGATTGTCGTGAGCTACATAAGCTCTTCCGAGTGTCCCGACCTGCCGCGCTTCACGGCAAACAACCGCGAGGCAGGCGACACTGTTGTATTTTTCACTTCTGCGAATTGTCTGCTCCTGGAACCCAAGGAAAACACCACCTACTACATAGACAAGCCCAACGGAGACAGGATAATATGGTTGCCAAATCAGCCGCTTCAGGTAAACGGTTACTTTAACCTCGATTTCATTGCCGCGATTGGCAACATTGGCGTTGTGCGCCATGTGCTGTTTCGCCGCATCACTCCCGCCTCTGAAAGTCCGCTGTCAAACATCTTGCAAGGCGGCTCTCTCGCAGAGAGCATACACCGCGTAAAGGGGTCGGTGGCAGTCATGGAGCGCTACGGCAATTTCTACACAGTAGCCGACGGCGACGGCAATGTGTTTGTGATACGGTCAACAAACGGGTGGGGCGGTGACTACCCCGAAGCGGGCACCTCCTACAACGACTTCGCGGTGAAGAAATCGGAAAACGACGGGCTGATTTTCGGCGACATCAGCGAATACCGCAACACCCTCAACCCCGGCGAGGAGATTGCCCTGCCGCAGCCTGTGGTCATAGCCGCTGAAGATGCCGCCGACCTGCCACTCAACAGGCTTGTAACAATAACCGGCTGGAACTCCGGCACACAAGCCGCACGGAGTGCCGGATTCAGCCTGTACTGCTCGCTTGGCGACAATGAGTATCCCGACAGCCGCAAAAACTACAACCTGACCGGATTTCTCAACTCTCCCACACTTTTTGTTGTCCTTGACGCCGAAGAGCTGCCGGAATGCGATGCTCCGGCAATATCTATCTCCCCCGACAACGGCTCACACTCCTTCCTCACCTCCACAACCGTCCACATCACAGGCGCGGAGGGCGCTGAGATAAGGTACACCGGCGACGGCTCCGACCCGCTGACATCTCCTGACGCATACACCTACAGCCGCCCGATAAGAATTTCATCAGGCATGACCGTAAAGGCGGTGGCTCTGATGCAAGGACACTCTCCAAGCGCAGTGGCTACCGCAGAGCTGCGCCGAATCACCACCGAAGTGCCGACACTCGCCGATGCCGCTCAAGCCGGAAACATAACCGCGCTCGTAACCGGCAGCGCCGATGTCATAGCCCGCACCAAACACTACCTGATACTCCGCGACGCCTCCGGCTACGCCTGCACAGTATTCACCGGCGACAGCCGTCTGCCCGCCACCCTCGACAACGGCGATTGCATCCGCAATTTTGTTTTCACCTGCTCGCCCGACGGATTTGATGCCTCTGACTACACTTATACCTACACCTCCGTAAGCGAAGGCACTCCGAGCGCAGTTGCCGACATAGCAAAAGAAGAGCTATCGACCGTGAAACCGCACTCGCTCGTGAGAATACGAGGTGTTTTCACCGGCGAGGACTGCTTCGAGGGGGTGCCGGTTATTACTGACGAAACCGATTTGACCGGCGGCTATCCGGTCAGCACCGAAGGCAAGACATTTGTCATCACCGCCATATACACTTCACTCAAAGGACTGCCCTGGTGCCTTGTGCCTCTCGACATAAGAGATGTGAGCGGCACTCCGCCCGAAATCACCGCCGACTGCGGTGACAATCCGTTTCCCGAACAGACTGTTATCACAATAACCCACCCGGCGGCTGACGCTCTGATTTTTTACCGCATAAACAAAAGCGCGTGGATGCAGTACGGGGGCGCAATTACCGTCAAAGAAACCTCGGTTATAGAGGCTTACGCGAAAGAAGCCGACTACGAGCTGTGCTACTCGCAGCCCCTGTCGGTCAGAAAAATGGAGCGCAGCGGCAATGTAACCGTCACCGCCGAGTACCGGGCAGACGGCTCCGCACTGGTGTGTCTCACACCTGATTCCCCGGGACTCATAACATACACCACCGACGGATCCGACCCGGTGTCGTCACCCTCCGCAAAAGAGTATTCCGCACCCTTTGAGCTCAGAGAAAGCGCGACAGTCAACGCCGTGCTTACCGAAAGCCTGAAGACGCCGGGCGCAGTCGCCACAAGCACCATAACGGTTGTTCTCAAAACACTGGTAAGCCGCATCACTCTGGGAAATGACGACATAACCGGCTACGCCGACGACACAGTAGAGCTTGCCGCGACAGTGGAGCCGGAAAACGCCACCGACAAAACCATACACTGGAGCAGCTCAGACAACAGAGTGGCGACTGTGGACAGCAACGGCACCATAGCCCTTGTAGCCCCTGGCACCGCCGTGATAACAGGCACCGCCGCCGACGGCTCCGGAGTAAGTGTGAGCTGCATAGTGACTGTCGCCGACCTCGCGTCGTCCATACACGGCACTGAGTCAGCCCGACTGCGCATGGATGTTGAAAACAGCACGCTCATTATATCAGGTCTTCAGCCCGGCGAGCGTATAGGCATACACACCGCTTCGGGAACCACTGTCACCACCCGGCGCGCCACCGACGCAACCATGACATTCACACTCCCCGGCAAAGGCGTATACATTGTAACCACACCCCGCGCCACCCGCAAAATCCTCATCCCCCACCTCTGACCCCCCCAGCCCCCGCACCTCCGCACCCAATGCCTCAAAAGCTCCATGCCGGGCATGTCAGGGCATGGCTTTGAAACAATTAAGGCTATAAGACCTGGTGCGAAAAAATTTGTTATAGTACTCAGCTTTTTGAAAAACATTTATTAACTTTGCCACCGCAGACCGCTATGCAGAGGCCCCGGTCAAGGGATTAAGCAGGGCGGATCAGCAGACATTTTGAAAAGCGTTTACTTTCAACGCTCTTCTTGGCATATAGAAACCTGGAAAATTTCTCTTCCGGTTTGCAACTATTCTGACAATCAATCTCATATAGATATTGCGGCGTACTAATAGTGTACTTTTGGGGAAGGTGGGGGGAAAACAGACACAAATGAATTTAAGATATTTATAAGGAGCTAGGGATTTTTAACTGCGCCCGTTTGCCTGTTTTTTCCCTATGCCGTTCACTCTTGAAAATCCCTGTCTGGAGTGGTTTCAACCCGAAGGAATTTGTTCAGCCGGTCGAGGCAGCGTTTCTTCTGGTCGAGGTTGGGATGAACGTAGAGGTTGAGCGTTGTAGCCACATTGGAGTGACCGAGGATGACACTGACCGTCTTATAGTCGCAGCCGCTCTCGATACATCGGGTGGCAAAGGTATGGCGCAGTCCGTGAAACACTATGGGCGGTATCTTCAATCGACGCAACAACCGGGAGAATGTCTCGCGGTAAGTGCGCGGCTCTTTCGGTGTCACCCCTGTGCCAACAACGTAGATATTCCCCTCCTGTTGCCTGCGCACCTTTCGGAGCGCGTCAAGCAAAGGAGCGGAGATTGGGATTTCCCTTACTGAATTGCGTGTCTTGGGTGATGAGGCGTAATGTTCGGTAGTCCCTTTCTCACAGTTGTAGATTCTGCCTACCGTTCCACGCACCAAGATTATGCGCCGTACCATATCCACCTGTTCCCAACGCAAGGCGCAGACCTCGCCGATACGTAAGCCGCAGCATAAGGCAAGCGTTACGCCAATGTGCTGCGGTGTCGGTGCTGCGGTGAGCGATTGCATCAGCTGTCGGTGATGTAGTAGCGACAGCACCGGGAGTTGACGGACAGCCTCCGACGGAGGATATACAATCTCAAAATTGTGCGATTGACAAAGGCCGCGTTTCGCTCCGAACTTGGCAACGGCTTTCAATACCGCCACAATGTCATGGACGCTCTTGTGCGATAACCCTTCGGCGATTTTGTCGAACACGAACTGTTGAACAGCTTCCTCCGTGATGTCGGTATAGTCGGCAAACTTCGGGAGAAGGTGGGTTTTGAGAATGAGGGCGTAGGCGCAGAACGTGGAGTGTTTCACCACATTGCGCTTAGCATCTTTCCAGCGATCGGCGATTTCGCCGAAAGTAAGAGTGTATGGCATATTAAGTGAAAATTAAAGTTCCACAAAATATACCGCTGCAAAATCGGATTATCGGTTGCCTTTGGCTCGGTTGTGGTGCTTGCAGAGCATCTGGCAGTTTTCAATCGAGGTTGCCCCTCCGCGGCTCCACGCCGTAACGTGGTCTGCGTCCATCTCACTTTGCTTCCATATTTTCTGCGCGGTAGCTTGATGGCCGATGGCGCAGTCGGGGCAGTTTGAAATTCCTTTTTTCTTTGCCTCCTCGGTCTGCCGGGCATAAACGGCACGCTTGGTTGCCTCATCAAATATGCGGATGTCAAGATGTTTCCTGTCTGTTTCACCCCCAAGCAGGTACTCAAACACACCGCGACGGTTCTTAACGTAGGGGTCAGCATACAATTCCTTGACTCTTTGAGCCATTTGTGTCGGATTGTAAGGTGTGGCGTGGTATCGCTCATAAAGCTCACCCCACGGCAAACCGCGCATCTCGTTTTCAACAAGAGGGAACACGGCACGTACCCAAGCAATTATGGAGTTGAAGTAATTGACAAGTTCCGTGATGTCCGAGCTAAAACGGTGGTCGCGCATATATTCCTCGGTTTTGCCCCGGCTCACCCATTCGAGAGCGGTTTCAAGAAAGTCCTGTCGGTTGACTGCGCCGTTAATATAGGCACTCCATTTCTGAATTTGAGATGTCTGCGAATTGCTAAACACCTCCTTTGCAGCGGTGACAAACGGACCGGAATACACAGCATTGAGCAATTCCTGATTGTTGAGCGGTACTCCGGCTATGTTGATTGTCTTGAACCATTCCTTTATTTCCTGCTCCGTACCTTCGCACTCATAAATAAGCAATTGAGTGTTCAGAAATTTTTCGCGTAATTCTTTCGGTAGGCTTTCAAGGCTTTGGGGTAGTCCTTGACTGTCTTTCCAACTAAGTTTTCCGGCTCCGTTGTAGAAGCGTCCAAGCGAAGTGATGCGCTGTTGTCCGTCAAGTACCTCAAAACGTCCGTCGGCAGTCTTTACAAAGTAAATAACTCCGAGCGGGTAGCCTTTGAGTACGGAATCAATCACTGCTACATCGCGTTTGCCGTCAGCATAAATATAGTTACGCTGATACTCCGGCTGAATGGTGAGTTTTCCTCCCATTCCGAAAAGGCCTTTGGCCTCGTATTCGTTGTAGACAAAGCCGTCGCAGATGTCGGCGACTGTCCACTCTATATGTAGTTTTGTTTTCATAAGGTTCTATTGTTGTTTAGTTTCAATCTTAGGTCAAACTCAGGGTGATTCTGGTAAAGAACTCGGATTAAAGCCTTATCCACGTGAATTAAAGGAACTAAATCCAAGCTTAAGAGATGGGCAGCTTTACTATTTGGAGAATGGTATACCACAAAAGCCATATGCACGAGTCCTTATCAAACGTAAATTCAAATGAGTAAGACTATTTCAATCTTAGGGATAACTGATAGAGGGAATGAGTGGGGCCTCAAAACCAAAGAATATAGCATTGAAGATACACCCAAATATGCAGATTTGAACCGACGAGGTGCAGTTGTTATTGATGGGACATTATCTTCAACCTATGCAAGATTACTCATTATCCGGGTCTCATAAGCGTTTAACTATCACTCTTGCATAGAAGTAAGAACCACCGACAATATAATATGTCTCATTTTCAGGAATTTCAGTATGTTGCAGCACAGCTCCGTCATTAAGTTTGGTAACGCGACTTTCTTTGCCGGAAGTATTTACTTGAATTTGTTCGGGATAAACTTTGTTTGCCCCTCCAAACCAAGTTTTTGTTATCCCTAAGATTGAAAATTGCTCCGGGCAATATTTATCAAGGAAAGTGATGGGTACGCCCGTTGCGCCGTCATAGTCAGATGGAATTGCATCCGTGTACGGCACTTCGATAGCATCGTAGTTATCGTAATGTGCATAACCTTTGCCGCGTATCTCTTTGTGCTTGGAATACATGATATTTTCCTCCATTGTCATCAAGGACAACGGCTGATGGCGGCGACCGTGGTCAATATTAGTAAACCAACAGCAGTTTCTGAATTTTACTAACCCGGTGGTTTCATCCTTTACGCCACTCGCGTACTCCCTTTCGCCGATAGGACGAAAATATGCGTTACCATTATGAAATCCATTGCCCAACCAAATTTTATTGTCTTTGATAAGGGGGAATACTTCCCTATATGTCAACGCATTCATATTTCCGATAATCACAAATTGCTTATCGGCTTTAACTATCCATGCGAGGAACTCACGGAAGAGGGAGAACGGCGGATTGGTGACTATGATATCGGCTTCATCGCGCAGGGCTGTAACTTCCGGGCTGCGGAAGTCTCCGTCACCATTAAGGTATCTCCATTCAAGGTCGTGGAAGTCTATGCGTCCGTCACCGTCAATGTCGTGGTCGAGGACAAAGATTTTACCGCGTATGGAAGTCTTTGCCGGGTCGAACTGTGGAGCGTCCTGTTCAAACAGCGAGGGTTGGTAAGGTGCCTTGTATTTCTTGCTTTCGGGCGCATAAGATGTAGAAATGAGCTTTTTCAGTCCGAGAGTCTGAAAATGTTGCGCGAAATATAGCGTAAAGTTGCTCCATTCGGGATCGTCGCACGGGAGCAAAACCGTCTTGCCTCTGAATACATCGGGGTTGTACTCAAGGTAAGCACTTATCTCGCGCTCGATGTCATAGTATTGGGTGTAGAACTCATCGTTTTTGGCAGCTTTGGCCGCTGACAGCGATTCATTTGCCATAATAGTTACACGGTGATTATTGATTTGCCGAAAAAGGAGGATAGCATCGCAAGGGTGGCGATAGTGAAGTTGTGCTGACCGCTGAGCCAGCGGGTAACTTCACCGGGACGTTTGCCAAGGGCATCGGCAAATTGTTTCTTTGAGAGACCGCGTTCTTTCATCAGCGTGTCTATCCTGTTGGAAATGGCAAAGGACAGGTCGATTTCATCTTTTATCGGCTGCGGCACTTGTGCCACCATTTCGCGATATCGGTTTCTAATATCCTTCATAGCTCAAAAGTTTTGTCGGTGTCTATGGTTTTGCGGTTATTGTCACTGTTCCGTCACGTTGCCCCTCTTTGAGAAGTTCCTTGAATTTTTGGAGAGTGAGGACATAACCGCGCAAGGAATCGTCTTCTTCATATGTGCGCGAGTTCTTTACGCCTCCATTGCCGAGAATAAGGATTTGGTCGGAGCACCAGTTCAACTTCGCTCATATTCGTAGGGGTGCTTTTATTATTACAACGCAAAGATACGGCTAATATTTCACATAAATGTGTAATACGGCGAATTTTTTTTACAGCCAATATCTTTCTCCGCTGAATAGGTCGCCAATCCGTCAATCAACTGAATGATTAATCATTCAGTCATCAAATCATTTAGATGATTGGTCATTCAATCACTCATTCACCTAATCATTCAATCATTAGTTCAAACATTCAGGTGTTCCATACCTTAGTGCATTCATATATCAATACGTCAGTACGTCACGACATTCGTTCATCATTACATCAATACGTCAGTACGTTCATACGTCAATACATCATGATGTGCCAACAGCCTCCTTGCAATCATAACAGGCACCGCCGCCGACGGCTCCGGAGTAAGTGTGAGTTGCATAGTGACTGTCGCCGACCCCGCGTCGTCCATACACGGCACTGAGTCAGCCCGACTGCGCATGGATGTTGAAAACAGCACGCTCATTATATCAGGTCTTCAGCCCGGCGAGCGTATAGGCATACACACCGCTTCGGGAACCACTGTCGCCACCCGGCGCGCCACCGACGCAACCATGACATTCACACTCCCCGGCAAAGGCGTATACATTGTAACCACACCCCGCGCCACCCGCAAAATCCTC
>RIBJ01000032.1 GCA_003762715.1 Muribaculaceae bacterium Isolate-104 (HZI) | reverse complement strand
ATGCATATGCCATTCCACGTTGGTCTGGCAAAGATAATTTCAAATCGGCGCGGTCTCAAAACCTTTGTAACAACCTAACTTTCAATATTTTCAAAGAACTTTTATGATTTTTTAGTGGACACTAATGATATCATATTTATCGTTCTCGGAAAAAATAATAACTCCGCCTTTAAACGCACACCATATTCTGCCCTGATTATCTGAACTTATATTTGTCGGGTATCCTCCTGTTAAATCAAAAATATCATATTTAATGACTTTGTTTGAAGTAGGAGAGAACTTAGTTAATGTGTTATCTCTGAACAACAAAATCCAAATATTACCCCCCTGATCTTTAACTACGTCGTTTACAAGATTGTTAGACAATTCTAAAGACTTATTTTCAGCATTTATAGACATATCTGAAACAATTGTCCTATCCGAACTATTGAATTTTTTCTTATCAACGTAATGAAGGCCATTCAGAAAACTTCCTATCCAAAAGTGTGTATCATCTTCAATTAAAGCATATACCCAATTAGAATTGTGTTCTCCTTGTTTGTCAACGATATAGAATACATCAAACGTATCATTTTTTCTATTAAGTCTATTAATGCCGGCATCTGTTGCAAACCATATATTATTTTCAGCATCTTCATGTATAGCACGAACTCTATTGTGTGAAAGTGAATTAGGTAAATCGGTATGTCTATACCAATGAGGTGTAGAATCATACGACAGGCGTATCACTCCGTTGTTTCCAGCAAACCAAAGATTGTCCTTAGTATCTCTATATATTGAATGAATTTCATTCCCTTCTCCCGAATGGGCAAGAGCACTTAATTCAATAGTACGTAAATAATTTGAGTTAGATGCTATAGAGAAACCTCGTTCATGTCCAGCCCATACGTTATTTTGAGAATCAGAATATATGCACCAAATTTCATTATCTGCAAGGCTCAGTTCCCGTCTTGAATCATGTCGATAATGTTTTATGCACTCTTTTGACATATCAAATACTCCATCGTCAGTGCCTATTAGTATATGGCCATTGCCGCCATTATACAGGCTTTTAATATTGTTATTTCCAATAAGTGCTATCTTTTCCCAGTTATCATTTGCAGGGGTGTACATGTACAAAGACCCTTCTCCGCCAATATAAATATGTTCCTTATCTTGAGATTCCAATAAGCAATTTGCAAATAAACGGGAGGAAAGTTCAAAGTCATCAGCTTTGACCTTCAACGGTCGAAACATTTCAGCATTAATATCCCAACGAGCTAAACCATTATATGTGCCAACGTATAATATGCCTCTGCTGTCACGCATGATAGAGTAAACCGACTTATGCGGCAACCCTTTGGAATAATCAGTTATAATATTACTGTTTAGATTAAATTTATATATGCCATTTAGACCCCCGACCCAAATATCATCATCGATCAATAGTAAAGATCTGATTTCTTTTGGTGAATCAATGTCAGATTCGATTACTTGCCCCGAGGCATAATCATATGTCAATAATCCATTGTTGCTTCCTATAAAAAGTCGATTATCCTTTTCTACAATAGAATAAACTTGGGTCCCGAAAATCTCAGTTTCTCCAACAGGATGTGTCGTGATACCGTCATAAAAATACAAACCACTGTTCGTTCCAAGCCACATAATTCCTCTACTATCCCGGAAGATACAAAACACAGCTGTCTTCTTACCATCAACAGCTACATTTTTCCATGAAAATTCCGGCTCTGGCAACTGAGGTGCTGAGAATGCTTTCCATGGTCCAATCATAGCAAGGATGATGCAAATTATTTTTAGCAACCTTTTTTCCAATGCTTCTGTTCTCATATTTACTGGTGGTATTAAATCCAATTGCAAAGTTACTAATTTTAAGGGATGTAGCGGATTAAATGTCTCATCTTTAAGACAACATTTTGGACAATCAATACAACAAATCGGACTTTCTATTGAATTAATAACCGCTACCATCATCTTATTATCAGATAATGGTAGCGGTTGTATATTGTGGAGATTACTCTTCTCCGAATTTCTTGGCTATTTTCATCCAAGTATCAGATGTCGAGATATTATATGTCCGATCTTGTTGCCAACCATTGATATATTCTTGGCTTGTCCAAGTCGAGTCAGAAAGGAAATAATAGCGTCCGCTCTGGTTCCGGCACAAGTAGGTATCAAAATAATATGTTGAAGAACCCTCTTCTGCTTGTTTCATTGGTATTATTTGCCAATTTCCAAAGCCATCATCGGTAAAGTCTCCTGTTATATAGCCTTTTTTATCGCTTCCGGCTTCCCACATATTAACTTCAAAAGTTACTTTCACATTGTAATCTCCATAAGCTTCCATACCACCATGTTTCAGGAGATTATTATTGAAGTCAAAAAATGCGACGTTTTCCCAATTGGAACCAACGCCCCAAAGTGTTTGATTATTTGCGGATACCCAGAAAGGTTCCCATGCGCTGAATCCAGCTCCACCATTAGCTATAAGAGCCTCTTTTACTTCAATAAGGAAATCTTTTTGAAGCTGTGGACAAGGTGTTTCTGGATAACCCATACACATCTTACTCATGAGATTAATATTGTCATCGTTCCATGCTCGCGTCCATATATGACCGGTTTCTGCTACAAAAAGTCGAACTCCATATGTAGAGTAGAGGCGAGCGGCAAACTCTCCAAGTTGTGCCGGCGTATAATCTTGCCACTGAGGATAATACGAAACTCCGAGCAAGTCGAATGATTTTAGTCCGTATTTCTTATGGTTCGATACCCAATACATCGCATCATTGGGGTTCATGGCAACGTGAAGTATCGTCTGTATATTCTTTCTATTATCAGAATTGAAATCAGCAACGGCTTGAAGGCCCGCATTAAATAATTTTGTATTTCTAACAAAATTTGTAGGTTCAAGGTCAGCATTATCTGCGACCATGATTGATTTGTTAGTCTCATTACCTATTTGAACCAATTCAGGTAAAAGATTTGTGTTCATTAGGTGTGTCAAGGTCTGATATGTGTAATTGTACACGGAATCGGCAAGTATATCAGAATATTTCACTACTGGTCGCCAAGCTTCTGGAACAAGATTTTTCTCCGGATCTGTCCATGAATCTGAATAATGAAAGTCCAAAAGGACGTTTAACCCAGCGGCCTTTGCTCTTCCAATACTCCGTTTCACATCGGATAAAGTGGAATACTGAGTCCATGTTGTGGGATTATGCCAAAGACGGAGACGAACAAGGTTGCCTCCATATTCTTTGAGCATGCGATAAGGGTCAACTTCGTTGCCATTATCGTAATACTTGACTCCTCCATCTTGAAGTTCATTGATATACGAAAGGTCTGCTCCTTGAAGGAAGGGGAGTTCCGATGTAGAACGGCTAAATAGCCCGACTTCTGGTTGGTTGGATTCTATCGGCTGCACATCCTCAATCTGATTTTGGCACGCAATGAATCCAACTGAAAGCACTGTAGCGAAAATCACGAAGAGGATTTTCTTCAAACATTCTGTCTTCATTGGTTAAAAATTTAGGTTTATAAATACATCGAAAAAGTAATATCAATGTTTGTTTAATGGATTGAATAACTGGACGAATAATATTAGAAATTGGAAGTTTGTTGGACTTTGTCCATTTTAATAAGTTGTTTGTCCGATTTATATATTATTGTCATAATACAAAGCAGATATTAAAATCAAGTCAGGCATCAAGTAGTGATACTCGGTGCCTGACTTGGTTATGTTCCGAAAGGTCGGAATGACGGCCTGTTTGGTGTAATTGGCGGACGATAAATCTCTATTGGCTCTGCCACCATTGACTTTTTATTGTCGGTTGCTTGACCGGGAGGTTCAACAACTTTGACGGATTGCTGTTGGGTGTCGGGCTTGACTTCCTCGCCGTCCTTTTCGTCATGTTTAGGTGCTAACTCGGCGGCGATTTTGCGGTCGAGGGCGGCAAGTTCTGATTTGAGTTGCTTCAGCTCGTCCTCCTTGCCCCATGTCTTTGCCATGATGCTTTCGAGGATTGGAACATCAGCTTTGAGCTTGGCGGTGCGTTCCTCGTACTGGGCGATTATGCCGGGGATTTTCTCCAAAGCGTTGACGAAGTTCATGCAGGCGGCATGGGTGTCAGCCATTGCCAACTGACCGTTGTTGTACTTGTATTTGTAATTGCCTTCGACAACAAAACGGTTCTGCACTTTCTCAATACCGTCAGACACCACTCTTTCGGAGATAATGCTGATCGGGAAGCCGTAAACCTCGCCGATACGCTGATACTGACCGTGGGTGTCGGTGCGCTGTGCCAGTCCTTGCAGGTGGATACCCATGTTTTTCTCATCGAAAAGATTGCAGGTGTCAATCGTGAGATTGTTGACAGGGTTGCCCTCCTTGTCACGTTGCACAACCTTGTCATAACGCTCCCAATCCGCTTTCATGCGCTCGATCGCCGCCTCGTTGTTGGCGATGTCATGGGTAATGGTTTGGAGTTTGAACTCGCTGTCGCCACGTCCTTTGTTGAACGACTTACGTTCACTCTCCAACGCCGCTATCCGCTTTTCAAGTTTTGCCTTGTCGAGCAGGTCGGTGTTGCCGGAGAGTATCGCCATGTACTCTGAGAAATTCATGCCGTTCTTCTCGTCCATAGAACCCTCGTCGATAGTTCGCGCTCCCAAAGCACCGCTTTTGAGCTGGGCGATGAAAGTAGCCTTGCAGTGAAGAAGGTTGAACTTGTATGAGTCAAGCGACTTTTCAACCGCATAGATAATCACATCAACCTTATTATCAGCATATAACTTGGCTATCTCATTACCTGCTCGAATGGCTCTGCCATCGCGTTGTGTGAGGTCTGACGGTCGCCACGGTGTATCCAAATGATGGATGCAAACCGCTCTTTTCTGGGCGTTTACTCCAGTACCCAACATCGAAGTTGAGCCGAAAAGCACACGCACATCGCCGTCATTCATAGCCTGAATGACTGCCTTGCGTGACCGCTCAGTCTTACACTCTTGGATAAACCGTATCTCATGCGCCGGAATACCATAATCCTCAATCAACTTTCGCTTAATCTCGGAATAGACATTCCACTCTCCGGGCTTGTAAGTGCCGAGGTCACTGAAAACAAACTGTGTGCCACGTTGAGCGTCATACTTGTGATAGTATTCAGCAATCATCTTGGCGCAGTGTGAAGCCTTGTTGTTCGGATCATCTTCGTATGCCGGAGAAATCATGCGCATATCCAGTGCCATTTTACGGGCATAGTCCGTGGCGATGAGCATCTTTGCCTTTTCCTCGGTTTCCGACAACGGTTCACGCCCCAATATTGTGGCGTCGCCGCTCTTTGCGAACTCCATCAGCTTCTGGATAAAGTCCTCCTGCTGTGGTGTAGGCGGAATGTTGTGCAGTATCTCATTCTTTGCCGGACGGTCAACACCAACATCCTCTGCCGTCTTATAATCGGTTATCTCATTGTAGAAAGCCGCCAGCTCCGGCACTTTGATAAAGTAGCGGAAACGCTCCTTTGCCACGATACTGTTCGTTACGTTAAACTCATAGTCGGTTGTTTTCTTTGCGAATATCGCCGCCCATGCGTCAAAACACCGGATGTCCTGTCTTTCAAGTTCTTTCGGACGCAGATACTTGAACAACAAATACAACTCTGTGAGGGAGTTGGAGATTGTAGTACCCGACAAGAATGTCGCGCCGAGGTCTTTGCCTGTCCGTTCCTGAATGGTGCGTATGGCATAGAGAAGATTGAGCGCACGTTGGGAGCCTTCCGAATTGCCGAGTCCTGCAACACGGTCATGGCGGGTGTTGAACATCAGATTTTTGAACTGATGGCTTTCGTCAACGAAAATGTGGTCTATACCCATTTGCTTGAAATCAACGATGCTGTCCTTGTTCTGCTCCATCTGATATTGGAGCGTTTCAAGTTTGGCGGTCAGGTTCTCCTTGCGCTTGATAAGACCTTTGAGCATACCGCGTGAAACGTCCTTCCCCTGCTGCTTGACAACTTCGAGGTTTTCCTCCACCGAGTCAAGTTCAGCCTGAAGGATCTCCTGCTGAATTTCCGGCGACTGAGGGATTTTGCCGAACTGGTCGTGCGACATAATCACGCAGTCATAGTCATTGTTCTTTATTTGGTTGAAGAAATTGACGCGGTTTTTCGCCTCAAAACTCTTGGCATCGGCGAACAGGATACGGGCGTTGGGATATGCCGCCTGATAGGTCATGGCAATATCGGCAACATTGGCTTTCAGTCCGATAATCATAGGCTTGTGTGCCAATCCCAATCGCTTCATCTCATGCGCTGCCATGCACATTATCAGCGTCTTACCGGTTCCCACCTCGTGGTCGCATATTCCGCCGCCGTTCTGCTTGAGCATCCAAACGCAGTCCTTCTGCGACTGGTATATTGACTTGACATTGCAACGCTCTCCCAACAGTTTCATGTTGATGTCGGGGAATGTCTGGTGTGACCCGTCATAATGCGGACGCACGAAACAGTTGAACTTGCGGTTATACATATCCACAAGCTGCTCCTTGAACTCCGGCGACTGAGCCTCCAGCCAATCGGTAAAGCCATTGCGGATCTCATCAATCTTGGAGTTGGCGAGTTGTATAGCCTCGGCATCAGGCACTTTTATGTCGTGTCCGTTCTCATCCTGACCGATACACTTCTTGATTTCCGGCACAGTGTTGTGCAGGGCGTGTTTCAACAAGTTCATGCCGTCATAGGTACGATAGTGTCCACGGACGCAATACTCCTCCCATATCTTCATGTTCTTGTGTTGGGCAGTGCAGGAATATTCGTCCATAGAGGGCGTATATGCTATTTTCACATCAGTACCGTAGAGGTTGCTCATATATGCGGAGTATATCCCTGTCGGTATCCATCGCTCTCCGAAATTAAAGTCCAGTTCATCAAATGTAATGCGGCGCGGTGTCGCTTCCTCCAACGCTCTCAAAGACTCCTTTGACAAGTCGATGAACGGCTCAACGCCGTCAAAACCGGGAAAATCCTTGATACGTTCTTCCTCGCGGTCAATCCACGCCTTGACCTCCTCGGCTTTCTGCACCACGTTTCCGGCGATGAAGCGGTCGGCTATTTCATAGTTCGCAACCAACGGATTATAGAAAATGTGTCCGACGAGGCTGTCAATCATCGCGTCCTGCTCCATATCGACAAGACTGCCCATATATTCGAGGTTTACCTCTCCATATTTATTAAGCGACGCTGATAACGCCTCCATAGGTGTATCGACAGAAGTAACTTCGTCAACGGCGAAGGATACTGGGTGGTCGAATATATCAGCCTTGACAAAATGCCCGTTTTCACCACGCTCCAATGCGAGTGCGTCACGGCCGTTGGCGTCCATAAGGATAAACTTGGCGTTCTGCTTTTCGTTGAGGTTGCCGTATCTGTCCACAAACTCATCATAATACTCGTTGAGGTGTTCACGCATATCAGCATTTTCCTCATGCGTTTCAGCCTCGTAATGATAGAGTTGCTGATATGTTTCCGACAGGGTAATATAGAGCATGGCGCGTTTCTCCTGCTCCGGTTTGATTGGGAGTGGAGTGAATATCGCACCATTCTTGCGAACCTCCGAAAGAAAGCCGACCTGACCGTTATCCACGACCATTGAGCCGTTCTGGTGGAAATACTGAATATCCTCGGAAAACTTGCGGGGCGACATATCACGCTCGACGGTTTCCGGCTTTTCAACTTTTGCCACTCTTGGCTGTGGAACAAAATAGCCCTCGGTCTTTTCGATGACAGTGCCATTCTCCGTGATTATCTTTTTCTTGGTAGCTTCCGCTGCCTGTCGTTCAGCTTCCATTTCCGCCATCTGACGGTGGGCTATGCTCATCATCGTTTCGTAGAAGCCGTTGATGGGCGGATTGTCCTCCCAGTTCAGAGAACCGTAAAATTCCAACTCCTTTTCAGATAGCGGGCGGAATTTCTTGGCGGTAGCATCTGAAATTTCAATTTTCGGTGTGGGTTTCGGCTTATCTTCCTCGGTCCTTGGCTGTCGTGGCTGACGCTTCGGTTTCTGCAATGGTTCTAACTCTCCGAAAAGATTATAGGCGAACAGACGCGGGTCGGGATTATCGTTATAGTCGGGCCCACCTTCGGTTTCAATCTCCTGCGGTTGCGGCTTGACTTCCGGTGTTGGTGGTTCAACAGGTTCAGGAGCCGGCTTTGGTTCAACCGTCGGTGGCGGCGTTATAATCTCCGTAGGCTTGTATTCCTTCTTTTGTTTCTGCTTTGGATCTTCAAGTTGCTCACAGATAGCCACACTTTGCCCGGCTCTTACGAGCATGGGGAGATAAGTGTCGAGGGCATGATGCGGAAAACCGGCAAGTTCGATGCTCCCTGCTTTGCCGTTGCGTCGTCGGGTCAGTGTTATATTCAGTATCTCCGACGCTTTCACGGCATCTTCGCCCATCATCTCATAGAAGTCGCCCACACGGAATATCAATATCGCGTCCGGGTGTCGTTTCTTCATCTCCTTGTATTGCGTCATCAACGGAGTTTCAGTAACCTTTGTTACTTTGGGCTTGGGCGCAGGTATCGGTTTTACAGGGTCTGGCGTAGGCGGCTTTATGCCTTGGTTGTTATACAATTCAAGGTTCAGACGCAGACGCAAAGAATCTTCCAACGCATCACGCAAATCTCTTGCTATACCATAGACACCGCCCTCATGTTTGTAGATGATAGCCGGTTTGCCGTATGGGTCAGTGCCAATTTTCGCCTCGGTGCAGATGATATTCTGCGGATATGCCGCAAAATATTTGTTTGTCGGTGCTTTTGTATCACGGTCAACGATTGACTGGATGAAAAATTCCTCATCAGCCGACATTCCTTTCTTACCCGTATGCTTTTGCAGGATAATCAAGTCTGAGCCTGTATCCGTTCCGGCGTTATCGGAGAAAGTGTTGTTTGGCAATCGTACCGCTCCCACAAGGTCAGAGCGTTTCATAAGCTCAATGCGCACGAAGGGGCTGGCGGCGTTCATCACACCCTGCGATGTGATAAAGGCCACAATACCTCCCTCGTGCACCGAGTCCAGTGCTTTGAGAAAGAAATAATTGTGGATAGCCTTTGTTGACTGACGGTAGGCAATCTCCTTGCTTGTGGCATATCGAGGATCGGCGACCGCAAAGTCACCGAAAGGAATATTTGATGCAGCCACATCAAAGTATCCCTCAAAATCAGGGTCAATTTTCTCGAATCCTTTTATCTCGGTGGAGATAGATGGGTGCAGGGCAGATAGGATTTTGCCTGTCAGCAAATCTTTCTCAAAGGCGAGTGCCTCCGTGCCCGGATAGTTCTCATTTTTAAGAAAAGAGTCGATGAAAGCACCTTGCCCGGCAGACGGTTCAAGGAACTTTTTAATCTTAACACCTCTTTCACGCAGTGAAGTGGCAAGCGCATCAATGATAGGTGCAGGAGTATAGAACGCCGTCAATACGGACGCTTTCAGCGAGTCCATGTATGCGGCAAACTCCCGGTCGTCCTTTGAATAGTCGTGAATAAGACGGCGCAGTTCAACCGTAGGCGCAAACAGCTCAATGTCGCTCTTGCTCCACTTGGCGGCATCGGCAAGTTCGTTGGCGTCCTGCAAGATACATTTCAGCCCGCCGAATCCGGCATACTTGCGCAGTATCTCCCTTTCAAGCGCATTTTCCGCGTTGCGATGTTCAACATCAAGGCGCAGGGCAAGCCTTATGGCATTGATGTTGTCGCGCATGGTCTGGAGCCGGTTATAACTCATATCCGTCAAGTATTTCGGATATTTCTCCCAGCAGTTCGGTCAGCATCGGCTGGTGTGTTTCGCGGTCAAGGAAATCGCCGTTGACCTCATAGCGGTCAAGAATGTCATGCACGCTTTTCTTTGTGAGCAGATGCACGGCGAAATCGGGCCAGTATTCTTCAGGCAGCCGTGTCCACAGGCTTTCCTCTATGACGCTGTAAACAATGTCATAGCGGGACACATACAGTCCGGCAAGGAGTGTGCGCATAGCCATTTCCTGTGCCATAACCGGGTCATGACCTTCAAGGCGCAGGGTTACAAACGTGTCGTATGCCTCGTCAACACGGGCATCTACAAATTTCTTATTGGTGTACTGGGGAAAATAATGGTCACGCAGATGACCCAGAAGATAGACGCGGTAGCCGTCCATCTCCCGTAATTCAACATTTTGTTTCATCGGGTTCTTGGAATAGTGGTTTGCCGGCGTCCTATGTGTCTTTCAATGGGATATAAGAAAAGGACACCGGGTATCCCTCCCGATGTCCAACCACTAAATCCAAGTCATAAATTTGAAACAAAAACATTATGACGTTGAATTGAGTGCAAAGTTAACAAATAAATCGGAATCGGGCGGGATAAATGGTGTTAATTTGTGTATGGATCAAGCGGTTCAGGGCTTGTGTGTCGGTTATGCGAAAGCGTCAATCACGCTTTTAACAATAAGGTTGTAGAGTTTTTCCTCGTCGCGGCTGAGGTCGGTGGGGTGTAGCCCGGTGGTTACAATACCGAAGCCGTTGTAGATACATTCTCCATCGCGGAAGTTGCGGAAGTTGTGGCGGCGCGGCATACGGATCCGTCTGGCCTCCTTGCCCCACTTGCTGTTGTAGCGAAGATTTTTCTTGTTTCGGAGCATCAGTTTCCACACGCCGAAAGGAATGGTGTTCTGCACCGTGAACGGATAGGATATAAGTTTCTTCGCGTACAGTGTGTAGGCGGTCTGCATGGTCTTCATGTGGTCGAAGTCCAGCTCAACCGCGGCTTTAAGGAGCATCAGCGGCATATTGAGAAGCGGCTGGCAGTCGGTTATGCGCATGGCATTTTTGTCCATCGTGAGGATAGTGCCGACTTCGGGCGGTTCAACACCGATTCTTTCGGCATCGGCGGTTGACACTTCCACGGGCATTTCCTCCATGATGCAGGCGCCTTTGAGTTCCACATTTTCTTTCGACTTCTCCACCAGACGGTTGTAGATCTCATTGTCGAGCCATTCCTCGTATTCCCTGCGGTTCTGCGGCCCGTGGATTACTCCGTGACGGATTGCCCCCTTTGTGAGAATGGGGAGCCATGCCCTGCGCACTGCCACCGGAACGGCGATGAAATAGTAGAGGTTGAGAAAGTCGAAATCGCCGTATTTCTCTGGTGACATTGCGTTGACGACCGTGTGGCTCATTCCCCAGAGAGCCTTGATTGTGGCGAGCTGTTTCCTGTCCTGCTCGGTTTTCTTGTAGCCAACCAGCTCATCATAGTCGCGCATGGCGAACTTGAAGTTGTGGGCATACACCTGTCGGCTGTTCATTGTCGTGGAGAGCACGAAATTCTCTGACGGGGAGAAGGTCGCCTCTATGACCCCGCCGTTTGTCCATGTCACGGCGTAGCCGTTGCCGAGGTAGTAGCCTTCGTGTTTTTCGTTTGCGCCGATTGCTCTGGCGATGGTGTCAGCCGTGAGTTCATGGTCGGTCACGACTGTTATAAGATTTTTCTGTTTCATATTTATGAATTTTATCGGGTGGATAATTTTGGAGATAGTGGTTTTGCGGCAACAACATCGGGAGTTCCGGACCTCCCTGATGTCATTTCAGCGGATTTTGGTTACAGCTTCGGGCCTTTGGGCTTGCGCTGCTGTTTCGCCTGATTCTCGTCTTTCGGCGCGGTCTGGTATTTCTGGAGCGGTTCGGCAACATGCTTGGTCGCCTCATTCGTCAGTCCGTCATTGTTGACCGCCTTCTGAGTCTTTGACTCTTCAGCGACCTTGACGCGGGGATCGTTGAGTGATGTAGTCGGACGTTGCTTTTCAGGATTGAACTGGAGATAGACGGTGCATTTCTGCCCCTGCTTGTCAACCATGTTTGTCATTTCGACAACCTTGCCGGCAGTGTAGTCAGCCTGCTGTTGCGGCGTCATAGGAACGCCAGCCCATTTTGTGATGGGCTTGATGTTGCCGTCCTTTGTCAGCCACGAGGACTGTTGCTGACCCTGACTGTTTCCCTGCTGCTGGCTCTGCTCCTGTCGTCGCACGCCGCCGGGTACAAACTCGACGCCCTTGCGGTCGGCCGACACTTGCAACACCACATTGTAGGTCTTGCCGTTCTTGTCGGTAATCTGTTTAGGCGGGAGGGCTTTACCCTTCTTCAGTTCGCTTATTTCAGCCATAGTCAGCTTTGTCTGCCCGATGGTGTCCTTGATGAACACGGCCTTTACGGGCACCGACACAATCTCGTTGGTTAGACGGTCAACGCTGACATAGGAGGGCTTGACTTCCTCGGTGGCTTTGTCAACAAGGTCAACGACCTTGCCCAGATTGCCGGTTGTTTTCAGAGCCTCTTTATCTTCCTTTGTGAACTTGTACCCCTCAAACTCTTGGTCGAGTTTGGGCTCGCGGTGTATGAAATGGGGCACCACCTTCACATTGCCGTCGGCATCGGTTCTGAAAGAGAGTCGTGCGTCAATCGGGAATTTCTCCCCTCCGAAATTGGGCGTGACGGTCACAATCTGCGACTTGCGGTTGTAGAGCATCTCGCGGAGGTCGCCCGACTTTTCAAGCTGGTCGCGGTCTATGCCCCATTTCTTCTTGAGCATCGTCCAGTCGATTTTGCTTTCGTCGATGGCGTGATACTTTGGCTGTTCAGTCTGTGCAGCCTGTTCCTCCACCGGCTTTTGCGCCTGAGTGTCGGTTGCATTGTTCTCCTGAGCCTGTTCCTTGATGTTGGTCTGCGTCTGCTGAGGGACATCGACCTTGAAATCTTTGAGAATCTCAGCATTTGTTTCGGGGTCTTTTATAAAGTCACACATAGCCATGCCAACACAATCGTAACGGTCGGCAGGAACTTTGAAGAATCCGAACATTGTTGGGTTCTTGCATTGTCTGACAAAATTTGACAAGAACGCTTCCAGCGGATTTTGTCCTTTCTTAAATTTTACGAGATCCTCCAGTGTGACGAACATTGGATCGGTGATTTTGGGTGTGCCGTCCTCATTGAGTCCGGTCACTGCGCCTACCTGCCCGGTTTCGTTGTTCCGGACAATCAGCACTTCTTCAGTCTGGTCTTTTGCCATAATTAAAAGAATTTTGGGTTAGAAACTTGCGCCGTTGCCGACGCGATTATTAATTGTGTGTATGGATTATCTGTGCGTTGCGGGTTGCGAACAATTCTATTATATCCGCCTTGCGGTAGCGGATAGTGCAGTTTGTACCCTCACCGGTCTGTGTATAGGGCAACTTGCCCGACATACGGTAATTGTAGAGGGTTTTGCGTGATACATGGTATCTGGCGCGTACCTGCTTGTCAGTCCATGTATCTTCGTCCGGGTCAAGTATGCCGAAGCCCTGAAAAGCCTCCATCACGGTTTTGGCAACTGACTCGATACGGCTGTCAACACCGGTTCTTATCGCCTGTACCTCTGCTCTCAGTTCGGAAAGCATCTGGCATACCATCGTAAATTCTGCTGACTTCATGAGAGATATTTTTGAGGTTCAACCATAGAGTTTGTTTCAGTGGACTTTTTCAAGTCCGTTCCGGGCATCTGACGGGATAGTTTCGTGCCGGAGATTATCAGCGTTTTTGTTTCCATTTTATTTTTGGGGTTTAGTGTTACGCTGCGAAGTTCGGCAGAAATCAAAATCCGCGTCGGGTACGTTCCTGGAACGTTCCTACTTTTTTTAACTTTCATTAAGAGGTTTAGCCTTTTTTCTTGCTTTAGGCAGGGGTATAGGCGTCACTCCATCGGCTTTTATGTCTATTAGCCGATGTGCTTTAATGAAAGCCTGTTTTAAGTGGGAATTAAATCCTGAACGGGGTATATATTTGCCTCGGATTTGGTTCGATTCGCGTTGCAACCCGAACCAGACAGTCGTCAATTTTGGTTCGGTTCCGCGTGCTACCCGAACCAGATTGAGCGGCTGGAGTAATGTTTATCCGTCGTGGATTTGACATAGAAACAACCGTAATATGGCTGTTTGTTTATGACAATTTTTCAAGTTGGGTAATGTTGGGTAATCGGTGTGTAACCGTGGGAAATCGCTCATTTTCAGTAATCTTTTTTCGCAGTCGGAATGTTACACGGACAAAGCGACTGCCCCGATATATCCCAAACAGGCACAGCTATCCCCGGCTCATAAAAATATGATGATGGCAACCCATAGTCCGGAATATGGATTGCCATTGCTGTATTCAGGGCAAAGTATCAAACCACTAATCCAAGGTTATATTTATGGAATACATCACCATTGAACGCAGCGTCTTTGACGCTATGGTCGCCACTCTTGCCGAGTGCCGTTCAATTCTTGGCAAAGCAATCAGACGCTTGTCAGGGAATGAGCGGCAGGAGTGGATAGACAATATTTCGGCTCAGTCAATACTTCGCCGTTCACAGCGCGGCATGACACTACTCCGAATGGAAGGCAAGATCGGATACTCAATAATTGAGGGCAAGGTTTATTATCCGGCAGGCGAGATTGGACGGCTACTCTATAATTGCAAGGTTGATTATGAGTGATAATACATCCAAATTAAGCAAGGAAGAACAGCATGAAGTATTCAAGATACTTTCTGAAATCAAGAGCTGTTCTAAAGAGTTGGCAGAACGCTCTCGCCCTATGTTTGACGGCAACCGCTTTCTCTCGGACTCCGAACTTGCCCGACGGCTTGGTGTGAGTAAGTCAACACTCGCCAACTATCGCCTTAAAGGGATATTCGGTTATTATTCCCTTGAAGGCAAAATCCTGTATGCCGACACCGAAATTGAGGACTACCTCAAAGAGAACTACCACCCACCTTACCGATAAGGTAATCCAACGGCAACGCCCCCGATAATCCATTGAGAATTACCGGGGGCGTTAGCCATGTCATCACTGTTTTGTCGGACTTTTTACGCAGAAAAACCGACAAAATCAGATTTTCATTTTGTGTTTTTGATGAGTTTTGCTTTGTTAAATTGATTAACAAAAACGGTCAAACCACATTTTCAAGCATTTCAAAACCATCTACTCCCACGTTTTCAAGCATTTCAACGGGTGCCTATTTCCACGTTTACGAGGGGTACACATTATCCCGCTCCACTCAGTTTATCTGACACAAATGCCATTTGCGTATATTCCCGATGCTCTAATACATATTTACAAAGCCTATTAACCCGAAGATTATGGATAGCCGCTCCACTTTATCCAAATACCGTATCAAAGGAATTTACGGATATTATTCTCTCTGAAGGAAAATAATATATGCTGATCGTGATATAGAAGAATACATCAAAAACAACTATCACTCGCCATATAGATGACAATCTTACAGCACGTAACCCCGATAATCACAATGAGGGTTATCGGGGCTTAAACATCCCTAATTCTCCTTAGTTGCTATCACCAATTATCATATGGTTTTATCGAAGTATTTGCAATCTCTATTATGAAATGCAGGATATGTGCCCTCAAGAATATCTACAATGATTTTATTCATAATAGGGTTTTCTATAGCGCCTGAAACAAAACTAACCTCATTCCCGTGAAGTTTATCAATTTTCATCTGAATAATCTGATCGGCATCGCAAACTACAGCAAGGTTTGGATTATGTGTCACCATGATGATTTGCCTCTTACGCTTGGCAGCCTTGATGAAGTGTACAAGATACCGATATACACTTTCATTATCAAGGTTCTCTTCTGGTTGGTCTATAATCAGAGGTTTGTCATCCATGTCAATAAATAGATATAAAAGCAGTAGCAAAGCACCTCTTTCTCCAGGAGACAAAGAGGACAAGGGCTTTCCATTCATTTTAAGCTGGAAGAATGGATGGACATAGTCCATACAATAAATAAAATCGTATAGCTCTTGCTGTGTATGACCTTTCTTTAATTGGTTCTCTACTGAACGAAAATCATTATTGTCATCACGTTTGTCATAGAGTAGATCGCTGTTGATTAGGTTGGCAAAGGCAACAATAGATAGAATATCAGACATATCCACACTGTCAATATTTGATTTTATCCGAGCTTGCCCCTGTTCCTTGCCGTAGTAAGATCCTGAAGCCTGCTGACTTACGAAATCAAAAAATCTATCTCCAAAATTCCTAAGAGAGAAAGTTGAGTCAAATTCAATAGGATAATCTTTTAATTCCTCATGATAGTCCTCAATAAACTTTACAACAGGAGCAAAAAGATTTTCATAGGTCTCAAGGACCTGATGTTTCTTTTGCATCAAGTCTTTTACCAAATCCTCTCTTTTCTCGATTTTCTGAGATAGTTCTTTATTTAGATTATGTTCGATATAATCAATACGACTTTGAAGATACTTTATTGAACCTTCCTTTTCAGGAGTACCGGTAATATCTTCTAACAATTTCTCCCACTCCAGCTTTTCCTTTAGATATTTCTGATACTCAAGTTCTGGAGCACTAAGTTTTTGCTTTGCAAGATTCAATTTCTCAGATTCAAGAAGGTATTGCTTTCGTAAGCTTCCTGATTTATCTTCATTCAAATGATTGTCTATTTCATCAACTCTCTCGGACAACTCTTTAAGCTTGGAAGATATTAAATCCGGTGTATAGGTCACATTCAATACTGAATCAATATTGAGATTGTTTTTTTCATACAGCAATCTCAATTCTTGCTTGACTGCCTCTATTTGTAATGTTAGTCTATCAATACGTTCTTTACTAGCCTTTAAGTCCTGAATTGTTTTAACCTTTTCTTCTTTCTCACTTTCCAAAGCCTGTAAAGAAATTTCCATCATTTTACAAGATTCATTCAACTTGTCAATTTCCTCCTGAATCTTTTTGGCCTCCGGATCTTCATCAACTGATGGTTTTGCAACTTCCTTTGGTTTTGCAGATTGGACATTGCTTAATTGGCTTTGCTTGTAAGCTAACTCATTTGCAAGTGTATCTCGGTAAGCAGGAGTCCGCATGGCTTCCATTGCTATAATCTCTCGATTGATTTCTCTAATTCGGGATTGAATATCACTGCATGCATCAGCATTTTCTTTTGTCAGGTAATTAATAATTTCATCCAAATCATTATAACCATATCTTTGAGCTGGGGCTAAGTACTGAAATATTATCTTCTTTAATTCGCTCTCGAACTTTTGATCGTCCTCAGTTGTACAAAGAGTTTCCAAGAAGTTTTGTGGAATATATTTAACTCGCTCAGGCTTGGTCGCCTCCGTTGACATATCTAATGTTTTGATAGTTGATGAAGAGTTATCAACCCATTGGATATACGCTTCGGTTTGCTTAGAACGATTGTATGGTTTTGGCATTCTGAACTTTGCAGGTGTCAAAAATGCCCAGTTCTGATTTGTAGAGTCAGCACATAACGCAATAATATCAGTAAGGGCACTCTTGCCGCTCCCCTTATTACCAATAATTGCGACTAAGCCTGGATTTAATTGAATTCTAATACTATCGAACCACTTTTCAGGCATAGTGGCACCCGAAATACGTCGAATCTCTAAAGACCGAATAAATTTATCTGGATTTCTTTTTATTCTTGCTAAAATTTCAGGTTCTTCAAATGATATTCGTTCCGGTTCAGCAAGAATTTGTCTCAATCCTTCAAATGTCAAATCTGCTTTTATCCAGCATGCATTAGTTCCGACCTCGCTTACTTCATGAGCATCGGAAGTTGTTATAGATGGTTTCCTAAATGTTTTTTGATAAAATCCAGCTTCCTTAGGTTTCGTTAAATCACAAATATCAATATAACCATCCCTAAAAAGCTCTTCTTTTACTGGGCCTAATGAATCTTCAATCGAAACATTTTTTTTAGATTTACCTTCATGCTTCATTTCTTCATCAATACTGTTTGACTTTGAACCTGCATGAACTGTTACGATTCCTCCATATTTATGGATTAGATTGGCTGCGTCCTTAAAGTTCACCTGTACGCGAAACATCCCATCCTTAAAGTAAGATGCCTCTGGCAATCCATCTTGTTTGAGGGATTCTCGACCAATTTGTATTATTCTTGAGCGAGATATACCCAATTGATTAAGAACGTTTTCCTTTAAAAATTCTGATGTAAGAGTTATTCCATTGAACTCATCAGGGAAAAGACCTATCATATGGACAGATGCCCTCCCATATTCAGTCCTAAATTCAACCCCGGAAATTACTGTTACGCCGGCGTCTTTCGCCAGCGTTTTCATCATATCTACATTATCAACTGTATGATGATCTGTTATAGCGATACACTTTATATTTTTTGCTATAGCTTCATCCAATATATCCTGACAGGAACCCTTACCGTCAGAAGCATCAGTATGAAGATGTAGATCCCATTTATTCCATAGTGATCCTATAGGATTATTCATAGTTTTAAGTTGCTTTTTTGTTTGATTCTTCGCTCGTTCTAACTTATCTATATCATTATTAAGAATAGGTCAATATTGACTGAATCCTAAATAATTAATCTCTCAGGCACCCGATTGGTATTATTTTCACACCGTCCTCGCGTGTATATGCCATTTCTCCGCCCGTTAAGACAATAAGCAAGTCCGGTTCACGAAGTTTAATTTGCTTCTCCGCCATATTCTTTTCCGTTATAAGATGTTTGATTTCAATGAGGTGCTTTGCCCCGTCCTCAATCTCGCGACTACCAAGTTTGCATTCGATTAACGCATATCGTCCGTCATCAAGGTGCAATACGGCATCAGCTTCAAGTCCAAGACGGTCATGGTAATATGACAATCGCCCACCCAGTGCCTGCGAATATGCTCGGAGGTCACGAAAACACAGACACTCGAATATGAATCCGAAGGTGTTCAAATCAAGTTCCAGACTTTCTGGTGACGCACCTAACGCGGCCACCGCAATAGAGGGGTCAACAAAACAACGTTTCTTGCCGGTTCGGATAACAGTCTTGGAACGAATAGCAGGGGACCATGCCTCTATATCATCAATTACAAAGAGCTTCTCCAAAGCACATACATAATCATCAAATGTAGGCATGGATATTCCTTCCATTTCTTCAGATACATCAGCAAGCATGGAGGTTTTCTTTGCTAAAGTACAGATATTTCGTGCGTAGGATCGAAGAATGAGCCTTGCCAATGCAGGATTTCTTCGCGTTTTATCAACTCTTGAAATATCCTCATTACATATCACATCAATATAGTCTTTAGCAATCAGTAACTTAGCTTTGGTGCTCATCTCATCGAGAGAAGCGGGCCACCCGCCACGGCAGGCAGCAAAAATCAGTTGCTCAATAGATAATTGTGAAATTTCACCATCAATCTCATAGTCCGCCTCATTAAATAATCGCCCCAAAGAGATAGAGCCATTGGATTCAAGAGACTCGAACAGGCTCATAGGGTACATAGCCATTTTGGTAATGCGACCTGTTCCCGTGTGCATTATTTCCTCATCATCTATTACTGTCGAACCAGTCAGAATAAACTGTCCCTTCTCTCTGCGTTCATCAACCGCATGGCGAACTGCATCCCATATTACTGGGGCAACCTGCCATTCATCAATAAGCCGAGGCGTTGCACCCTTGAGTAATAACGATGGCTTTGTTTGAGCGGCAGCCAAATATCCCGCCCGACGGTCAGGATCCTGCATCTTAATAACACTTCCCGCCCGACGTTCTGCAGTAGTTGTCTTGCCACACCACTTGGGTCCAGCTATCTGTACGGCGCCGAAAGCCTCAAGCCTCAAATCAAGAGTCTTGTCGGCAATTCTATTCAGATACTTCATCTCTTTCATAATCACCTACAAAATTAGGGATTAAATCTGACACCACCAAATTATTTTGTGTTTTTGAATTATTTTGTTTTGTGATTTTGAAATAAATCACTTTGTTAAATTGAATTAACACAAGCCTGATATTTGGTGGAGTGGAAATAAATTCGTAACTTTGCAATCACAGAGAACTTTTAGAATAAGGGAAGATGTTGCGAAGGTGTTAGATTGCCGGAGCAAAACGCCCCAAATCGCTAAAATATAGCAGTGTAGTCAACGGAGTTTTTCTCCTTTAGATAGCCGGTAATTATCTGATAATCAAATTGATACTATATTCAGAACAATTCTGGTGGCACCACCCAAGCAAAGATTAAATCGCTAATTCTCACAGAGTTGGCGATTTTTCTTTTAGTCACCACAGGGCGTAGTCACTATAATAGTCACTATCTAAATCGCTATAAACCACGATAAATCGGCTTGATTAAACTGTATTAAAAAGTAGCGTTTAATTCTAAACCCAATTAAATTCTACATTAAATTCTCTGCAAAATAATAGTGACTATCGGCGTGGTGCGCTGAGATAGTCACTATTTTATTTTACATTGTAAGTCGTGTGCCGGACTGACGGTCATCAATGTCGTCGTAGCGGGAGCTGTTGCCGACTTCGTGCTCGCGCTTGTAGCCGGAGGAGCCGGAACTGACATTGAGGGAAGAGAGTGCGTTGGCAAGATTGACTGTAAAAATCTCCGATATTTCCTGGGAGTAGTCCTGTGGACGGGAAGGGAGAATACGGACTCCGGCTTTGGATTGGGTATTCTGTTTTATCCTGTCTTTAACCGCCTCGGCATCCTTTCGAGTAAGATGCAGCATGGCTATTGACATCAGGAAACCCTGTCGTGCCTGTTCATCGGAATGGAGAGAACGGAACTTGGATTCCTCCTCCAGAGTTAATTCGATCAAAGGCATATAGACGTCTGTCAGTGCCAGGTGGAGGCAATAGTTGCCGTTTCTATGTTTGACAACGGCCATGCCTTTTATTCTCTCTTGATGGTTGTGTATCGGATAGCGCATGAGATATTCGGTCAGTATCTCCTCGGAGAACATCGTGGCCGCTATTGTCAGGCCTACATCTTCGCGCTCGTCATCCTTTACGCCGTTATACCATGCGTACTGCCTCGGTGAGATTGGCTTGCGGTACGTCGGACCGTCTTTGACATTGATGAGCATATAGTTCCCTCTGCTGCCTTTGCCCACCTCGACAGTGAACAGGTCGCGGTACACGTCAAGCGGTGATGGTTTCCTTTGTGGCTTGATGACGAAGTCTATCAGCTCCGACAGTTTCATCACCTTGCTGCCGTCGAAGGCTATCTTTTCAGCATGGTCGATTACACTGTATCCTCTTACCCTGCCGTCCTTGTCCTTCTGGAAACTGATGTCTATGCCAAACTTTGTCTTGAGAACATCAATGAGAGTCTGTATGCGCTGACAATTCTCCTCGCTCAACGGTTTGCCGTGGTTGTCAAGTATTTTGCGGATGTCGGTGTTCAGCTTTGCCTTTACCGGCTTTCGCTTCTTACCTTTTGACACTTTGACATTATCGACACTTTGACATTTTCCCTCGGCTATCTCGCTCTTGTATTTCCGGATTATGGAGCGGAGCTGTGTAGCGCGGTCTTTGCGATTGGGGCTGTTCCTGGTGATTCGATTGAGGATGTCACCGATAGCGATATTCCCGGCGTCGCCTCCACACTTGAACAGTCGGTAGCCGTCGAGCGATTTCTCTATCTTGTAGCCGTGAGTCTTGACGATATTGGCAAACTGACCCTCCGTTTCATAGTCGTAACAGAGAATCCGGTCAATATCTTTTTTGATGTCAGGAGATAGTATGCGGTTGGCGCACTCGTTAAGCCTGCGCCTGTCCTGATGGTCTGATATGGCATAACCGTTTGGCTTTATTCTCGTCGAGAGAATATGCACATGGTTGTTGCCGGTATCATGGTGGGCGTAAACAAAATACGGCTGACGGGCATATCCCATACCCACCATAAGCTCTCGCGCAAAGTCGGTAAGTTCTTCCGGCGACATGGCGCGTCCTTTCACGGAGGCCGACACGTGGAACTGGAAACGTGTTGTCTTTGTATTGCCGTAGGTCTTAGAGTTTTCTTTCATATACCTTTCGACTTCAGCCGAGGCATCAAGGCCGAAGCGGTGCAGCGTCTCGACATTGTGACGCAACGCCTCGCTGACGTTCTCCATCGCCATAAGGGTTGCCACGCCATCAGCAATCTTTTTCTCGTTATATCGAGCGCCGGGGAAACCGCCGCCGGACACATCGTTGAGCTTCTTGACTATCATTTTCCTGAAATTATCATGTTATAGAGGTATGTCAGCATCTGTTGGATTTTATCTGTACCCTCGCAAAACTGACCGAAGGGAAGAAGATCTGCCGCCCGCAACGAGTAAGGATTCATTTTCTGCTGCTCATTGATGTGCTTTGCAACCTGATTGGTGTTGGTGCCGGTTCTTTCGATGAGCTTGATAGCGGACTTGATCAAAGCAATCATACGGGGATTGTCTCGGTCAGCCATCGGCTGCTCTTCATATTTGAGTGTGGCACAACGTACAAACGCACTCAGATTACCGTCGGTGTATCGGTCGGCTCTTGACTGCATTTCTGCGTGGGTCTGCGAATCGACACGTATTTTTATAGTGATGGATTTTTTATCCGACATAGAGATTAACTTTTTAAGATATTATGGTTTGATAGATTGGTTGATTGAATATCTGATACAATGAAGACTATATGACTTGGAATCCTGATTGCTTGATGATTTGATGAACTGATACCTTGATGATATAATATCTGGTTGTCTCGATTGTCTGATTATCCAATGCTCCATTACCCGATGACTTATTGTCCAATGGCTCATTATCATATTATCCAATGTATCGATTATCCAATGTGACGATGACCGATTAACCGAAGTATCACGGTTCATGATAAATGTGTTGCTTGATAATATATCAACCGCAGATTTTCAGTTTTTCATCATTCATTTTTCAGTCTATCATCGTTCACGGACAATGTATCATTAGATAAAAGACTGCGAGTTTCGAGCGGTATTGACCCTCACCTCCGGGGAGGCGGGATTGCCGTTGTGGACACAATCGGCATATCTTGCAAAGCAAGGTTTATACTCCAAATCAGGCGTGAGCAACCGGAGTATCTCAGTCAGTTCGACCTCGGTCGAAAATGTCATAATGTCAAAAGTTCATAGTGTCAGTGCATGAGTCATATTTTGCGATAGCAACCGTGTGACTTTTTCTTCACGAATCCTCGGCCTCCGTCTCTCAGGAATCTTTTGACCGAGGATTCCGAGATTCCGAGTTGCAGGGCTTCCCTGACTGCCTCGGATGTGGTGAACGAATCCCTGAGGTTTCCGAGTAACTCGGTGAACCGGTTGTCAAGGATACCGGTTTCAATCTCCGGTGCAATCCGGCTCTCCATGTTTCTGAAATATTCGGTGAGCCTGATGGCAAGTTCGGCAGTTCCCGGTTCAATTTCATCCATGCCCGATTCTCCACAGATGCCGTGCATAATCTGTATGACTAGACAGAAGCGGATGAGATAAGTTTCCAGTTTGCCACACAACGCCCTGACAGCATCCGAATCCGTTTCAGCATAGGCCTTGTTGTTTACCGCATCTTTCCACTGAATTATGCGGAGCTTCGCATCTTGGGAAAACATTAGCTCTATTGAGGTTGCTTTTCCCTCTTGGTCTGTTGAAGGAGTGACGGTTATTACCTTTCGGATAATTCGCTCCCATTCTTCAAGAACGCCGTCAGGCATGGCGGTGTCGTTCCACGATGGCATCTTGTCAATTTCGGGATAGACTTTCAGGAATCGAGATGAAAAGCCGTTCATCATGCGCTTGCCGCCGAACTGTTCGGAGAGTCTCCCCGGTTGTGTTGAGCCGATTATCGAGCAATAGGGATTGGAGAGAAATATGTGCTCGTTGTTTGACTTACGGCTATACTTGAACGGTGTACCGCTGAACAGGCTGAGGAAATAGCTCTCGTCAGAACCATTGTATCGGTTGAAGTTGGAAAGCAGGCTGTCAATCTCATCCTTATATATGAGAACTCCTCGTGGATTGTCACGCATGGCGGCAATCATAGCCTCGACGGTTGAATCCACCACTACATGACATTTCCGCTGTGGCATCTTCATCTCTTCCGGAAAAGAATGCTTTTCTCGCTGCTTCGCTGACATTCGTTCCCATCTTCGGTACGCCTCCATTTCCTTGCAATAAACATAGTCATATTCACCGTCAAGTTTGAGCAAGGGAGCGACCGCCTGTTGCAGCGGCGGTGTCTTGCCACAACTCGGCGAACCGACAAGCACCATATATATTATCGGACGGCTGACCCATCCGGTCATGAAGCGGACAGACCATGTATTTCCCATAGCCGCTGCAAACACTGTGAGGATTGACGCGGCAGTGAAATCCAAATGGAAGTTCTCATACTCATGAAGAGATTCGATGATATGTCGGATTGCCGTCGGGAATACTTCGAGAGGAAATGACGATGCTGATGCTTCGCCCGGCTCAATGGAATCATGCCATTCATCCTCATGTAGACCACACGAAGGGATAATTGGACGGTGACGGCGATTATTGTAGCTCATATCCGTCAGATGTTGATGTTGCGTTGTCCTAGAGCCTTGCGTACCTCATATTCAGGATAGAGTACCTTGTTCCCGGTCTTCACAGGTTTGAGGATTCCCTTGTTGGCCCAGTGCCATAGGGTGGCATCGCATACTCCGAACAGTTTCTTTACCTCTGCCTTGGTAAGCATACGTTCTTTCTTCGCTGCCTCGACCATTGAGCCGAGTTCGTCTTTGGCCCGGCGTATAAGGTCATCAGAAAAGGCTTTGAGGTCTTCGGCACTCATCTCCACCTTGACATGAGCGCGGCCTTCATTCAGCATATCTAAAAAGTCTTGCATATTTATTCCGATTGCCGTCTGGATTATGGCGGTTCCGATGACGGCAAAAAACGAAAACGCCACCGTTCCGAAATGGAACGGTGACGCAAAAGTATAGCGTAATTTATTGGATTGAAAAGAAATGACGGTTCGTTAAGTACGCGAACGCTGAAACGAATCAAACGAATCGAAAAGAGCTTATTTCAACCAACATTATCCGGATTAATCAGGAGAATACCGGTCTTTATCTTGTCGATTGCAAAACGGTGTTCCGGTTCGTCCTTGACATATTGTTTGCGATTGGGAGACAGGCTTTGGAGTGCATTTACGCTTTTTTGCACCTGTCGTTCGCCAACAATTTTGCTTTCTGGGAAAGTAGCGGCCAATATCTCGGCAAACTGTTTTACAGGTCTTCGGGCGTCCAATTCCCCTGATTCTACCAATGCAATATACAGATGCGCAATATCAACGCCACTAATATGTGTCTGTGTCCATTTGCCGATGCGCCTTACCGTTTCACTGTCGTGAGATGACAAGAGGGAAGTAAGGTCATGCACAAATTCTTTATCTTCTGAAATTTTAGCTGTGGGTGGTAACTTCTCAATTCCATCCAATACCCAATCTGCCAAATCTCCGTTATCGACACTTTTCCGGAAGTCCAGAAACTCCTTCAACTCCTTTCGGGTTCGATGATTGTTCTCAATTTCACGGGTCATAAATGCCTTCAGAAACTTTGAGAGTTGCCATTGGTACTGCCGATTGTCAATCAACTGTGAGGCGTCTTCAATATTCTCAATCAGCATTTCCGATGAGCGTCCATATTTCAGCCATGCAGCAAAGGGCATCCGGTGTTTCTCCCATTCACTATCCTCCGAATGCCCATCCAGTACAATCCGGGTATAGCCCGATTCCCGGAGAATCTTCAAAAGTTCCTCCAAGTCCAGATTGTCGAGGTCGATCATATCCTCCAGCCTTTTCCGGAACTCAGGCGAGGCGGAAAACGCTGACTGCCCCAACAAAAACACCTCCAGCGAGTCCGCTTCGCCCATCGCCGCAGCAAACTCGCCATATTCCTGCGGATGCTCCTCCATCCACGCCTTTATCTCGTCCTCACTCCGTTCAGGAGCCTTATGATTCTTATTGGTACTCATATCTTTTGTTTTGTGGCTACAAAGTTCGCACAAACCCATTACTAAATCTCAACCATTAGACACAATTCCGACAAAATCCCTCATAATCACATAAACACACACATACTGTAGTCCTATTTATCAGGTAACAGCAAAGTATCTGCACTCAGTGTCACCGGATAGAGGTTGCAGCAATCAATTGAAAATTTCTGTAATACTATAATTGTCATGCGTTACAGTTTGTATCTATAAGAAAAATTTCGCTTTCAATTGTACCACTAACATAAATCTCACATTAATTCTGGCGAAATCCGAGGTATAAATTATTCGCTCGCTAGCCCATTATCCCCAACTCGCAAATCTCGAATGGTCTGAAGGATATGAGTTATTTTCATCAAAATACAGGCAACCCCGATAATCACTATCGGGGTTGCCTGTATTTGTCGTATGAAAAATTGCGCTATTGCAATACGGTCAATTTGAAGCCATAGTTCGTTTTTTCTTTTTGAGGGATGAGCTTGGTTTGTAAGAATGGCTCTACCGGGCGACCATAACTGTCAAATTTCAGCTGCTTGTCCTCATCGAGATCCTGAAAGGCTCGTATCGACACCTCTTTGTCGATTGCCTCTGAGAAATCAACAGGTATTACGATAGAATCGTCTTCGACTTCGATTGCGACTTTGAGTAATTCTTTATCTCCGCAGGTCGCAGAGACATAGAGAGTTCCCTCGGTATACGGCAACTCACTGACGGTGATTGTGAAAACCGGAGTTCCGGCCTTCGCACTGACGCATAGGGCGATCAATGCGAAGATGAATAATAACTTTTTCATTTCTTTACATTGTTTATTGATTCGTATGTTTGAGAGTTGTTTAACTTGCGTTGTGGCGCGCTTCGCTTTTTACCTTTGTAGAGATTTAACGTGACCCCGACCCAGAATAATTGGCGAGTTGATGAAACTTGGTATTCTCTGTCAAATCCGGCGATAGCACTCAAATCCCGGCTTTTTACACTGATATTTCCAATGGGATTGAAAGCACCGGCCATAAAAGTCGCATTGCGGTATGTGTAGCCTACTCCGATATTCAGCATATTGTTATTGGCGCTGAATATACCTTCTCCCCATAGAGAATTATATGTGGTATTATACTTAACAATAACCCACCACGGACCATTTACATACATAAGTTGGGCATTTACAAATGGCTGTGAATAATCATGACGATAGTTGAGTCCCTTGCTGACAGTCTTATGCCAGCCACCCTCCAAAGAAAGATTAAGCTGCTTTATGAATATCGGCAATCTAATCTGAGCCTTGACTATGAAATTGTTATTATAGCCGGAGTTGTGATAGGACTTGACTATTTGATTGTCGATATATGTCTTGGCACCCATTATTGGATTGTGATTGTAGGTATTGCCAACAGTAAGTTTCAGAGATGTATTCTTAAATCTGCCGTCAAGTTCTACCTTTGCGTCATATTGCTGAAATGCGGAGACTTTGGGATTTCCTTTGCTCCACTGGTAATTGTCAATTTGTTGAATAACCGGATTAAGCTGATTAACTGTGGGAGATACCGTGTTTACATTCCCTGTAAAGGAAATACCTCCCCATGAGACAGGTGAATATCGTACATATACCCGTGGATTTGCATTGAAATAATTGTGTTTCAATGGTTCTTTCACGATATAGGAAGTCCCTCCTATACCGATGCTGTACTGAATCTTATCCAAGTTCTGTTTCCACTCAGCAAATAAGCTGCCCATGACGCTTTTCTCATTTATGTCTGCTGAATGATTATAGCGCGCTTCGTTCCATTCGCCTAGACTGCGAACTCCTGATGACAGGGTGCCATTTCCAATACGACATTCCCAAACGCCTTCACCGAACAATCTGTATCCTCGGTTGGATATGGAGGTAGATAATTCCACCTCCGATGTTTGATAACTACGGCCATTCGTGCCATTCATTGCAGTTGGGATTATGTTAAAGTACAGTTTGTTAGATTTATTTACTTTCCAATGCATATAGATGTCCACGTCAATCTGTGTCGATTTTATCGGTAGTTCCTCCCGTTCAAAATCATCTATAATTTCATCACCAATCATGGTGATTATCTCACCCTCTGATATATAGCGGTCGCTCTTGCGGAATATGCGTAACTGAGTATTCAACAGAAACTTATTCCCTATTGCATAGGAATCTTGCAATGACACTCGATGAGAAGCCATCCTGTTAGGGGCATTTATGCCGTTCTCTAAACGTAATATTTCGGTTCCGTCAGATAAGAGATAATGCTCAGAATTGTCACGGAAAGCAGACATTCTCCACATAGGATTGGACTGGATATCAAGAGTCCATTCACTACGCCCCGACGTATATTTCAACGCCCCGGTATAATTACCCCAACCACGGTTTACAGATTGGAGCAGATTGAGGGATACACCATAGCCTGTTTCGCGTCGTTTTACAGTTATATCTAACACTCCTGTTGCCTCCCCATACCTCACGCCTGGATTAGATATGTATTCTACTTTGGTAATATCTTTGGGTGATATGGATGTGAAATCTATTTGAGAGGCAGGACGACCGTTAATCCTTATGGACAACTCGCCACCGCCCAATCTCTCAATAGACCCGGTAGCCGGATTTATAATCAGGTCGGGGATTTGTAGACCGGCAAGTAATTGAACTCCGCTGTTCGTAGCATTCCTCAATTCCTTTGTGGGATAGAAAAAAGTCTTGTTGCCAATAACCTGATTTTCAGGAGCGACTACCACCACCTCATTCAGTTCACGCGAAATATCCAAGGAATCCTGCAACCCGTTCTGAGCGACAGCATTTAGTAATGCTATCGCGTATAAGAACAGTATGCCAAGATATATTCGCATGAACTTCGTGTTGATCTTCATCGTAAATCTACTTCTATGGCATAGAAATGTACTGTTTCAGTGCCTCGACATATTCTTCAAAGGCATTGCGGCCTTCTAGAGTTATACGGGCGGTAGTCCGTGTTTTCCTCCCGACAAACCCTTTTTCAATGGAGATATATCCGGCTGCGGAAAGTTTGTCAAGCTGTACACTCAGATTTCCGGCTGTCGATTCTGTTTTCTCCCTGAGATATACGAAATCGGCTTCTTCCAGATTCATGAGAATCGACATTACGCCCAGTCTCAGCTGAGAATGCAGCAATGGATTCAGCTCTTTCATAATCCGCGCTTTGCTTTCGAGTTAAGTATATGACCGGGAACAATCATCATTGCTGCAAAAGCAATGATGAATAGCGGCATGAACCAACTCGCCATAAGAGCCACATGAGCAGAGATACAGCATGTGGTGAAAATTCCTGTCAAAAGTCCGATGCTGCCACCCGCAATGAGTGATATTTCTTTGATTACCAACCCTTGCATGATCTCAGCCATAGGAACGATGATTAGAGCGAAAGCAAACATCATGCTCCATGAGTCTTTTCCGCCGATCACAAGAAAACCGAGACATAACAGGGCAGAAGCTATGCCGGTCAATCCGACAACAGACCACATTTGTGAAGTCAGTTTGTCAGTATAGCTCTTTGAGCCTGACGCCACTCGCTCTTTCTTAGCCATTATCGGAGTAGCGATACCGCCTATTATCCAGATGAGAAACCATAGCCAGTTTACGGCGGGATTATTAGTGGTCACAAGGAGCACCCATATAAGTGCCGTTACTGCCACGATGAGGTATCCCCACATGAGGAGGATATTGCCGCTGCCTTTTACGAGGCGGTCTTTTGTGCGCGAGATCATCGAGGTTATGATTTCGATGCTCTCTGCTTCCGTAATCTTTCTTTCTTCCATAGTCGGAGTTTAATTATGGGTTGAACAAACTGGTTTATGTAATAAACCATATTCTGAAAAAGAAAAGAGCTGACTCTTGCGTTGCCGCTCTTAAATCCTTTCGACTGCAAAGGTAAAGCGGTTTATTGAATAAACCAAATTTCAGACGAATTTTTTTGAGATTTTTCCAGCCTTTCTTTATACTGAAGTAGTGAAAAGAAGGATCAGTTGTTCTTGTTGATGAGATTGACCACGACTTTGACCATCGTGTCCTTTTCCTCGGTACGACTTTCGGCTATCATGAGAGTGAGGGCTACAAGGGTATTGTCGGCTATGCGTTTGGTGCCGTCCTCATTGTAAAGAATTCCGTTTCCATTGAGGAACCATAGGAACAGCGTGGCGGCAATTCGTTTGTTGCCGTCGCTGAAAGAATGGTTCTTCGTGACGAGATACAGGAGCATGGCAGCTTTTTCCTCCACTGAGGGATATAGGTCAACGCCACCGAAGGTCTGGTAAATCTGACCGATGGAGCTTTTGAAGGAATCGTCCTTTTCGTTGCCGAACAATGTGCTGCCGCCGAATTTCTCATGCAGCTGCCTGATAACCTCCATCGCCTTCTCGTATGTGGCATGAAAAGCCTCCTGCCCTGTGGTCTGCTCTATCTTCAACTCTTGATAGTCGTATCGGTCGAGAGTGTCAAGAGCATAGGTATAATCCACTACTACATTAAGCAAAGAACGACTATCTTCAGTAAGTTTCTCTTGATTTTGGATAGTCCTACCGAGAACTTTGACCAACTGGCTCAGTTCGTCATATTTCTGCGAGGCAACCCGCTCATTGATAGCATAGCCATTGAGAAGATATTGCTTCAGTACCTTGTTAGCCCAGATGCGAAAAGCCGTGGCATTCTTTGAATTGACGCGATAACCGACTGATAGAATAGCATCAAGATTGTAGTGATCGACAACCTCAACTGATGAGCCGCGGAAACCTCGATTCACGACTGTTTCCATTTTGGAAATAGTCGCATCACGATCCAGTTCGCCCGATGCGAAGATATTTTTTAGGTGCTTGGAGATTGCCGGGACTTTCGTTCCGAATAAATCGGCAATCTGACGCTGTGTGAGCCAGATTGTATCACCATGTACAGTGACATCCAACTGTGTTTCTCCATTTGGAGCTTTATAGATTACAAGTTTTGTCTCGTTATTCGTTACCATAATGCAAATGTAATTAAAATTCCTGATATTGCGACGCTTCCCGTTTTGGATTATCGTCAAAATACTTCGGATTTTGCGCCATTAGCGATTGCGTCTATCTCGTCGGCGATTTCGTCCGAGGAGAGTTTGATATAGTCCATAAAGGTCTTTTGTGTCTTGTGGCCGCTGACGTGCATCATCTGTACTATGGAGTATTTGTGGGTTAGGTACATGTTGGTGATTCCGCTACGGCGGGCTGTGTGGGTTGTCACGCACTTGTAGCGAGGCATTATCACCTCTCCCTTTTCGTTACGCTCGACAACGAGTTTGCCATCTTTCACAAGTTTCTTCTGCTTCATGGTGAGTTTGGTAGTAACAATCTTGCCGAGTGTAGGGACAGATTCGGACAGATTTTTCAGAATATCCTTGATGTAACGGTTGAGTATCACATCAACCACCGAAGGGAGATTGTAGGCGTATTTATCACAGATGGCTCTGAGATTGGGATTCATTATCGGAATCTTTACCTCATTGCGCGTTTTCTTCTGAACGAGTCGTATAACGGGTGTTCCCTTCGCGGTCGTCGTGAAACAGTCTTTGTCTATGTCGTTGTAATCGCTCACTCGCTGACAGGTGTAGCAGCCGACAAGAAAAATATCTCGTACCTCGTCCTGTTTACCTGACAATGGCATTTCGTATAATGCCTGCAACTCGGCTTCGGAAAGGTAAATTTCTATCGCCTTGTCTCCATCCTCGATTTTCTTCTTGGAGAAATATTGCATGGCGCGGTCGTTGTCGTGGATGCCGTCAAGGTAGGCGTAATTGACAATGGCGCGGAGATCAACAAGATACTTGTTCTGCGCCGATACCATGTAATCGTTCTTCTCCATAAAAGCAAGGAACTTGGTGACGAAAGCACGGTCAACTTGAGACCATGTGAAACGGTGCTTCTTGTCGAACATGTCATAGAGTTTCCGGAAACTGAACCATGCCTTGACTGTCCCCGGTGCATATCTGTTATGTCCGTTCAGCCTGGCGCCGCTCTTTATCTCTTCACAGAAGTGGTTGAGGAAATTCCATATTTTGGCACGCTCGGCGTCGATGCCTTCCTTTATCAGTCGCTCCTGGTCTGCTTTGATTCTCTGTTCCTCTTGCTGACGCTCTTCCTCCTCGCGTTTGGCTTTCATTATTGCCTCTGCCTTCTTGGGATTGGCGATAGCAAGGATTTCCGTTTCGACATGAGATTTGTCGAAAGACATACCTTCGACCTCGGACTTTACAACAAGCGCAATCCTGTTGAGGGAATCATGCAGATTGAAATTCGCACGTTGGTGTCGCATCCATTTTTCAGGGCACGATAACGCACCTTTCCATTCAGCCACATTCACGCGGATTTGAGACGAGAAGAGAGTGTCAACCTTATGTTTCTTGTTCTGCACCCTAAAGAAAAGGGTGGCTATTTCGTTCTTTTCGTCCTGCTTGCGGATGAAGAACCGGGAAAGAGATTTTGCCATATAAATCAAGGTCTGATTCCCTTATGAATCTGACACTGCAAAGTTAGTGACTTTTCTTGAATAGTCACTACAATAGTCACTATCTTTCTTGAATCTCTTACTATCCGACTAAATTAAAAATGATTTAATTCGCTTTATTATCAGTATATTAGTATTAATTACAATTAAAGCTGATTGATAATAATTTAACATTTATATTGCTGGTGGCACCACAAAAGACCGCTAATTCTCAATGAGTTAGCGGTCTTTTATTCAACCACACCCCTCCAGGTCACCACAAAAGTCACCGCACCCACGCTAACGCGCTGTGATATTGTACGTTATGCGTGTAAGAGCAAGCGCATATCTTTTCTTTTAGTTGCTTAATATGCTGATAATCAGTGCACAATTTAAATTTATCCAAATCCATTCAGCGTCATTAAACCCTACACAACCTCCCCACAACTCCAAACTTTAACAGACTTTAACCACCTTCGAGCCATAAAAATGTGGTGACCTTAGCCAAAATTTCGCTGGGTCACCACGTTTAATCGTTAAAATCCCATAAAATTTTCGTACCTTTGTGGTCGGGTTGACACAAGTTTACCCACGACATTTTGATAAATAAGAAGCGTTATGCATGTCTTGCGACTTGAAAACCTGAGAAACTTTCTACCGAGCAAGGATAGCATAGTGGTTCTCACGCTTATAGCGTGGGCTGCTATTGTTACATCTGCTCACCGGCTTTCTCAGGGCCTTCAAGTTGGGACGTGGCATAGTTGGCTCACGTTTTCTTTATGAACCAATGCCGAGAGCCACGGTACGATTGTTTATGACGAATAACTTCAATACATATATTGAAAGCCCCGCTGTGGACTATCTGCGTGAGCTATGCTTGCGAGAGGGTGAATTACGCCAGTATGACCGAGGCGATGCTTTTTTCTCCGCCGGAACTGTGGCTCGATATCTCGGATATATAAAATCAGGCACACTTAAATATGTTGCGTACAGTGATGACGGAACTGAACATGTACTCGGACTTGAGTTTTCCGGAGAGTTTGTTACTGATTTTCCTTTTTCGTTGCGAGGTCAGAAGGCAAGAACGTCGGTGATTGCGGAAACCCCATGCGAGATTTATTGTGTCTCTACGGCAACATTGGGAGAACGTCTTAAATCAGACTCCGAATTCAGGGAGATTGTGATGATGGGTACTGAGGCTGTGTTTGCCACGGTCTATGACCGATATATGGATTTGCACTGTAAGACAGCTCAACAACGTTACAACGATCTTATCTCAAAACATCCCGACTTGTTTTCTCTGTTTCCACTCAAAGATATAGCCTCTTTTCTGAATATAACGCAAACACATCTGAGCAGACTGCGGAAAAATATCTGATTCGGGTCCCTTTTCAACATTTGTTAAAGATTATTGTTGCAAAACGCCGTTACTTTGCGTCATAAAATAAAGAACCATTCCAATATGAAGACAATACTTCTCATTAGCCTCTCTTTGCTATGCGCTACCAACATTATGGCGCAGACTGAGATGCCCGACAGCATCAAGACGCAAAATCTCAACGAGGTTGTGGTTGAGGGTCAGTTGCAGACCGTCAAACCTGCCGTATCAACCTATCTGCCAGGAAACAATCAGAAAAAATCTGCACAAGATGCCATAGACCTGCTGTCGCAGATGGGTATTCCTCAAATTCAGGTTAATCCGGTGTCCAACTCCGTCCTCACACTTAACGGACAGCCTGTTTCAATCTATATTGACATGCAGCCTGCAACGCAGGAACAGCTTGAAGCTCTTCGCCCGGAAGATGTTAAAAAAGTTGAGTATCTCGTATATCCCACAGACCCCCGCTATCAGCATAAACCATACGTTGTGAATTTCAAGTTAAGGCGATATGAGTTTGGCGGTTATTCCAAACTTACTGGACGTGGCAACATAATGGCCGGTTCTGGAAGTGGCCTTGCCTATGGAAAATTGTCATACAAACGTATGACATACGACATGATTGTGTCTGACAAATACACTGACCGCCATAATCAGGGAACCGACAGAACGCAGATTTTCCGTTTCCCTGCCGCTGATGGAACAATGAAAGAGGTTATACGCGAAAATAAAATCGGTTATAGCCGTTTACAGCAAAACAACCTCGGTATTTCCTTTCGCGCTATCTATGGCACGGACAAAATGTCTATTTCCAACATATTATCACTTGACGCCACCAACAGACCGCGTCTTAACTCCAACGGAACAGTAACATTCACCCCGAAGATATATCAGACATCCGACTATATTTCTACATCAAGTTCAAATGTGATATATCCCACATGGACCGGCAACTTCTACTTTGACCTCGGCAGGAATTTCCAGCTGAATACAGTTACCAAACTGCAATATCAGAAGACAAAAAGCAAAAGTCTTTATCAAGGTGCGGGCGAAACGGCAATTAATACCAATGCCAGTGATGAGGCTGCAATGGGGCAAATCATGTTGCAGGTCAACAAGGCGATAAACGAGCGAAATGTGGTTGATCTGCAAGGCTATTACATTTTCAACAATGATAAGGTAAAATATTCCGGCTCCACCATTTCGATTGAACGTTTCCATCAATTGGCATACGGCGCAATGGCTGGCTATACTTTTCAGGCTGAAAAATTTTATGGCCGGTTTGAAGGCGGTTTGATTGGTGAACGCAACGAAATCAACGGTATGAGTGTGTCGGATGCTGTGCCTCTTTTTAATCTTGACGCTCAATATGCCTTCAATCAGAAACACTCACTGAATCTTACAGCAAGCTTTAACAGCAATTTTGTTGACTTGTCAGACAAGACTCCGACTGTTATTCAGGAAAACGAGTTGCTGTATAAGACGGGTAATCCCGAACTGAAAAACACACGTTGGAGTTCCGTTGACCTGCAATACACATGGCTTCCTAACAATCGGTATCAGATTTCCGCTTCGGGTGGATGGAGCCGATACTTCGACAGACCTGTCCCTCTGTTCACGCCTGACGGACCTGACGGCATGATGCTGCGCTCGATTGTCAATAGCGGAGATTGTCAGAATTTCGACATTGGTGTTTCGTTTACCGGACGCTTTTTCAATCGCTCGCTTGTGTTGCAGGTACAACCGCGAATGTGGTTTAGCAAACTCACCGGTATTTATAGCGATACATACAATTATCTGATGGTGTCGGCCAGCGCGACATACTATCTGAAATCATTCTATGCCTCGTTGTATTTCTCCACTGCCGACCGGGGATTAATGCAGTATTCTCTTCATGACACATTCTATCGCGGTAAGTCAGCTTATCAGCTAAAATTTGGATGGCGTAACAACAATTGGAATGTCAGCGTGTCTGCAGTCAACATCTTCCGTAAAAACTGGGTTGACCAGACATCAAGCCTTACGAGCAGATATTTTGACCAATACAACACTGTATATAATTCGAGTAGCCATCAGTTTGTCAACATCACGGCAAGCTATACATTCGGTTTCGGAAAGAAAGTGCAGCGTGGCAACGAAGTCCAGACTGTCACTTCCTCCGGCTCTGCGATAATGAAGTAGGATATGAATATTCTGATTATAGGTGCTACATCCGGAATCGGGCATTTTCTATGGAAGTATTATGTTTCATCGGGGCATAATGTCATAGTTACAGGCAGAAGGAAAGAACTGCTGGATGATATGGCACGAAGTTTCCCTGAGCATACGCACACTGTGTTATGTGATATTATCCAAACCGAGTTATTTGATAATTCTTTGGAAGAAATCATACACAAATATGGTCAGATTGACTTGGCCATTGTTTGTGCCGGAATTGGAGATTTGAATCCGAATCTGGAGGTCGAGACTGAGTTATCCACTCTTTCAGTGAATGTGATTGGTTGGGCTAATGCTGTTGCGTCAATCTACAATCTTTTTGAACGGCAAAAATCCGGGCATCTTGTCACAATAACGTCTGTCGGGGGATTGCAACCCACTCCAATAGCCCCGTCTTACAGCGCATCAAAGGCTTTTCAGATAAACTACACGAAATCATTGCAGTGCAAAGCTAAAGGAACGGATATAATTGTTACGGAGATTCGCCCCGGATTGGTTGATACCCGAATGGCAAAAGGCAATGGATTGTTTTGGGTAATGCCACTTGAAAAAGTATGCCGTAGGATAGTCAAAGCCATTGAGAAAAAGCAACAAAAGCTAATAGTAACTCGCCGATGGCGAATAATAAACTTTGCATTAAAACATCTGATGTAAACATAAATCCACCGAAAGAAGCGATTTTCTCTCGGTGGATTTTTGATTAGTGAAGTTTCGGACCTTTACGTAGTTGCTTGGCTTTCTGCTCGTCACGGAAGCGATGTTTGGCTTCCTCGAAGCTCATGCCGGGGTGCATTTCAAGGAAGTGCTTGAAGTCGTCCGGCACTCCGCCTCCGAGAGCGAAGCCTTGTTCTTCGGATACGCTTCCACCGAGAGAAGGCGATGAGAACCGTATCCCGGCACCTTGAGAGATATTGACGGAGGCTGCACGTGGAGTTGTCATCTGCTGTTTGAAAGCCTCAGGGATATAACGGTCTGCGGGTGGCGGCGTAGGCTCACATCGAGGCTGGGCTGTCTTGAAATCATACCAGATCCAGTAATGTTTGCCGACAATTTCATCGGGCTTGCATATGTAGGCACAAACGGCATCGCCTTTTTGGTAGCGGGCGAGTTCGTGAGGCGCAATCCGCGCTCCCATATACCCATCCGGCAATGGCGGTATGACAATCGGTTTCGGTTGCTCCTTTGGCTTTGGTACAACAGATGGACCTGTAGCCTCGGACGTTTGAGGCACATGCTTCGGCGCCGGTTCCTGGACTGGTTGCTGTCCCCCTTTGGGTCTGGGCGTTGCCTCCTGCAGTTTCTCTCTCCGAGCCTTGAATTTCAATTCAAGATTCTCGCGGCTGAAAAAGGGGTCAAGCTTCCTGTACCAGAATTCCTGCCCGCCAACTCCGAAATAAAGATTGACACGCCCTGACTTTCCGGTTTTCTCTCTCACGGTTATGCCGTTCCGATGTAACCAGTCAACGAAAGAATCCCAGTCGGTGACTGATGGAGAAAGATAGACTCTCGCAATGTCATGGACAAGCTGATAACGGACTTTCTCTTTGCCACAGAGTTTTGACACATCCGTGTTGAGCTTGCTCTTGCCCTGCATCAGACGGTGTTTCAGATTTAGAGCCTTGCAGACGCGCTCGTTCTTCTTGAAGTTGGTTGTCTGCGTCAGAATCTTGCCTTCATAGTCAACACGGCTGAAAACGATGTGACAGTGCGGATGAGCCTTGTCAAAGTGACGCACCACTATGTATGGTGTGTTGACAAGTCCCATCTGCCTCATATAGTCCTGCGCCACCTCTGCCATAAGTTCATCAGTCATTCGCGGTTTGTCTTCGGGATGGAAGTCGAGGGATATGTGACCGACAGGGTCTTTGATTGGCTTACGCTGTCGCGACGGACGGGCGATGTCGTCAGCCATAGCCTTGCGTCCTTCATATATCCTTATGTCGCCGGAGGAGGATATGAGCTTCCAGTCTTTGGAAAGATGGTCGATTATATCCTCACCTCTATTGCTCTCATATTTTTTCTCATCGGCTTTCAGCCCCCTTGACTGTTCCTTCTGAAGCTTCTCTTCAAGCTTGCGACGGGTGACGTAATCGACACACCCGCCAAAACCGGAGCCGCCTATTATATATGCTATCATAGGGAATCAAGAGCTTAATTTCGCAAAGAGTTCGCGGAATTGACTAAGGTAATATTGCACTTCACGGGTCATTGCATCAAGTCCGCGCTGATGGCAGAGGCGCAGAAGCTGGTTGAAGTTGTTGCTCATGCCGGAGAGATTCCGGACGAGTCTCATTTCGGAATCATTGAGCCGTGGAACAATGTTGGGATTTAACGTCACCGAGCGGATATATTCGCTTACATTTTTCATACCGGCTCGCCTGACGTTGGCAAGCAGGAGGGCATTTTCAGCTTCGTTATACCGTGTGTGTCGGACATAGGATTGACGCTCCTCTTCGGGCAAGTAGGGACGACCGTTACGGTGTCCTGCCTTGATATTCGACTTACGGGTCGGGGATTTGGGTTTCATTGGCTGGGGGGATTGAGGGGGTTGAACATGGAGGGGCAAGGCGGCTTCGGTACACCGGTGTACCGCTCCACCCGGTGTAACGGAGGGTGGCGAGGGGAGCAACAGGGTTGCGACGATTTTTGTGTCACAAAAATCTAACCTCGCTTTGCCCCTCCATTACCCTTGTGGAAAGATACCGCCACGCCCTGAATAACACTGTTTTCAGATGCTTAATTTCACACCTGAGAGTTTGCGGTTGATCAGTTCGCGGTTATCGTCAAAGAACGCTTTGAGAATGTTGATGACGATATGGGACGGAGCAAGATTCGGTACACCGCTCAACTGGGCGAGGGTTTCCAGAGCCTTGCGGAGTTCAAGAGGAAGAAACACCGGCTTCTTCTCGCCGAGACTTACGACGTGGAGATACCTCCGGGCCAATTCCTCGAAATCGGCATCGACCTTCCTGGCACTGACGCGGGACTTTTTCAATTGTTCCACGGTGGCGGGGTTTGGCCGCGACTCAGCTTGTTGCGTAACAGAAGCGTTGTCCGTGTCGGAGTTCTGAACGTCGGGAGCATCGGTGATTGGCGATGACGGAGGCAATACATCTTTCACTTCCGGCTCGGAAGCTGCGGACGGTGTAACCGGTGTACCGGTAGACTGAGGTTGCGGTTGCACCGCATCGTCCGGTATCTCGGTCTCCGTTGTCTTGGTTGACTGATCGGTTGACTGCTTGCCTGTGCATCCGGTTGATTGGTTGGCTCATCAGTGTCGATTTTCTTTCCCGTCACCGAGTAGCCCGGTCGCCTTACATCCGGAACCATATCGAGACGCCTTTTATTTTCGGCATTGATTTCCGCAATTATTCTCTTGCATTCCTCACCGTACTTCGGTATGAATTCTTCGAGATTTTCCGGCTCCCATCTGTAACGCCATGCGTTCAGCTTCATTTCCGGGAGCGGAGGCTTTTCATCTTTCAAGTTCCATGGAATTGAATACTCCATAATACGAGCTTCCTTTTTCTTTGCAACTTCTTTTTCCCTGCGGGACTCCTCTTCCAGTTCCTCAAGGTATTTATCCGGATCAAAACCACATGCTTTGGTGGATTTGGTTGATTTTGCCATATCATTTGGGATTGTGGCCGCTGAGAGAAGAATCCCGGCGACCGGGTGAAGCGTTGAATTTGATAAACTGATGAATCGAGTAAGTAACTATTATTATATCAGTGTGTTATCTATTCATCATTGTTTCATCACTATTTTTCAGGCGGTGAGAAGAAAATTTTGGCGATGGAAAAGAGAAATTGCGTTTTCTCTCGGTGTCACAAGTCTTCCTTTCTCATTGCCCTTTCATCCTTTGATGAAGTGTTGATGAATAGCCGATGAAAAGAAAACACGCTGAAAAACAATAGACTGTCTCTCCTTTCATCAGTTCATCAAATTTCAACGAGAAAAAAATTATAAATTCTCCAACATCTGCCGGGTGACGGTATAGTAGCGTCCGCAACGGCGGGTTTCGACGTATGTTTCTTCGTTGAGGAACATCCCTACGGTGTAGGTCGTGTAGCAGAATGAGTTGGATGCCGGTTTGAGCTTCCAGCAGTCCTGCACCACCTTTCGGAGCTGACCACGGTCTGCCTTAACCTGGCGGTAGCCGAACAGACTCAGGATGTCGTTGAAGCAGAAATCAACCTCGTCGATTTTGCGCGAGTCCATTATCTCGGTCAGCAACTCGGCGAGCTCAAGCTCCACACGGTTGCGGTTGGCGCGGATGATCCTCTGCAAGGCATCGGTGTCGAGCAGCGTGGGATTGAACCACATGCGGCTTTCCTCTGCGGTTGACAACTGCCGAGAGGTCATGGCGTGGAGAAATGCCGGTATCTCGTAGCGGATTTTCTCCAGAAAGGCGGTGTCGTCAGTGGTGAGCTTCGGAATCTTCCGTACCCAGTAGCGTGTCTCGCCGGGGTCGATGACCACGGGGAGATACTCGTTGTTGGAGCACAGTACGAACTTGGCGAAGAAACTCACCTCCTCGCGGTCGCGTCCTTTGGCCTCCATCTTGTAGTTGCGGGTGGTGCTGAGGTTTTTGAGACGCTCGGAGTCCTCGCGTTTGTTGAGAAGCACCTCGTCAACCACAATGACGAGTTTGCCGTTCCAGTCGTCGTTGAACTGGCTGCGAAAATTCTCGTTGGTGTTGAACGTGACATTAGCCTCAAAGAGCAGTTTTAGGAAATTGAGGAAGGTTGACTTGCCTGTGTTGCGCTCTTCCGATACCAAAAGTAGAATCGGAAGTTTCTGCAACGGCATGGTGTAGAGGATTTGCAGGTAGTCAAGGCCGAGGTCGTACTGATCGCCGAAGATGTGGCGCACGAGCGATTCGATGCACGGCCATTCTCCCTCGGCGGGGATATGGCTGAGCGGCGAATACTTGTTCTTGAAACTGCCGACAACCGGCTTATAGTCCAGATGCGAGGGAACACAGCAGAAACCGTCGTATTTGGGGACGTTGGCAAGGAAGTCCTTGCCGTAGTCCTGACGGATCGCCTCGATAGTCCACGGGATGCTGCGCTCTATCAGTTGTCCGGCGGCGTTAGGCTGTCGGACAATCTTGTAGTAGGTGGTGCCGATGCGCTCGAAGCGGTCTTCGGCTACCAGGGTGAGAGTTGCTTCATCCATAGGCTCAGTCTGCATTGCGGGAATCTATGATGGCTCTTACGTCTCGCTGGCTGTAACGGGTACTTCCGTTTACCTTGAATGAGCGCAGTTTGCCCGCACGTGCCATGTTGAACACGGTGGTCTCGCACACGCCGAGCTGCTCGGCGACTTCCTTCCTTGTGAGGGGACGCTCTTTCTCGGCGTCCATATACACCGGGAGGATGCGCTCGCGTGTGGCTTCGATTGTATCCACCACAAGCTGATGGAGGTCAGAGAGGTGGACGGTGAGGAGAATATTGGGAGAGTCAGGGTCGGACATCGACGCCTGAAGAAGGTCAAAAAGGTTCAGCTTCATCTTTGAGGGAAATGAATTTGAAGATTTTATCGCCTGATTGTCTGGCATCATCACACCTCCGGCGACGGATAAAGAGGCACGATGACGGTCCCGAAAAGGACATAGGGGTGACCGTCGGCTTCTTTCTCGCTGGAGCCGACAGTCGTTTCTGCCGAACAGTCATGTCCGGCATGGGCGCAGTTGTCCCTGACCGCTGCCGCCTATGGTATAGGCCGACAGCAGGGGCTATCCACCCGACAGGGGGATATGCGCCGTGTGTACTGCCCGCTATGGGCGTAGCGCACACTTTCTTCGTTGGTTTTCGGTAGTTTATACCCTTTTCCCTGTGCTATCCTTTCTATCTTCTGCGTCAGATACTTTGAGTCCGGCTGTAATCAGACCTTGAACCAACGCCGCCACTAAATCCAAAAATTCCGGCGTGTGTCGGTTGATAACAGTCTTCCTACTGTGCATGCGACGCGCACAGAGAACAAGTATGTCATGTGTCTCAGTTGCCGCTTACTGAGGAATTTAAGCCCGTTGAGCATCGCTTCCTTAGGGCGATAGTTGAGGGCTGGCGGTTCCGGCCGCCACCTACGGCTACATTTTCATAGTGTTCCCGGATGCCTTTCATCCGGCCTGAGATGTAAGTTGTTCATGCAACGCTTTCGGGCGCAGCATCGTCAAAGAGCATCGTTCCAAGCCCAGTAAATAATGTTGAACGTGCTTTGACGGGATGCACTGCCCTCAATCGTTATATAAAGATACAAAAATTCCTTCGTATCTCCAAATTCGCACAATGCGCAAGCGTTTTTTCTTTCTCATTGCCTCCCAGGTGTATGTATAACTGGTGTGTTATCAGGGCGCAACGAGAAAGATATGCCGATAACGGCGGTCGGAAATACGGCGCAAAGTCGGGTCATATCCCGCGCGCCCGATGCCTTCGCATCTTTTCCGGCTGCAAGGTCCGGCTCACTTTGGACTATACGATAGCTTTTCGACCTCGAACCGAGGTCAAATGTTGAAAATCGCCTTGTGAGCTTAATGTGGGTTTGGTTTAGGCACAACCGTCTCGGCAGAGCCTCCGCTCCGCTATGGCCGTGAGAAACGTCACCACAATTTCCTAAACTCACAACCGGTTCAAAAAGTTCAGTGGCGAATCAAATTTTTTCGATTTGTCCGGCAGTTGCTGAAATATGTCCGGCTTCGGTCTTCTTTTCAGCGCAAAGATAATGCGTGTCTTTCACTCCAGCCAAATATTTTCAGCCGGATATACCTCAAGGTTGTACATCTATATCAGGATATACAACCGATATAGCTATGCCGTCTCCCTCATTTGCCCGGCAAAGATAATACCGCCGCATAGAAAACTCCAAATTATTACGGACTTGGTTCCCATTATTCCGTTCTGGGTTCCTTCTTTTCCCTTGAAAATAAAACGACAAAGCATAGTATTGGATGTCACCGACTTATGATTGAGAAATCAGCGAAAGATAACAAGCAAGTAACAAAGATGGATTTTATTTGTAGGAAGCAGTCAGGCGGTCAAAAGGGAACGGAAAGGAAAGATAAAGGTATGGTCGTGAATCAATGGATATGGCTGACTGCAATCTCTTTCTGACTTTGCAAAGGAAATAAATTTTGATGAATCTGCCAAGCGAAAACAGGCAATTTGTCAAGAGTGTCAATCGGCCTGACTGTCGGGAGTCTCCCGGAACCGATGGAGCTGACGGCGGGAAATATTCAGATATGAGGCGATTTCGCCAAGCGGCACAAGCTCAAGTATTCGCGGGAACCGCTTTACCAGTTGACGGTAGCGTTTTAGGGGCGAGTAATAATAGCCGTCAAGTATTGTTCCGTATGCCTGAGAGAATAACGACTGTACGAATCGTAGGTTTAGTTCCGAATTGCATATCAAGTATTCCCTGATAACCTTTGTCGGCACAACCATCACATCGGAATCTTCCAATGCGATGATGGATGTTGGCATGGGGTCTCCGGACATTATTACGGAATAGTTGGCCAAAACAGCGTTTCTGAATACGAAGCCTACGGTTTTCAAGTTCCCCTCACTGTCGGTGAGTGCGTGTTTGAATCCACCGCTCTTTATCCATCCGCAATTTTTCAAATTCTCACCGGAATGCTCGAAGTATTCGCCTCGGCGGTAATGCCGTAGCTCACCCTGATTCTCGCAGATCTCTTTCCAAAATGCGAAATCAATATCACGCTCAAAGGCGTTGAACTTCTCCATAATGCAAATATACCACTTTTTTATGAGTTTCCGGCCCTTCTGTGCTTATAAAACCCTCACAATATGGTCGATTTCAGTGCAAGTGTGACAAATGTCACTCTGAAATCCGATTATTATTGTTAACTTTGCTATGTAAACTACCCTTTAACGATTTATGGGATAGCAAAGAAAAATGACAGCATAAATACGGGCACAATGGGAAAGAGCCTCGCAAGAATCATCGGCATAGCGCGTCATCGCCTCTCTACCGACGGCGATGGCGTCACCACGCTTGTGGCTTTCCACGGATGCCCGCTCCATTGCCGTTATTGCCTCAATCCCCAGTCGCTCGGTGATGGCGGCAAGTTCAAGGAATACACCCCGGAATTGCTATACCGGGAAATACGCATCGACGAGCTTTATTTCCTTGCCACCAATGGCGGCGTGACATTCGGCGGTGGGGAGCCGTGTCTGCGTCCCGATTTTATCCGACGCTTCCGCGAACTGTGCGACGAGAGCTGGCAAATCAATCTTGAAACCTCGCTCAATGTTCCGATGGACAATATCGCGTCCTTGCTCCCTGTGGTAAATACACTTATCATCGACATCAAGGACATGAATTCTGAGATTTACCGCAACTATACCGGGCTGGACAATTCCCTTGTCCTATCCAATCTCCGGCTGATAGCCGATAACGGAAGGCAGAGTGACTGCATCGTCCGCATACCTCTGATACCTGAGTTCACCACTGATGCCGATCGCGACGCAAGCCGAGCCGCGCTTGAACAACTCGGCTTTACCCGATTCGATTTATTCACCTACCAAATCCGCAAACAATGTCTATGAATAAAAAAACGACGTTCATAATTGGAATTGCCTTATGCTCAATGCTGGCTATAATTGCAATTATTCTGATTTTTATCACTTCAGGAAAGGATGGTGAGGCAATGAAGATTATTTATGCCTGCTTCGCCGGGTGGATGATATTCGGCGTATATCGGGGATTTAGGCATATATTCTCTAAGCCGGACAAGAAACCATGTCCTACTTTTGAGGGAGTGAGCTATAACATCACTCCGGTATCCGATAAAAAAGTCATAGAAGACTTTTTTAATCCACTGGCTATGCGGTTTCGCACTGTAGGTTCACTGTTTATCCTTTGTGTGTTGTGGGTCGGCATGGAATACTTCAGCCCTAAATTTACAATCTATTTCTGGATATTACTTATTATAACAATTGTTGTCAAAGGCTTTCTACTCACCCGTTATATACGACTGAATAACGCTATGAATACTCTTGGGAAAGTCATACTTGAACAGACCGGAGATATTGATGTGTGCAGGTACGATGTGACAGTTCAGCTAATCAATGAAGCCGATACTACCCCGGAAGATGTAATTGATCCCATAAGACCCTATGTGAATGTGTCGGGCAGTTATGATGATTACCTTAAAGATGTGTCGCAGTTCAGTATAGAACAGCGTCATATTCTTTCAGTCAACTGGTATATTTCTGAGGTGTATGGCGATGGACATTATGGATTTTTCACTGATTCAATCGGCATGGTATATCTTGATGCCATTGAGGGCCTTAAAGCTATCGGTGCAGAAAAGTATGCCGGGATTCTTGAAAAGGCGGTTTCGGAGTTTGATGGTATAAAACAACCGCAGTTTGACTTGGAGCAACGAGTCAATATAATCAATGAGTTGGATCTTGATTTTGGGAAGTTTGATGATGCAATGTATTCATTAGATGAATATGACGAGGAAATTACGAAAATGCAAATGGCTTATGTCCGTCTCCACGCCAACAATTTCCTTTTTGATAACCCACAAAAACACTGACTATGGCACGAGGAAAACAGACCTGCAAGATATTGAAGGAGATACGTCGGCAGATTGCCGAGGCTAACGGCATCGAGTTCGCCACTTCGGAATGTCGCTACAAGGGCGACTGCCTCGGCACATGCCCCAAATGCGAAGCCGAGGTGCGCTACCTTGAGCAGCAGCTCCGCGCCCGATCCCTCGCCGGAAAAGCCGTAGCCCTCGCCGGCATCTCTGCTGGTATGATTCTTATGTCGGAGTGCAGCGGCATATCGTCAAATCAATCGAACGTTACATTGCAGGGCGAGCCTGAGATATCAGTCGAGCAGATTGAGGTTGCTGACACAATCGAGGATGGCGAACTGCCCGCAATTGAAGATACGGTTGTCTTAAAAAAAGGAGAAATCGATGATACTGAAATTGTTGTGGGGGAAATTATTGACCTTGAACAAGAAGATAACGTGTATGAAGCTATTGTAGATGTTCGCCCAACATTCCCCGGCGGCGATGAAAAACTAATGGAATGGATATCGCAGCATATCGTATATCCTCCGGGGTGCTGGGAGTCAAACATACAAGGTCGCGTTATAATCCGGTTCATGATAAAAGCAGACGGCTCCGTAGGGGAAGCTGAAATTATACGTAGAGTTTATCCGGAACTTGACAAAGAAGCCTTGCGTGTCGTCAAATCCCTGCCCAAATTCAACCCGGCAACCCTGAATGGTAAAGCGGTTGAATATTGGTTTACCCTACCTATAATATTTAGATTGACAGATAATTTTGAAAGCCCTGAAAAAGCAAAGGATTCTGTTATAACGGTAACACAAAACGAAGTCGTATCTGGGACGGAATATGGCACAGATGAAGTCAAAATATATAATGTAGTGGAGCAAATGCCGGAGTATCCGGGAGGGCAGGCAGCATTGTTGAAATTCATTGGCGACAATCTCAAATATCCGAAAGAAATGGTTGGTTGTTTTCAAGGAAGTATCAGAGTAAGGTTTTATGTTGACACATTAGACCATGTATGCGACCCACAGATAATCAGAGGTATGGATTCTGCTCTTGACAGAGAAGTTCTGAGGGTTGTAAGACTGTTCCCTGATTTCATCCCGGGACAACATGAAGGCAGGAAAGTTAATGTGTATGTGAATTTGCCAATAAGTTTTGACCCTAATCGCTATTGATTATGGCACGAGGAAAACAGACCTGCAAGATATTGAAAGAGATACGTCGGCAGATTGCCGACGCAAACGGCATCGAGTTTGCCACGTCGGAATGTCGCTACAAGGGCGACTGTCTCGGCACGTGCCCAAAATGCGAGGCCGAGGTGCTCTACTTGGAGAAACAACTTCGCTCCCGTCAGCGCATGGGTAAAGCCATCATTCTCGCCGGAATCTCGACAGGTGCTTTAGCATTGCTAAATCCAAACGGCGTTTCCGCGCAGGCTCCGGATCCGAACCTGTCGCTCCCAATGGGAGATATTGCAGTCCATGCTGTAACCGATACATTTATGGTGAAAGGCGTCGTGTGCGAAAAAATAGACAGCAATGGAATAACACAACGAGAACCATTGATAGGAGCAACTATAATCAATTTACGAAACAATAAGGGTTGTGCTTCAGGTATTGAAGGTGATTTTGAAATAGAAGTTGCGCCCGGCGATACATTGGAAGTGTCATTTCCCGGATATCATATTCTGAAAGTGCCAATCAAGCGATGGTCCGATAATTTAGATATTGTGCTTGAAGCAGACGAGTCGGTATTAACGGGCGACGTACTTGTTCTGGGAGGTGCTATTTCTGTGAAAAGAGAAATAAATCATTATCTCGACCTCAATGTGATTGATGAGGAAGGCAACCGCATTGACAAAGATGATTTGTATATTGAACGAATATGGATAGACGATGACAACGAAGAAGATTCCCGATTTTTATCACCGGAATACTTTGATGAAAAACATCCATGTCGAATATTCTGGGATTATGATTATGGTTTAACTGATGAAGAAGGCAAGCCATTAAAAGAAGCTACACTCCGTATCGAGGCAGATGGCTACGACTACCCTGTGATAATCAAGGTTAAATATCCCAAGCGCAACACCAAGAAAACCATCAAGTTCAAACATAAGGAGAAATAGCTATGGCCACGGTCTCGAAATATAAGAAAAGTGCATATATGAAATCACTCATACCATTAATGATGCTATTCTGCTGTTTAGGTCTTTTTTATTTGTTCATGGGGTCGCTAAACGGTGAAGGTTTCGCAAACACATCTGTGATGATTTCATCGCTCTTATTGTTTTTGTCGATAATATTTGGTTGGCTATTAATACTGAGTTTGAAATTATTTAGTAGAATTGTCATTGACGAAAATGGATTGACATATTATCTGCCATATCTGCCGATACTTGTTTTCACTAAAGACCTCCATGACTACGACTGTAAATGCAATGTAAGGGTCTTTAATCGTTACGGAGAATTGATAAATGGGGTTTGGCTCGTCAAAAACGGTATCGTAAAGCATGAAATCTACGACAATATATTTGCAAATTTTCAAGAATTGTATGACGCGATAGATTTACCGAAACATCATATCAAGAAACCTGTACCTCCATTTACGCACACCGCCTATCAACTTGGAGTCAGACGTATTAAAAACGAGCAGGCATGATTACTTTCTTCAAACACGATATTGTAGTGAATAGGAGTAAAGATGAACTTTTATCGTTTATCTCCGCTTCTACCGTTATTTCGTGTGACAGGATGAACTATGGCAAAAAGGCCGAATTTCGCGGCTCGGTATGGCGAAACGGATTCCGCATAGCTCTGAATACATACTATGTTAATTCCTTTGCCTCCGATGCAGTCGGTATTGTAGAGCAAGTTGGAAAAGATAAATGTCGTGTTCATTTGGCGGTTGGTATGAGTGAGTTTGTATTGGTTATGATGGCCGTATGGAATATGGGATTGCTATTTATATTTATGCTTGTGTTATCATCTTGTTTTACAAATGGAATCGCTGTGGGCATAGCAAAGCTATTGATATTTATACCTTTTGTTTTGATTGATTTCCTGTTTCTACGATTCGCGTTATATGCCAACTATAAGAAACTTAAGAAGCGTATGCTTGAAATACTAACATGACAATATGGAAACGACACTGCGCTACATAGTAATAATCGCTATTGCCTATGGCATAGGCAAGGGAATATATCAGTCGACACGTTCACGGTCGATTGACTATTCTCTATGGGCGATTATCGCGCTTATGAGTGCAGTGTTATGGATTTCAAGAGGATTTCTTATCTCCAGTCGGATATATGATTTCCTGATGATTGCCGTATGGCTTATTGCAATCGGTTGTTTTGTTTTCTCGCGGAAATCCCAATATGGAAAGTATTTGAAATCTATTGCCATTAGTGGACTTTCTGTTTTCTTTGCTGTCTTTAGCCATTGGAATATAAAGGCGCAGTCCATCGTTCCAACAACCTTAATAACTTCACTAAAGGGATATTCAACAAATCGAATAGATGAGGTATGTTTCCGTTATAACGGAACCCCATTTTGGAGAAGTTACAATCTCAACAACTACCCAAATGTAAAGCTACTTCCTGAGCAGTACGATGTAAGTTTGACAATCAAGCCGATTTCACCCAATATCGCCAAACTTGAATCAATCACGTTAATTCCAAAAGCAAAGATATGAAAACTTCTCTCCGATATAATATTGCGCTTTGCATGGTATGGGTGCAGCTCGCCCTACTGCCTGTTGTTATTGGTATGGAGATGATCTTAGATAACCACCAACTATGGCGGTGGAATCTTGATTTGTGGGTGTGGATGTTTGGTTTTGCATTAGGATTGTTTATCAAACCGATTGCCGGTAATATTGAAGCTCCGCAAATTCTTAAATATTGGATCCATTTTGATTTTGTCGCCTCGTGGATTCTTGCTCTTCCGTTTTTCCTGATATTTTTAAGCTGTTTCCCTTCTATTTATGATAAAAACGATAACTACATATTGTATAAAGATAGCGGCCCGTTTGATTGTGTGCCCACAGCTTACATTGGATTAAAAGACGGGCCATTCATATCTCCTATCAAAACCAATATATATCCATTTTTCGGTACTGCTGAAACATATCTTACCATCAATAAAGAAATGGGATATTTTGCTGTGACAACAGATAAAGAAAATGGATCAGTTTGGGTACATCCTCTTGATTCAATAAAATATGCCAGATTCGCACCTGAAATCGGACTGCTGATAGACAATCTGTTTCAATACAATCCATTAACCGGCCAAATGACCTCAGGTAGTTTCACATTACCCTCACCGTTTGCCACGGTGAGTTATCGTCAGGGATGCACTATTCACTATGATTGCCGAAATCCAAATGTGGATGTTCTGATAGATTATTACAATGCGGATGACACTCGCACGCCAGCCAAAGATTGCGTGCAGATAAGATACCACGGCCCCGACCATCAATATCTGAATTTTTCCTTACCAAAAGATTCTGTGCCTTGGATGTCGCCTGCCGAAGTGCGCCGGTTTATCATCAACTTGAATAGGAGGACTGAGAAATGAATAAGGTATTGGCAGAATACATTTCTATATGCTCTCAATTCCGCAAAGACGGCTTGAGCAAACCTGAAAGGAAACAGCGACATGCCATGCTTTCGGAATGGACCAAAAACATTCATACGGATGAAATCCCGACAATGCTGGAATTATGTGAATTTCGGGATTGTTATGGCGAACTGTGCTATAATAATTATTTCATCAAATCCATAATAATTCCTGTGGTAGCCGCTGACTTTGAAAACAACGGAATTGATGGCATCAAGTTTTTGTTCAGTTGTTTCCGTGGTCACGATAGGTTATATAACAATGCCAATAGTCCGCTATCCATTTTTTGTGACGCTATTGGTTATAAGTACAATCCCATACAGTTGACTGATTTAGTTCTTGATGTGGAACCTGAAAATCTTGATGTATTGAATTTCAAGTATTATTCTTTGAAATCATATTTGGAAATTTCCCTCCACGAAATACCGTCAGGCATACTCGACGGTATGAATGGAGTTTCGGTTTCAGCCATTCTGGATATGCTTCACATTGTAGATGAGTTTCAATACTTATCAGAAAGACTTTCGTTGAATGATGACAGTGCATTGATTGCCGATTGTCGCAAATTCTATTCCGCTTACGAGAACTATCTCAAGAATCTGGATTCATTCAAGAACTTTGCAGATTATCTGAATAAGAACGGTATTGAATACGAGGTTTACAGCAACACATATTATTACGAATAGAGGCATGAAAAAGTGGCAGAAAATATTGGGTTGCGTAATCTTCGGATTAGGAGCAGTTATTGAATTGCTTTTAGTCTGCAACGCATATCTCGATCTTAAATACATTGTAGAGCCATTCGACATTCAGGATATAATTGAAAGAATGTACCTGAGTGTCGATGCACTTTCATGTGCCATGTGGATAAACTATTTCGTGGCACTCGGACTGTTCGTTTACTTGTGGCGAAGAGGAAACCGAGAAAAGAAATTACCCAAATATTCTTCAAGCGATGGACTAATACTTGATTGGGTGAATGGCTTTGAAATCAAAAGCAATGTAAGTGAGGATGGCATGGTTATAAAGGCGAACAAAGAAGGGTTACTCTCATTGGCTAATCATCTTACGAATTTAGCGCAAGCAGATGTGCCTCCCGGCACTCATATACATTTGGATTCCTTAAACTCGTTGGAAGATGGTTCGGACAATATAATAATTGAGAAAACATGAAACTGAAAGATAAGAACACTGGCAAATTTATTGGTGTGGCGACTATTAGCGGCATACTGACTTTTGCTATCGCTTGCGGATTGTGGTATATGGTTTCAGGCGAGAAGTGGTTGGATTTTTGGGGGATTCCTGTCACAATCATTTCGTTTTGGATAATCGGGGCTTTGATAGCGTGGCTTATCATCCCTGACAGGAAAAGCTATCTGTTAGGCATCGCAGCGTATTTATCCACTATCGGGGTTAATTTCATTATAGCGGCTTTTAATTTCCTCAACGGAGAAAACGGATGGATTGTCCTGATCGCAATAGGTTTCGCAATTATCTCCATTCCCGGAGCTATTCTGCTGAATTTAGTAACAATACGGATTATCAAATGAAAGTTAAGAAAATTCATATAGCCATCGCGACGGCAATATTGTCATTAATCGTAATCGCCGGTTGCTCCCGAAGTATTGACTATAACGATGGTGAGCCTGTGATGTTCTCTGAACTGCCGAAAGAGGTTCAGGACACTCTAATCTGGTGGGGAGAACATACAATCGTATCCGTTGGAGATACGGTTGTTGTGGAACTGGACGATGTGGTATGTTTTGATTCAGACTATACTTTTTTGCGCTCTACTCTCGGGCCGTGGATAACGTCAAGAGGTTTGCGTCGAAATAGAGACGGGAAAGAATGGAAATTTAATGGTAATCTGAATGTGCCGACCCCTATTGTCACCATAGGCGACACCATTTATATTCCATCTGGCTATAATCTTGTCACTTGCGGAGGAGTGAATCCGGATGCTGTTTTCTATCGGCAAACACTCAATTAACTAATCGGCATGGAGGCTTTAATTGAAATGGTTATGTACTCGATACTTGGTTCAACATTCCGGCATATTGGAGCGGGCCTCCGATATTTCTTCATCCGAGTTATCCTCAGGAAGAAAGTAACATATAAAAGCCTGCGTTACGATAATCCGAAAGATATGGTTCTCGCAAACTTTGACAACGCCTTTGCCAACACCTTTTTCGGTTTTGTAGTCTTTTGCGTACTCCTAATTTTAATGGTCAAATACCTGTCATAATATGAAAGCCGATAAATACATAGCGCAAGAATCGTTTACTGCACCAACCTTATGTGTCGTAATGACTGCATGGTGCATATGGGCCGGTTGCACTGAGGGCTGGAATATTCTCAGTGTTGGCGGTTTGGTATTTTTCGCTATCGGCATGGTCGTTTACATATTCAAATATGTGAAATATGGACGCAGCGTATTGATGATTGATGAGACCGGAATCACTATAAAAGATTGGCACAAGAATAAACTCCTGCATTGGGACGAAATCGAGAAATGCGACATAGCATGGCGCACCGCTATGGGGCACTGCTTCCGTTGTCTGGGCATAAAGACTTTGGCAGGGAAACGAGAAAAATTCCACGACGTAAGACTATCTGGCAAATTATGCCGAAACAGGAGCGTAAGACAAGCCATTGAAAAGTTTGGCGGAACCGAAATATTCGATTATGAAGGTTCAAGCCAACAGAACCGCTATGTCGTAAATATTATGATCTTCACACTATTGGCAGTATTCGTATTCTTCATAATTTACTCCATAATATGAAAAAGGCCGGAAAAATAATCGCATATTCTATCGCTCTCCTTATTGTTATAGCGATAGCAGTTTCTATTGTCGCAATTTATCATATGGGATACAATACAGCTCATTACAGAGAGAAAGACATTGAGGCAATAAATCAGGCGACCTTTGAGAATAGATACAACGAGCAATCGGAACATAAAGATATAATTATAAGCAAAGAAGAAGCCATAAAGAATTATTACGGCAAAGATTCGGTATTCGATATTGACCGTGAAGATTATGAAACCGCAAAATGGGTTCTGGAATCTTCATTTCCGAAAGAAATAATCAGAGATGGAGGCGGGTACAAATGCGTTGAGTCCGGAAACACATCATCCGTCGATAGGATAATAAGGATGTTTCCTATTGACCGGTATTTCAAACAATACCTTGGTGTCTGGCAGAATGGGCGAAAGACCGTCACTATATATCTCACAACAGAATACACTCCGGAGTATGTGGGGCAATATGTGCAATACAAGGGTCTAATACCGGAAGAGATTACGGTAACCATTGATTTGATGACCGAAAAACTATCCTTATAATCCAACTACCATGATTTTAATACTCGGAATTATAATACATCTGATTATCTTTACTTTACTGGCGGTGGTGATTGCATTGCCATTGGCCGGTATTGTATGTTGGCTAAGCAGGAAGCATAGGAAACGTAACACTATATTGGCATTGTTATCGCCATTCGTGTTTATATACTCGTTCTATTTCACCGGTCTTGTCGGAGATTTTGCCTGTGCGTCAATCTTTGATACAGGTTGCGGAATGGATGGGTATTATAAGACTGAATTGCCTAACGGTTATCAGATAGAATCTCATACATATGGTTTGACCCGAGAAAATTTTACCGGATTTCTCCATAAAGACGGACAGTTTGTCTATGAATGGGTTACTAAAATTAAGGTTTCAGGCGACTCTATTTCGGGAGAACGTTATGATCTCGACGAAACACCAGGAAGTGAATATTACTTTGCAATAGACACTAAGACTGACAGTATAACGGAATATAAATCGCTCAGTGAAGCAAAGGCAAAAGCACCGACCGTTGTAACAGAATTAACGTCATTAAAGGCATTCTATTATAAAAGTTGGCCGTGGGTAATCCCTTTGACAATCATCGCCGTTGTCGTATCGGCAGGGTTAGTATTTCTTTTATGGTTTGTTGTTATCAAAATATCTGCGCGATGGAGAATTTAACGACGAAAAGGAGATGGCTATTAATCGGATTGCTTCTTATAGAGGCAATGATTATGTTTTGGGTTGTTCCGAAGGCCAATGCCGATGAAATTGAAATGCCAATATCGCTTACGATTAGTCTATCATTAGCCCTGATGATAAGTTTGGCCATCTTGATAAAATGGAATCAAGGTAATCGCAAGACCGTTATTCCAATCTTCATTGTATGCGTTGCAACATATCTTCAGATACTATATTGCTCCGTGTTTTATGATTGGGGCGCCTATGTTTGTATGACCTTGCCGATATTCCAACTGGTATTGGGATATGCGGTATTTCGATATTCCACCGACATAGTCTCTTTATTTATTGGCTGCTCGAATCTGATGTTTTCGGCTATATGGGCTAATCAATATCAAGGTTTCCTATGGTTTCATAATAAGTCCTGTGATTTTGAAACGATGGCAGTGGCGAGTCTTGGCGCCTTTGGCGGTGCTGTGATTGTATTCGCCATATCTGCTATTATGATAATGAAGTTCAACCCGAAAACACCATAACAACAATGAAACTGAACGATAAGCGATTTTGGCAAGGATTGAAAACAAATTATTATCCATCATTCTTCCATGCAATGATGGACAGTTTTCGGTTTTCAGTTTTATGGACTGCGGTAATCACTGTGTTACTATGAATAATACCTCTCATCATCTATTTGCGCAATGTAGAAAGCTTATCTTTGAGCATAATTTCAGTTGGATTAAGCTTTCTATTTGTTGTATTCATCATTTCAAATGCAATATTCTTATACGAGAATTGGTACAAGCAAAATCGCACTCTAAACAAGATGAAGAGACTATTGCCTGAGGGATGTGATATATTGAGCATTGAGTATAACTATACAAGTAAAGAATACCTGATAGAAATAGACTATTTAGGTAGGATATTCCGAGTAACAGTAGAATATCCTTTTGTTTATATAAGTGAAAAAGGGGCACATGCTCTCGGCGCATTGAATATTGATTCAGTCAAAACTATAGATAAAAACAAATTATTAGTAAAAGACTATATGAGTTGAATCTATTAAAAAACTTATCATGGACATTATTGATAAATACAATCAAGAGAGAGAAACTACAATACAGTATGACCTTTTTGAATTGTTGCATACCGATTTCAACTATTCTCTGAAACATCAACTGAAGAATTTTGGCAATGATACCGTGACAAATTTTGTCGCTCTTTTCCCGATTAAGGGAAAAACAAGAATCTCGGAAATAAAAGTTTTATTGAGGAATCTTAAAGATATTCTTCCGAAAGATTTATTTGAGGCCGCGAAAGAAGAAGTCAGAGATATTTGTGATGACTATAAATGGATTAACAGTAACGAAGGAAAGAATATCCTCCAAATAGAGGAATGGATAAAGGCTGCAAGACATTCTATGTCCGTTGACTTTCCTTCTGAACTAATTTATATAGGAAGGAGTTTTGTCAATCCTATTAGCCTTATAGTTGGAGGATATGTAAAGGGAAAGGGCGCAAAAGATTTAGTAAAATCTTATTTTGATCAAATGAACCCTCCCATAGCCATCGAATATAAAATCACGGTTTATGAAACAGAACGATAAGCGATTATGGCATAAATGTGGTAATGCAATCAATCGGCTGTTTTTATGGCTATTTATTGCATTCTCTATTATTCTTGCAGTTGATTTATGGGTTCTTCTCATTTCTGCAATAGTCGTGCTATTTGATCATAGTGCGACATTGTTACTGGTAATTAGGATTTTAAGTGCTTGCGCTGTTATCTTTGTGATTTTCTCGCATATAGCATTGTGGCAGATTATGTACTCTCCTAATATCTATAATCGGCTCATATCTATTGTATGGCATAAAAGAACACGTTTGTTGATTTACCTAAGTTTGGGATATTTCAATGTATATCTCCTTAATCTGTATTTTATCCGATTTAGATACACACAATATGAATTACTCCAATATAGAATCAATGTCAGATACTCAGTGTTGATAATGATTCCGGTCGCTAACATTATAGTGTATTGCGCCGCATTGCGAGGCAAAAATCAACTGTCAGTGCATGATGCCACGAGATTATATCTCAAAGGCGGGTTAGCGACATACTTGATAAAGAGTAATTATAAAAACCTGATTTACAAAGGTACATAATAATATGGCTACTCACGAAATATGGAATCCTATCCGGATGATTGACTGCGAGTGTTCGGTCAATTCAATGGACTATAATGCGACGGATCTTATTGTTGAGTTGGAACGGTTCGATAACAAGGGGATAGTAAGGATTGAGTTCAAAGAAGTGTTCGCGTATCGCGTGACTTTGGAACATTTCAGAATAAACGATATACTGGATGGTGCAGGTATAGTACCGTTATACGAGGTTGAAAACTCCGAATATTATAACCGGCTAATGCAATCCGGTATGAAGGTGCTATATGGCGATGCCCTCAAAGTCCGGCATTTTGCCATAAAGACAACCGAGCATATCATAGATATTCTCACCACTAATAGTTATACTTTGATATGATGGAATGTAACCAAACATATTATCGAAAGAGAATCCCCATGCTGACGCACAGGGATTCTAAGGTTTCAGTGCCATTTGAATTTTCGGGTGAGATAGGTGACGAGTGCCACTGAGACCACCCAAAAGAAGATTATCAGGGAGACAAGCGAATTTATCTCTTCGGAATGTATGGCATGGGAATTTGCGAAAATTACCAATGCGAGAAATACGAACAGCCATATCAGGGAAAAGAGTATTATGTAGGCGGCGAGTGCCGGAATGATGACGCAGTTTCTTGCGGTCTCCATCTTATCGGTCATCGGCTTGACTTTGGCGTTGAATGTTGCAGCCATCTCGGTCGCGGACTTCTGGAGATTCTCACTGACTGCCGATGAGAACTTTTGTGCGTCCATAGGAGAAGCTGCCTCCCGGATTTCATTGATGATGTAGGGAGCCTCTTTCATGAAGAGCCGAATCTGCAAGGCGAGGTCGCTCTGCGCCCCGATCTCTTTTTGCCGCAACTCGTCGTCTCTCGTTTCGGCTATCGCGCTGTCGATGCCGGATACATCAATCTTTTTAAGTGCCATATAGAATCGGTTATCTTCTGAATCCTCGTTTTCTTACAATTCCTATCTTGGAGCGGGCTGCTGCGGCACAACGACGGGCGCGGGCTATTTCTTCCTCGATGTCGTCACGCTTCTTCGGGAGGTCGTTGTTCGATGCCCCTCCGCTGCCGGAAACATAGACGGGAGTGTTGAGAAACGACATGAAGCTCATCGCAACGGCGAAGTGGTAACAAGCCTCGTTGATAAGGACGGCCCAGTTCTCCACCTCCCGGAAATCAAACTCATCGTCGAACACGCGCATGACTTGTTCCGAGATAAAACGGGTGTGGGTCTCGTCATCATGGACAATATCGACACGCCGTGTGTCTGGTCTGTAAGCGGCATAGTCCGGGCGAATATCGGATTCCATGCTGTCGGCTTTTGTCTGCTGTTCCTGTGCCGGGTGCAATTTGTTCCATGTTTCTTCAAGTTTGGATGCCATAAGGTTGCGGCCTTTGCCAAGCTCGGATGCCTTGAACTTGGCGTTGCCTTTTTTCAGGATATATCCACGGATTATGCCCTTCTCATCTTTCCTTACCTTGACATCATATCCTTTCGCCTCAAGCCGGGTGAAATAATCGTCAAGCGACCATTTCCCCATTCTGCCGAGGACATCGAGGCAGTCGCGGCTCACGGACTGACGGTTTATGTCGTGTATGTTCGCCGCTGTCTGCCAGCCCCGCTTGCGTGCGACACGTTCCGCCGCCCGTTGTGCCCGCAGATGGATATTGCGGTCATTGTTGATGTTCCCATTTTCGTCAAGACGGCTCACAACCGCATGGAGGTGAGGTATGCCGCTGTCGGATTCTAGATGCAGCCATACTGTTGACTTGCTTCCGGCGAGATTGGTTCTTGGAGAGAGCAAGCGGCCCGTTTTGTCCCTCATCTCCTGATGGTCAAACTCGACAACAAAATCCTGCCAGAGCTGTTTCCAGTCCTCGGGGGTGAGGTTGCGCGTATGCTCAGGCGCGGGGCTTATCTCTATTCGGATAAGGTTGTTTTTCATGCGTGGTCGGGACAAGGAATCAAGTCTGACGGAGTTCCATATCCCCAACGGGTCTATGCCGGGAGGGAGAAAGTTGTCGCAGATATGATATATTTTTTCGGGATGTTTCTTGTTCGCCGACACTCCTGTTATGTAGTTAAGGGCATTTATGCCGTGCGATATTGATTTTGCTTTCGCTATCATGTTCTCAAATTTTTGTGATGGTTTTCCTTGTGCGCGGACTCAGACGGCCACCATTTATCACGGAGTTAAGGAACTCGGTTACGGCGTTGGTTATCGGTACCACCTGCCTGTACCAGTCGAGCATGAAGGAGACCTTTTGAAAAAGCATGATTCTCGCATCATGCTTCATTCCGGCAAGGGCGTTGGCAAAGTTGAGTATATCGACACGGCAACCGTCGAGGTTGTGAAGCAGTGCCGATTCCTCTTTGGTCAGTGCCGATGGAGGCTCGTAGCCCAAGGCGCGCTGTCTCATGTAGTTGCTCGGTGTAAGGTTGCATCCGGCGGCAATGTCGTGTATCTTCCGACGCTCTGCGGCTGTCACCTTTGTGGTGACGGTGCATGACCGCACAGCCTCCGGCGGCAGCTTCTTTCGTTTCGTCTTTCCGGCGTTGTCGCCGGGGCTATTGTCTGTCTTATTCATATATAAGCGGATTTCCCGTGATTGGTATAACTGATTGTCGGGTGCGAGCCTGCGAGCGGCCATGACCCTGACCGCAGGGAGGGGCGAGGCGTTTTGGTGCAACCGAGCGGAGCCGGGTGTAACACCAAAACATATCTCGCAACACTTCTAAAAACTACGGTCTCCACACCTGAAAACTCAAAGATTTGAGGTACATCTGATACGGTTCTCATTCAACAAAGTATCCGTTGACTTCAACTTCACCGCAGAGGTTCTTCCAGCCCGTTATGCAGGAGAACGAGAGTGCCGAGCCTATTCGAGAATTGTATATGCTGACAAGCCCGGTGGCTTCCATTCTCGACAGGAGATTGTGTATTTTCTTCCGTCCGAGGTTCCAGTTGTCAGCGAGACCAATTTCCGAGAACTGCGCCTGACCTGGTTTCAGGTTGAGCGGTCTGCGGAAAGTGCCGTCATATCCGGGAGAGGTACGCATCTCTTTCAGCAGTCCGCTGAATATCGCCATGTTGCTGATTGCGTTGCCGTTGTTGTCGGTCGTTGTTCCCGACAGCCATTCCACGGCTTCCGCTGTCAGCCAGATGTTTACCGATGAAAAGGGATATATGTTTTGTTGTTCCATGTTCCTTGTTTTCTTATAGATAGTGTATTGGCAAAATGCCAAAATTTGGATTTTTACAAAGTGAGATTTATGTACGATGGTTTTATACTTCGGTCTCCTTGTCCTTCTGTCTTTCAACCCATACTCCGATGATATTCTGATAATGGTGGATTGCATTTTTGAATATTCTTCATGTGTTTCTTCCGATAATTTTCTAATTGAAGAATATGGAACAATGAAAACGGAGGGAAAAGGGGATGGCAATGATTCTCTATTTCTGCATCGGCGCATTAGACGGCGTGTTTCCGGCATTATGATTGGTACCCGTAGTCTGCAATTTCGGGAGGTTGTTCAACACCGTCTGTATGTCCTGCCTGTCGGAAGATACTGTAAGCAGTGCTGTGGTGATGTCTATTATCTCTTCCTTGCCTACATATTGCGACACCGATTTCATCAGTATGAGTGCCCGCTTCTGCCGATGTGCGCGGATGCCGTCCACATCCCCGGTTTCCTTGTCGCATCCGAAGTTGAGATAGCGGTTGAGTGCGGAGCGGTCATACTGCGGCATGGTCTCCAACGTGCTTTTCCCTGCGGCAATCGAGAGCATGGAGCGGAGTGCGTCGGCCTCGTAGGGGGTACATCCGCCAAGAAACTCCATGATGACTTGGGTTTTCCTTTGATTCCCGGATTTTGACTCTTTGGATTTGGTATCCGATGATTTGCCGGTCTTTCCTCCCGGCGTGGTTGTTATGTCTGTCGGCATAGTCTTTAATGATTTGATTTGTGAGGGTTAAAGAGGCTTCTTGTTCGCGAGATAGCGGGCGGCTTCGGCGTCTATTTCGTCCTGCGAGGATATGCGGACGCTCTTGAGGTATGCGTCGAGGTCATCGGGGTCGAAGAAGCATATCTTTCCGCTCGGCTTGTACATGGGGATTACGCGCCGCATCATCATCTTGCGGAAGTACGACAGGGAGAAGCCGAGATAGTCTGCGGCTTCCTGAGAGTTGAGAAGTTTTCGTTTAGTCTGCATCGACAAAAGTTTTTTAGTTGATATTCTTTGTTTTTAGAATGTGCTGATTGATAGACTTGTCAGCCTTTTGATTTCGATGCAAAATTACAGCCGTCCCCGTGTGGCACAATGTGGGTCTCACGGGGAAAGGTTAAAAATGACAAACGCACCATACGCTGAATTTCAGTCGTATAGTGCGTCGTTAAAACGAATATGTCTGTTGTAAATGGGGATAAGCCGGATTATTACGGGATTCTGCGCCTTGAACGCCATTCCTCTATGGCTTCATCAATGGATTTGCGGTAATTCCGGTTGTCCTCGGTGGCATGGCCGGCGCAGATGTCGGAACGGTGCTTGTCGTAGTATGACCTGGCGATGCCGCAGCGTTGCAGGAACAACCGCGCCCATGTCTCAGCCTCTTTCCTCGGGCTGATGTTACTCGCCACGGCAAAGACCATGTAGCAGACCCGCAGTTTCTCCTTCGGCAGCACGGCAATGGATTTTGCCTCTTCCCTTACGTTAAGGAAATTGGCAAAATCGAGAGGGGTACAGTTCTCAAACTGGCTGTCGTTGCAGACATCGTGTATCGCCATGCACAAGCCCAGTTCAACCACATCACGCCACTTGGCGGTTTCAAGCAACAAACCTCCGTTCATCGACCTTCCCCTTTCTCCATGCGGTCAAGGTCGTTTATAATACTTCCGGCTATGCCGTTCAGTTTCGTGGCAAGCGCATACAGGTGTGAGGCTTTGAGGGAAAAGACATCCCCGGCGCGCCGGTTCTCATGCTCGTATTCAGCATATATTCTCCTGACATCGGTCTGACGCCTGTCATGTTCCGCCTTTGCAGCATCGCACTCCTTCTCAGCCTCGGCATACTCTTTTGAGCCGAGAGGTAGATAGTCAAGGCGGTGGTTCAGCTCGCAGTACCGTTTCCAGTAAGGGTTAAGTTCATCAGAAGCCTTTTGAAATATGGCATGGTAATGTCGGGAGTGAGCGTTGGCAATCCCCCGGAAATCAATGCCGTCAAGCCGCCCTATATTATTAAGGAGTGTCGTGGTCTCTGCTTTGAGGGAAATAGCTATCTCACGTAATCCTGACAAATCCTCACCTGCCATAACCTCCGCATCGGCTATAAGCGCATTGGTGTCCTGAAAGTCGTAGTAGAACCGTGCAAGCTCATACGCCTGTTCAAAAGGCAACGTACTACCATTGCAAGCGGCAACAATCCCATTGACTTCATCGAGCCGGTTTGCGATATTTATAGATTTCTTCATAAAAACATTGTCATATATACCGGGAGACACAATACAGTGCCATCCTTGCGCATATCTTTCGTATATACAAGATATTCATTTTTAATTCTTGACGAAAATTTAGAGCAGAAAGCATCCAATGAGGCATGAGCCTTGTAACCGGACGATTTCACCTCGATTGGGCTAACCTTGTCTCCGTCTGAAATCAAGAAATCAACCTCGTAATTGTGTTTTCCGCTCTCTGTCGGAAATGTATAGTAGTGCAGTTCGTGGCCTGCGGCCTTAAGTATCTGCGCCACCACATTCTCGTAAACATAGCCGAGGTCGGCACTGAGTTTGTTGCTCAGCAGTTTTTCATATATTACATTCTGTGTGAATTTTTTATCCCAAAATGCAAGTGTTACGAAAAGTCCGGTGTCACCGACAAACATCTTGAAACGGCTTGTGTCATGGTGCAACGACATCCCGGCACCCGGATCGTTGGCATGGTATGACATATTGACCGTCATTGACTCCTTCATTTCCGACAGCACGTCCGCAAGCTCGTGACTTCTTGCCCCGCCTGTTGAACTCCACGCCATATAACGGTTTGAATTGCGTGTCAATTCCGACGGAATGTTATGGAACAGCAGCGATGCGTTGCCGGATGGGTCTATGCGGTTGAAGTCGTTTTCATAGAGAGTGATTATTCCCCGTTTCGTGCGATCGACCTTCTCCATATTGTTCGTCTCTATATAAGTGGCGACGGCCTGCGGCATACCTCCCACAAGCATATACAGCCGGAAATCGCGCATGAGTGAGCGGTTGGCTACATCCCCAAGAGATTTTCGGTCTCTGAAACATTCCTCAAGCATAGGTACGGACACTCTGTCACCTAAAGCCCACCTGAACTCCTCGTAATCCATCGGGTACATATTGACCGTAAGTTCCTCGCTGGGTATCAGTATCCCATCAACATTTTTCCTTATAGAAATCAGCGAGCCGGTCTCAATATAGTCATAACGACGGTCTTTAACGAGATATTTTATGGCCTGTCGTGCCTTGGGGCAGTTCTGCACCTCATCGAAGATGATGACAGACTTCCGTTCAATCAGCTCAACATGATATATCATCTGCAGGCGCATGAATATGAAATCGAGGTTTGACACGTCATTGAACAAATCCCGTACCTCGTCGCTGCACTCGACAAAATCAATCAGTATGTAACTGTCATACTCGGCGCGTGCAAATTCCTCGGCAATCGTTGACTTTCCGACCCGTCGCGCGCCTTTTATCAACAAGGCTGTGGAACCGTTGTCCGATTCTTTCCATTGTTGCAGTTCCCGGTATATCTTTCGCTTGAATATCATGTAATAGCCATTGTTTAACAGGTGCAAAGATAATCAATCTCACACGATTCTCAAAATGTTTTAGACTGTATTTGGCACGATTCTCAAAATGTTAGCCTTGTGCAAATGTAACTTGCTGTCAGGCAATGACATTTCTAGTCGTTTTCTTCTTTTTCATTTCTCTTCTCAAACATCTTGTCAACGAGGTTGACAGCCTCAATCTTCTTACTGTCAACAATTTTTGCGTAAATCTGCGTTGTGCGGACATCGGAATGCCCCATCAGCTTACAGGTCGTATAAAGGTCTGCTCCTACGGTCATCATGAGTGTTCCGAATGTATGGCGGGATGTGTGAAAAGTCAGATGTTTGTCTATTCCGGCGGATTTTGCCCAAACCTTGAGAATCTTGTTGATTGTCATCAGAGACGGCAGCCCTGAGAAAATGGGGGAGTTTTCATCTTCATTTCTTTCAGGAAGCCATGCGAGCGCATTGTTGGAAAGCGGGATATAAACAGGTGTCGATGTCTTCTTCATTACAACCGACAGCAGGTATCCGCCGTCATTCATCTGCACATCTTTCCATTTCAAGGCGTAAATGTCGCTCATTCTAAGTCCGCAATAGCATGAAAACAGGTATGCCTGTTTCACAACCGGATTATAGCAATCGGTGGCTGTGATTTTCTTTAATTCTTCAATCGTCAGGAACTGTCGTTGTGATTCGGGCTTTTTCACACGTTCTGCCGCAGAAAGCAGCATGAACGGATTTTCGCCGAGTACTTCCGCACGGACAGCGGCATTGAGCGCAATCGAAAGCTGGGAGATATAGCTCACCGCCGTGCCTTGCGATATACGGCCTTCCTTTGGCGCGTATGCACTGTTCCTAATTCCCTCGCTCACCTTGTTCTGCCTGTTGTATGAGTTCTGCAGCCAGTCGATGAAGCCGAGTGCCCATTTCTTGTCTATATCACCCATGCGGGTCTTTTTGCCGTACAGTGTCACGACTTTAATAACACTGCCCAAAAGTGCTATATTGCGTATGCCCTTGCGTTCCTGCGCGGCCTTGAATTTGTCGAGCCAGTCCGTCAGCAGAAGTTTCTGCCACCCGGCATTGCGCCTTATTCCGGCCTTTCCGTTGGTTATGTCTATTATACGCTGGGATTTTATGGCTTCCACTGCGGCACGGGTCGCCCTGTTCTGCTCCTTGACTTTCGCGCTGACTTCAGGAAGCAGATAGAGTTTAAGAAACTCATAACTGCGTTTCCCATTGACATATATGTCAAGATAGAAGGATTCTGAACCGTCAGCGAGTTTCTTGGTGCGCACTCTGACAGGTTCTTTGAGTTTTGTTTTCTTTTTGGGAGAGGTCATATTATTTAGTTTTGTCATTTATAAAACCTTGTCAAGGAGATTCATCGCCTCGACTTTTTTACTGTCGATAATTTTTGCGTAAACCTGGGTCGCGCGCACATCGGAATGTCCCATCATCTTGCTTGCCGTATAGAGGTCAACCCCGGCAGTCATCAGCATTGTTCCGAACGTATGGCGCGACATGTGGAAATGTATCTCCTTGCCTATACCGGCTTGTTTAGTCCATTTTTTAAGATGTTTCCCAATTCTGGTCTTGCTCGGCAGAGTATCAAAGACAGCTCTGTCGGATGGCGCGACACCCCTTTCCGGCAGATATTCCACCGCTTTTGATGAGAGGGGAACCGATACATACTTTCTTGTCTTCTTCATTATAAACGACAACACTACCGTTTCTCCGCTTTTAGAAATATTTTGCCACCGGAGATTCAGCATATCGGAAATACGAAGCCCGCTGAAACAGCAGAACAGGAATGCCCGTCTGATATGGTCATGTTTATATGGTGTGGCTTCCAGTATGCCGACCTCATCAAGAGTGAGGAAACTACAAGTGGACTGCGGTTCAGTGATCTTGTCGGCAGTATTAAGAAGCGTCCACGGATTGCTCTTGATATACCCCATACGCATGGCGTTGTTGAGAATATCCGCAAGATGCCAGAAATATCCAAAAGCGGTTTTCCTTGCCAGCACCCTGCCGGTTTTAGGACTGCGATAAGATAAAACCCAGTCTTTAAAATCAATGCAGAATTTCTTATCCACATCACACAGTCTGGTGCCCGGCCTGAAAACTTCAAAATTTCTTCGTGCCGTGACAAGAGCCTTGTAGGTATTCATACCGCGCTCCTTATAATAGGAAATCAGGATGTCGATATAATCACATAGAAGGATTCCGGATTTGTCTTGTGTCTCTATTGCCTCCGATATACCTTGTATATGGGCGTTGCATTTTTCGATGATGATTTCCTCAGCCCTGCGCAGTGTTCTGGCATTCTCGCGCTTTGCCTTTTCGGTTGCTTCGGGCAGAAGATACAGTTTAAGGAACTCATACTCATGTTTCCCGTTAATGGCATGGTCTATGAAAAGCGACTCGCGCCCGTCCGCAAGTTTGCGACGGCGTAACTTGTACGGACTTTTATCTACTTTTGATGTTCTTTTTCTACCCATTGCTTTTCAGTACATTATATCCGATTGCAAAGGTAGTAAATAAATCCGATAAAAGTATCAAAACAAGTAACAAAAATAATCTCCAAATGGGTATTTTAGGAAATCAATGAGAATCTGACTCGCAGCAATAAAACGCTTATATATAGGATTATAAATGTTTTTATACAGCTGATTATTTCGCTTAAATTCCATATTTATTTTCTTCCCTTCTGAATAGCCGTTAGCAGCCCCAAATATGCTTATAAACCCCCAAATCTATGTCTTTTAATCCACTTTTGGGGGATTATAATGAGATTATGAGATTCTTTTTCCTTTGGATTATTTCCATACATCAAGAAATTTCCAATTCTTTGGGAATCCCATTTCGCTCAAATTCAAAAGATTTCCTCCGTCACCAATTATAGAGAGAATATTCCTTTTCAAATCACTGCCAGGACTTATGATATTGCTTATATATTTAATACAGCATAGGGCTGTGAAAACCTTATTGGGATGTAATGTATTTAAGGTTTGCTTGTCAAGAAATGGAAAGTCAGTATTCTTGGGCATCTGAAGATTGATAATACATCTTCTATTCCACACACGGCTATGATGTGCGCAACAGTTTCGCCATACGGCAATTGCATGAAGCCAGTTGGCGAATACTCTATCGTCATTCAGACCAAATTGCTTGGCTATAGACTTCTTCTGCGGAGATTTCTTTAGAAGTTGATACAGTTTGCTTAATGTGCCAAGAGACAAGACTTCAAGCGTCATCCATGCAGGAGGCATAGGAGGGTTGTCATACTTGTTATTGTAATGCTTGATGAAATCTTAATTACTCCGCTTAATTTCACCTTCGACATCCTTCATCAGAAGATCATAAGCCGTTGTTGGCTGCCCATTTCTGTCAAGGATATCCTTATGCTTATATAGATTACGGTCGTTGAACCAATGGCTATTCCCTGTAGCTTCGGAATAAGCCTGTACAATTTTAGCCCTTACTGCGACTTCAATTTTCTCAATCGCATTAAACATTAAAGATCTGAGTCTTCTATCAAAACAATATAAATCGACAATATCGGAGAAATGGATATCGTCTTTCTTGAATTTATGGTCTGCTTTCGGATTTGTATTGTCCTGAAATGGATACGTGTATGCTCTGAGACGATAATAGCTGATATTTGACAAATAACGTTCCGTAAGTTGCTCGTCGTCAATGAGCAACCCACGGCTACGCAGTTTTTCAACCTGCTGATGCAAGGTAAGTGGGCGTTTTGTGTAGTCCATATAAAACTCGAAGACCTCCCCGGGTGCGCTAATCTTACGGGAAGCGTGGGAGGTCATATTGAGTGCAAAGTTAGCACTTTATTTTGGAATTACAATGCCTTGCAGCCTCCAAAGTTCATTTTCAGGCTGATTTTTAACATTTCAGCGGTATTTCTACCACAGCTCGTTGTCCTTCTTGGACATGGCGGCGATTTCGTCGGCAATCTCCTCGGAGGATAGCTTGATGTAGTCCATGAAGGTCTTTTGTGTCTTGTGGCCGCTGACGTGCATCATCTGTAGGATGGTGTACTTGTGGCTCAGATATATGTTGGTGATGCCGGTGCGTCGGGCAGTGTGGCTCGTCACACATTCATAGCGTGGCACAATCACATTGCCGTTGAGGTCGGTCTCCGGTTCCTTCTTCTCTTTCCTCAACGCCTCCTTCTGTTTCATTGTGAGCTTGGTCGGCACCTTCTCTTTCAGTGATGGCAACTGCTCCGACAGGTCTTTGAGAATATCCTTAATATATCGGTTCAGCACCTGCTCGTTGGCTTTCGGAATGTTGTAGCCATATTTCTCGCAGATGGTGATAAGGTTCTCGTTGAGAATGGGTATAGTCACCTAGGTCTTAGTCTTTTGCTGGACAAGACGGATTATGCGCGTTCCCTTTCGGGTAGTCTCAAAGTTGTCGGCATTGAGGTTGTTGTAATCACTTACACGTTGACAGGTATAGCAGCCAATGAGAAAAACATCGCGGATATGCTCTTTCTTTCCTGTCAGCGGCATTTCATAGAGAGCCTGCAATTCCTCCTCGGTGAGATAGATCTCAACAGCCTTGTCGCGGTCTTCAATCTTCTTCTTTACAATGAGAGCTGCCGCACGTTGGTTGTCGTGTACGCCGTCAATGAATGCCGCGTTGATAAGAGCCTTCAAATTTGTCAGATGCTTGTTGACAACCTTTGCCATGTAACCGTGCTTCTGCAAATAGTTGATGTAGCGCGACACAAACGCACGGTCAATATCCGCCCACCCGAATTTGTGCAATGGGTCAAAACCTTCATAAACACCGATAAAACTTTTCCATGCCTTGCAGGTGCCGGGGGCATAGTCGTCACTGCCAATCTTTCGCGCCCCGCTCTTGATGTCATCGACAAACTGAACGAGGAACGGCCAGATAAGGCGGTTCTTATCGTCCTCGATGCGTTTATTTTCCTCGGCTTTCTTGCGGGCTTTTTCTTTCGCCGCCTTACGTTTGGCGATAGCCTTACGTTCAGCCTCGGCGGCTTCCTCCATCGCCCGACGTTCAGCGTTCACTTTCTCCGGCTCGGAGATAAAGCGCACATCCATGTCGAGAGCCTCACGGTCAAAGTTCACCTTTGCAAGATGCGCCTTTACGATGCCTTCAATCTGTGTCGGCTTGGCGTGAAGCTGAAGCATGGTAGAAACAAGCACGTCAACCTTGCGGGTATGGATGCAGATAAAGAGGGTCGCAGAGGCCTTCTTCAAATCCTTGGTGCGGACATGAAACGGAATTTCCAATACAAAAGCGGAAATCTCCGACATTCTCGTCCGTGCTAGGCTCACCTGCGAAGTCCTGTCCACCTAAATTACAGCGCATTATGACACATGATACCTTCACATCCCCCGAGAACCGGCGCCCTTTGACATAAACTCTTTTATGGCCGCAACAACTTTTGTCTGGGACCTCATTTCAAGGTGGCTGCATATTGGGAGCGACACCACACTGCCGGGCAACTGCCGGGCTCCGTCCATACAAATGTCGCTCCGGCTTATCTCTCTATAGGCATACTGTTCGTTGAGCAGCGCAGGATAGTACACCATTGTCTCTATTCCCTGACTGCCCAAAAACTCCCTCAGACCGTCGCGCAATTCAGGTATCATTTTCAGCGTGTATTGGTGATACACATGCGTTACTCCTTCAGAGACCATCGGCAGCACAATCCCGGCTACTCCCGCCAAAGCCTCGTCGTAGCGCTTGGCGGCTCTTACCCGCGCCGCTATCCATTCGTCGAGATGTCTCAGCTTCACGCGAAGCACAGCCGCCTGAAGCGTGTCAAGGCGCGAATTCATTCCCAGACTCCTGTAATGGTATTTCGGCTTCTGGCCATGGTTGGCAAGCTGCCGTATCTTTGACGCAAGCTCTGCGTTGTCGGTAAACACCGCCCCGCCGTCGCCGTAACACCCCAGCACCTTTGTAGGAAAAAAAGATGTACATCCGGCCAGCCCTATGCTGCCGGTCTTCGCTTTGGCCGATTCTCCCATACGGCACTCCGCGCCAAAAGACTGTGTGTTATCCTCCACAATAGCCACGCCGCCTGCCTGGGCGATACTGCGCAACCGGGGCATATCACACGGCTGCCCGAACATGTGGGCCGGCACAATAGCCCGTGTGCGCGGGCTCATCAGCCGCTCCACGCTTTGCGCATCTATATTGAACGTAAGCGGATTCACATCGGCAAACACCGGAGTAGCACCCGTGAGCGCCACACTCTCCGCCACAGCCCCGAATGTAAACGAAGGCACTATCACCTCGTCGCCCCGACCTATGCCCATGGCGGCAAATGTCAGAAGCAGGGCATCTGTGCCGTTGCCGCAGGTTATGCAGTGGTCCACTCCCACATATTCCGCAAGCTCCTCTTCCAGCAGCCTCACCTGAGGGCCACGTATAAAGGCCGAACTCTTCATCACCTCTTCCACAGCGGCATCCACCTCGTCCTTCACCGTCAGGTACTGGCCGTAAAGCTCCACCATTCTTATCATAACATCGGTTTTATGTTTACGCATCCTGCTTCCACCACCCTTCTCAGCAGAGGGTGATAATCGCTTGCCGTATGAGTTATGGCAAGGTGGCGCGCTTCCTCCACCGTTTCTATGGCGTCAAACGTGTCTGCCAGCGAGAATCCCCTGCCCGCAAGAATTTCATTATAAGTAAGGTCATGAAGATTTGCAAAACCGGCCGAAAAATCAAACGAATCGCCGTCTATTGTAAAATGCCGCCACGCACCTGTGTGATTCTCCGGCAGATGACTCGGATTCACACTCAGAAAAAAGCTCACCCGCGCCCTGTCAAGTTCTAAAACGCCGGATACACAGTCGGGCGCCGAATAGTGGAGTATAAAATCACGGCGATGGCCGAACAGCCAGTGCAGCAGGTCTATAAAATGAATTCCTATGTTGGTCAGTACGCCGCCGCTTTTGCTCACGTCGCCCTTCCACGATGCCGCATACCATTTGCCTCGTGGCGCTATATACACCAGCTCCACCTCATGGCTCTTTCCGCTGCCGTCGTTCTGTATCTTTTCCCTGATTCTTGCTGCCTCCTGATGAAGCCTCATCTGCAGCACGGGAAACACCCTTTTTCCCGTCTCGGCCTCAGCGCACGTAAGCCTGTAATGCTCCTCGCATGTCATTACCACCGGCTTCTCGCATATCACGTCAAGCCCTGCCTTCATAGCGGTTTCGGAATGACTGCAATGCCGAAAATTGGGGGTGCATACCGTAAGATAATCGGCACCACATTCCTTAAGACCCGAGAGAAAAGCCTTCGGATCGGTGGTGAAGTCGGCATCCGGAAAGTACGAGTCAATAATTCCCACACTGTCCGATACATCACAAGCCGCCACTACGCTGCCGCCCGTGTTCTTAACTGCCCCGAGGTGGCGCGGAGCTATGTAACCGCCCACCCCTATAATTGCAAATTTATTTTTGTTCTGTCCCATCTTATCAATCAGCTTATTGGCAACCTTGGCCGTTCCCAACTCAATCATACTTCATCGTTTTTCCCCTTCCTGCGGCTACGAACTGTTTCTGTAATATAGTTTATTATCGGTTCCATAGTGATTTCAACAGCTATATTCCGCTCCGCGAAAGCTCTTATCTCGGCAATCACCTGCGTTCTTGGCCGTGACCCATAGATTTCATCATGAAAATCCACCACCCGCCTGATATCCGTAATCTTCTCGTCCATGGGAAGTTCCAGGTTATACTTATAGGTCGTCCCGACAAAAACATCCGTAATGCCGGTAGCGATGGTCGGCAACCCTTTTGCCAAATATTCGCGGCTTTTGAGCGTGGAATGCACAAATATGTCCTTATCCTGCGTGGCAAGAGATATCAGCCCCAGACTACACCTTTCGAACACGGCATCGAGTTCGCTGCCGGTCTTATATCCGTGCATTACCACATTCTCCTCAAGCCCGAGCCGTAGCCTCATTTCTTCAAGAGCCTGCCGGCAATATCCGTCTCCTACTATGTGCATCACTATTTTCCGCTTACCTCCGGTTCTGTAGTATTCATGCAGCCCCCTTATAAAACGGTCGTATCCATGCCATACACTCAGTTTTGCTACCGCCGCTATATGGATTGTCCCATCGTCGGGAATTCGACCTTCGCATGGCGCGATAAGGCTCATATCAATGCCGTTTCTCATCGGTATGGCAGGTACACCTGAAATCTTGGTGAAATCTCCCACCACCACGAATCTGTCAATATAACGTTTCATCAGCGGCATATAAAACGACTCTTTCCACCACAGCGGATAATCCTGCCACCGTTTGGTTAGTTCCTTTTTTATCGGATAGGTCCATAATTCATAAAGAACCACTGCATCGGGGTTGCGCCTGCGAATCTTGCGTATTGCCAGCAGATGGAGTAGCGATAAAAAATTCGGACGTCTTATATAATAGAAGTCATAGCCGTCAAACTCAGGCCTGTATTCCGACAGCCAGTCACACATTGGCCCCCGAAAAGGAAGACGCATCGCCACCTTCCTGATGACTGACGGTCTCACCCTCCCCTCAAACTTTATCTGACGGCATGACAAACCCGCTCTACAGAGTGCCTTTATCTGCCCCTCCACTTTCTGTTCAACACCGGTATCCCTGAACAGCATACTCGTTTCTGTATAACCGTAAAAGTACAGACCCTTTGCTTTCATTCACACAATTTCATGAAAATATCATTAATCACAGCCGCCACATATTGGGCTGAACCACCGTTCTCAAACGTCCCAATCTCCTTCTGGTGCGAGCCAAGCCTTTCTATACTCTTCTCCCTGCAATAGCCCTCTATCAGCGTGCACAATTCCTCCACTGTTGTGGAATAGGGATATGGCCACTGCTCTATAGGGGTATAGAATCCGCGCTCTGATTCGAATCGTTCCAGATCCGGCACATATAAAAAAGCTGGTTTCAACGTTATGCCGAAATCCCATATCGAAGAAGAGTAGTCCGTTATCAGCACATCGGCAAACTCAAGCAAATCCTGCATGTCAGGATAGTCTGTCACATCCACCACCGGAAACCCGCTGTCGGTTCCGGGTAATGAATGGCGGTGCCGTCTGTAGAGAAACGTTACCTCCTTCCCGAACCTGCGCCGCAGCGATACCGCCACTGACTTCACACACACATCATTGCAGGAATGTTGGCGGTGACGGTGCGTGCCCCTGAAAGTAGGAGCATAAAGCACCATCAGATTGCCTGGGGCAATACCATATCGAGCGCGAAACTCGCCCTTACGTGCCTGTAGGTCTGTTTCGTCTGTGGCGAAGAACCGGTCGTTGCGGGGAAATCCCGACCGGATAAAACGCTCGGGCGCTATTCCATAGTCTTCGGCATGTTCATGCAACTGCTTCTCACAGCTGGCCAGCACTATGTCTGTGAGCATGCCTCTGAGCTTACGCATACGCATGATATAGCGCCATTCATCAGCCGAAAACATTCGCCGCCTCATATACATGCGCTTATACGATCCTCCGCCGTGCTCGGCGCTGATTACAGTCTGGCCTCTGCGCCGGGGCAGAAACGGTTCCACTCCCAGATTGCTTATGATAAAACCCGATGTAAGCAGATAATACACATGCCTCAACGACAGAAATCTTACGGTTCTTACCTTGCCTCTGAATGCGCCGGGGAGTTTCGATGCCTCATTAAGCACCCATACATATTCAAACTTGTCGCCATACAACCGGTACATAGCCTCGAAAATCGACCTGGGATTACAGCTGTAGCACGAACCTTCGTCGGACGATAGCAATACCCGGCGACGGCTCACCGGAAAAACACACCCTGCCGTCATCAACAGCCTGAGAAGAGATATCACGTAATATTTCAGCATGTATTTCATGACATGTTATCCTCCGACAAAATTCTTAACCCGGTCTATATCATATACTTTCTTAAACCCTCTACGGCATAGGTCACCATACACCGGCAACTGAGTGCAAGTCCCGTGCGCTGATGGTGTCTGATTACATGCCAGTAACAGTGTGCCATCTTAAACTTGTTGGACGACCGGGAGCCTTTAGATACTCTGTATAACGCCGTCACTACACACTGGTTATGTGCTGTCACTCCTTTCTTGAGAATGTCGAGCCAGAAACAAAAATCTTCCTGTGTGATATCCTTGAATCGGGTGTTGCCGACAACACTCCGCTTTATTATCGCTGTCAGGAATGGAATATGGTTCGACTTCAGTATATCGTTGTAACCTACCATCTTCTTGGTCGCCACTATACGCCCGCTTCTGGAATTTCCCCCGGAAATCTTCTCATAATACGAATATACGAAATCATAGCCGTTGGCCTCTATAAAATCCATCTGCACCCTTAGTTTGTCGGGCAACCATAGGTCATCGCTGTCTAAAAATGCTATATACTGTCCCAAAGCCCTGTCAAGGCCCATGTTTCGCGCCTCAGAAGGGCCACCGTAGCGGATATCGGTCCGCATGGCTATAATCCTGCTGTCGCGGGCCGCATATTGTCTTATCACCTCCGGTGTGCCGTCCGTAGAGCCGTCATCGGTTATTATGAGCTCCCAGTCGGTATAGCTTTGCGACAATACCGATTCTATCATTGCTCCAATAGTTTTCTCGGAGTTATAGCATGCCACTATCACCGATACGGCAGGAAGGCTACTTTCCGGCATAGTTTCTGGAGCCTCCGGCACACTTTCGCCTATTTCATGTTCTTCATGATTTTCATCTGTGAAGACTCGGCTGAGCAACAGATACGCGGGAACAGCCACGGCAAGCGCCACGGCAAGCGTAAGTGGGGCGCTCTCTATTCCGCACAACGCCGTCACCGCCTTGGCCATACAGCACAACACCCCCGACACCGGCAGCAGACGCCACACCAGACGCAGTGGCAGCAGCTGCGCCACACTTAGACCAGTGGCACCCGATACCATCAGCAGGAGAGACACCACACACATAATTCTTGTGAAGACCGACACTGCCGCAATAACCGTAAGCGATGGAAAATACATCACCGCCAGCCAGTCAAGACCCACAAGCGCGACTGCCGTCACCAGGTGCGCCCTTGCAAAGCCGCGCGAGAGCCCCAGTGCTGTCATAAGAGGGAAAAACGGTACCACCAACACAAAACATATCAGCGAAGACAACCGAAACAATACAGCTCCGCAACGGTAGCTCTCGCCGAAAAGCGTCGTCATAATCTCAGGTGCAAAAACCATACAGAACACAGCCACAGGCCACACCACCATTGCCGACTTATAAACCGACCGGCGCCATAAGCCTATGCATTCCTCCCTGTCAGTCATAGACAGTCTCGAAAGCTCCGGCAAAAGCACAGCCCCAACGGCCGACATCACTACCAACGCCAGCGGCATCTCACGAAATCCATTGGTAAACACCGCAAATTCGCCTGCTCCGAAATAGCGGCTTACAAAAAACCGGCTCGCCGAAGATATCACAAAGCCATATATCCCCGCATAGAACACCGGCAGCGCAAACCTCAGGAAATCGCCGTATCCCGGGCCGCTCCCCGACTGAGCTACACCGATGAACGGCCGGTAGGAAAGCCAGAGACCCCACGCCGCCGACACCACCGATGCCGCAGCAAAGGCTCCGGTAACCGCCTGCGGACTGCCTCCGCACATCCGGGCTGCGCACACCACACACAGCAGCGTCAGCAATCGGCTCATACACACGTAAAGAGCCAGCTGACCCGAGCGCCTGCAGGCCATCAGCACTCCCTCCACGCCGGCCACCGGCATCATGGCCACCGGCACCACCGAAAACAGACGCAGACACGGTCCTAGAGCCGCATTGCCCAGCAGCCCGGCCAAACCGTCTGAAAAAACAAACAGCGTGAGAGAAAACACACACCCCATGGCGATGCTCATCACCGTAAGCTTCAACACTACGGCCCGTCCTTCGCCGGGAGCCGTTCTCGCCAGAAAATATGAATAGCACGACGGCAGGCCCAGCGAGAAAAGCACCAGCAGGGTGCCGTAAACATATAATACCTGAAGATATGTGCCGTAAGCCTCCGGCTCCATCATACGGCTCAAAGCCATGGCTATGAATACCGACAGGCACATCGACACCCCCTTTGACACGCCCACCTTCACGGCCTCGGCCGAACGCCCCCCGCGCAGAGCCTGGAAGTATGCCGCCGTAGCCCCCGCCATCAGAAAGCCCAGTATTTCAGATTAGTCACTTTTCCGCGGTACACTCCGTGCAGATCCGCAAGCAGGGTTTCAGGACCCGATGAAAACCGTTCAAACCACGTTTCGTCCAGACCCGTATAGCAGTCATGGTTCACGGCTACTATCACAGCGTCATACACACCTTCCGGACCCTCCTTCAGCTCCAGACCATACATGCGCTTCACAGCCTCGCCGTCCACCATCCGGTCCACTACATCACAGTCTATGCCGTGAGCCTCCAGCAGGGCTATCATCTCTGCCACGCCGCTGTTTCGTACGTCGTCTGAGTTACGTTTATACGCAATTCCAAGCACCAACGCGCGCGGACGTCCCTTCTTCCGGGCATCGGCCGGTATGTGCGCCGCCACCGAATCGGCCACGTAGCCGGGCATCATCTCGTTCACAGAGCATCCCATGCGGGTTAACGGCATGTCTATTCCGGCACGTCGGGCCTCCGACATCAGGTAATAAGGGTCCACCGGTATGCAATGACCGCCTACAAGCCCCGGCGAATAGGGGGTGAAGTTCCATTTGGTTGCGGCAAGCTCAACAACTTCGCCAAAATCTATCCCCATCCCGCCAAAGGTCACCGACATTTCATTCATCAGGGCTATGTTCATGCACCTCTGTATGTTTTCCAGAAGCTTTGCCGCCTCGGCCGAACGTATGCTGCGCGCTTTGTGGAGCGGAGCGCTTACCGCATGGCTGTAAACACGCTCTATTTCCGCTGTGGCTTCCTCATCGCAGCCCGCAATGATTTTTGATATATTCGCAACCTCGTGAAGGGCATCTGTGGGATTTATACGCTCCGGTGAATATCCGGCCTTGAATTCACTGCCGCACTTAAGCCCCGAAATCTCCTCGAGCAGAGGCACGCACACATTCTCTGTACACCCCGGAAATACCGTTGATTCATAAACCACATAGTCGCCCGGCTTAAGCATCCCTCCGACAGTTCTTGTCGCTGCCAGAAGTTGACTCAGGTCGGGATTATTGCTGCTGTCCACCGGAGTGCCCACAGTTATTATGTAGAACGACGCGTTGGCAATATCTCCTTCGCAATCAGTCAGCTCGAGCCGTCCGGCATCGCCGCTCTCCGGCTTGAGTGGCGATATAGGCTCTGAAATGCAATCCGTTGCGTGTGGATTGACGTCATACCCTACGACATTGAAGTGGCGCGACAGCGCCAGGGCAAGCGGCCTGCCCACATAACCCATGCCTATCACCGCCACCGAGGTCTGGCGCGAGTTCAGACGGCCGTATATATTAAAAGTCATCTTGTACTTCACTCACTAATCCATTGATGTTTTTATATCTTGCCCCTGATTCCGGACATTGAGCGAGGCCGTTACAGTCAAATTCCAGCCTGCATCCGTGCCGGCTCATCCACCCCACCGGGCGCGCAGGGACTCCCGCCACCATGCAATAGTCAGGCACATCCGAGGTCACCACGCTGCCGGCTCCTACAAAGCCGTAGCGCCCGATTGTAACGCCGCAGCGTATAGTGGCGTTCGCTCCTATAGTGGCGCCCTCTTTCACAAGCGTCTTTTCAAAACTTCCGTGGCGGCATATCTCGCTGCGCGGATTGCGGACGTTGGTAAAAACACATCCCGGACCCAGAAACACATTGTCCTGGACCGTTACTCCGGAAAATATCGAAACATTGTTCTGTACCTTGACGTTGCGTCCGAGTCTCACACCCGGCCCCACCATTACGTTCTGGCCCAGACTGCATTGCTCCCCGATAACGGCCTCGCTCATTATATGGCAGAAGTGCCATATACGGCACCCGCCACCTATTACCGCGCCGGGGTCTATTATTGAGGTTTTGTCAATATATATATATATATCAGACATATATTATGGTCTAAACGTTATTCCCTTCAATTTTTATACTGGCAATGCGCTTGGATACAAACATGTTTTTCGGCAATACAATCCAATGTGCTACAAAATTAGTAATTTTTTCAAATATCCAAAAGCGCCAACGGCCGGAACGCCTCAAAAGTTTGAGTCAAGGGTGCTTTTTTTTTTGGGGGGGGGACAAGTACCTTCAGTTCTTCACTGTCGACATCACAAACACACTCGTCACCTTTTCAAGTATGTTGAGATTGCCGAGGCGCTCGGTGATAAAGGCGCGGGAAGCCTGCATGTCAGGAACCGTAACCTTAAGCATATAGTCATGGTTTCCGCTTACGTTATAACATTCCGTCACCTCATCCATCTCTGCTGCTTTTTTGTCTTGTGTAATTTATATACCTTTGTGATTGATTCTATTAACAATCTCAACTAAGAATAAAAAAAACGAGCAGCCATGTTTATCGCAATTCTTACATACAAAAAACCGCTTGAAGAGGTTGACCGTCATCTTCAGGCGCATCGTGACTATCTTGCCGAGCACTATGCCGCCGGCGATTTCATTGCCTCAGGTCCGCAGACTCCCCGCACCGGCGGCGTGATAATGATAAAGGCTGAAAGCCGTGCGGCGGTAGATTCTATTATCGCGCAAGACCCTTTCCACATCAACAGCATAGCCGACTATCAGATTGTGGAGTTTACCCCTACAATGTTCTGCAACCCTACCCTTTCCGACCTGTTAAAATGAGCAACGAACCACGCGCTATATTTCCCGGCTCCAAAGCCCGCAAGCCGCAATATGTGCTGGGAACTGAGAATGGAACCAAACGCACATCAAACGTAACCGAGGCAAAAATTGTCGAGGCTGTGGAGGACATTGAAGACAATGTGGCTATATTCCTTGAAAAATGCGTGCCGGTGGTACTGGTCCGCTATGCCGAAGCATACTCTATTGATTATTATAAGGACGGCAGCATTGCGGTGTGTTTCAGAGTCAACGGATATATGCTGCGCATGTGGCGGTCAGACATAGATTGTGATGTGGCGGCAGATATTATGTGCAACTTTTTCCGCACCGCCTCGCTTCCCGACATGACAGGCTGGCACTGTCAGAAAATCTATCCGGAACAAGAGACCCCAGAGACGAAACTTTGTGTGGACGGCGAAGATTTCCGATACTTTGATATGGCTGATGTGTTTTGTGCATTGGAAAACATCATAGAGGGCAAATCGCTGTGGATGCTTTATGATTTCATTAAAGGCGATGGCGGATATGTCAGCATCCGCAGGCGTGACAATGATGCGGCTCCGACCGCCGGATATAAAGTTGAATATGTAAGATGGACGAATCCGGCTCCGACCGGCTTCAGAGGCGTTGTTTCTGATGAAGGACTCCTGCGGAGCTGGCTGTGGAGTCTGATTGAAGGCGAGAAACTGCCCGATCCTCTGAGCTGTTGGGAGGAGTTTGGCGTAAACGATTATTTTGAAAGACTGGTATTCAGATTTTTAGACGAAGAGAAAGATGAAAGGTAAATATAGCAGGCAGGTGAAAACGGCAGTCAAACTGATTTGGTCAAGTTTTGACCGCGATGAAATACGCCGGGGATACTCAATACTTATACTGGAGGCGCAAAAGGGCGATGCAGATGCGCTGGCATTCATAGCCCGCTGCTTCATGGGTGAGTCGTATGTGTGGCCGCAGGCAGGTTTCAAAGCTGATGATGAAAACGCATCGAAGCTGATGCAGAAGAGCGCGATGATGGGCAGTGCCACGGGCGTTCTTTGTGCTGCCCGAAGCGCCAATCTCACACCCTCGGTGGAACGGGCAATGCCGTTTGCCTCGTTTAAGGAAGCGTTTGAGGAGATTCTCGGTCAGGCTGAGCGTGGCGATGCTTTCTGCTGCTACATGGTCGGCAATGTGTATTTCTGGGGCGACTATCTGCGTGTCGAACCAGACTATGCCAAGCAATTCAAAGACGAAAGCGACTATAACGCATGGGCCTGGCCGATAGCAAAGGCGTGGTACGAGCGCAGTTTCGACGGCGGGCTTTGTGCCGGGTGGGGCAATTACTGCGACATACGCAAATCCGGCCTCTGCGAAATTGCGCGGGATGTTTATGAGAAATATTACTTGATGCTGGCGGATATTTCACCCGTAATCTGCAACAACTACGGTTATTATCTTCGCACCGAGAAGGGCGACTCATACGGCGGGCTGTTGCGATATGTGGAGGCTGCCCGCAGGGGCGACCCACAAGCCGCATACAATGCAGGGCATATCTACGAAGCCGGTGAAGAAGTGGATGAGAATATCGACCTTGCATATCAACTCTATGAAATGGCTGCCAAATGCGGACATCCCGCAGGACAATTTGAGGTAGGATATTATCTGTTTGAAGGCTTCGGTGATGTGGAGCAGGACTACGCCCAGGCCGTGGACTGGTTTGAAAAGGCCTACTGGAATCCGAAGTGCTCTGAGGTTACCAAAGCGCAGTGTGCCGCCTATCTCGGCATCTGCTATCAGGAGGGGCTTGGAACAGTGCAGGACGACGATGTGGCGTTCGACTATCTCCATGAAGCCGGCGAAGGAGTCGACCACCTATGGGACTCAATAACTGTCAGGCTGCTCACCGCACTCGGCGTGGCGTACGCCTTCGGGCGTGGCACCGAGGCGGATATTGAGTTGGGATACCAGTATTTTGAGGATGCTGTAAAACTCGGCTCGGAAGAAGCCAAAGAGTATATCGGCTACATCAACTCGCCCGACTTTGAAGCCCACGAGCGGAAAAAAGAAGAACCGGACACCCCCGTGGCTCCGTTCTGGCAAGACGTGGCTGCAAAAATCAGTGATGCGGTTGCCGCTGACCTACGCGAAATTATTGGACGCATAGACGATGAGCGCATATATACTGCCGCCCTGGTCACCGACAGGTATTGCTGCTCGCTGTTTCTTGCAGTGAACACCATGGAGTACCTTGAAAGTGAGGACGAAGAGCCTGACGACGAAACCAAATGGCATCCCGACGAATGGGGATATTCCGACGGGCATGGCAGCGAACTGGTAAAGCTCAGCAAATCGCTGTGGGAAAACCACAACACTTTGCCGGGTGAAGCCTTTTTCTTCAGCGCAATGATTTCGGCGATGAAGCAGGTCAAAGATTCCGGAATCTTTGGAGAGCGCACCGATGAAATCACACTATTCATCTCGATATCAGACGATGAAGACGCCGAAAACCTCGAAGACTCGTCGGCAATGACGCTGAACAGCCCCGAGCTGGCTGCCGCTTTCTTGAACAGAAACAAGTAACATCATATTATGGCATATTATACTGTTTACTGGCCTCAGGACTGGTTGGACGAACTAAGAAAATCAAATGATACAGGACCTATAAAAGTAGTGTTTGGCAGCATCCACTCAAGGATGCCGTCAATAGCATCTATAAAAGCGGGTGATGTCGTATTTTGCACCGGCTGCGCCGACATGCGCTCTAAGCTCAATTGGGGCGTGAGAAATTTGAACAGATAATGGAAAACCAACAAAACATTACTAACTATATGGATATGAAATTTTGTCAGAGCTGCGGAATGCCGCTCACGAATGAAGTACTCGGCACGAATGCCGACGGCACATCAAATGAGGATTACTGCATTTACTGCTACAAAGACGGCAAGTTCACGCAGGACATGACAATGGAGCAGATGATTGACCACTGCGCTCAGTTTACCGACGAGATAAACAGGAACTCGGGGCAGAATCTCACTGTCGAACAGATGAAAGAGCAGATGCGACAGTTTTTCCCGCATCTCAAACGCTGGAAAAAGTAACAGACGATTATGAGTAACGAAGTTCTATATATACTCCTGCCGGACTATGCGGCGCATGAGGCGGTGTTTCTTTCGCAGGCTATCGCCTCCGATGAATATGCTATGAAGAAAAATCCGAAGTATCTCAATAAGGTGGTCTCCCCTACGTTGGAGCCGGTGAAATCAATCGGCGGGTTCCGCACAATGCCCGATTATTCGTTTGATACGATGCCCGACGATTATGCTGCGCTGGTGCTGATTGGTGGTTTCGGGTGGAGTACGCCTGTTGCTGAACGGGTTGTGACAATTGTCAAAAAAGCAGTTGAAGGAGGAAAGATTGTAGGTGCGATATGCAATGCAGCATCGTTTATGGCAAAGCATGGTTTCCTCAATGCGGTGAAACATACCGGCAATGGTTTGGACCAACTGAAAATTTGGGGTGGAGAGAACTACACTAATCCCGACGGGTATATCCACGCGCAAGCCGTAAGCGATGGCATCATGGTGACAGCCAACGGTTCTGCAACCCTTGAATTTGCCAAAGAGTTGCTTACGTTGCTCGAAAACGATACACCGGAACGAATTGAAATGTACTATCAGTTCAACAAGAAGGGCTTCTGCAGCCTTTTCTCAATTGAATGAATTATCGCGCAAGACCCGTTTAATATCAACGGCATTGCCGATTATCAGATTGTGGAGTTTACTCCGACAATGTTTCTAAATGATGATTTGAAAAATATCCTTTCATAATGGACACTGACAGATTGATATTGAGACCTTGGCTGGAATCCGATGCCGAATCACTTTACAGATATGCGAGTGACCCCGACATCGGACCGATTGCCGGATGGTCTCCGCATGCCAGTATTAGTGATAGCCTTGGAATCATACGCACTGTTTTTGCCGCTCCCGAAGTCTACGCTGTTGTGTTGAAAGACACTAACGAGCCGGTTGGCAGTTGTGGAATCATGTTTTCCAACAGTCTTCACTCGGCCAACATGACACAGCGTGAAGCCGAGATAGGCTACTGGATTGGCAAGCCTTATTGGGGTCAAGGTCTTATTCCCGAAGCAGTCAACGCTTTGCTTTCACGATGCTTCAATGAGCTGGGTCTTGATACTGTGTGGTGTGGTCACTACGATGGCAATGTCAAGTCTAAACGCGTCATCGAGAAAAGTGGATTCAAGTACCATCATACTGATCATGATGTCGTTTCACCTCTCGGAGACAAGCGCACCGAACACTTTTACCGCATGACAAAAGAAGACTACAATGCCTTACATATCAATAGAGAGCGGCAAACTGACCGCTGAACAGAAATATGCCTATCCTGTCACCATCGGCGACGACTGCTGGATAGGTGGTGGCGCTATAATCTGTCCCGGAGTGACAATCGGCAATCGCTGCGTGATAGTAGCCGGAAGCGTAGTAACCAAAGATGTGGCTGACGATTCTGTCGTGGCAGGCAATCCGGCCAAAATCATCAGACAGGCTTCTGATGGTGCGGAAGAATTAGCAACATTTTAACGAAAAGAATTAATGAAAAAAGAAATTTCTTATTTAATAGATGAATTTATTAGTCTGTCTGATGAATTAAGACCGGGTTATTCCTTGAGTATTGCTAAGGATAAAGAATCGTCTTTAATTCTCCCGGAATCATTAAATATATTGTACTCTAAAGTAAGTGGTACATACTATGAAATTGAAGATCAACGATTGATGGATTTCTTACCCGGTTATCTTCTCATTAGAGATGCTGAATACGAAAGTTTTATGCAGTCTGTAAAGGAGATGATTCCTAATGGAGAAGATAAGTATTATCCAATCCTTGTAAATTATTCATCAGATTTTTATGCGTTGAAAGTATCGGAAGGTAAAGAAAACGGAATTTTCCTGATAGAACACGATGCTGATAGTCCAACAAAGATTCATCATTCTTTTGAGGACTTTCTTCGTACTATAATCGCTTGCTATAAGGGAAAAATCTATTTTTTGGATGATGACGGGTATCTTGATATGGACTTTGACGAAGAACAACTTATCGGCCAAAAGTATAATCCCGATATTGACTACTGGTTTGAAGATTAAGAGCAAAGTAGGTCTCTCCCAAAAACTGATGAGAATTTATCAACCGAGAGAGTCGATGCGTCCGTAAGTGCGCTATTACATGGTGCCGGAAAGCGATGTGGACGGTGCCCATGCCTCTCGCTTCCTTGGCAAATTACAGGATGTAATCAACGATGACGAAGGTCTGGCAAATATGCGCAACCTCGGCGAAAACATGGCATGGTTGCTAAAAACATTATCCAATGAGTGAAGTAAGAATCGTTAATTTAAATAGTCATACTTTGAAAAAGCCTATGGCTTTTTCCATTTATCTTCCCGATACATACCCACATAAGGGATTGTTGCCTGTACTATATTTCTTTCATGGTAGAAATGGTGATGAACATTTTATCGAGCAACTCAATGTAAGGGACATAGCCGATAAACTTATAAAAGAGGGAGTCATTAATCCGATGATTATAGTGTGTCCGAGAATGGATAATACACGAGGACTCAATACCTCGGATTGTTCAGCTAAAATTTTCAATGATGAAATGGCAATAGATGTCGGTAGATATGAGGATTACTTTATTTATGAAATTATCCCGTATGTCGAGGCTCACTATCCGGTATTACCTGACAGATCAGCGAGGTTTGTAGGAGGAGCATCTGCCGGTGGATATGCCTCGGTTCACTACGGACTGAAGTATCCGGAACTGTTTTCGCGTATTGGTGGACACATGCCTGCAATCGAAAAACAACTTGAACTTGCCGATCTGCCTTACTATGGAACTGAAGAAGATTTCATTTTGAACGACCCACTTAGATTCAAGCCGTTCACAAATCTACATAAAGAACAGTCATGGTATCTTGATGCTGGTGATTGTGATGAGGGGGGATTCAACGAATCTGTATGTATTCTATCTGAATTGTTAAATAGTCGCCGTATATGTTGTGAAAGTCATATTTTCAAAGGTCATCACAACATAGAATATATTGATAGCAATCTTGCAAAGTATCTTATCTTTTATGGCTCTGTTTAGAAGAAATAAATCTGATACTATCTAATTATTACAGCTTTATATCCAATGCGGTTTTGTGCATTATTTCACTGAGTAAAAATGAGCTTTGCATCTTTACATTTGCACTTGTGCCTTGTGCAGCCGGATGTAATCTGAAGTAGCTGCGAACCGGACAGGTATGGCGACCGCCATACCTGTCCGGTGAAATGTAGTTGCGGATATATCATATCTCGATTATTATTTGTAACTTCGTGGTGCAAAATTAGATGATTATCAGCGTGGAAGCAATGACTTACCCAAGGGTTTGACCCTTACCTAAAAGTTTGTATTGCTCGTAATCAGTCGTTTTTGCAACCTCGGTTATGGCTAAAAAACTTGACTACGAATATTGCAAGGCGGCTCCGATGCTCGAATGGCTGGGCAACAAGTGGGCACTGGTTGTTCTCGTAAAGATTTCCGAGAACGAGCCGGTGCGCTTCAACGAACTGTACCGCAACATCCCGTCGGTCTCGGAAAAGGTGCTGTCGCAAGTGCTTCGTCAACTGACCACTGACGGCATAATCAGTCGCGAACTCTTTCCGGATGTTCCTCCCCGCACGGAATACTCTGTGACGAACTTCGGCAAAACGCTTCTGCCTCATGTCGAAGCTCTGCTCAACTGGGGACGCGATAATTTTGAACAGATAATGATGAACCGACAAAATGCAAACTGATAACTATGGCAAATAAGTTTAATTTCAATACCATCGGGCTGTTTACTACCGACAATGCCAGCATGGTGGCATTTTACCGCGACATTATGGGCTTTGAAACTGATTGGAACGGTAAGGATCCTGATGTAAGGATGCAGCTTGGCAATATGTGGCTGATAATGTTTCCACGCACAGCCTTTGAACAAATGACCGGGTGGGAATATTCTTATCCGAAAGGAATGAACGGCACGGTAGAACTGGCTTTTCATGTACCGACATTCAGCGATGTAGATGAAGAGTATGCGAGGGTGACAGCCCTTGGCGCAAAATCAGTATTTGCTCCTCAAACTATGCCTTGGGGGCAACGCACCTGCTACATTGCCGATCCCGAAGGAAATCTGATTGAAATCCACTCTTTCACCAAAGACTAAGTCAAGTGTTGTGTCCCTCTGAATTTATTGAATCCATCTGAGATATAAAACGTGACTACCCACAATGAGTATGACATTACGCCCATATCAGCCGACTGATGCTGTGATAATCACATCGTGGCTGAAAAGCGAATACCTTATGCGCCAGTGGTGTGCGGACAGGCATGACCATTATCCGGTAACGTCTGAAGATATGAATTCATATCACGAGCGGTATATTGACGGTCAACGCTCGCGTGCTTTGACAATGACAGATGGCGATGAGATTGTAGGATACATCACATTGCGCGCTCCTGCCGACGATACGACTGAACAACGATTGGGCTTTGTCATTGTCGATGATTCAAAGCGCGGTATCGGTTTAGGGAAAGCTCTTGTCTCAATGGCGGTAAAATATGCTTTTGAAACGCTTGGAGCCACAAAAGTGTCGCTTGGTGTCTTTGAAAATAATCCGTCCGCCATCCATTGCTATGAAGTGGCGGGATTTCATCGTGTTTCACGGCAGGACACCGAGAGCTACCCATGTCTTGGTGAAACGTGGAACTGCATTGAAATGGAACAATATGCAGATGCCATAATTCGCGATATTAAGTCAGACGAAATACCTCTGCTTACCGAGTTTCTCTATGAGGCGATATTCCAACCGCAGGACGCACCGAAAGTTTCGAGAATAGTTCTTCAGGAACCGATGATATGGGCTTATGTGAATGGATTCGGATCGCGCACCGGCGATTTCTGCCGTGTGGCAACAATCGGCGGTGTCATTGTCGGTGCGGCATGGTCAAGACTTGGGTGTTCATACGGCAAAGTCGATGCCTCCATTCCGGAATTGGCAATTTCGCTATATCCGGAATATCGTGGAATAGGTATAGGCAGCCGACTATTGGAATCCTTATTGAACACGCTTTGCGAGAATGGATATAAAAAGGTTTCACTGTCAGTCGATAAGACCAATTATGCAGTAAGTATGTACCGCAGATTCGGATTTGAGACTATCGTAGAGCGAGAGCATGATTATTTAATGGTCAAACATTTGAACCGCAAGTGAATCATGAATATAAAATCGCAACTACAGCAACTTTGTGGTGATACAGAATTTCTGCGGCTTAATGACGTAAATATTGAGCTGGAAAAGATACAGGCTATCATGATAAACGAAATTGTATCGGTTGATTAACGAATCTTGATTGAAATATGGCTATTACACCTGACGACATTCTAAAATATTGCCTTGACAACTTTGAAGGACTTGTAGAGGTAAACAGCTGGGGCGAGCGTGGGATTTTCTACAATCCCGGCGGTGTGTTGAAACGTGGCGTGTATGTATTGACAATCAAAGAAAAGGATGGCGACAATGACCGGGCTTCCCGCCTTGACCGCGATGGTGTGTGGCGCGTGAATATAGGAGTCAGAAAGCAGACATTCCGCACTTTGTTCGCTGAATTGCCACAACGCCCGAATAAAGGTTGTGTTGTGGATATGCCGTATGACTTTACCGCAAAGGATGTCATTATGCCACATCCGGTTTACGCGTGGATGGGATGGATTTGCGCTTTGACGCCGTCTGAGATAACATTTGAATCATTGAAGCCTTATATCCTTGAATCTTTCGAATACGCGAACGAGAAATTCGGTAAAAAAATGGGCGGGACAGTGAACCGGTTATCTGATTTAATGACAGAACCTCTGTCATTAAATCAGCGATAAAACGATATAATGATATTGTTGAAAGCAACGAGCCTTTCTGCATGAAGGATGAGGCTTGGTATATGATGGGGCTTGCCTATCAGGAACTGTTCGACTATAAAAAAGCCTTTGCTTGCTTCAAGAAAGCCGCTGCTATGAATTATGACGAAGCCTTTGTTAAGATGGGAGATGCCTATATGGAGGGGCTGGGAGTGAAGCAGAATCCGGTCTTGGCTTTCCGCTGGTATCGCAAAGGTGCCGACATGGGGGAGATAAACGCCATGCTGAAGTTGGCAGACTGTTATAAGCACGGTACAGGCTGCAAGGTCAATTATTCAAAGGCGATGGAGCAATACCTGCATTTGGCGGAACGCACCGGTCGCTATTGGCAGAGATACGCCGACGGCATAGGCACAGCGCTTTATGAAATCGGCAACATGTATCTCCAAGGGTTAGGCGTGCCGGTTGATTTGAAAAAAGCCGCCAAATATTTCCGACTTGCCGCCAAGAAAGGCAACCGGGATGCTGAATTAGGACTGTTATGACACCGAAGAATATTCTTGACATAAAGACTCGTGCCGGTTTCCGTGAATGGCTGATGAAATACCATTCGATAGAGAAAGAATGTTGGATTGCGGTAAAGCGCGGCAAGACTCCGCCTGTCGGCGCATTATGGTATCTCGATGCAGTTGAGGAGGCTCTTTGTTTCGGATGGATAGATTCCACGGTGAAGAATGTGGATGGCGTTACATTGCAGCGTTTCGGACCACGAACCCCAAGGGGGCGATGGACCGAACTGAACAAAGAGCGATGCCGCCGCCTTGATAAACTTGGATTGATGACCGACAGAGGTCAGGCAGCCTGTCCCGACCTCGATGCTGAATTTATCATCGATACTGACATTATAACAGAATTTGAAGCCAATCCTGTGGCTTGGTCAAACTTCCGGTCATTCCCAGAGTTTTACCAGCGTGTAAGAATAAATAACATACAAGCTAATAAAGCCAACAGCGCTCTTTTCATTTCTCGGCTGACAAAACTGATCAATGCAAGTGAGCATGGCGAGATGATAGGGGACTGGCACGACTGCGGCAGACTGCTCGATTATTGAACATTGATGAAGATTTATCAACCGAGAGAGGAACTGCGCCATTACGTGCGCTACTATTGGGTACTGAAAGGCGATGAGCCTTTCAGCATCCTGACCTTTCCTATCGGTTGCCCGCAGATTATTTTTCACAAGAAGACACCTCTTTATATACCGGAACTTGACACGTATCAGTCGCAGTTTACTATTAGCGGTCAGGTGATTTTTCCTGCGCAGATTCAATCAGGGGGAAGACTGGAAATTATAGTGGCGGTTTTCTAATGTTTGGCGATTGCATCGAAATTGTCAAGAGCCCATTCAATGAGATTGCCAAGCAACGGCATAAGACTCTTGCCAAGATCTGTCAGCGAATACTCCACTTTAGGAGGAATCTCGGCATACAGTTTTCTTGAAATCAGCCCATCGGCTTCAAGGTTTTTCAGAGTTTCCGTTAGTACTTTGGGCGATATGTCAGGAATAGCCCTCCCTATTTCATTAAAGCGGGTTGCCTCATTCTCTGCGAGCACGCATAGTACAAGCATGGTCCACTTGCCGGAAAAACGACTTATGACGTTTCTGACAGGACACGATGCGATGCCCGTATATTTTTTCAAATTTTCTTTCAGTGGCAATGCGTTCATATTCAAAAATAGTTACCAGAATGTAAGTGCCTTACGCCTGAGTAACGTCTTGCACGACTCAAAAAAGCGACTTAACTTTGCGCTATCGAAAAGAAAGCGGCTTACTGTCGCAAAGTTAATAGTTTAATTTCAAACCAAGAAATATGAGCGAAATCAAGACTCTCAATTCCGGCGATAAATTCGCCCACGCATCCATCGGCTCTCTGGGTGGCTTCGAAGGGAAACAGTTCGTGAAGGAAGCCACAGATGCTACCTCTTGCGAAATCTCATTCGGCACTCTGCCCTCGGGCGCCGCCGTGCCATTCTTCCACAGCCACAAGGCTAACGAGGAAAACTACATAATTCTCTCCGGAGCAGGGAAATTTCAGGTCGATGACACCGTTTTTGATATAGCTGAAGGTTCTGTCGTCCGAGTGTCGACCAACTGCGACCGCAACCTCAAGTGTACATCAACAGAAGCAATGACCTATATCTGCATACAGGCAAAAGAACACAGCCTCGGCAATTATACAATGACGGATGCCGAGATAACCGAGCGTGAAAGCCTGCTCGGTTAGATGCACACTTTTGAAAAAAGAGCTTTCAACAAAAAATAGTACATTTGCGGATAGCAATCATACATTACAATCTACGTTGCATTATCAAAAGAGCAGCTACATGAACATAATAGAAGCCATAAAGGGGCGCAGGTCTGTCAGGAGCTTCAATGGCGTACCCATTTCGGAGACAGACAGAGCCGAGCTTACAAAAGCAATCAAGGGTGTGACCGACCCGTTTGGCGGCAAAGTCACCATAAGGCTTAAAGAGTTCGACATGAAGGACGGCTACAAGCCAAGCACATACGGCATGATAAAAGGTGCCACAGATTTTTTTCTGCTCGGGATATGGTCGGACGAGGCTGCGGCTCTCTCTGCCGGATTCTGTTTCGAACAGGTTGTGCTGAAAGCCCGGCAGCTTGGTCTGGGCACATGCTGGATTGCCGCGACGTTCAAGGGGTCGGCGTTCGACATGGGACAGACGTGGCCCGACGGGGAGAAACTTACTGTAATCTGCCCGGTCGGAGTTCCTGCAAAGCAGAGCATGATGGAGAAGATCACACGCTTTTCGCTCGGAAGTAAAAACCGAAAGCCGTTTGACGAGCTTTTCTTTGACGGGGATTTCAAGACTCCCCTATCTCCGGAAAGCCGTTTCGGGCTGTCGTTGCAGATGCTGCGGCTTGCGCCGTCTTCCACCAACTCCCAGCCATGGCGCGCTCTTGTGGAGGGCGACACAGTCCACTTCTACTACAAGCCGAAAAGCGAGGCTTCGGTTCTTGACTGCGGAATTGGCATGTGCCATTTCTATGAGTCTGAAAAATTTCAGTTGCGCACAGGCAGATTCTTCAAAACGACAGACGCTCCCCTACCTCCCGACAACTGGAAATACCTGTATTCCTATCGCACTGATAGATAAAGAATCTATGGCAAGGAATGGTTTTTCGGGGGATTTTTTATAGTTTTGCCCTGAAATAAACCATTATGAGCTCTATCAATTACGACCTTACCAAGATAAAAGGGATTGTGTTTGATGTGGACGGGGTGCTGTCGCCGTCCACCATACCCATGGATGCCTGCGGAATGCCTATGCGCATGGCAAATATCAAGGACGGCTATGCCCTGCAGCTCGCAGCCCGGCGGGGGGTGTGCCTTGCAATCATCACGGGCGCGGATTGCCAGGCTGTCAAAGCACGGTTTTCAGCCCTGGGCATCCGCGACATTTTTCTCAAGGCGGGCAACAAACTGCCTGTTCTGGAAAAATGGCTGAGCGACAACGGTCTGGCACCGGAAGAGGTTGCCTATGCCGGCGACGATATTCCCGACCTGCCTGCCATGCGCCATGTAGGGCTGCCGGTAGCGCCTGTCGACGCCGCTCCGGAGATAAAGGCAGCCGCCGGATACATCTCGCCCGCCGCCGGAGGCTACGGTGTGGGCAGAGACCTTGTTGAACAGATTCTCAAAGCCAAGGGGCTGTGGCTTGACAGCGAGGAGGCGTTCGGATGGTGATGGAGAAGTGTGAAGTATTTCCGCTGTCGGGACTCGGACGCTACCGTGTCATTCTTGCGAGCGGGTCACCGCGCCGCCGCGAGCTGCTTTCCATGCTTGGCGTAGACTTCGAGGTGATACCTGCACCGGTAGACAATGAGGACTACCCGCCGTCACTGCCTGCCGAAGAGATTGCAGAGTACCTCGCCGTGAAGAAAAGCGAGGCTTGCCGTTTCGGCAGCGATGCGCTCGTCATAACAGCCGACACGCTTGTCATAGCCGGCGACCGCGTTCTCGGCAAGCCGGAAAACGCCGCCCATGCCCGCGAGATGCTCGGCATTCTCAGCGGCAACACCCACAAGGTAGTGACCGGAGTGGCTGTAAGTACAGCGCAAGGCATGAGAAGTTTCCGAGCCGTTACCGAAGTGACATTCGCGCCGCTCACCGCTCAAGAGACAGAGTGGTATATATCGTCGTGCCGTCCGTTTGACAAGGCGGGTTCCTACGGCATCCAGGAGTGGATAGGCTGTATAGGAGTCACTTCCATAAACGGCAGCTACTACAATGTCATGGGGCTGCCGCTCCACCGTCTGTACACCCTCCTTAAGGAAATCTGCGACAGTCAGTTGTAGGCTCCTGCGGGAGCGGGAAACGGTGCCGGCACTCCGTACCTGTCCACGGCAGGCGCAAGGCTGTGGCTCTCTTTGACCACTTCCCTTGCAGGCGAGTCATCGCCGAGCCGATAGTCGAACAGATAGTTGTCAAGGTCGAGCATGAATCCCGGCACAGCGCCCCACACACAGTCTATGAAATTTTCATCATCACTGCCTTGTGACCCAAACAGGCAACGGGTAAAAGTGCCCTCAAATCCGGCAGAGGTTTCCGAGCCCGGCTTGTAGACAATGCAACCGAAAGCCTCGAAGCTCGCGGGCGCTCCCTCCAGCGCCGGAGCCGACGGCAGAGAAAACAGATAGTTGTTTGCCAAAGTGCAGCGTACAAGAGTGGCGCTCGCGCCGTCAAGGCTTACGAGCGCTCCGTCTGCCTCGGCAAACTCGCATCCCGCCGCTGTTAGCTCCGCGCTCTGTGCGGCAGCAATCAGCGAGCTCTTTGAGTTTGACACACGGCAGTTGACCATGCTTGCGGATGCTCCTTCAAGCAGCTCCACCCCTTCGGCGGGATTAAGAATCTCCACGAATGACGCCGACAGCGACGCCCCCTCGCCCACTGTGATGCCCCTCCACTGCCCCGGCATAATGTCGTAGGGTATGGTCGACGCCACAAAACCAGTGCGGTCGCCTCTGACTACTACCGGAGCCTCGGCGCAAGCCTCGGCTACAAGCGCGCCGTTCACGGTTATACCCGCACCGTCGTGCATCCACAGAGTAGTACCCGGCTCAAGGGTGAGAGTAGCCCCCGCCTCTACTGTCAGCTCGCCGAAAACACGGATGTCGCCGCCGAGAGTCTCAGACGAGCCGACAACACCGCCGGATATTGTAACAGGCTCCTTGACAGACGCCTTAATCGGCACAGACACCGTAACGCCGTTGGTTGTCAGTTCAATGGCGGCATCAATCTCGCCGCCATGCTCAGGACGCGCCGCAGCAAGGATGTATATGGAATCGTTGCGGAGAATCTCGACATTCGAGAACGAGGACGAACTGCCGTCCACGCTTATGCTTACGGCGTGTGCGTCGGCACCTGTCACAGCCACCGACGATATTATTATGCCTTTCGGATTTCGGTTATAAACCCTTATGGCAGCTGTGGGCGACAGCTCGCCAGCCCATATATCGCCGAGAAACAGAGTGTCGGATGAAAATTCGGGCTGATGCGCCGCCGAAGCGCTCACGCTGTCGTCAGCACATGCTCCGAGCAGAATCGGCGACATAAAAGCCAGTATGGCAGCCACGGCAAGAGATAGCCGGTTTTTTATTATGCACTGTGTGTGTATCATGACTTGATAACGTATTCATAGGGTTGTTTATTGTACCGCTCACCACCGCGGGCGGTGCAGCAGCTCCGCCGGATTGCCCGATACAGCCGGAGAGTCGTTCGTGACATAGAGAGCTATGGCGCGGGTTATGAGCATGTCGTCATGACACCCTTCGGCAGCGGCATAACTGCCGTTGGGCAGCCGCCTGTATGTCTCCAGCTCGTCGCAAGCCTGCGCGCACCGCTCCACATAGCGGTTTTCGCGCACCGCCGAAATCAGCTCGGTTATTATTTTCGCCTTGGTGCCCCGGTTGGTGTGAAAGCCGTAGCGCACCGCCGGTTCGGTTCGGTCGCGGCAATACAGACGCGGGTACACCTCGTCGAGCTGTTCGAAAATATAGCTTCCCTCGCCTGCCGTCGCCGAACACTCTATTGTGTTGCTCTCCACCACCAGCAGAGCCTCGTTGTAGAACATAGCCACAGCAGCCGCCTTCCAAGCCAGCAGGTCGTGGTCGATATGACCACGCCACTGCGCCACCACCTCGGGCACGGCTCCCGGGGTACGGTCGAGAACGGCAATCACGCTCCAGTCGGCGGCATCGCATCTGCCGCCTATATCCACCGCCGCCACATAGCATCTTCCCTGACGCGGCAGGCTCCACACCTTGAGCTGTCCGGTGCTGTCGGGCATAAACCTGACCTCCTTCACCGCTCCGGCTCCGGTCTGTGACAAACCGCACACCTCGCCGGTGAGCGGCGGTTCCGAACACCCTGCCCTCAGCCTCATCACCGCCGCTGAGGCAAACACTCCGCTGCCGGAATGGGCAAACGCCTCAGCCGCGTCGGTGGGAAACTCAGACTTCATAGCGTCGTGCGACTCCATTTCGCGCCTCTTGCAGTGGTACCAGTTTATCATTTCAAGAGTAAGCCCGCGCCGCCACAGCTCCTTCTCGTAGTCGTCCAACTCCGCCCATAGCGCCGCCGGGTCGGCCACGGGAGTGCGGTAAATCTCAATTTCGTACCACGGCACAAACACCGCTGTCTTGTCGCTCGCCCCCTGCTCTGCCCTCAGCCACTCGCGGTGAAAGAAATTGCCGGTGCCGTTGGCAGTGCTTTCCATAGCCACCAGAGTGTACGGCAGCAGGGCAATGCCGGAACACACGGCTCGGATATAGTCGGTCGAGTTGCGTGTCTTGCTGTCAGCCCAGAACGCCACCTCGCTCAGGTGAGCCATGGCGCAGTTCAGTCCGCGCGATCCCTCCTGGCTCTGCGACGAGCTGACTGTTACCGTGCAGCCCCTGCCGGCAATCTCGCGTGTGTCCACCGAACCGGGGCAAGCCTTGAACGCCGGCTTCACATCCGCCTGCCACAGCTCGGCGGGATAGTTGGCAAGCATAGTGGAGTACATGGCTCTTATTGCAGCCGAGGTGTTTTTGACATGGGCGCATATCAGGGAGTTCCACCCCTCTTTGTGCACACACTGAATCCAAGCCATATAGTTCTGAATCAGAGTAGAGCCGCCCCACTGGCGCGCCTTGAGCAAAATGAGCCTTATGGGCAGCGAAGCGAGCCTCTGCCGCTCAAGAGCCTCAAGCACTCGGCGCTGCGGAGCGTTGAGGGCAAAGGGCACAAGAGCGCCGGTGAGCTTGTGGTGAATGCGCACGCACCGCCACGCCCAGTACTCGAAGTCGTGCCGGCAGCGCAAAGCCTCTAAATCGAGGGGTGACAGCGCCGGCGAGTAGCAGGGGTCGGCAAGCATCGAAGCCGGCAAAAAGAGCTTTCTGCCCCTGTACGCCACCTCTACGCGGGTGCCGCAGCATCCGGAGCCGGACTGCGGGTCAGCGGCAGCGGGCAAAGCAGAGTTTCGTAGTGTGTTTTCAGCAAGTATTTCCTTGATATTCATAAGTATTAAGAGTATGTTTACTTTTGGCTTATGTTAAGATTTTGAGCGGATTTCAGAGTATGTTTGGAGATTGAAAGAAGGAGTTATGAGGTTCCATAATGACTGAACGAAATCTTCAAAAAGACCTGAAAGGCATCTAAAGATTTCATAAAGTTAAAAGTAAACATACTCTAAGATATAAACGGACGGTTTATGGCAAAGTCGGGCGAGGCAGAGCCTACAAGCGACACAATGGCGCGCATTTTCCTCGGGCGCGAGGCAACCCTGATGCGCAACGGCTCAGTGACAGAGCCAACTATGTCGGCACATCTGTGACAGAGCGCAGGCACGGAACTGTCGCCGCAGTCGCCAAGCAGAGTGAGCTTTCCTGAAAAGGAGTCTGCGAGCAGCGGCACAGTGAGATAGCGCGGAGCAGTGGATTTCGGCAACGTCACCTCGCTGTTGAAAGCAATGCGCCCTTGCGCGCCCACCAGGGCAAGCTCTCCGTCAGGCGCAATCCACAGCGCCTCGTCAGACTCTCCCCTGCACAACACCAGCTGCTGAGGCTCGCGGTAAGCAAGCCGCCTCGCCTCGAACGGCAGCGGAATGTAGCCGCAACTTCTCGCGCCGGTCACCCTCACCACACCTCCGAGAACCGGCACATACACCGCGTCCGGGGCGAAGATGCCTCCCGCCGGAGCGCTACGCCTGTCTATGAGAGTTGACGACACATAGCCGGCGCGCGAATTGAAACACACAGCGTGTATGCCCGACAGCGACAAGGCAATCAGATGGGTTCGCGAAAAGTCCCACGAACTCTGCGAGCGACATGCGGGAACGAGACCGGTTATGTCGCCGTCACACGCATCCACCCTGCTCACCGGCACAAGCGGGTCGGCGGCAAGCGCCGACACTATGCTGCCACAGCGGGACACCCTCACAGAAGCAGCCACGGCATCGGGTAAATCCGTAACCTCACCGGAGTCATGCCACGCCACGGCAGCACCGCCGCAAGGGGTCATTGACGCGGATATGGAAGCTCCGGTGTCGGCAAACGTAACCTTTACCGCACACACCTCCGGGTCGGGACACGAAAACTCATGCACAAACGAACGCGAAGCCCCGGACACCGTACCGGACGCGGAACAAAGCAATCCGGAATGGGTGTAAAACCCGACAGTACAGTCAAACCGCTCCTCGCCCGAAGCCAGAATCTGCGCGGGGTGCGGCGGAGTAAACGGCAGCTGCGTTATGTTACCCCAAGCCACTGTGTCGCCGCTGCGCACCGAGCAGCCAGCAGAAAAATTGAGCGGCTGAGCCTGAGCCACCCCGCCGGAGGATGCCGCATTTCTACGGGGCTGCTTTATGAGCACACGCTGCACAACAGGGCGCAACGCCACAGTGCGCGCCACCTCGAAAACCGCGTCCGTACCGGTCATGGATTCCACTTTAGCCCTGAGTTTTCTGTCAGAACCGTAATCGGCGCCGGACAGATAGGCGTGACACTCCGGGCTGTTGTCGCGCGGACGGGCAATGCGTATCGCCACCGGCTGAGCGGGGTCATAGAAGTCGACCGGCGACGATATTTCTATACGCACCGCCTCCACACCCTGCATTGAAGGGTGGGTTGACGGCGGCAGAGACACCGCCGGCTGCCACGCCACAGCCGTCAGGGTAAACGGATTTATGGTGAAATCGGTGTCGGAACGCTTTGTTACCGAAGCTGTGTGAACGGCATGGCACTGCCACAGCGGGTCGGTGCCGAGCAGCTGCGGAGGGGTGAGCATCAGAGTAGCTCCTGACGAATCGACAAAGCGGCAACGCACAAGCACCGGCTGCATGAACAGCGAAGCGTCGGAAACAGATGCCTGAAGCTCGCGGTACACATAGTCGAGTCCCGCAGTGAGCTTTTTGTGGAGTGTCGACACGGGCGAGATGCCGTCGGAAAGCGACACTCCTGACGATGACTTCACCGATATGGTGAGAAGCCGCACCACCCCTTTTCTGTCGGCGCTGAAACTCACCGGCGGCAGCTGCCTGTGAGGCGGCAGGTGGATGAACCCCGACTCGCCCGCTATTATGCGGTGACAGCCCTCGGCAGTCATGACATATATGGTGTCGCCGCTCTTTTCGGCGCACAGCGGCACAGACTTCAGGTCGGCACAAAAGAGCGACTCCGGAGCGCCACATGCGCGCAGAGTCACAGAAGAGCCGGAGGCTGTGAGAATCATGCCGGCAGTGCGCAGCAGAGCAGGCACCTCCGGAGCGGGGGGCGCCACATATCTCCCGGCAATGATGTTGGTGTTCAGAGGAGTTGTAAATCGTGTGTCCATAGCTGATATTTTTGAATTTTCTGCAAAATTACGCCCGCCGCATAGCGCTTTTCATGCGAAAATGCACTTTTGTAAAAAAAATCGCAATAATCAAAACCGATAGCTATTTTTCACTAACTTTGAGGCGATTACATACAACCCAACCTATACTCACAACAGCAATGAAACTTACTTTGACCTTACCGGTCTGCGGACTGGTTCTTGCGGCGGCGGTAGCATCGTGCGGCGGCAGAAATGCCGGAAACGGCTCCGACTCGGCTACATTTGGCGATATGCCTGTAGTGGCTGAACGCGTGCATACTCCCGACGGAGGCAGCCTTATTGTAGCACATCCCGAAAAGTCGGAAAATGTGCGCGACCTCAGACTGTCGGATTTAGCCGACAACATAAAGATTGTGCGGCTGGAAACCTCAGACGCCTCAATGACCGGAGAAGGCATGACCTGGATTACCGGCAACAGAATCATAATATTCTGTGACGGAGAGATAAAACAGTTTGACCTCGACGGCAAATACATCGGTAAAATAGGCGCACGCGGCAACGGACCGGGCGAATACTACATAGCCCCTTACGACATTTACGCCGACTCGTCGGCAGAGCGGATATACCTTGTGTCATACTCTGCAGACAATATCATATCGTACAACTATGACGGCAGCTTTGCCGGCAACATTCCCCTTGCGCAGAAAATGCAGAAGGGGTGCATAAAAGTAGACACCGAAAAGCGCATTGTAACAGCCGTAGCCATGTGCTTCGAGGGTACAAAAGCCAAAATGCAGGTATGGACTCAGGATTTTGAAGGCAACACGCTGTCAGACATATCAAAACCTTGGCTCGAAGTGCCTACCGACTTCAGCAACGAATTGTACAGCAACATAGGCGGCAACGCTGAAAATTTCAGCTACGCGCTTTTTCGCATAAGCGGAGAGCCCGACTCGCTGTATGAGTGCGACGGCTCCTCATTGCTGCCGAAATTCACCATTCCCACCGAGAAAGGCGAGATGCGCTATTACAACAAAATGGGAAGTCTGTATGTGTCGTCAGGCTTCGGCAGCCCCAGGCAGGTCAGCGAAAACTCCTATGTGATTGAACCAAAGACCCCGTTTGTTGTCGAACCGGAAAACCTGCGCGGCGGCTATTGCAGACTTATTCTTGACTGCATAGGCGATGTCGATGCCGGAACCGGCTGGATATACAGCAAGAGTCCCGAGTACTTTATATTAAACACAAGCCCCGGCACTCTGGCAGAACTGATAGAAAAATCCATAGCAGAAAGGGGTGTGAGCGGCGACGAGCTGACAAAACTTCAGGATTTTCAGTCAACCCTCAGCGAGGATGACAACAATATAGTTATTTTCGGCAGCTGGAAATAACACTCGGCTTATACTTTCAGGCGCCCGGCTGCTGTCAGCCGGGCGTTTTTTACGACAAATAGCAAAAATGTGTCAACAACTGTACACAAAGCTTAATTTATTAACAATTATTGTACTTCAGTTTGATATAAAGTTAATAAATTAGAGTATCTTTGTGCCAATTTAGCAACAGATGTGTTGACAAATTAATACTAACGTAATCACATCCCTGTATACACTTTACAACATGTATTTTCAAGGGTACCTTGTCGTGAGACACGGTGCCCTGCTTTTTTAAATGGGGAACAGCAAAAGGCGGGAGGCTCAGTCGAAGCGGACATTGTACTTGCGCAGGAGCGCGCACGGACAAAGCGCTTGCTTCGCCTGACGCAGTCCTGGGTCACCGGCGTCGTCCTCGCGGTTTTCATAAAGGAGCTGCGGGTGGCGGCTCTTCATCAGAGCCGCGAAATCGCGGCACAGCACCTCGCCGGCACCCGCCACTGAATGGTCAATCTTTTCAATGTGAACCACAAGAGTGTCGCCTGCCACCTCGCCAAACGCAAACGCCACAATGTCGGCACCGGGCAGCCTCAGCGCCGCCCCCTCGAAAGGGTACAGCTGCGGACGGGCAAGCACCTCTCGCACCATGCAGCGGTCGTACTCAGCCATGAGCGGCTTGTTGTCTGGCATGGTCATTGACTCGAAAAAGCGTGACAGCTCGCCGATATTGTCAGGAGTCACCGGCTCAAGAGTATAGCCGGGATTGTCAGCAATGAAGCGGTTGATGTGGTTGCGTTTTTTATTGAGCTTTTTGCCTGCGAAGGTAGCCAGCGAGTCAATGGAGTAAAGATAGTCTGCCCAGTCAGGCAACTCGATGACCGAGGAAGCGCCGAGAGACAGCAGAGGCTCCACATATTCCTGCGGCACAGCAGAAAACAGCAGCGGTATTCCACGACGCTTGCAATAGTCGAGCAACAGCGCCACCGAATCGGCGAGCGGCATATCGCCCACGGGCAGGGAGAATGCGGTCGAATGCATGTCGTCCTCGCTTATTCCTCTTACGAACAGAGTGTTGTCGCAGATACACATGCGGTAGCGAAACCAGTCTGCCCAAAGCACCATTCCACCGACTGTAAAATCGCAGGTACGTGTGGCGGCGCGCGGCATGAATGGCGCTATGACGGGAATGTCGGCGGGCGACATAGGCTTGAATGTCAGCGACTTCCTTACGGTGCGGTACTGAGATGGAATTCTATATCCGGTAGCTCTCATAACAAATGTCAGCGTGTTTGGTTTAGTTGGAGAAACCGGCTAAACCGGACCTCTCTGTTGAAACTGAACACAGCGGAGGGTGGGATTGTTCCGGAGAGATTATAACTTATTCTCGAAATAGCTGTCAAGCACCGTCTTAGCGGCGGCGAAAGAGGTGCGGCGGTGATCAAGCACCAGAGCCTCACCCTCGGCGAGCAACTGCTTTATGCGGGGGTTGTTGTAGAAATGTCTGTGGAGCTGCTCGTTGATGGTTTCGTACATCCAGAAACGCGACTGCTCGGCACGCTTTACGTCAAAGTAGCCGTTTGCCTTTACAAAATCGAAATAGCTGTCTATCATTTTCCACACCTCGGCAATGCCTATCTCATAGTAGCCGGAGTATGTAAGCACTTCGGGCGACCAGCCTGAGGCGGGTGTGGGAAAGAGTCTCAGGGCGCTTTTAAACTGCGCCATGGCAAGGTTTGCGCGCTCAATGTTGTCGCCGTCCGCCTTGTTGATTACAATGCCGTCTGCCATTTCCATTATGCCGCGCTTTATGCCCTGAAGCTCGTCGCCGGTGCCGGCAAGCTGTATGAGCAGAAAGAAATCGACCATGGAGTGTACGGCAGTCTCGCTCTGCCCCACCCCTACCGTCTCGACAAAAATGTTGTTGTAGCCGGCAGCCTCGCACAGCACTATTGTCTCGCGGGTTTTGCGCGCCACACCGCCGAGCGAACCCGCCGACGGGCTGGGGCGAATGAAAGCTCCGGGGTGAACCGAAAGTTTTTCCATTCGTGTCTTGTCGCCGAGAATGCTGCCCTTGGTGCGTTCGCTGGAGGGGTCAATGGCAAGCACAGCAAGTTTACCGCCGTCGCGCAGCACATGCAGCCCGAAAACATCGATAGAGGTACTTTTGCCTGCTCCGGGTACCCCTGTGATGCCTATTCGGCGCGAGTTGCCGCTGTAGGGCAGGCATTTCTCAATGACCTCCTGGGCTATAGCCTGATGCTCCGGGTTAAGGCTCTCTACAAGAGTAACGGCGCGGCTAAGCGTGGTGACATCGCCCTTTACAATGCCTTCGACCATCTCTGCGACAGACGGGAGCGGCTTGCGTCTGCGGCGCACGAGGTAGGGGTTTACGGAGGGAGGCTGCGCCACTCCGCTGTTTACTGTCAGACCGGTATAGCAGTCGTCGTTTTCAGGGTGATGCATATCCATGAGCGGTAATGTTATAATGGTTCGCCGACAATGCGTATCATCTGCACGGGGTTGTCGGGGTCATTGGTTATTATTGTGATGCGTGCGTTGAGGAGTTCCGCGCCGTCAAGCTCGCGCGGAGAAAATGTCACTTGCACCGAAGCGCTTTTGCCTTTTTTGATTTTGTCAGAGGAAAGTGAAATGGCAAGGCTGCGGTCCGGCGACGACACCTGCCTGACAATGAGAGGGTCAGTGCCGGTGTTGCGTATTTCAAAAGTAGCCTTGAGGGGGTCGGAGTCGCGCTTGAACGAGCCGAAATCGAGTGTCTTTACAGAGGGGGTTGCGTGTGGAGCCTTATTGCGTTCGCCGGGCGTGAGCCGCGAGAAATCCTCACGCACAATAACCACAGTCGAGATGTCGGCGGCAGGCGGCGCTCCCTTGTCGGGAACGAAGGCGAAACCGCCTGTCACAAAGCCCCATTCGCGGCAGCGGTCCGTAGTGGCTGTGGCGGAGATGACAAACTGTTCGCCGGGCGGCACCTGAGAGGGGCGGATGTTCACGTCAATATAGCCCGGCAGAGATTCTACCGAGGGCACTATTGTGTCGGAGGTGGCGTTGTAGCCCTTGATGAGTCCGCTGGCTACACGCCCCTTGAAAACTTCGCCGAAGGGTATCACGGTAGTGGACAGACGCGCCTGCCCCGCTTCGACGGGGTATCTTGCCGACAGAGATGTCGGCGCTCCTATTACTGTGCCTTTGACAGTAAGCGTTGTCGAGACACCGTCGCCGGTGCTGACGTACACCTTTTTGTCAAATCTGCCCGGACGCCCTTTTGCGTCGTAGGCAACCCGCACGGCAAGTGTGTCGCCGGGCTGCACGGCGCTGCGGGGGTATCCGGGACGGGTGCAGCCGCAGTTGGCTCGCGCGCTCACAACCGCCAGAGGCTCGTCTGAGGTATTTACCGCCTTGAAAGTACACCACACCAGCCCCATGTCCTCGCTGAATGCGCCGAAGTCGTGCACTGTGTCAATCCACACAAATCCTTTTGCCGCTGCCCACAACGACAACATCAGCACTACCGAGAATGACATCAGGCGTTTCATGGCAGTACAACTCCGCTGAATTTCAACGCTATGCGTTTGGGATTGCCGTTGGTGCGCACTTTAACCTCGCGGTTGAACTCTCCTTTGCGCCCCACGGGGTTGAAGGTGATTTTTATCTTGCCGGTCTTGCCGGGAGCCACCGGAGCCTTGGGAAAGGATGGTGTGGTGCAGCCGCAGCCTCCGTTGGTCACGGAAACTATGACGAGGGGGGTTGTGCCCGTGTTGGTAAACTTGTACTCGCAGCTGACCGGACCGCCGGTAGCCTTTATGTTGCCGAAATCGTGGGAAAGTGTGTCAAACTCCACGGTGGGTTCTGACGCGGCAGCCGCAAGCGGAGCCAGCATCAGCAGCAGTGTGAAAAGAAGTCCTGATACCGTTTTCATATAACTCATTTCAGTGACAGTTTTAGTTGCAGGTTTCAAAATTACAAAAGATTATCAACTAAGCAACACTACCGGGACTCGAATTGTCAGCTCAAACAGCTATTTTTTAAATTATTTTTGTGGTCATTTGTTTAGGTTCTTTGCCTCCATGCCTATGCCAAACAGGGCGTAATCGTAGAAAACAGGGTCATGCGGACGCAGGGTGACAAGGATGGCGTTAAGCTCTTCGACAGTGCGGCGGTCGTTTGCCTTGCGGCTCACAAGTCCGAGCGAGCGCGCCACATTGCCTACATGCACGTCAAGGGGTATAAAGAGCTGCGCAGGGGTGATGACATTCCACACTCCGAGGTCTACAATGCCGTCGTTTCTGACAAGCCAGCGAAGCGCCATATTGACCCGCTTGAGTGCCGTTGTGGCAAGGTTAAGAGGAAGGCAGCGGGAGTCGCCGACGCCGCCGTTGGCATCAGCAAGCACAGCATTGAGAGCCTCCACAAGGCTCCACGAGGGGTGGGGCGAGGTTGCAATGCCGGCAGCGGACGCAAAGCCCTGGAGCGAGCCGAATAAGCTGTACACGACTCTTAGCCCTCGCAGAAAGTGCTTGAAGTTTCGCCCGAAAAATGTGCGGTGTATGTTGATTTCGTCTGGAAGGTCCTCATAGCCCCGGTCCATGACATAGGCGTGGGGGTCGTTGTCCATCAGAGCAAGCATTCTGTCGCAGTCGCGGCAAATCATGCGCCGGTTGCCCCATGCTATGGAGGAGCACAACAGCGAGGCGATTTCTATGTCCGGGAGCGATTCGAAGCGCCGTGGAAACTGCACGGGGTCATCGGCTATGAATGCCTCGCTGTTTATCCGGGCCGCCTCAGAGTCAAGGAGCGATATTATTTCAGCGTCTATCATAACAATAGCATGGTGATAAAAAAAAATTGAAAGACGCAGCCTCACGGCGCATCCTTCAATAATCTAATAAAAGGGGGAAATAATGTAGCCCATAGGAGAATCGAACTCCTCTTTCAAGAATGAAAATCTTGCGTCCTAACCGATAGACGAATGGGCCCGCTATGAGTTATGGCTTAAACTTACCTCGTTATCAAGCGCTCAGCTTGTTGATGTGGCGAGCGAGCTTGCTCTTGAGGTTAGATGCCTTGTTTTTAGAGATAGTCTTTTTAGCAGCGAGTTTGTCGAGCATCTTTGTAATCTTTACAAAAGCTTCGGCAGCCTCTTTAGCGTCGGTCATCTTGCGAAGATTGCGCACGGCATTGCGAGCAGTCTTGGCATAGTAGCGGTTGCGAAGGCGACGCGACTCTGTCTGACGGATTCTCTTGATGGATGACTTATGGTTTGCCATTTTATGTCTTAAAAAGTGAGTTAGTTATTTTTAGTAGCCCATAGGAGAATCGAACTCCTCTTTCAAGAATGAAAATCTTGCGTCCTAACCGATAGACGAATGGGCCGTTGCAAAAGCGAGTGCAAATATAGGCACTTTTTTTTACTCTCACAAAATTTTTAGGCAAATCCACTGTTTTTTTTCGGAAAAACCGCAAAAAAGTGCGGTTTTCCGAAAAATTCAGTGTTTTTTGGGGTTACCAGATGACAACTCTCTCTTCAACCGGGCGCCACATTTTGTCACCTTCTTTTATTGAGAAGGCATTGAAAAATGGCTCGATGTTGCGCAGAGTGACATTAACACGGTTTGAGCCGAGTGAGTGGACGTCGCCCTGTGTGAGCGAACGCATTTCGGCTTCGCGGATGTTCTGAGCCCAGAGGTTAGCGTAGTTGAGATAGAACACCTGGATGGGGTCGAAGCCGTCGATTTTAGCGGTTTTCACATCCACTCCTTTCTTTTTCTGGGAGTCAAGGAACGCGGTCATTGCCACACGCAGACCACCCTGGTCGGCAATATTCTCGCCGAGAGTGTACTGACCGTTGGCATTCAGTCCGGGGAGAACTTCCACAGCATCGAACTGCGCCACGAGTCCTTTTGCGAGTTCAGTGAATTTTGCAGCATCCTCAGGAGTCCACCAGTCGGTCATATTGCCTTCGGCGTCGAAGTTTCTGCCCTGGTCGTCAAAGCCGTGGGTCATTTCGTGTCCGATTACAACGCCTATGCCTCCGTAATTTTCAGCATCGCTTGCCTCGGGGTCGAAGAAAGGAGCCTGAAGAATAGCCGCGGGGAAAACTATTTCGTTTGCCAAAGGATTGTAGTAGGCGTTCACTGTCTGGGGAGTCATGCCCCATTCGGTGCGGTCCACGGGCTTGCCCCATTTTGCGAGGTGCTCTTTCTGGTGCCACATGCTTGCGTTGTGCATGTTCTCGTAGTATGAGAGGGCGGGGTCTATCTCCATGGAGGAGTAGTCTTTCCATTTGTCAGGATAGCCGATTTTGACGGTGAAGGCGTTGAGCTTCTTGATAGCGTTGAGCTTTGTGTCATCGCTCATCCACGCGAGGTTGATGATGTGCTTGCCCAGTGCGGTGCGGAGATTTTCAACGAGTTCTATCATGTAGTCTTTAGACGACTGGGGAAAGTACTTCTCGACATAGAGCTGTCCGATTGCCTCGCCGAGAACACCTTCGGTTGCTCCGAGAGCGCGCTTCCAGCGGGGACGCTGCTCCTGCACGCCGCTCATAACTTTGTTGAACTCGAACGACGCGTCGGCAAAGTCATCGCTGAGCGTGCCTGCCGCCTGGCTCACATATTTCCAGAGATAGTAGTCTTTGATTTCACGCTGAGTGAGCGATGCCATCAGGTCGTTGGCTCTCTTGACCGACTTTATTTCGGTTACAATGACATTTTCGGGAGATTCGATGCCCATGGTCTCGACAAAGAAGCGATCCCAGTTTATTGCGGGGAACATTTCCTTGAGCTGAGCGAATGTGCGGGGGTTGTACATCGCGGGGATGTTGCGGCTCTCTTCGCGGGTCCATGCGCTGTCGGCGAGCGCAGTCTCGATTTTCATCACGTTTTTCACAATGCGCGCGGCGTCTTTCTTGGAATAGCCGGCATTGCGCATCTGACGGTCAACGAGTTTCTTGAACGCCTCGCGCACCTCTTTGTTGCGCGCGTCATTTTTCAGGTAGTAGTCACGGTCGCCGAGCGACATGCCGCCTCCGCCAATGTACATTGCGTAGCGTGACGAGTTAGCGAGGTCCTCCTGAATGCCTGCGCTGAAGAAGGGGCTGGCGTAGTTGCCGTGCATCCACAGGAAGAGGTCTTCCATACCTTCGGCGGGTGTTTTCTCTATTTTCGCAAGGTCGGCAAGTATGGGAGCCGCGCCTTCGGCATTGCGGCGGGCAGAGTCCATTGCCAGATTGTATACGGTAGACACTTTGAATGCCACCGAACCGGGAGCGGGGTTAGATGCTCCGAGATTCAGCACTATATCCTTTACACGCTGCTCGGAAGAGTCGTTGAGTACGTTGAACTGTCCATATCGGGCAAACTCGGCTGTGAGAGGGTGCGCCTCCTGCCAGCCTTTTGTTACATGCTGATAAAAATCTGTGCCGGCGGGCACTGTCTTGTCGAAATTCTTCGGGTCAAGACTTTTCAGGTGCTCTTGTGCCGAAGCCGCTCCTGAAGCCGAGAGGGTTACAGCCATAGCGAGAGCTAATTTAAATGATTTCATAAAATTATGTTATGATTGGTATCTATCGTGGTTTTACAGCGGTGTAGAGCGAGCACACTCCGAAAGTAAACCGGCGGCAACGCGCGTCGGCAAGCCCTGCGGCGCGCATAAGGTCGAGCATACGCTCGCCCTGCGGCACAGCCTCTATGCTTTTGGGGAGATAGGAGTATGCGCCGCTGTCGTGAGATATGAGTTTTCCCACGGCAGGAATAACACACCTTGTATATATATTATACAGCGGACGCACCAGCGCCGACTGGGGGGTTGAGAGTTCAAGCACCATGAGCAGACCTCCGGGGCGAAGCACCCGCGCCATTTCGGCATAGCCGCCGGCAAGGTTTTCGAAGTTGCGCACGCCATAAGCCACTGTCACAGCGTCGAAGCTGCCGTCAGCCATAGGCAGCGCAAGGCAATCGCCCTGCATCAGAGATATTCTGTCACCGAGTCCGCTGTCTGCAATTTTGCGACGCCCGATTTCTATCATCTTCTCTGACAGGTCTATACCGGTTACGGTAGCGTCAGCAAGCGCTCCGGCAATCTGTATGGCAAGGTCGCCGGTGCCGGTAGCCACGTCAAGGACAGAGCCCGCGCCATGCCGCCGCAGGGTTTTCACAGCGCTGCGCCGCCACAGTTTGTCTACGCCAAGCGTCATTGCCCGGTTCATGAAGTCATAAGCGGGGGCAATGTTGTCAAACATCGCTTTTACCTGCCCGCCTTTGGCTCCGGAGGCGTCACCATAGGGTGTGATTTCCTCACAGTCCGCCATCTGCGGTCAACAGCTAAGGTTTTTAAGACAGTCAAGCACGTTGACCTCAATGCGGCGCGCGAGGTCGTTTTCATTCTCCTTGACAAAGGGCTGTCCGGTAACATGCTCGTACAGCTCGATGTAGCGTGCCGATACACTGTCGCAGAACTCGGGTGTCATTTCAGGCACTTTCTGACCTGCTTTGCCCATGAAGTCGTGGTCGATAAGCCACTGGCGCACAAACTCTTTGCTAAGCTGTTTCTGGGGTTCGCCCGCCTTGAAGCGTTCTTCGTAGCCCTCTGCATAGAAATAGCGCGAAGAGTCAGGGGTGTGGATTTCGTCAATGAGTATTACCTTGCCGTCGCGTTTGCCAAATTCATATTTGGTATCAACCAGAATGAGCCCCTTTTCGGCAGCCATTTCGGTGCCGCGCTTGAAGAGACGGCGGGTGTAGTCTTCCATAACGGCGTAGTCTTCTGCCGACACTATGCCGCGGGCTATGATTTCTTCTTTGGAAATGTTTTCGTCATGACCCTCGTCTGCCTTGGTGGTCGGTGTGATAATCGGCTCTGGGAAACGCTGGTTTTCTTTCATGCCTTCGGGCAGCTTTACTCCGCATATCTCACGGCATCCGGCGGCGTAGTCGCGCCACGCGCTGCCGGTAAGGTAGCCTCGTATAATCATTTCCACTTTAAAGCCTTCCGCCTTGTAGCCTACTGTCACCATGGGGTCGGGAGTGGCGAGTCGCCAGTTAGGCACTATGCCCCGGGTAGCCTCAAGAAAGTATGTGGCTATCTGATTCAGCACCTGTCCCTTGTAGGGGATTCCTTCGGGAAGTATTACATCAAACGCCGATATACGGTCGGTTGCCACCATGACCAGGAGGTCGTCATTGATATCATACACGTCGCGTACCTTGCCGTGATACACACTTGTTTGTCCGGGAAAATTAAAGTCGGTTTTGACTAAAGTGGTTGCCATGTTGTTTTTTATGAGTAAGTTGTTTGATAGTGCGAAATTACAACTTTTTCGCAACGCGGCAAAAGAAATCAGTCGGCTACATACAAGAAATCGTCAGTGGTAAGCGCTCCGCTCAGCGAGGGACATCGCCGCGCGACAGCCATAGCCACAAATCCCATGGTATAACGCAGGTTCACCTCCACACACGGCATTACAAAGCGTTCGCCGCCGCCGGTCCGCGCCACCATCATGTCAACGCCCAACGGTCCGGTGTAGTGAGGCGCTATCACCGCGTCAAGAGCCCGCTCCACCTTACGCCGGACATCAGACAGGTCTATCCCGACAATAGCGCTCAGTTTTTCCTGCGACGCAATGACATTTCCGGAATACGCTCCCCCCGGACGGGTATCAAAACATGAAAGCCCGTGATACTCGGTTTTGCCGGCACTGCAATGAAACAGCATTGCAAAGTCACGCTCCTTCTCATACACCGGCTCCAGCATCACACTGCCCTGCCTGCGGATGCAGCCACTCACGGTATCCGCCAGCTTGGCGGGCGAAAGCGCCGATGAGTCAAACACTCCCCTGCCGCTGCTTGACCACGGAAATTTCACAAACGCGCGCCCGCCGAATCCGGCTATCGCCGCCAAAGCCTCCTGTAGCGTGTGCGCCTCAACAGGCAGCGAATGCCACCCTACAGCACGAAGCACCTCTACCGATGTACGGCGGTGGCTGAGGTTACGGTAAGAACGAAGAAGTCCGTCATCGGGCAACAGGCTTTCCGGCACTCCGGCATTGCGAAACCGCCGGCGGGCATCCTCACTCCACCCCCAGGGGAACACAGCGTCCACCTCTCTGAGCTTGTCTGCCGTGAATATCTCGCCTGACAGCCCGTATTCGTCTCTTAGGCGCAACGCGCTCGCCTCCAACTCCGGAGGCGCCATAATCAGGTCGCCTTCCGAGGCAAACCACAAGGGCAACAATGCACCGCGACTGCGAAGCCTCACTGCTGCCGGCGGCGGTGTGTAACAAGCCATATCCGCCGCGAGCGCAAGGTCATTTTCAGGATTGAAAAGGTGGAGTACAGCCATTATCTGTCAGCCCGGTATTCTCTGATGATGCTGTGTGTCAGAAATTCGTATATACGGCTCTGTTCGGCAGTCATAACCTGCCGGTGGCGTTGCATTACCACAGTGTCGCCTCTGCGCGCCGGACCGGTCTGAGCGTCGCGCGGCGACATTGACAGCGCTTTCGACAGAGTTTCCCTGATAAGCGGTTCAAGCACTGACAGACCGCAGCCACCGGCTTTCAGAATGTCATCGGCGTTTGTCCACATGAAATTCACGAAATTGCATGCAAACACGGCTGCCGCATGGAGTCTCAGCCTCATCGCCGAGTCGGCATGGTAGACATGTCCGCTGATTTTTTCAGCAAGCTCTTTAATTTTTTCTTCTACACAGGGGGTACAGCCTTCGACAAACAAAGGCACTTGAGCCATTTCAACCTCGCGTTTTTTAGAGAATGTCTGAAGCGGATAAAGCACTCCGTAACCGGTCGCCGCCGGTTCAAGCACTTCGGCGCCCACCCCTCCGGAGGTGTGGCACCAAAGCCCTCCGGTACCGGTCATGGCTGTTGCTACAGGTTCTATTGCATTGTCGCTCAGAGCTACCACATAAAGCTCCGCGTCACGGCACACACTGTCCAGGCTATCCACAGCCTGCGCGCCGGCAAGAACATCGGCAAGACTGCGGGAATTTGCAATAGAGCGGCTATAGACCTGCCGCACATGCAGCCCCGCTTCTTCCAGCGCGGGTGCAAGAGCGCACGCCACATTTCCCGAGCCGAATACAACACAGCCGCTGCGCGCTACCTCGCTCATTCCTCAGCTTTCCAGGTGCCTATGTGAACCTTTTCCCAAAGAAGTTTTGAAGTGTCCACCGGCTTGCGCTCCTCGGCTTTGTTGCCGAATGTGAGGATGCACACAACGGGACACTGTTCGGGAATGCCGAGCAGTTCCTGAACATACTCCTCGCTCGGCAGCCCGTCGGCGGTAAAGCGTCCGCGCACCTGAATCCAGCAGGAGCCGAGCCCGAGGTCCTGCGCCTGAAGCTGCATGTACGAGGCAGCCACCGAGGCATCCTCTATCCAGGGGTCGCTTTGGGTCTGATCCACCGCCACTACCACTGCAAGGGCACACCCCGCAATAGGAGCAGCACCGGCAGGCTTGCACTGCGCAAGGCGTTCAAGCATGTTTTTGTCATCGACAGCAACAAACTGCCACGGGCGTGCGCTTTTGGATGTAGGCGCAAGGAGCCCCGCCTCAAGTATGAGCCTCACCTGGTCGGGTGTAAGCGGCTCGTCGGTGTAACGGCGTATGCTGCGCCGGTTCACGAGCAGTTCATGCAAATCTTTCATATAATGCGTGGAATAAGGAGTTTTTTTATTTGCGGTACACCCATGCGTCAGGGTGGCGCCGGTTGAAATCGGCATTGCCTTTGAGCTTCATAGCCTCTTCGAGCGTAGCTCCGGTAGCCGCCACAATTCTAAAGCGGCGGTCGCTCTCAAGCACGGTAAGACTCTCGTTCGGACGCGCCGCCACATAAGCGCTTGCCTCAGCTCTGTTGACATGAGATGACACTATAAGGTAAAACTCATGCGCAGGCACAGCCACCGGTTTCATTGTGTCGGTAGCCACAGAAGCGTCCGGTACCGGGATAAACATGGTTGTGTCGGCAGGGTAGGCAAGCGGAAGCACTACCGGCTTCGCTGCCGAAACCGAGGGAGCAGGCACAGAGGCGTATGACGCAGCCGCCCTGTCGACCGTAACCGGTGTTGACAAAGTTGCTCCGAGCGCCAGCAGCACAGCTGCTGCAGCGGCACCGCGTGCAAAGGCGCGTAGCCCGCCAATACGCGCCACTTTCTCTCCGGCGGTCAATGACGAACCGGAAGCGCTTGCCACCTCCATGACAGGCAGTCCGGAAAAAGCGATGTTGGCAATAGACCTTGATGCAGACTCGGGCACAAATGTCATTGCGCCGTCGCCACTGCGCCGGAAAGTGCCGATGCGCGGCAATGCAAGAAATCCGGCAATGTCGTACAGGTTACGCAGATGCTCTACCGCGTTTTCCACTGCCACCTGCGCGGCTGCATACGATATGCCCTCGCGCCTTGCTACACTGCTGGCAAGCATGCCGTCGCTGTAGTTGACATCCGGATTGAAGCCAAGCTCACGCACCGGAGGGTAAAGCACCCCTTCCGACACACATGCCGGAATGTGGCGCGCCACTATAGCTCCCCAGCCGGGAAGAATGACACAGTCATGGCTTACTACCAGATATTTAATATGTGGAATGAGGTCTATCACAAGTGCAAATTTAATAATTTTTTCGGAAATTTTATCGTATCACCGCCTGTCATGAAAACATTTTTGCCAGCTCTTCGGTTGAGATGAGACTCACAACCAGCTGTCCGTCAGGCGTAAAATTAGGAGCGGAGAGTTTAAACAAATCACTTATAAGGCGCTCCATCTCATCAGGGGTAAGCGGCTGTCCGTACTTGACCGCTCCTGCCCGCGCCATTGCGAGCGCGGCACGTCTCTGCATTGCCACCTCTGCGGTGTCGCCTCCTTCTGTTTCCTCCTCCACTATTTTAAGCAGGGTATCCACCGGCGAATTTTCCATTGAAGGAGCGCCATTGACGCTCCATGTAAAGTCGCCCAAATAAGATATATCGAAGCCGAGCCCGGTTACCACCGGCACAATCAGTTCAAGAACAGCGTTTTGCGACGCCGAAAGAGTGACAATCTCAGGGAAGAGCAGGCGCTGGCTCTCAAGCCTGCCCGACGACACCATATTAATATAACGTTCGTAAAGAACCTTGACGTGCGCCCTGTGCTGGTCTATTACCATTACTCCCGATTTTGACGGCGAAAGTATGTAACGACCCTTTGCCTGAATGCAATTATAGGCGGTAACGCCTTCGGTGGTCGCGTCAAATATCGACTCTTGCCCGGATGTAGGTTCTTCGTTGTCAACAACTATATCCGCGTTGAGCGAACTTGCCCGCACCCCTTCCGAGATGCTTTCAGAGCGTTCGGAATTAAACTCTTCATACAGCCGCTCCCAGTCACTGCCCACAGCGCGCAAGGCATTGCCCGGACGAGAGCCCGCTCCATACGACCGTCCCGCCTGACGTGGCTCAGCCTCATCTGTCTGCTGGGCAAAGGGGTTGTACGTAGTGTCTATGTCCAAGCCGTGCGCTGCATTGGTGTCAGGCGAAAAAAACGGTATCTCCGGCGCGTCAACCCTGTCAAAATCAATTGCTTCAGCTGCATTGAAACGTCCGAGCGATTCTTTTACTGCCGCTACAAGTATCTGCCATATGGCCGGCTCGTCCTCAAACTTTATTTCGTTTTTGGTCGGGTGGATATTCACGTCTATGCTCGCAGGGTCAACCTTGAAATCGAGGAAGTAATTGGGCTGCTCATCTGCCGGAATGAGGTTTTCATAGCAATGCATTATAGCCTTGTGAAAATACGGGTGGCGCATGTTGCGACCGTTAACCATAAGGTACTGCAACGCATTGCGGCGGCGGGCAAACTGCGGCAGAGACACAAAACCGCTCACCGAGACTATAGAGGTGGAAGTTTCTACCGGAATAATCTGTTTGTCAAGGCTTTTGCCGAACAAATCGACAATTCGCTGCTTGAAAGAGCCGCGCATGAGTTTGTGCAGCACAGAGTCATTGTGCACAAGAGTAAACTCCACCGAGGGGTTCACAAGCGCCAGCCTCTCGAACTCACGCATTATATTGGCAAGCTCTACAGAGTCCTTTTTCAGAAACTTGCGACGTGCCGGCACATTGAAAAACAGATTTTTAACCATCAGGTTGCTGCCGGGGCTACATGTTTCCGGCTCCTGACTCTCCACCTGACTGCCGTTTATTATAAGCCTTGTGCCAACAGTGGCGCCGTGGAGCATGGTGCGCAAATCTACCCGCGACACAGCCGCTATGGAGGCGAGAGCCTCGCCGCGAAACCCCATTGTGTGCAGGCTGAACAGGTCGGCTGCAGCGGCAATCTTGGATGTGGCGTGGCGCTCGAATGCAAGGCGGGCATCGGTATCACTCATGCCGCTGCCGTCATCCACCACCTGTATCAGAGTGCGTCCGGCATCCTTTATTATGATTTCTATTGATTTGGCGCCGGCATCTACTGCGTTCTCCACCAGCTCCTTGACAACAGACGCGGGGCGCTGTATAACCTCGCCCGCAGCAATCTGGTTTGCCACCGAATCCGGAAGTAGACGTATAATGTCGCTCATAGGGTTAAAAATATTCTCAATGTGGGGAGGGCGCGCAACAAAAAAAACACACCCTCTTATTTTCGACCAACAAAATTACGACAAACCCCTACCCTACCCAAATAGAGTTTTCTACAGAGTGTAGATAACTTGTTTTAAAACTTCGCCGGCGATACGCTACTGCTCTGACCGAGCGGCAGTTTCATCCTCGGGTTCAGATGATTCCTCTTGCTGCTCCTCCTCTTCCGCGCTTTCGGCTACTGCTGCGGCTGATTTGTCGGAATTCTCCGGCGGCTCACCCTCCGGGGTCGAGCGCCTGACAGGCGCTGTGCGCTTCACTACAGTAGCCGGAGGCGCCGAGTTGATAAGGTCTATCATCTGCTGCGGCACAACAAACACATCTTCGGGCGATGTGGGGCGTATGCCGTCGTACCACGCGAACTTCTGGAGAAAATAGCTGCCTTTCTTGGCAAGATAGAGCGGCACAACCTTTGCCGTGGTTTCGGGAGTGAACAAAATCCGCTCAATGTCGTTGTTCAAAAACCATGCGTCCATTATGCTGCTCTCCACATAGGCGTACTTGTTGTATGTGGAGTCGTTCTCCATGGGAAACATTATCAGCATGACATTGCCTTCGACAAAGAGGTGGCGTATGGTGGAGTCGTTGAACCACGCCGTCATTTTCAGACCGCTCATCTGCTGGAAACAGTCTTCCCCGACATGCTCCGCCATAAATCCGAATTCGGGCAGCTTCGCCCAGTCGGCGGTGGAGTCATTGAAATGCACATGAATCACATTGCCGAATATCTGCCTGTCGCCGCTCCACAACACCGGGTGGCGGTACATGTACATCATAGAGTCGCGCTCGGTTGCGCTCAGCGAGTCACACAGTCCCTGGAGGTCAGACCGGTAGAACCGCACTTTGTGGTACACATTCATCACACGGGTGGTGTCGGCGGGGTCAATATACGCAAAGATAGTGTCGCCGTGCAGATACAGGGTATCGTTTTTTGAATACTCTTTCGCAAGAGCGCGCCCGGTGACAAAAGCGCTGTCAACACGGTCGTTGTAAAAGCCGTAGTCGCCAAACATGGCGCAGCTGCGGGCAGAGTCGGTGAGCACCATGTTGCCAAACGCCTCGCCGATGCCGAGGTCTCTGTTGTAGAACAGGGTGTCGCCGGTAAGGGTATTGCCCCGGTTTGTTACAACGAGAGAGCGCTTGTACAAATCCGCTAGTCCGCTTTCGGTATTGTATGTGCCGGAGGTAGAGCGTATCTCGCCGTCCTTGCTTATTATGCGGGTAGCGGCTACGAGTGTTGCCACATGGGTTTCGGTATTGTACTGCAGCGAGTCGGTAAACATGCGCAGCGTGTCGCTGTTGTTGAGACTGTTAAGCTCTACGTTAAAGTAAAAGAAGGCATCTTTGGTGTCGGGGTGATACTCGCCTTCAAGCGAGGTCAGGGTGTTCTGAAGGTCGCTCAGCACACCGCCCACATTATAATAGCCCACCTCGCCGGGAATGTCATAGTTGAAAACATCGGTTTCCAGCTTCACGTCGCGGTTTATCAGCCTCACCTTCTTGCCGGCGTCGGCATAGAGGACAGCCATTTCTGTAGCGCCGTCGTAGTTCAGCTCATCGGCGTAGACAAACAGGGTGTCGCCCTGCTCCATCCTGACATTGCCAAACGCGTCAAACGAATTGCTCACATCATAGAAATGGGCGCTGTCGCAGTACATGAACATGTCGTTTTTGCGAAACACAACCGACCCCACAAGGAGCTGATACTGCTCCTCGGCAGCCACGCCGGGCTGCTCCTTGTAGCTCCACACATCCGCATGTTCGAGAAACACCTTTCCCTCCTGATAGCGGCTGGCACCGGGTATCACCGGCTTGATGTTCTGCCGGCTGTCATCCACCGGGCGCGAGGTGGCTGTCCATGCGGGGAGCGCAAGAACGGCAAACACCCCGACAGCGACAAGCCCCGGGGCATAACGCCTAAGAAAGCACAGCATCCTGACAAGATGAAGCATCATGCCCGTCAGTCGGCTGCCGCCTCAGATGATTTTTCTTTAATCCAGCCCTTGTGGGTAAACTCGCAGTTGCGCCAGTTTTCATCTATGCGCACATAAGTTTCGTTTATTTTGTTTTCCAGCCATTCGGTGAGAATCTGCTGGCGGCGGCTGTTTTCATACATGCTTTTGATAACCTGATAGTCATCGGCGATGTTGGCGTTGTGACCCTCGATGCGGCGGTGCAGACGCACCACAGCCACCACCTCGCGGTTGAGCTTGGGGTCCATCATCACAAAAGCCTCGGATATATCTCCCGGCTGCATTCCGGCAATCTTCTGAGCCACTTCCTGAGGCAGCTCTGCCATAGTGAAGCGGGTAGAGCCGGCGCGGTCGCTCTCGCGGTCGCTGTTCACCATCATGCCACGGTTGGCTCTTGTAGCCTTGTCCTGCGACACAAGACCCACTACATCGTTAAAGTCAACCAGTCCCTTGACAATATCCGAGCGCAGCGAGTCAAGACGCACGCGAGCTTCATTGAGGTCATTTTCAGACACTTTGGGCCGTAGCAGAATGTGGCGCACATTGATTCGGTCGCCACGCTTTTCGATGAGCTGGATAATATGGAAACCGAATTCGGTCTCGACAATCTTGCTCACCTTCTTGGGGTCGTTGAGATTGAACGCCACCGCCGCAAACTCAGGGTCGAGGGTACCCTTGCCGCTGAATCCGAGCTCACCGCCGCGCATACTGCTGCCGGGGTCTTCGGAATACAGAATGGCAAGTGTGGAAAACTCGCTCTCGCCTTTTGTCACGCGGTCCGAATAGTCTCTCAGACGCGCTTTTACATCCTCAATCTCCTGACGCGGCACAACCGGATTTATTGTGATAATCTGCGCCTCTACCTGAAGAGGTATGAACGGCACACTGTCGGGCGACAGGTTCTGGAAATATTTTCTGATATCGTTGGGGGTCGATGTAATGTCTGATGTGAGGCTGCTCTGCACCTGACGCACACGGTAGCTGTTGCGCACCGATTCGGTCATCTCCGACCTGATTTCAGACATCGGCTTGCGGTAGTATTCCTCCATCTTTTCCTTGGTCTGGAAAAGGTTTATGAAATAGTTGATACGGCTGTCTACCTCAGCCATCACCATTGCGTCGCTCACTTCCACAGTGTCCATGTCTGCCTGGTGAAGATACAGTTTTTCAACCGCAAGCATTTCAGGCACAACGCAATAGGGGTCGCCTTGCAGATTGGCGTTGTCACGCATCAGGTTGAGATACTGCGCCTCAATCTCCGACTTCCATATCGGCTGGTCGCCCACTACCCATGCAACTTCCTCTACAACATTGTTTTGCGCTGACACTCCGAAGGCACACAGTGCCATAAGTGCGGCGAATATGATGTTTTTTGCTTTCACTCTTTTTATTTTTTGAAAATTTTGGCTCAAATTTAGTCATTTTTCCTCACGCGCGCACTCCCCTCACATGTAAAAATCGCTAAAAGCGTCATTCTCACCGCCTATTGCGCTTTTTATACCACTTCGGAGCCTCATGACAGCGACACTGCCCCCTGCCCGGAGTGCAAGGGGTACGGACTGTGCCGACACCCGCACCGAAAAGGCAGGGAGCAGTGTAACAGCGGCTGTGACCAACCGCTTACTGATGCGAAGCGCTGTAGTTGGGAGCCTCGCTTGTTATGGCTACATCGTGGGGATGACTCTCTGCCACACCCGCGTTGGTAATTCTTGTGAACTTGGCTTTGTGGAGCTGTTCTATGTCGGCGGCGCCGCAATAGCCCATGCCGGCACGCAGACCGCCGAGCATCTGGTAGGTCACTTCGTAAAGAGAGCCTTTGAACGGCACACGCGCGGCGATGCCTTCAGGCACAAGCTTCTTCACATCGCTTTCTCCCGACTGGAAGTAACGGTCCTTGGAGCCTTTTTCCATAGCCTCCAACGAACCCATGCCACGGTATGCCTTGTACTTTCTGCCGTTATATATTATTGTGTCGCCGGGACTCTCCTCTACTCCGGCAAGCATGCCGCCGAGCATAACGCTGTAGGCTCCTGCCGCAAGCGCCTTGACAATATCGCCCGAGTAACGGATGCCGCCATCGGCAATCAGAGGCACTCCGGTGCCTTCAAGAGTCTTTGCCACGTCGTACACGGCGCTGAGCTGAGGCACTCCGACTCCGGCAATGACGCGTGTTGTGCAGATTGAACCGGGACCTATGCCCACTTTCACACCGTCGGCACCGTTCTCTACAAGATACCTGGCAGCATCGCCGGTAGCTATGTTGCCTACCACAACATCAATCTGCGGATATTTTTCCTTGACCGCACGCAGCACGGAGATAACCCCCTTGCTGTGTCCGTGGGCGGTGTCAATGACTATAGCGTCCACCCCAGCCTCTACAAGAGCGTCCACACGCTCCATGCTGTCGGCGGTAACGCCTACGCCTGCCGCCACTCTGAGCCTGCCGCGGCTGTCCTTGCACGCATGGGGCTTGTCTTTAGCCTTGGTTATGTCCTTGTATGTCACAAGACCGATAAGATGACCATCGCTGTCTACAACGGGAAGTTTCTCTATCTTATGCTCCTGGAGAATCTGGGCTGCCTCCTCAAGATTGGTGCTCTGACGGGTGGTGACCATATTTTCCGAGGTCATCACTTCGTCAACGGGGCGTTTAAGGTCGCGTTCAAAACGGAGGTCTCGATTGGTGACTATGCCCACGAGCTTGCGGTTGTCGTCCACAACAGGAATACCCCCGATGTGAAACTCCTCCATCATTGCAAGGGCATCGGCTACAGTGCTTCCGCGCTTTATGGTGACAGGGTCGTAAATCATGCCGTTTTCAGCGCGCTTCACCGCATGAACCTGACGAGCCTGCTCGGATATGGGCATGTTCTTGTGAATCACACCTATGCCTCCCTCGCGGGCAATGGCAATGGCAAGCTGAGCCTCTGTGACGGTGTCCATGGCCGCCGACACCAAAGGCACATTAAGCTCGATGTTGCGTGAAAACTTGGTTTTGAGATTTACTTCACGAGGCAATACCTCGGAATAGGCGGGTATCAGAAGGACATCATCGAATGTCAGCCCGTCCATTTTTACGCGATCTGCAATAAACGACATATACCTGTTTGTCTTTAGAATTTATTGCACGCAAAGATAATGTTTTTTTTTGAAACACGCGCAATCAAAAAGCCCTCTTGATGCGCCCCGCGCCAAATTATTGCAATTACGCCGGCCCCTATATATAATTAAGGTGTTGCAATTGATGCAATGTCCACTTCCCCGCAACCTCCATACCGGCTTCTCCCTACAGAAACAGCACATGCAGTTTTCGTCAATAACTGCCTTTCATTAACATTACACAACGCTATAAGATGCAAATATAGTTAATTTTGTTTAAAATGGGGGGGCGGTAGTTAAATATAGTTTATGTAGTTTCATTACCTTTAATTACCTTTGAACCGGATAAGGCAAGTACACTGACATATTTTGAACAAAATTCCTCCCTTGTACAGGGTGAGGAAAACAACCAATCAACCTTAAATAATAACCCAATCATTTAATCATGTATCACTATTTTCGTAACGTGAGTAAAAGATTTACGGCATTTCCCGTATACCTTCTCACACTGTGCTTACTGACCGGATGGGCGTTCAGCGCATCTGCGTCACCCGCGCCGGATGCGGATACCGCTACCGGCATAGTGAAGGACGAAACAGGCGAAACTCTCGTAGGAGTTTCTGTTCTCGTTGTAGGAACCACCAACGGTGGCACCACCAACATCGACGGTGAATTCACTATCAAAAATGTAAAACCCGGAGCCACATTGCGTTTCAGCTATGTAGGCTGCAAGACAACCGACCTCAAATGGGAAGGAACCCCACTTGATGTAACACTCGAAGAGCTTTCCAGCGCTCTTGACGAAGTCGTTGTCGTGGGCTACGGCACCCAGAAAAAAGTAAATGTCACCGGTGCTGTCTCAATGGTAGGCTCCGAGACATTCGAGTCGCGCCCGGTTGCAAACGTGCAGCAGGCTCTCCAGGGTGCTATCCCCGGTCTTAACCTCAGTGTCACCACCGCCGGCGGCGAGCTCAACTCATCCATGAGCATGAACATCCGCGGTACCGGCACTATCGGTAACGGCTCCGTGGCAAATCCCCTCGTACTCATCGACGGTATCGAAGGTTCTATCAACTCCTTGAACCCCAACGACATCGAAAGCGTGTCGGTTCTTAAAGACGCCGCCGCTTCTTCTATCTACGGTTCACGCGCTTCTTTCGGTGTTATTCTCGTCACCACAAAGAGCGGTCAGAAAGGAGCTGTAAAAATCAACTACTCGGGCGATGTACGCTTCAGCACCGCAACCCAGCTGCCGAAAATGGTAAACTCTCTTGACTTTGCCAACTACTGGAACGCCGCACAGTACAACGACAACGGCAGCAAGCAATTCTCCGACGAGGTTATGGAAAACATCGTCAAATACATGAACGGCGAGTTTACCGACCCCAGCCAGCCTGAATACTACGGCACCACTGCCGGCACCAACGGCAAATGGAACAATTATACCTCAGCTTTCGCAAACACCGACTGGTTTGCCGAACACTACAAAAAGAATGTTCCCTCTACCCAGCACAACCTCAGCCTTAGCGGCGGCAACGACCGCATGACATGGCTCATCAGCGGAAGCTACCTCCTCCAGAACGGTCTCATCCGTCACGGTCATGACGAGCAGAACCGCTACACAACCAACGCAAAAATCGGCGCATGGCTCGCAGACTGGGCTCGTGTGGACTACAACATCAAATGGACACGCACCGACTACACCCGTCCCTTCTACCTCGACGGTCACTTCTACCACAACATCGCCCGCCGCTGGCCGACCTGTCCGGTCATCGACCCCAACGGACACTACATGAACGAAATGGAAATAGCAGAGCTTGAAGACATGGGCACCTATGACACAGCCCAGGACCTCTTCACCCAGCAGCTGCGCTTCACTTTCACCCCGCTTGCCGGATGGAACATAGTTGCAGACGGCGCCATGCGCAACTCCACAGCCAAGACAGCCTACAGCATGACCCCCGTATACTATTACGATGTAAATGACGAGCCGTTCATACGCAATTCAGACTACGGCACAACATCTTATGTCTATGACGGCTACTCTCGCCAGAACTACTACGCCCTCAACATTTTCACCGACTACACCCGCTCATTCGGGCTGAACAACTTCAAGGTACTCGTAGGTATGAACTACGAGCTGTACAAGAACGACGCCCTTTACGGCTACGGTGAAAACCTCACAAACCCTGACAAAATATTCATCAACCAGGCTCAGGACGGCTTCGAAACCTCTGACACCTACAACCACCGCTCTACCGCCGGCTACTTCGGTCGTCTGAACTACGACTACGACGGACGCTACATGCTTGAAGCCAACATCCGTTACGACGGTTCATCACGATTCCTTGCCAACCGCCGCTGGAAATGGTTCCCCTCATTCTCCGCAGGCTGGAACATTGCCAAAGAAGCATTCTTCCACGAAAACATCTCAAAGATAAGCACCCTGAAACTTCGTGCATCATGGGGTCAGCTCGGCAACACCAGCTCCGAATATAACTCATTCTGGGACTGGTATCCCTTCTACCAGCAGCAGTCTTTCGGCGCAAACAACAGCGCATGGCTTGTAAACGGCGCCCAGATGAACACAGCTTCACTTCCCGCAATCATCAACGGTCTCATGACATGGGAAACCATTGAATCATGGAACATAGGTCTTGACTTCGCCGCATTGAACAACCGCCTCACCGGTAGCTTCGACTGGTTCACCCGCACTACCAAGGACATGATTGGTCCGGCTATGATTATGGGCGGTGTTCTCGGCACAGACGCTCCCAGAACCAACAACTGCGACATGCGCACATCAGGCTGGGAATTTGAAATCGGCTGGCGCGACCGCATAGGCAAAGTGTCTTACGAAGCACGTTTCAACATCTCGGACAACACAAGCAAAATCCTCTCTTATCCCTACGAGGGCGAATTCAGCGCACAGAGCGTAACCGGCTACTATAACGGAAAGAAACTCGGCGAACAGTGGGGCTATACCACAGAAGGCATCGCCCAGACCGACGAGCAGATGGCTGCTTGGCTGGAAAACAACAAACCCAACTGGGGTAGCAACTGGCAGGCAGGCGACATCATGTACCGCGACCTCAACGGAGACGGAGAAGTGACCTCAGGCAGCGGAACTCTTGAAAACCATGGCGACCTCACAGTAATAGGCAACACCACCCCCCGTTACAGATTCGGTCTTAACCTCGGCGCCCAGTGGAACGGTTTCGACGCATCGTTCTTCTTCCAGGGAGTCATGAAGCGCGACTGGTTCTTCGGCGGAGGCGACCCCTACTTCTGGGGTGCAGCAGGCGGTGTATGGCAGAGCGCGGCTTTTGAGGAGCATATGGACTACTGGACAGAGGACAACCCCAACGCCTACTATCCCCGTCCTTACTTCAACACCGACAAAAACCGGCAGGTACAGAGCCGATACAAACAGGACGCGTCTTATCTCCGCTGCAAAAACTTCCAGTTCGGCTACACTCTCCCCGCAAATGTAATCCGTCATGCCGGGCTCAGCAACTGCCGCCTTTATGTTTCCTGCGACAACCTGTTCACAATCACTTCAATGTCGAGCGTATTCGACCCCGAAGCTCTTAGCGGCGGCTGGGGTTCCGGTAAGCTCTATCCGCTGCAGCGCACATGGTCGGTAGGTCTAAACCTCAGCTTCTAACTTTAATATATAACAGAACAAAAACATGAAACCATATATCAAATCATTAGGATTCGGACTGTTCGCAGGCGTAGCCGTGATGTTCTCTTCATGTAACGACTCCCTTGACCTCGGTCCTGTGACTCAGATTACACCAGAGGACTACTACAAGTCGGCAGATCAGTTGCAGGCTTATGTCAACAACTACATCAACGATCACCTCAACAATCCTTTCTCCGGAGCGATGTTCCACACCGCCAGCTACAACAGCGGCATGAACCGCTCTGACGTAAACACTGACATCTGCCTGCCTCTCAGCGGCAGCACAACCTATTTCGGCGAAGGCTACTGGCTCACTCCCACAGGCAAGGCTCTTCAGGGCTATTACGGCAACATCCGTGTGTGGAACTACTTCATCAACAAGGTGGAGGAGAACGTTGAAAAAGGAGAAGTGACCGGCAGCGCCACTGACATCGACCACTATCTCGGCGAGGCTTACTTTTTCCGCGCCCTCAACTACTACAGGGCTCTCGCCATGTACGGCGACCTCCCCATTGTAACCGAAGTTCTCGAAGTGGACGACGACGCTATTGTCGAGGCTTCAAAACGCGCACCCCGCAACGAAGTGGCACGCTTCATCATTTCCGACCTCAAGACGGCCGCAGCAAAAATGTATGACCGCGACCACTGGAACAGACAGCGCATAAGCAGCGAAGTGGCAAATCTGCTTCTTTCGCGTGTGGCTCTGTTCGAAGCTACCTTTGAAAAATATCACAAAGGCTCCGGACGTGTGCCCGGCGACGCTAACTGGCCCGGCAAAGACATGAGCTACAACGCCGGCAAGACATTCCAGATTGACAGCGAGATAGAGTACTTCCTTGACGAAGCCATGGCTGCCGCCAAAGCTGCGGTAGGCAACCGTCAGCTCACCCCCAACAACAAGGTTCTCGAACCCGCATACGGTCAGATAACCGGCTGGAACCCCTATTTTGAAATGTACAGCCAGGCTTCTCTCGCCAACTGCGAGGAGGTGCTTCTGTGGAAAGAGTACAATGCAGGTCTTAATGTGAAACACAACGCCGCATACCGCTCTATTATCGGTGACGGTACCGGCATGACCCGCAATTTCGTCGACGGGTTCCTCATGACCGACGGCCTCCCCTACTACGCAAGCAGCCTTTATCAAGGCGACAAAATGGTTGATGATGTCAAGGCTAACCGCGACTACCGTCTCCAGCTCTTCGTATGGGGCGAAAGCACCACTCAGGTTACCGACCCCGCATTCGGTGAATCCCTCAAAAACAAAAAGTACGGCTACGGCACAATCATTGACCCGCTGACCGAATGCCGCAACCCGACCGGCTACCAGGCTCGCAAATATGTGACCTACGACCAGTCTCAGACTTGGCACGACCAGATTCTCTGCGTAAACGCATGCCCTATATTCCGTATCGCCGAAGCCATGCTCAACTACATGGAGGCTTCATGTGAAAAGAACGGCGGCACTTCTATTGACGCTACCGCACAGGATTACTGGAAGAGACTGCGCCAGCGCGCCGGTGTCGATGACGACTTCACCAAAACCATCGCCGCCACTGACCTTTCTCAGGAAAGCCAGCTGAGCGTTTACTCCGGCACAACTCAGGTATCGCCGATGCTCTTCAACATCCGCCGCGAACGCGTTGCCGAAACCTTCAACGAGGGTCTCCGCATGGCTGACCTTATCCGTTGGCGTTCTTTCGACCGCATGCTCACCGAAAAGTGGATTCCCGAAGGACGTAACTTCTGGGACGAACTCTACGACTACTCTGAGACCGACAACAGCGGCAATACCGTAAAGACTTTTGAAAACATCGTCACCGACGGCTCCTCTTCGGCAATGCTTTCCGGTAAGAACCTCAGCAAATATCTCCGTCCCTACCAGATTAACATGACTTCTACCAACGTACTGCGCAACGGCCTCGGATGGACAGAAGCATACTACCTGTACCCGTTGGGCAACGGTGATATAACCACAGCATCCTCCGACCGTCTCGAAGAGACATCCAACATGTACCAGAACCCCAACTGGCCTACCACCGGAGGTGCCAAGGCGTTGAAATAAAGCACCATGAAACAACAAATTGAGTCAGTTTGATGACTCTACCACAAAAGCTCCGTCCTGCGTCATAAATCATAATCAACGCATACAATGGATTAGGTCAACAGACATTCACTGACGCAGGCGGAGCTTTTACTTTTTCCTTATATGCACAGAGAAGGCGCGCATTCCGGAGTATCCGGTGTGCGCGCCTTCCTTTATGTGATATGTCTTACGGCTGTCAGTTGATTTCTATCTCGTCAACAAAGACAAAGCCGGGCTTTCCTGCGCCGGGATGCCATGAGGGTATCTGAGCCGGTTTTACAGTTACACGCACATAGCGGGCGTCTACTGAAGCAAATTTCAGTGTATGGGTGAATATTTCGTTGGAGCTTGTTGTCATTGCCGGATATGTCTCCGAAGCCACGACTTTGAAATTTTTACCGTCGGTGCTTACAGCCACCTCGAAAGCGCTTGCGTCAAACACCCAGTCGCCGGTAGCCACACATGTGCGCACAGCCACCTCGCTCACCTGCTCGTCGGCACCGAGGTCCACTACAGCCACAAGGTCGTTGCCTGCAAAGCCAATCCAGTCGCCGTTACCATAGCCGTTGGTGCCGAACTTGCCGTCTACGAGAGTTACGCCGCCGGCAGCCTTGTAGCGCGGGTGCGGTTCGGTAAGGAGTGTAACCTCGCGCGCTGTAGCCTTGTTGAAGGTTATGCTGTCGGTAAACACATTGCTGTTTCCGGAAGGACGCACTGCCACAGCCTTGATTGTAGCGGTTTCATTCAGAGTAACGGGGGCGGTGTAGAGCGGAGACGATTCACCGGGTTCGGTGCCGTCGGTGGTGTAGTGTATGGGAGCGTCGTCGACTGTAGACAGTTCAAGGGTTACGGCATGGTTTTCCATGTCGGTGGTGAGTTTGCCTGCCACGCTAAACATGTGTGTGGCGTAGTTGTAGCCGTTTGCATCGTAGTGGTTGAACATCTGAGGCATACGTGAGCTGAAAACCTTGTAGTCCTTGGGCGCCTTGCTCCACTGCACCTCTGCGAGGGCAGCCATGCGGGGCAGCTCCATGTACTGCACCTGCGCGAATGTGGGTATGTACTCTGTCCAGAGGTTTGCCTGCACTCCAATGATATGCTTCGCCTCCTCGTCGGTCAGCGCCTCGGGCTTGGGCTCATAGCTGTACACTCTCTGCACCGACACATATCCGCCGATGGCCTCGGGCTCATTCTCGCGGTCAAGGCTCTGGTAGTAGTCGAAGTACATGTAGTTGTTGGGAGTCATGATTACATCGTGACCACGCTTTGCAGCCTCAATGCCGCCGGCTTCGCCGCGCCAGCTCATCACAATGGCTCCGGGTGCGAGACCGCCTTCAAGCGTCTCGTCCCAGCCAATCATCTTGCGACCCTTTGACGCGAGGAAATCGCTTGCGTGGTGTATGATATGGCTCTGTAACTTCTCCTCGACAGTGCCGTGAGAGTCGGCCTTCAATCCGAGCGCCTTGGCTTTTGCCTGGCACTTGGCGCACTCTTTCCAGCGGGTCTTGGGGCATTCGTCGCCGCCCACATGGATGTACTCGCTGGGGAAAAGCTCCACTATCTCGCCGAGAACAGTGTCGATGAACTTGTAGGTGGAGTCATTGCCGGCGCACAGCACATCATCGCTCACGCCCCATATCTGCCACACGTCATACGGACCGCCGGTGCAGCCGAGGTTGGGATAGGCGGTAAGGGCTCCGAGCATGTGACCGGGAAGGTCTATTTCGGGGATAACGGTTATGTGACGGTCGGCGGCGTAGGCTATGATGTCACGAGCCTCGTCCTGGGTGTAGAAACCGCCATAAGGTATGCTGTCGTACACCCCGGTGTTGTGACCTATCACAGTGCCTTTGCGCTTTGAGCCTATTTCGGTGAGTTCGGGAAGGCTCTTGATTTCAATGCGCCAGCCCTGGTCGTCGGTCAGGTGCCAGTGAAGGGTGTTGATGTTGTGAAGCGCGAGCATGTCGATGAAGCTCTTCACAGAGTCGGCGGGGAAGAAGTGGCGCGACACATCGAAGTGAGCGCCGCGGTAAGAGAAGCGGGGTTCGTCAGTGATCGTCACAGCCGGAAAAACGACATTGTTCTTGCCTGCCTCGGGGATAGCCTTGCGCAGGGTCTGCACACCGTAGAATGTGCCTGCGGGGGTGGCGCCGTCAATGGATATGCCCTCGGGAGTGACTGTAAGCTGATACGCCTCGGCGTTTTCGCTCTGCAATCCGGCGGCGAGCGCAATGACACCCTTTGCGTCGGTTTCGGTAGTCAGTTCCGGATTCAGACCGGTCATCTGACCGATATACTGCGCAAGGAGCTCGGCGTCGCGCATAAGCGCGCTGTCGCCTTCGGGGTAAGCGATTCTGGTGCCGGAGTCAAGCACAAAGCCTTCGCCTTCGCCGGCAGTAATCTGCTGCGGAAGGGGCACCACACTGTAGTTCGCGGTCACTTCGCCACGGGGCGAGCAACCCACAGCCGCGACACACAGTGCTGCAGCTGCCATTAGTTTCAATTTTCTCATGAACCGGGTAATGGTATTTAATTTAAATGGTAAAAAACAATTATTTAGCGCAAATATACGAAGAATATCCGACTAATACCGACTGCATTCCGGTACAGGTCGACAAAAAAGAGGGTGAACCGAAAAAAATCCGGTCCACCCTGCTTGTGAAAAGAGATTATAAACCTAATCTTTAACCATTATCTGAAGTTAAAACCCGAGATACAGCCCTGACCGCCGTCGATAGGCCAGCCCGGATTCTGATATATCACGGTTGTTGAGATGTCGCCGTCAACAGCCTCAGCGTTCACAAAAGCTTCGTGACCGATAGGGCTGAGATAGTGAGCCTTGTTGAATGTGTAGCCGTTCCACACATAGTTGTTTTCCTGGCTTATCTGGTAGGGACGCACATAGGCGCTGAGTGTGGGAGAACTCATGTTGCCGGTGCCGTCGGTAGCTACGGTAGCCTCCATTTTGGTGCCGGAATAAGAGGTCAGACACATGTCGCTTTCAAGGTCGGCATACACTGTGCCCCAGTACTTCATACCCTCAATCTGATAGGGGTTGTCAATCAGCTGGTCGAGAGCAGCCCAACGGCGGAGGTCGTTAAGGCGGAAGCCTTCTGCCACAAGCTCATTGCGGCGTTCGCGGCGCACATTGTACAGCAGCGGGCTCACAAACTGGTTGTTCGAGTAAGCGCCCCAGTCACCTTTGGCTTCCTCAGCCATATTGGTGGCATTGACTGTAATCATGTAGTCGGTGTCGACTTTCGCACGGTTGCGGATAGCGCGCCAGTAAACGTCGGCAGCACCGTCAACATTTCCGTTGCGTTCAACACTTGCCTCGATGTAGTTGAGCAGAGCCTCTACAGCACGGAACACAATAGCGCCGGTTTCTGAACGGAGGTTAGCCGAACCCTGGTTGAAGTCGTAGCCCTGACCTTTCTTGATTGCGAAACCGGTAACAGAGCTTGTGGATTCGATACCGTCAAGGAGCCAGCCCATACGCCAGTAGGCGGGGGTCACACCGTCGACACCGTAGCTTATTATAGAGTTGTCGCCCTTCATGAAGATTTTGATACGGGAGTCGCGGTCCTTAATTGTTGCGCTGATACCGTCGTTTTCCCATGCGGGGTCATAGCCTGAACCGGCTGCATAGATAGGCAGACCGTTGCGCATCACATAGCTCTGCACAAGACCACGGGTGTAGCCACAGCCGCCGCCGTTGCCCTGGAACTGGTTCTGAATCTGGCTCACCTGACCCAGGCTGAAGTTGTAGCGCTTGTAAAGAAGCACTTCGTCAAAGCCGTTCATGTCTATGGCGCAGAACATGCAGTAGTAGGGGTTGATTTCCTCCAGACCGGGAGCCATGCCCTCGTCGGTGTCGGTGTTTCTGGTAAGATTGCTTGCAAATTTGTCAGCCACTGCCTTGGAATCGGTCATTGCCTCGCCAAGGAAATAGTTGATTTCAGAGTCAATGTCAAAGCTGCCGAGCAGAGAAGCATCGCCGGGCCAGTTGGGTCCGCCGGGCACAAGCGCGGTGCCTTTGTGATATTTGAGCCATGTGCCTTCAAAGAGAGCCACACGGCTGCGGAGCAGGCGCGCGCAGTCTTTGTTCAGACCGTTGTTGCCGTAAGGGCTTGTCTCGGGCAGATAGTTGATGGCAGCTGTGAGGTCGTCAAGGATATGACGGGCAACCTGGTTGCGCGGATAGCGTTTGCTCTTTTCGATGAGCAGGTCGCGGTCAGATTCGGGCAGAACCTCGTCGATAATGGGATAGTCACCGACCGACACATAGTAACGGTAGTACTCGTATGCGCGGAAGAAGTAAGCCTCGCCCATTGCCTGGCTGGTAGTATTTGGGTCGCCGGTAATTTGCTTATTTTCAAGTTTTTCAGTAGCGTTCTGAATGAAAAAGTTCAGAGAACGGATGTTGCCGAAGCCCCAGTTGTCTGTGCCGGTTCCTACACGCCATTCGCCGGGAGCCCATCTTGAGGATGCGGTATAGGCAGCGACATTGTCGGTACCGTTGTCGGAAGTGAATGTGCCGAGACTATATGCGCTCATGCTGTGGTTGGGGAGCACTGTATAGAAGTTCAAGGTGTATGCCTTGAGGTTTTCGGCATCAGTGAAGAAATTTTCGGGGATGATTTTGTCCACCGGCTCCTCTGAGAGGAAATCGTTGCACGCGGTGAGTCCCGCAAACGATGCGCCGAGCAGCAGCCCCATTATATATTTATTCATAATTGCGTCTGATTTAGAATGTTACATTAAGACCTACTGAGAATACACGCTGCAGGGGATATACCTTGCCGAAACCATAGGAGCTGTTGTAGGCTTCGATGAGTTCGGGGTCGCCGTTTTTAGTGAAGCTGGTCATCTGCGCGAGGTTTTCACCGGAGAAGAACACACGGAGGTTCTCGATGTAAGCCTTGCGGGTGATAGCCTGAGGCAGTGTGTAGCCCACAGTCACATTCTTGAGGCTGCAGTATGCAGCGTTCTGCAGGTAACGGGTCTGAGTCTGGATGTTTTTGCTTGTGCCCCAGTTTGCGCGGGGATAGTAAGCGTCGAGGTTGGGACCGAAGGGGCTTGTGGTGTCTTCGGGACGGAAGTAGTCGAGGTGTTCCTCAAGGCAGAGAGCCTGCCACATGCCCATGCCTGTAGCACCCCAGAAAGGAGCGCCGCTTGCCCAGTAGTCGCGCTTGCCTACGCCCTGGAAGAATACCTTCACGTCAAAGCCTTTCCACTGAGCGTCGAGGTTGAGACCGAAGCTGTAGCGGGGAGTGCTGTTGCCAATGATAGAATAGTCGCCGTGGTCGCTGAGGGTGTACTGACCGTAGTTGATGACACCGTCGCCGTTTAGGTCGGCATACATTATGTCACCGGCACCCCAGTTTGTACCGAGGAAGTTCTGACCTGCGCGGCGTGTGGCAGGATATTCACCGTGTGTCGCCTTATAGTTTTCGTCAAGACGGTCGAGGTGGGCGTCCATCTCAGCCTGCGATTTTGCTATGCCTATTGTGGTGTAACCCCATATCTCACCGAGCTTTCTGCCGTTGTAGTACTGACCGAGAGCATAGTTTTCGTTGGGATATTCGTCAACAGTGATAGTGTGGTCGTAGAGGTTTGCGGTGATGCCGTAGCTGAAGTCCTGGATGCGGTCGCGCCAGCTTACTGTGAGCTCCCAGCCTCTGGCTGTCATTGACAGGTTGTTGGTGTTGGGCGATGAAGCACCGAGAACGTTAGGCATTGTCTTGCCGGGTCCTACCATGTCCATTGTCTTGCGGTTGTAGTAGTCGATTGTACCGGTGAAGCGGTTGTTGAACAGACCCCAGTCAAGACCTATGTCCCATGTGCGGTTCTTTTCCCATGTAAGAGTCGAGGATATGAGTCCCGGCATGCTTGCTATTGTGCCGTGGGCTCCATTGACGAGCCATGCGCTTGAAGCCACGCTGTAGCCCATGTTTGAGTATGTGGGATACCAGTTGTCTGTGTCCTGGTTGCCCAGCTTACCCCATGAGTAGCGGAGCTTGAGGGTGTTGAGAGTGCCGCGTGCGCTTTCCATGAAGTTTTCGCGGGCTACGTTCCAACCGAGAGAGAAAGAGGGGCTTGTTACCCAGCGGCTTCCGCGACGGAAACGTGAAGATCCGTCATAGCGGATGTTGCCTTCAACCATGTAGCGGCCGTCGTAGTCGTAGTTGATACGTCCGAACCAGCCGGCGGTACTCCATGTGGCTTCGCCGCCGGAAACAGATTTGTCATCCTTGCCGGATGTCATGCTCAGGTAAGGCAGACGGTTCACGATACCGCTGTTTGCTGCGCTGAAATTCTCATAGTTATACCATTCGCTCTGGAAACCTGCGGTGAGCTTGAAGTTGTGCACATCGTTGAAAGTGCGGCTGTAGTCACCGTAGATGTTGGGGTTGAAGTAGTTTGAGCGGTAGTTGTACATATAGAGGTATGAGCCTTCACCGCCCGCGGCGTAAGGATAGCCGTTGGGGTTTTCAGGATAGGGAGTGCCGTCGGGCTTGTAGCTGTAAGCCTGCTGGATTGCACGCTTGGTGTTGGTGTGGGTTGAGCGGTAGTTGAATTCCGCGTTGATGTTCAGACCTTCGAGGGGGTTGAAACGGAATGCGAACTGCTGGTCGAGTTTGTCTTCCCAGTTATTGAATCGGCCGCCGTTCTGCATGGCATCGATGAACGATTCCTTGACGGGGTTGCCGTTAGGGTCGTAAGCGGGGAAGTTGGGCCAGTAGCGCATGATGTTGTGGTAAAGCTCAGCGCTCGCGTACTGGCTCACGAAAGAGGGAGCGTCGTACTTGCCGCGATACCAGCGGGCGCTGTAGCCGAACTTCATCCATTTGGTGAGGTTGACATTGACTTTGGCGTTGATGGTGTAGCGTTGCTGGCTGTCATCACCGTAGCGGAGAATACCGTCCTGGCTCAGGAGGTTGCCGCTGAAGTAGAAGTCGTATTTGTCGTTACCGCCGTTCATGCTTATGTTGTGCTCCTGGCTGAAACCGGTCTTGCCGAAGTGGAGGTCAAGCCAGTCGGTGTTGCCGAGCGGCATGATAGAGGGGTCTTCAGCCCACACAGCCCACATACCGTTCTGCGGGTTGACAAACATCTCGCCGGTGGGGTTTTTGAGTTTGTCGATATACTCTTGGGTCATCCAGATTCTGCCGGCAGCCTCGGCGCTCTCCTCCATATAGTTTGCCCACTGCCATGAGCTTGCCATTTTGGGCATGCGGGTTACATGGCTCCAGCGGAAAGAGTCGCTGTAGTTCACGGTCACTTTGCCTTCTTTGCCTGAGCGGGTTGTGACAAGAATCACACCGCCTGCGGCGCGGCTACCGTAGATTGAAGAAGCGGCAGCGTCCTTAAGAATGGAGATGTTTTCAACATCGGCGGGGTTGAGCTGGTTGATGTCGCCTTCCATGCCGTCGATGAGCACAAGGGGGCTTACAGAAGAGCCTGAGCCGATAGAGCCTGTACCGCGGATGTTCATGGAGCGCGCTGCGCCGAGCTGTCCGCCACGGGAAGCGCCAAGCACATCAAGACCTGCAGCCATGCCCTGGAGAGCGTCAGCCACAGTGTTGACCGGACGAGCCGAAATCTCTTTGCCGCTTACGGTAGACACCGCGCCGGTAAGGTTTACTTTCTTCTGAACACCGAAGCCCACCACGACAACTTCGTCAAGCGACTCGATGTCGTCTTCAAGCTTTACGGTAAGAGGAGTGCCCTCCCATTTTACGGTCACGGGCTTGCAGCCTACATAAGAAATGCGGATAGAGGCACCTGTCTTGACGTTTGCAAGCGAAAACTTGCCGTCGATGTCGGTAGAAGTGCCGTTCGTTGTGCCAAGCACCATAACAGAGGCACCTGCCATAGGCTCGTCGTCCTGGTCAAGTACCACACCTGTTGCGGTGGTTGCATCAGGCGCCGGAGCAGCGGAAGCTGTAAAGCTCCACCCGGTCAGCGCACACAGAGTGAGCAGCAGCATGGGAAGTGTTGCCAGTCTGGTGCTCCAATTGCGTAGTTGATGAAACATACAATGAATTAGTTAATTAGTAAATAAGGTTGTAAAAATATGCACTGTTTTATAACATCATTGCATAAATGTTAAGCAAATTTATATCAACTGCGACAAATACCCCCCCCCCATTTGTGAAATCTTGTTAAACATGTTGTAAAACATAAAAACACAGAGAGTGTGCCGCCCCTGCGAAGGGGCCGGCACACTCTCATGTCTATTTGATCAGTCTATGAGCGTAACTGCTTTCACAAGCAGTTTGTGCTGCTATTTAAATCAGATGTCGGACGCGCCGATGCCAGCCTTGATTGACCAGCCGGGGTTCTGATAAACCACCGAGGAGGTAACATTACCGTCGGCATCAAAATCTGTGGCTGTCTTGCTGAACGCGTTTGCGCCGATGGGTGAGAGATACTGCGCACGGGTCCAGGAGAAGCCGTTGAAGAAGTTATTTCCGACATTGGAAATCTGATACGGGTGAACATAGGGACCGCTGATTGCGGGGTCGCTCATGTTGCCGGTACCGCCTGCAACGTCAACTTTGACAACAGACTCTGTGCCGTCGGCGTTGTGGAGGTTCATGGGGTTGACACCCGCTTTCTTGTCATAGACAGTACCCCAGAACTTCATGCCTTCAATCTGATAAGGATTGGTGGCAAGCTGGTCAAGGGCTGCCCAACGGCGGAGGTCGTCCATACGGAATCCTTCAGCCATCAGCTCGTTGCGGCGTTCGCGGCGCACATTATAGAGCAACGGACTCACAAGAGCGCCGCGGGTGTATGCGCCCCAGTCGCCGAGAGCTTCCTTGGTCATGTCGGTCGCAGCCACGGTTTTTGTGTAGTCGGCGTCGACTTTAGCACGGTTGCGCAGAGCTGCCCAGTAAGAGCCGGCTGTGCCGTCAACAGATCCGGTAAGCTCAACGCATGCTTCCATATAGTTGAGGAGCGCTTCGGTTGCGCGGAACACAATGCTGCCCTGGGTGCCGTGGTCGTGAGACTGCGGGTTGGGCAGATATATCATGCCTTTTTTTACACCGTAGCCGGTTACACAACGCATTTCGGAAGAAGCGTTGATGAGCCAGCCCATAGCCCAGTTTTCGGTGGAGCCGTCGGTATTGAACGCTGTCACACTGTTGTCGCCCTTGGTGAAGATGCGTATGCGTGAGTCGCGGTTCTGGAGAGTCGCTGTAACACCCTGGTTTTCCCAGTTTTCGTCATAACCGGAGCCGGGAGCATATACAGGCAGACCGTTCTCCATGAGGAAGCTGTTGACCAGTCCGCGGGTCCAGCCGGTGTTGCCGCCGTTGCGCTGGAACTGCATGTAGATGTTGGAGTATATGCCCTGGCTCAGGTTATAGCTCTTGTACATGAGCACTTCGGCATAGCTGTCGAGGTTGGTTTCGGTAAACATGCCGTAGTAGGGGTTTATGCATGTCTCGGCATCGGAATAGCCCTCTGCGGTCGCGGTATTAGTAGCGAGATTGTTCACAACAGCGTCGGCAACCGGCTTGGCTGAGTTCATAGCCTCGGTGAGGAAGTATGATATTTCAGCATCGATGTTGAAATCAGAGCCGAGGAGCGAGGCATCGCCGGACCAGCCGGGGCCGCCGGGCACAAGCGCTGTGCCTTTGTGGTTTTTGAGCCATGTGCCCTCAAAGAGAGCCACGCGGCTGCGGAGAAGCTGCGCGCAAGCCTTGTTGATGCGCTGTTTGCCGCCTTCGGCATTGTCGGGAAGAAGCGCTATAGCCTTGTCAAGATCGCTGAGAATAAAGCGGGCAACCTTGTTGCGGGGCTGACGCACCGAAGCATCCATAAGCACTTCCTTGTCATCGGGCAGAGCGGTCTCCACAATGGGGAAGTCGCCGTAGGCGCTGTACTGGAGCCAGTAGGCATAGGCGCGGAGGAAATAGCCTTCGCCAATATACTGTCTTACCTGATTGGAGTTGCCGGAAATCGTACCTGCCTCAAATTTTGGCACGGCGTTTTCAAGGAAATAGTTGGCGTTGCGTATGAATGTGAAGCTCCATCCTGAGCCGGAGGGTGTCTGCCACAATCCGGGCGCCCACTGCGATGAGGCGCTCATGCCCACCATGTCGTCGGTGCCGTTGTCAATGATGAATGTGCCGAGCGACCATGAGTACTGGTCATGCACGGGGAAATTGCCGTACATGCCGATTGTGTATGCCGCAAGCTGGTCTGCCGTGGAAAAGAATGTTTCCGGTATCAGCGACGATTCCGGCTGCTCGTTCAGGTAATCATGGCAAGATGTGAGACCCGCCATCGAAGCACCTATAAGCAGAGCTGAGATATATTTTTTCATAATCGGATTCAGTTGATTTTAGAAGGTTACGTTAAGACCGAAAGAAAGCACTCTCTGGAGGGGGTACACCTTGCCATAACCGTAAGCGTTGTAGTAGGAGTCGACGAGTTCGGGGTCGCCTGTTCCGGTGAAGCTGGTTATGGTGGCGAGGTTTTCGCCGGAGAAGAACACACGGAGGTTTTCAATGTAAGCCTTGCGTGTTATGTTCTGCGGAATGGTGTAGCCTATGGTAACGTTTTTGAGTCTGCCGTATGCGGCGTTCTGAATGTAGCGGTCAGACACCTGGAAGTTCTTGCCGCCACCCCAGTTGGGACGGGGATAGTAAGCGTCTACGTTGGGACCGAGAGGGTTGGTTGTGCCTTCGGGACGGAAATAGTCGAGGTGCTGCACAAGACCTGCCGCCTGCCACTGGTTGTTGGCGCAGGGACCTGTGAATACCGCTCCGTCAGCCCAGTAATCGCGCTTGCCCACACCCTGGAAGAATACTTTGAGGTCAAAGCCTTTCCACTGAGCGTCAAGGTTGATACCGAAGCTGTAGCGGGGTGTGTTGTTGCCGACAATCACACGGTCGCCGGGATTGCCTTCGGTGTTGCTGCCGGTGTTTACAAGACCGTCGCCGTCAAGGTCGGCGTACATCAGGTCGCCTGCCGCCCAGTTGCTGCCGAGCGCGCTCTGACCGCGGCGGGGCTGAGCGGGAGCATGACCGTTTTTGGCTGTGTACGCGGCGTCAAGCGCGTCGAGGTGGGCATCCATCTCTTCCTGAGTCTTGGCGATGCCGATAACCTTGAAGCCCCAGATATTGCCGAGTTTGGCGCCTTTGTAGTAGGGACCGTGCTGACCTGTGCCGATGCTCAGAAGGCTGCTCGGGTTGTTGTCATAGTCGTCGATAGTAATCTGATAGTCGGCAAGGTTTGCGCTGATGCCGTAGGTGAAGTCCTGGATGCGGTCGCGCCAGCCGATAGTGATTTCCCAGCCTTTGGAGGTCATGGACACACTGTTTACGTTAGGCACAGAGGCTCCGAGAACGTCGGGCAGGTCAGGACCGGGTCCCACCATGTCGAGAGTCTTGCGCTGATAGTAGTCAAAGCTGCCGGTAAGGCGGTTGTTGAACAGACCCCAGTCGAGACCTATGTCCCATGTCTGGTTCTTTTCCCATGTGAGCGAGCTTGCCACGAGCGAAGGCTGGGTGGCATAAGTCGGTTTTTCACCGCCGATGAGCCAGCCATAGCTATTGGCGCTATAGCCCATGTTGGAGTATGTGGGATACCAGTTGTTGGTGTTCTGGTTGCCCAGACGACCCCATGAGCCACGGAGCTTGAGGGTGTTGAGTGTCGGGCGCAGACCCTGCATGAATTCTTCCTGCGCTATGTTCCAGCCCAAAGAGAACGAGGGGCTTGTACTCCAGCGGCGACCGCTGCGGAAACGCGAGGTGCCGTCATAGCGTATGTTGCCCTCCACGAGGTAACGGCCCTTGTAGTCGTAGTTGATACGACCGAACCAGCCGGCGGTGCTCCATGTGGCTGTGCCTCCCGAAACACTTGCTGTGCCGTTTGTGGTGTCAAGCCAGGGAATGTCGTTGAGAATATCGGTACGCTGTGCCGAGAAGTTCTTGTAGTTGAGCCATTCAGCCTGGAAACCAGCCATAACCTTGAAGTTGTTGTCTTCGTTTACCTTGAAGTTATAGTCGGCGTAGACATTGGGGTTGAAATAGTTCTGCTTGTAGTTGTAGTCGTACACAGAGGTGTTGGTGGGCATTGCCGACGCCTTGTTGGCGTATGGCTGGTCGTCCACGTCGTAAGAATAGGTCTGAAAATAATAGCGGTGGATGTTCTGGCTGTAAGTGCGGTAGTTGAACTCGCCGTGTATATTCAGCCCTGCAAGAGGAGTGGCGTTGATTGAGAACTGCTGGTCAAACTGGTCCTGGTTCTTTTTAAATCTGCCGCCTTCGGTAAGAGCGGGGATATAACTTTCGCGAACATAGTGATTGTTGGGATCCTTGACAGGAATCATGTTCCAGTAGCGCATAACGTCGTGGTAGAACTGGTTGGAGCCGTTGTCACCGATAAGCGAGGGAGCGTCATAGTCGTTTCTCCACCAACGGGTGCTGTAGCCGAATGTGAGCCAGTCGGTAATCTTTATGCTGGCGCGTCCGTTGAGAGTATAGCGGCGCAGACGGTCATCGCCGTAGCGAAGGATACCCTCCTGGTCAAGCACATTGCCTGAGAAATAGTAGTTGACTTTCTCAGAACCGCCGTTCACCGAAAGGTTGTGTTCCTGAGTGAAGCCTGTTTTGCCGAAATGCTCATCGAGCCAGTCTACATTGGCGATGGGTATGATGTCGACAACGTCCCATACCTCCCAATAGTTGGTGTTGGGGTTGCGGAACATAGAGGGACCGGTGGGATTGGCGAGGTAGTTCTTGATCTGCTCCACCTTGCTGTCGGGAAGCCACTGACCGCCGCCGTTGTTGATAGAACCCTCGTTCATCATGATGGCATAGTTGTAGGAGTCCATCTTTTCAGGCATGCGTATTACATGGCTGAAACGGAACGAGTCATTGTAGTTGACGGTCACTTTGCCTTCCTTGCCTTTCTTGGTTGTAACAAGAATCACACCGCCGGCAGCGCGGATACCGTAGATAGAAGAAGCCGAGGCGTCCTTGAGGATAGAGATGCTCTCCACATCCTGCGGGTTAACGGTTTCGAGGGCGCCTTCCATGCCGTCGATAAGGATAAGGGGGGTAACGCTTGAACCGGTGCCGATAGTACCGGTACCGCGGATGTTCATGGTGCGGGTGCCGTTGAGCTGACCGCCGAGGTTCGACGACAGCACGTTAAGGCCCGGCACAAGACCCTGAAGAGCGTCAGACACAGAGCTTACTGGGCGGTTGGAGAGCTCTTTGGCGCTCACTGCCGACACGGCTCCGGTGAGGTTTACTTTTTTCTGCTGTCCGAAACCCACAACAACAACCTCGTCAAGCGACTCTACGTCGTCTTCGAGGGAAACGGTAAGAGGTGTTCCCTCCCATTTCACGGTAACGGGTTTGCAGCCTACATAAGAAATGCGGATTGATGCGCCGTTCCTGACATTGGCGATAGAAAACTTGCCGTCGATGTCGGTAGAAGCTCCGAGGGTGGTGCCAAGCACCATTACAGAGGCTCCCGGCATAGGCTCGCCGTCCTGGTCAAGTACTACACCCGTAGCAGTGTCGGGTGCCGGAGCTGCTGAAGCTGTGAAGCTCCATCCGGTCAGCGCACATAGCGTGAGCAATAGCACGGGGATAGCCACAAGCTTCTTGCTCAGATTGCGTAGTTGATGAAACATACTGTGTATAAGTTAGTTAGTAAATAAGGTTAACTACAAATGCGTTGTATTCCGTTAACAGCGGATAAAACACATTCACATTAGTTTAGCCAAAATTAATACACAGATGCCAAATACCCCTCCCCGTTTGTGAATATTTGTTAAATATGTTTTATAACATAAAATCCAAGAGTATGTTTTCCAGCATCTGAGACGGATTCAGACCCAAAATCGGGTGAATCCACCGCGGATTCAGACAATTCATCGGTTCGAGCACAAATCGGCGCTCGTGCATGCGCGGGTGTGGTATCTGAAGCTCGGCAACATCCACTACAAGACTGTCCACAGCTATTATGTCTATGTCGATAAGCCGGTCGGCATACGAGCCGTCGGCATTGCGGTGCGGCGCAGGGCTGATTGCCCGCTCAATGTCGCGCACCGCTCCAAGAAGCTCCAGCGGCGACAGCTCCGTGCGAAGAGCCACACCTATATTAATATAAGGGTTGGGCGAAGAATAGCCCCACGGCTCGCTCTCCACCTCGGCAGACACTGCGGCGCCGGCATCAAGCCGCTCCTTTATGGCATCGACCGCCGCTGCAATATTGCCGCGACGGTCACCGATATTGGAGCCTATGTTCAGATAGGCGGTATGCATGTTTTCTGACAGGGTCAGAGGGTTTTCTTGACTTCGACTTCCTCGAACGCCTCTATCATGTCGCCCTCGCGGATGTCGTTGTAGCCTGCGATTGACAGACCGCAGTCGTAGCCGCTCACAACCTCTTTGACATCATCCTTGAAGCGCTTGAGCGAACCGAGGTCGCCGGTATATCTCACAATACCGTCGCGAATCAGGCGCACCTTGCACGAACGCTTGATACGACCCTCGCGCACAATACAGCCAGCGATTGTGCCAACCTTGGAGATGTGATATGCCTGAAGCACCTCGGCGGTACCGGTAACCTCCTCCTTGATTTCGGGAGCAAGCATACCCTCCATTGCGTCCTTCACCTCCTCTATCGCCTGATAGATTACAGAGTAGAGGCGTATTTCCACGCCCTCCTTCTCTGCGGCGCGGCGTGCAGCCACGCTCGGACGCACCTGGAAGCCGATGATTATGGCATCGGAAGCGGCGGCGAGTGTGACATCGCTTTCGGAGATGGCACCTACTGCCTTGTGAAGCACATTCACCTGTATTTCAGGTGTCGAGAGCTTGATGAGCGAGTCGGAAAGCGCCTCGATTGAGCCGTCCACGTCGCCTTTTACAATTATATTCAGCTCCTGGAAGTTGCCGATTGCGCGGCGTCTGCCTATATCGTCGAGTGTGAGTATCTTCTTGGTACGCAGACCCAGCTCGCGCTGAAGTTGCTCGCGCTTGGTGGCGATTTCGCGCGCCTCCTGCTCAGACGACATCACATTGAATGTATCGCCCGCTGTCGGTGCGCCGTTAAGACCTAAGATAAGCGCCGGCGCGGCGGGACCCGCCTCGGTAATGCGCTGGTTGCGTTCATTGAACATTGCCTTGACCTTGCCGAAGTGTGTGCCGGCGAGAATGGTGTCGCCCACACGCAGGGTGCCGTTCTGCACAAGCACTGTGGCTATGTAGCCCCTGCCCTTGTCAAGCGACGACTCTATTATTGAGCCCACAGCGTTGCGGTTCGGATTGGCTTTCAGGTCAAGCATCTCGGCTTCAAGAAGCACCTTTTCCATAAGCTCTTCCACACCGATGCCCTTCTTGGCGGAAATGTCCTGGCTCTGGTACTTGCCGCCCCACTCCTCTACGAGATAGTTCATGTTGGCAAGCTCCTCCTTAACCTTGTCGGGATTGGCGGCGGGCTTGTCTATCTTGTTTATGGCAAAGACGATAGGCACACCGGCTGCAGAGGCATGGTTGATAGCCTCCACTGTCTGCGGCATCACATTGTCGTCTGCCGCAACTATGATGATACACAGGTCGGTAACCTTGGCTCCGCGGGCACGCATCGCGGTAAACGCCTCGTGACCCGGAGTGTCAAGGAATGTGATTCGTCTGCCGTCGGACAGCTTCACATTATACGCGCCGATATGCTGCGTGATGCCGCCTGCCTCGCCGGCAATTACATTCGCGTTGCGGATATAGTCGAGAAGCGAGGTTTTGCCGTGGTCGACATGACCCATCACGGTGACAATAGGCGGGCGCGATTCGAGCATACTTTCGTCATCGTCCTCCTGAGATATAGCCTCGACCACTTCGGCGCTGACATACTCGGTCTGGAATCCGAACTCCTCTGCAACGATATTGATAGTCTCCGCGTCGAGACGCTGGTTGATGCTCACCATCACACCGAGGCTCATACATGTGGCTATGACGTTGTTGATAGGCACATTCATCATCGAGGCAAGGTCATTGGCGGTAACGAACTCCGTGAGCTTGAGCACCTTGCTTTCAGCTGCCTCCAGCTCCTGGGCCTCGCGCTCGCGGTTTGCCACAGCCTCGCGTTTTTCCTTGCGCCATTTAACACCTTTTTTCTGTCCCTTGTCCTTGCTGGTGAGGCGTGCGAGTGTCTCCTTGACCTGCTTCTGCACATCCTCTTCGCTCACCTCTACATGAGGCTGGTGACGGTTTCTGTCTCTGCCTCCGCCGCGTGAGTTTCCACGGCGGTCATCGCCACCGTTGCGTCCGCCGCCGGATGCGCCGCGCTGGGCGGGAGCCACCTGCTGACCGGGGTTCTCTATATCTATCTTTTCCTTGCCGCCGATGCGTTTGCGCTTCTTGCGGTCGCCTGCGCCGGCTGCTCCGGGGGTGCCGGGTTTTGCTGCGCCGCGGCGCTCATCCTTGCCCTTTTTCTTGGGGCGGGTCGACTGGTTCAGGGTCGAAAGGTCTATCTTGCCGATTACATTTATCTGCGGGCCCACCTTGGGTACTCCGAGAGTAAACACCTCCGGTTCCGTGCTTTTGGCTGCGGGTTCGGGTTTTGCTTCAGCAGCAGCCTCGGGTTTCGGCGCCGGCGCGGCAGGTGCCTTGGGTGCGGCGGGCGCTTCCGCTTTTACAGCGGGTACGGCAGGCTTTGGTGCCTCCGCCTTGGGTGCCTCTGCTTTTGGAGCCTCAGCCTTGGACGCTTCCGGTTTCTTAACCTCGGCGGCAGGAGCAGCAGGTGCCGGTGCTGGCGCAGCTTTTTCCACAGCCGGAGCGGCAGGCTTCTGCACAGGTGCGGCAGGCGCGGGAGCGGGTGCGGGCGCCGCTGCCTTTGCCTCCGGAGCCTTCGCTGCCGTATTGGCGGGCTTGCCGGTTGACAGGTCTATTTTGCCGACCACCTTGGGACCCTTGGGCGCCTCTGCGGGCGCGGTCTTGATTTCTTCGCTACGAGGAGCGGACACTGTTTTCGCTTTTGCAGCCTGGCGGTCTACCTTCTGCTGCTCGCTCTGTGTCTTCAGAGTGCGGTCGGGCTTGTATTCCTTGACAAGAATGTCATACACATCCTCGTCAATCCTTGCATTGGGACTGTCGTCGACTGTGATTCCTTTTTTGCGCAGAAACTCGATGATTGTCGGCACTGCCACATTGAGGTCTGTCGCTGCTTTACTTATTTTGGTTCTCGGCATGTAGGATTTTTTAGTTTTTTAGTTGTTTGTTGGCAGACTGGTATCACTCGGCGGGTTCTGCCTCGTTCTCGTCGCCGGCTTCTTCCTGAGCCTCGGGCTCTTCCTCGAACTCGGCGCGGAGCACAGCCAAGATATTGTCCACCGTTGTCTCTTCAAGGTCCGCTTTCTCTATCATCATCTCGCGGGGCGCGTTCAGCACTGCCTTCGCGGTGACAAGTCCGAGGTTCTTGAGGGCATCGATTATCCACGGTTCGATTTCGTCCTTGAACTCATCGAGATAGATATCCTCCTCAAACGACTCCTCGTTGTCGCGGTACACATCGATGACATAGCCGGTAAGCATCGAGGCGAGCTTGATGTTCAGACCTCCCTTGCCGATTGCAAGCGAAACCTCTTCGGGGCGCAGGAATACCTCGGCTTTCTTCTCCTCCTCGTCTATGCGTATCGACGATACTTTTGCCGGACTGAGGGCGCGCTGTATAAACAGCGACGGGTTGGATGTATAGTTGATTACATCTATGTTTTCATTGCGGAGCTCACGCACTATTCCGTGAATACGGCTGCCCTTCACTCCGACGCAGGCGCCTACCGGGTCTATGCGGTCGTCATAGCTCTCCACGGCAATCTTGGCTCTTTCGCCCGGTATGCGGGCAACGGCGCGGATGTTGATAAGACCGTCGTGAATCTCAGGCACCTCCAGTTCAAACAGGCGGCGCAGGAAGTTTTCGCTTGTGCGCGAAACAGTGATTTTCGGGTTGTTGTTCTTGTTGTCGACATTCTCCACAACCGCGCGCACTGTCTCGCCCTTGCGGAAATAGTCGCCCGGTATGCTTTCGCTCTTGGGCAGCAGAAGCTCTATCTTGTCATCGTCGAGCAGAAGAGTCTCGCGGCTCCATGTCTGGTACACCTCGCCGGTCACTATCTCGCCCTGAAGCTCGGAGAACTTGGCGTAGATAGCCTCTTTCTGCAAGTCGAGAATCTTGCTCTGGAGTGTCTGGCGAAGATTCAGTATGGCGCGGCGGCCGAAATCGGCAAATATGATTTCACGGGTGTGCTCGTCGCCAATCTCCGCGTCAGGGTCCTGGTCGGCGCGCGCATCCGAAAGGCTTATCTGAAGATTCGGGTCGGTCACTTCGCCGTCAGGCACAACCTCCAGATTCTGGAAAATCTGCACGTCGCCCTTGTCGGGGTTCATAATCACATCGAGGTTCTCGTCTGTGCCGAACATCTTGGCAAGCACATTGCGAAACGATTCCTCGAGCACACTTATCATTGTGGTCTTGTCGATGTTCTTAAGCTCTTTGAACTCGGCAAACCGCTCCACCATATTGGGAGCTTCTTCTTTCTTGGCCATGAATTATATGGTGTATGTTTTTTATTTGAAATCTATGTAATATCTCACATCCTTGGTGTCGTCCACAGCTATTGTCTCGTCCTCATCCTTCATGACAGGACGCTTCATGCCCGGCTCCTTCACCTTTTTCGTCACGGTCAGCACAAACTCGCCGGCTTCGGTGTTGAACGCCTTCAGCACACCGCGTAGCTTACGCCCGTCGCGGGTCAGCACCTCAACCGGGTTGCCCACATTCTTCAGATACTGACCTGCTACCTTGAACGGAGCCGTCAGCCCGGCGGAACCCACCTCAAGGGCGTAATCCTCCATATCGCGGTCAAACACCCCCTCGATTTTACGGGTAATCTCAACACAATCGTCAAGGTCTACCCCGGTAGGGCTGTCAAGGGCCACTGCTATCGAGTTGTCGGCGCTCACCGTGATGTCGACTATAAAGGCATCCGTGCCGGATATAGCCGCCTCTACAGTCTCATATAGTTTCTGCTTGTCTATCATATTATATATAAAAGGAGGAAGCTGCTCGCCTCCTCCGTGACTTATTCTCTGCAAAGGTACAAATTCTTTTCACACCGCCACCCGAAGCAACGGCTATTACGCACTCCCCAGTGCAATATTTAACATTTCATTTAATTTATTTATCTTTATTTAGCAACTTTTCCGCAATTTTACGAATTTCCGGGTCGGCAAGAAGCCCCTTGAGTGTTGCCGCGGCATCGCGGAGGGCAACTCCGCTGTTCGTGTTTTCCATAATACTTTTCAGCTCTATCACTCCAAGCCCTATCGCTCCGACAGTCGTAAACAGCGGAAACGGAGGTATGTTCCAGTCGGTAAACTCTCTCAAAAACATCACCGCCGCAACAAGCATAGCATCAATGGCAGTCATGGCGAAAAGAGTCAGATAATAGCGGCACGCTTTGTCCACCGTTGAGCGGAAGCCCCGCGAAGTGAGCGGCTGCGACAGGCGCTTCGCCTTGGCTACACCGCTGCGCAGGTCGGCGAGCAAAGCCACAAACACACCGGCGTAATCCACCGCAAGCAGCCCGGCGAGCATAGCGCCGGACCTCACAATCTCGTGTGTCAATGTCATAGTCATAATTTCATTCATAAAGGTTGGTTTCTATTCTTACCGCAAAGTTACACCGCCGCACAGACCGATTCATGCGAAATCGCACCTTTGCACCGTTTGCCTTTTACACCGAAATAAACTACATTTGCACCCGATACACCCCGCCGTTCCGACAATGCGGCGCTAACAAACAAAGACCCCTACACAAAAACCATGTTTTCCGGAATAGTAGAAGAAGCGGCAACAGTCATCGCCGCCACAAGACAGGGAGGCAATCTGCAGCTCAGAGTAAAATGCTCTTTTGCCGACGAACTCACAATTGACCAGTCCGTCGCTCACAACGGCGTGTGCCTCACAGTAGTGGAACTCCACGGCGACAGCACATACACCGTCACCGCAATCGCCGAAACACTTGACCGCTCAAACCTCGGCTCGCTCAAAGAAGGAGACCTTATAAACCTCGAACGAAGCATGAAACTCGACGGACGCCTTGACGGACACATTGTGCAGGGACACGTTGACACAACCGCACTCTGCCAAAGCGTTGAAGAGGTAGACGGAAGCACATACTTCAAATTTGTCTACAACGAAGACCTCGCGCTCAAACGCAAAGGCTATGTGACCGTAGAAAAAGGCAGCGTGACCGTAAACGGTGTCAGCCTCACAGTATGCGACAGCGAGCCTGGCAGCTTCCGCGTGGCTATCATCCCCTACACCTTTGAAAACACAAACTTCTGCCGCATCGCCCCCGGCGACAAAGTCAACCTTGAGTTCGACATCATCGGCAAATACATCGCACGCATGATTGAGCCTCAGCTATGAGAATTTTCACCGCCACTCTCGCCGCAGGAGCAATAGCCCTTGCGGGATGCGCCCAGACCGGCACAACCGCTGCCTCTCCTTCCCGCACTACACCCACTGCCGCTGCAACAACCGCGCCGCTCCCCGAAGAACCGGCTCAACTGCCGCTGCCGCAGATTCCCGCTCACATCACCGTACCCGAACAGCGAGCCGCCTACATTGTGACCCACTTCTGGGACAGCATGGACTTCGCCGACACAACGCTAAGCCACGACACAGCTTTCATTGAACAGAATTTCGCGAACTTCGCCAGCCTGTTCCCCCTAATCGACACCCGCACCACCCTTTCCGGCGCAGCGGCGGCTCTCATGAAAAAAGCCGAAGCTGACCGCACTGCCTATAACCTGCTCGCCGAAACAGCCGACAAATACCTGTACGACCCCGAATCGCCGATGCTCTCCGAAGAAGCATATATCCCATTCCTCGAAGCTATTACAGGCAGCCCCTTCATTGACAACGCGCTGAGAGCCAGATACACCGCCCAGCTCGAAGACGCCTGCAAAAACCGACAGGGCACAACAGCCGTCGACTTCGACATGATAACCCGCGCCGGCAAAAAAACAACACTGCTCAAAGAATGCGCCGGAGCCACCGCAGTCATACTCATGTTCTACGACCCCGAATGCGACAACTGCTCCCGCATCATAAGCCACATGGACAACGACGGCGCACTGCACGCCGCCCTTACCTCAGGTCGTGTCAGAATAATAGCTGTATACCCCGACGGCGACGAAGACATGTACGCCACCGCTGCAGGCAAAATCCCCGGCAAATGGATTGATGCCATAAATCCCGGAGGCAAAATCACCGAGCAGGAGCTATACAGTCTCCGCGCCATACCCAGCATATATCTCCTTGACGGCAAAGGCACTGTGATAATGAAAGATGCCGACGCCGCGGGCGCGATAGCAGCCGCGCTCGCAATGTAGCAATGCAGCGTGTAGCGCCCCCTCCCGACATTTTTACACAACGCCATACAATAATATGGCACTGCCGGGCGTTATACTACCGATGAAACCTCGGAAGAAACCCATTACAGACCGACAACAGCCACAGCCAAGCGACAAAACCTTAGGTATCCTGAGGCAATTTGCCCGCTGCTGCAACGCCGACCGCCGTCTGCCCAAACCCCTCCGCTTCATCAGCCCCAACTGACCGCCACCTTATTATATATAGGTTCTGTACATTAGGTGCATCATATATATGTGCCATACATTAGGCGCGTCCCCCTTCCACAACACTCACAACCAAGCTCTTGCGCACGCACGGTTGCGTATTTGAAAAATTATGCTTACCTTTGCGGCGCTTTTGGTACATAGTGCACCTAAAGCACACTTAATCAATTAAATCATTAACAAAACATGAAGTACGAAACCGTTTTCATTTTAACTCCCGTTTTGTCTGACGCCCAGATGAAGGAAGCGGTAGAAAAGTTTGCGACTGTACTCACCGACAACGGTGCGACTATTGCAAACCAGGAGCTTTGGGGCCTGCGCAAGCTCGCCTATCCCATCGAAAAGAAGTCTACAGGCTTCTACTCCCTCATCGAATTTGACGGCGACCCCTCAATCATCAGAAAACTTGAGACCGCTTATCGCCGCGACGAGCGTGTGATTCGCTTCCTCACTTTCCGTCTCGACAAATATGCCGCTCAGTACGCCGAAAAGCGTCGCAGCATTCGCGCCGGAAAAGCCGCTACTAAAGAAGAAGTTGTAACCGAAACTAAGGAGAACTAACCAATGGCACAAGCTCAATCTGAAATCCGCTACCTCACTCCCCTGTCGGTAGACGTTAAGAAAAAGAAATATTGCCGTTTCAAACGTAGCGGCATCAAATATATCGACTACAAGGATCCCGAATTCCTCAAAAAATTCCTCAACGAGCAGGGCAAAATTCTGCCCCGCCGCATCACCGGAACTTCTCTCAAGTTCCAGCGTCGTGTAGCTCAGGCTGTCAAGCGTGCACGCCACCTTGCACTCCTGCCCTATGTAACCGACCTGATGAAATAAATTAACCCCCACTCACTAAACAACCAAGGAATTATGAAGATCATTCTTAAGGAAGATATACCCTCCCTCGGCTACAAGGACGACGTGGTGGAAGTTAAAAACGGCTACGGCCGCAACTACCTCATCCCCCAGGGCAAAGCAATCATCGCAAGCGAAAGCGCCCTGAAGGTACTCGCCGAAAACCAGCGCCAGCGCGCCCACAAGCTCGCCAAACTCAAAGCCGACGCAGAAGCCGTTGCTGAACAGCTCAAAGGCATCAGCCTCACCATCGGCGCCAAGACAAGCTCTACAGGCACAATATTCGGCTCTGTAAACAACATCCAGATTGCTGAAGCCCTTGAAAAACTCGGTCACAACATCGACCGCAAGATTATCGTTATCAAGGACACCGTCAAAGAAATCGGCAAATACAACGCAATCGTAAAACTTCACAAGGAAGTCAGCGTAGACATCCCCTTCGAAGTAGTTTCAGAATAACTCCGGCTGTATAATCAGCATACTGATAGAGAGCATCTGCGATTCATTTCGCGGATGCTCCTCTTTTATGCACCTGTAAACGTTTATTGTGCAATTATTAGGACAATATGACACTTCTTGCTAACTTAGCCGCCATTAACGGCTCACAATGGCACAGTTTGAAGCGTTTCTGAACACACCGTGGGTCTACTGGACCCTGTTCGTAGCCTATCTGGGTACTATCCTCAGCATCATAGGCATCATACTGTCCGAAAACAGAAACCCGCTGAAATCCCTCGCCTGGATTACAGTGCTGATGCTGTTTCCGGTCGGAGGCATCATTCTGTACATATTCTTCGGCAGAAGCATCAAAAACACCCACATGATATCGCGCCGCAACCGAAGGCGACTGCGCGAACTCACCGTGCCGGAGCACAAAGAACCCGACACAACAGGGCTGTCTGACGAAACCCGGCAGCACATAATGCTCGCACGAGCACTCACCGGAGCGCCGTACCACACCGGAAACAAAGTACTCATATTTGACTCCGGAAAACAGAAATTCGATACTCTGCTCGCTGACATAGCATCGGCTCGAAGCTACATAAACCTGCAATACTACATCTTTCAGGACGATGCCATCGGCACCCGCATAGCCGACGCGCTGATTGAACGGGCACGCGCCGGAGTCAAAGTCAGAGTCATCTACGACCACATCGGCAGCATACATGTAAAAAATCGGTTCTTCAGACGAATGACAGACGCCGGCATAGAAGCATACCCCTTCTTCAGAGTGGCATTCCCGCCATTCGCAACACGCATCAACTGGCGAAACCACCGCAAACTCGTTGTAATAGACGGCAAAACCGGCTACATCGGCGGAATGAACATCGCCGACAGATACATTGACGGAGGCAGATTCGACACCTGGCGCGACACCCACATACGCCTGCAGGGCCCCGCCGTCGGAGCGCTACAGTACTCATTTGCCGTCGACTGGCGCTTCATGGGGCGCGAACTCCTTGAAGAGACAGTGCCGGCAGACACCGCAGGAACCGCAGGAATGCACATGCTCACCTGCGGACCCACAAGCGAATGGAGCAACATCGCCCTCATGCTGCTCAAAGCCATAGGCAACGCAAAAAAACGCGTGCTAATACAGACCCCCTACTTCCTGCCCACCGAAAGCCTGCTCAAAACCCTACAGGCAACCGCGTTGAGCCGCGTCGACGTACGAGTGATGATACCACGCAAAAGCGACTCGTTCATACTCACTTACGCCTCCCGAAGCTACATAAACGAATGTCTCAGGGCAGGCATCAAAATATATCTGTACGAAGCAGGCATGCTGCACAGCAAAACCGTGGTTATCGACGACGACTTCTGCTCTATCGGCAGCGCAAACATCGATTTCCGCAGCTTTGAGCACAACTTCGAGGCAAACATGTTCATATACTCCCGCGAAGTCAACGCGCAGATGAAACACCGCTTCGCCGAAGACATGCGCCACTCCGTACGCATAAAACTCGCCCACTGGCGCAAACGCCCTCTCGTCCACCGCATTTTCGAAAGCATCCTGCGCCTGCTAAGCCCCGTTCTCTGACCCCATCCCTTTTGGCTCAGGCACACAACCACCTACTTGTCAGCACATTGCACCGCGCGCAGGGTCAAATCCGGACCCTCCGGCATTCACTTTTAACACAAAATCACTTAATTGCACTTCCACATTTCAAAATTAAATCACTACTTTTGTAAAAATTTGGAACAAGTATGGTCGGCAAACTCAGGCAAAGACTCGACAGAATTGAGAGCAAGGCGCAACTACTTGTCTCACTTCACTCAAAATTCTTAGAGACCAGGCGAGCCGACACACAACGCATTGAAGACCTTGTCGCCAAGGAAAAACAACAGAACGCGGAGATTGCAAGACTCCGCACTGAGGTGGAATTTCTCACCGTATCCCATTCGGTGGTTCCGAACCGCGATGACATAGCTTCAAGCCGCGCAATGCTTGCCGAATTGGTGCGGGAAATCGACCGATGCATCGCCGACATAGGAGAATGATGCGATGAAAAATAAAATTGACATAACCCTACGCATAGCCGATGTTGCCCTGAGCCTCACCGTTAAGCCGGAAGAGGAACAGCTGCTTAGAGAAGCGGCAAAAGGCATCAACGACGCCTGGAGCTCCTGGAGAAGCAGATTCGCCGACAAAACGCCGGCAGAAGTGCTTGCAATGGTAACACTCCTCTTCGCTAAAAGCTACCTGAGCCTCAGAGCGCAGGCAGAACGAGCCGAAGAAGTGCTTGACCGCCTCGAGGCAACAATAGACTCCCTGCTTCTTGACCCGGCAGCCGACGCCGGCAAAGAGAACGGACGATGACAACCCGGTTGACACCGACAGTACAAAATGTGAAACCGTCAATCCTGCACAATGAGTGTTTCGGCTACGCCGAGCACAAATTGATGCAGTTTTTTTATAACCATAAATACAGTATCCATAGATGGAAACCATTGTTTACCTGATAATTACAGCTATAATAGCCCTTGTGGCAGGAGCTGCCGCCGCCATAGTGGTTCAGAGAAACCTCGCGCAAAGCCGCGCGAAAACCATTATTGCCGAAGCCGGCAAAGAAGCGGAAGTAATCAAGAAAAACAAACTGCTTGAAGCACGCGAAGAGGAAATACGCATAAAAGCCGAAGCAGAAAAAGCGGCAAACCAGCGCCTCGCCAAGGTTCAGAGCGCCGAAAGCAAAATAAAGCAGCGCGAAATTCAGCTCAACCAGCAGCAGAGCGACAACCAGCGCGAACGCAACAGCATCGAGCAGACAAAAGCACGGCTTGACGAACAGTTTGCCGGTGTAGAGGCGAAGAAAGCCGAGCTCGACGCCCTCAGACGCAAAGCTCAGGAAGAGCTTGAGCATGTCAGCGGCCTCTCCAGCGAGGAAGCTAAAGAAAAACTCATCGAATCGCTCAAGGACGAAGCCAAGACAGCCGCCGCAAGCTACATCAACGACATCATGGACGATGCCAAGATGACCGCCAACAAGGAAGCGAAACGCATCGTGGTGCAGAGCATACAGCGCGTGGCTACCGAAACTGCCATTGAAAACTCCGTGACAGTATTCCACATCGACTCCGACGAGATAAAAGGCCGCATCATCGGGCGCGAAGGCCGCAACATCCGCGCTCTCGAAGCAGCCACCGGCATAGAAATCATTGTCGACGACACCCCCGAGGCGATAGTGCTCTCCGGATTCGACCCCGTGCGCCGCGAAATAGCTCGCCTCGCGCTACACCAGCTCGTGGCAGACGGCCGCATACACCCCGCCCGAATAGAAGAAGTCGTTGCCAAAGTGCGCAAGCAGATTGAAGAGGAAATCATCGAAACCGGCAAACGCACCGCTATTGACCTCGGCATACACGGACTCCACCCCGACCTCATACGCCTCGTCGGCAAAATGAAATACCGCTCAAGCTACGGTCAGAACCTGCTCCAGCACTCTCGCGAAACCGCCAACCTCTGCGCCGTCATGGCAAGCGAACTCGGGCTTAACCCCAAGAAAGCTCGCCGCGCAGGTCTGCTTCACGACATAGGCAAAGTGCCCGACGAGGAGCCCGAACTCCCTCACGCACTGCTCGGCATGAAACTCGCCGAAAAGTACAAGGAGAAACCCGAGATATGCAACGCCATCGGCGCCCACCACGACGAAATAGAACAGACAAGCCTGCTTGCCCCGATAGTACAGGTGTGCGACGCCATCTCAGGCGCGAGACCCGGCGCAAGACGCGAAATTGTCGAAGCCTACATCAAACGCCTCAACGACCTTGAGCAGCTCGCACTCTCCTACCCCGGCGTGATAAAGACATACGCCATACAGGCAGGCCGCGAACTCCGCGTGATAGTTGGTGCCGACAAAATCGATGACATAGAAACAGAAAAACTGTCGGCTGAAATCGCCAAGAGAATCCAGGACGAAATGACATATCCCGGACAGGTCAAAATAACCGTTATCCGCGAAACACGTTCGGTCAGCTTCGCGAAATAAATAAACCCGAAGCGCAATGAACAAGGATTCACAAAGCGAACAGGCTCCGGAAAAAAAATGCTGCGGACGCTGCGGCGGAGCCTGTGAGGCTCCCCGAGGAAAGCTGCATTGCTTCGACTGGCTCGCCGATGTGCCGGGAGGCAAAGCCCACAGCGACCTGGTGGAGGTGCAGTTCAAAAACACCCGCAAGGGATTTTTCCGCAACACCATAGGTCTGGACCTGGCGATAGGCGACATGGTAGCTGTAGAGGCTTCACCCGGACATGACATAGGACAGGTGACCCTCACCGGTCAGCTTGTAGCCCTGCAAATGAAAAAAGCGGGCGTGAAACAAGGCACCGAACTCAAACGAGTGTTCCGCAAAGCCAAGCCCGGCGACATTGACAAGTACAATGAAGCCAAGTCTCGCGAGAACGACACTATGATACGGGCTCGCAAAATAGCCGAGGACCTCCACCTCAACATGAAAATCGGAGACGTGGAGTACCAAGGCGACGGCAACAAAGCCATATTCTACTATATCGCCGACGAACGCGTCGACTTCCGCCAGCTCATAAAAGTGCTCGCCGAGACATTCAAGGTGCGCATCGAAATGAAACAGATCGGAGCGCGTCAGGAAGCGGGACGCATCGGGGGCATAGGTCCCTGCGGGCGTCCGCTGTGCTGCGCAAGCTGGATGACCAACTTCGTGTCTGTAGGCACAGCCGCCGCACGGTTTCAGGACATTTCGCTCAACCCCCAGAAGCTCGCCGGACAGTGCGCCAAGCTCAAATGCTGCATAAACTTCGAGGTAGACACCTACGTCGAGAGCGTCAAGAGAATGCCCTCCAAAGAAATCAGACTCGAAACCGCCGACGCCACATACTACCACTTCAAATACGATGTGTTCAAACGCGAGATAACCTACTCCACTGACAAAAACATCGCTGCAAACCTCGTAACCATCGATGCCGACAGAGCATTCGAGGTCATTGCACTGAACAAGCGCGGAGAAAAACCGCTCTCGCTCATGCGCGAAGGTCAGGAGAAACCGCAGGACAAGAAAACCTACAACGACATTCTCGGTCAGGACATCACCCGTTTCGACAAGAAAAAGAAGAAAAAGAAACCCAAGGGTCATGGCAACGGCAACTCCGGCAACAGGCAAGGCGCTCAGGAGCAACAGCAGCCCGGAAAAGAGCAGCAGCCTCAGAAACCTCAGGGCGAAAACCGCCGGCACGACCGCCAACAGCGCAAGGACCGCAACCGGCGCCTCAAACCGGGTGACAAACCCGACAACACCGCGCCCGGCGAAGGCAGAAACGCCCGGCAGGATGTAGCGCCCGCCATGTCTCCGTCCAAGAGAATGCTAAACCAGAACGGCGACAATGGCAATTAAGGCACTGTGCCTGTACGTGCTGCTCACCGCACTCGCCTCGTGCGAGCTTCGCGGCAGCTACAGCGGCTTTGACAACGTGCCGGAAGAGGGCTGGGCTTACGGCGACACTATCTCTTTCACCGCCGACAGTTGCGTGCGGACTCCGATGATGATAGCACTGCGCCACAACAACTCCTACCCCTACCACAATCTGTGGATAGAAATATCCGACTCCACCCGCCGCGACACAGTCAACATAGAGCTATGCGACGTGTACGGACGCTGGCACGGCACCGGAGTGGGAAACTCATACCAGACCGCCGCGCCGATGCCATTCGCGCCCAAGCCGGGTCACAGACTCTGCCTGCGCCATGTAATGCGCGCCGACACAGTCAGAGGCATCGAGCAAATAGGCATTATACCCGCTGACACAAAATTGCCATGACACAGTTCGACTCACTGATATTTGACATGGACGGCACCCTTTGGGATGCCGTAGACAGCTATGTAGCCGTCTGGGACGCGACATTCGCCGAATTCGGCATGCCCACAGGCGCAGTGACCCGCGAACAGCTGATAGAGTGCATGGGCATGCCCATAAACGAAATATACCGCAGCCTTGTAGGTGACCCCGCCGGAGCCGACGGGTTTCTGAAGAGACTCGCCGAAAACGAGGACAGGCTGATGATTTCACTCGGCGGCACGCTGTATCCGGGAGTAAAAGAACAGATTCCCCGGCTCGCCTCACGCTACCGCCTTTTCATGCTCAGCAACTGCAGTGCGCTCGGGCTGCCCAACTTCCTTGCGTACACCGGTCTCGGAGAGCACTTCACCGACACCATATCCTACGGAGTGAACCTACAGCAAAAAGACCATAACATACGGCTGCTCATGCAGCGGCACAACCTGACCGCCCCGCTGTACATCGGCGACACCGAAGGCGACTGCCGCAGCGCACACTCCGCAGGAATACCCATGCTGCTGGCACGGTACGGATTCGGCGACGCTCCCGATGCCGAGTTCAGCGCAGACTCCTTCGGACAGCTTGCGCAAATGCTGCTTGAATAACACCGACACTAAAAGAAAAAACGACCAATGACACCCCTCATACTTCTGCCGGAAGATGAATACTCCCTCCGGATGTCGCGCCTGCGCGACGCACTATGCGGCTCTGATGCCGACGCACTGCTTGTCAGTGACAACGCCAACATATACTACCTCACCGGCAGAGTCTTCGCCGGATACATTTATATACCGGCAGCCGGTCCCGAAATATTTTTTGTCAGGCGTCCGGTAGGTCTGGAAGGTGACGGCACAGTGTATATACGCAAGCCGGAACAGATTGCCCAGAGCATCGGGTTGAACCAGCCTCAGACACTCGCGCTCGAGCTGGATGTGACAAGCTGGAGCGATGTAAGCAGAATCAGCGCCGTGTTTCCGGGAACCGAAATTGTCAACGCCACTCCGCTGCTTAGAAAACTCCGTTCGGTAAAGACAGCCTTCGAAATTGAAAAAATGAAGACTTCGGGGCTGAAGCAGGTGCGTGTGTACCGCCTCATCCCCCGCCTGTACCGCGCCGGCATGACCGACCTTGAACTGCAGGTTGAGATAGAGCGCGCAAGCCGCCTCGAAGGGTGTCTCGGTCAGTTCCGCATCAGCGGCGACTCGATGGAGCTGTATATGGGCAACATCCTGACAGGTGACAATGCCGACACCCCTACCCCCTACGACTTTGCCATGGGAGGAGGCGGGATGGACCCGTCGCTGCCGGTAGGGTGCAACGGAAGCCTGATAAAACCGGGTGACACTGTCATGGTGGATGTGAACGGCAACTTCACCGGCTACATGACCGACATGACCAGGACCTTTGCCGCTACAGACACCGACAGCCTCGCCGCAAAAGCCCACACATGCTCTATTGAAATATGCAAGGCGATAGCTGCGGCAGGCACTCCCGGCACAGAGGCGAAAACCCTTTACGCCATAGCCGAAAAGAAAGCCGAGGAGGCAGGGCTGGACAAATACTTCATGGGACACCGTCAGAAAGCCGGCTTTGTGGGTCACGGCGTTGGCATTGAAATCAACGAAATGCCAGTAATCGCACCCCGCAGCCGAGACATTCTCGCTGAAAACAACACAATAGCCTTGGAGCCTAAGTTCGTAATACCGGGCGTGGGGGCTGTGGGCATTGAAAACACATACGTTGTCACCGCCTCAGGCATGGAGTGCATCACCAACGCCCCCGAACAGATTATAAGTTTGAGCAAATGAAAGTAGACGCGATAGACACCCCGGAAGTGAGGCTCGTAGGCGCGGCTGCCGACAGCATCGGGCGCGAATGCTACGCTGTCGGAGGCTATGTGCGCGACATTTTTCTCGGCAGGCACTCCAAGGACATAGATTTTGTGACAATCGGTTCCGGCATCGAGGTTGCCGAAGCTGTCGCCGCCACCCTGGGCAAAGGCACCAGCCTGAACGTGTTCAGAAACTTCGGCACGGCGCAGGTGAAACGCGGCGCCACCGAGCTGGAATTTGTGGGCGCGCGCAAGGAGTCGTACTCGCGCGACAGCCGCAAGCCGATTGTAGAAGACGGCACGCTTGAAGAGGATTTGTCGCGCCGCGATTTTACAATCAACGCTCTGGCTGTGCGGGTAAACCACTCTCATTTCGGCGAGCTTACCGACCTTTTCGGCGGCATTGCCGACATGAAAGCCGGCATCATACGCACTCCGCTCGACCCCGACGTCACATTCAGCGACGATCCGCTGAGAATGATGCGCGCCATACGATTCGCCACACAGCTTGACTTTAAGATATTTCCCGACACATTCGAAGCCATACGCCGCAACGCTGAGCGCATATCCATAATATCGCGCGAGCGCATTGCCGACGAACTGACAAAAATTATGAAATCGGCAACCCCCTCCACCGGATGGAGACTGCTTGCCGACTGCGGTCTGCTGAAACTGATATTTCCCGAGCTCGCCGCCATGCGCGGAGTAGAGGTAGTAAAAGGCAGGGGACACAAAGACAACTTCCAGCACACCCTCGAAGTGCTTGACAAAGTTGCAGCCAAAAGCGATGACGTGTGGCTACGGTGGGCAGCGCTGCTCCATGACATAGCCAAACCGGTGACAAAACGCTGGGATGACAGCATCGGCTGGACATTTCACAACCACAATTTTGTCGGCGGCAAAATGGTACCGCGCATATTCCGGGCGATGAAACTGCCTATGAACGACAAAATGAAGTTCGTGGCAAAGATGGTGGACCTGCACATGCGCCCCATAGCTCTTGTGGAAGATGAAGTTACCGACAGCGCCGTAAGACGACTGATAAGCGATGCCGGCGACGACATCAATTCGCTCATGACACTTTGCGAGGCGGACATCACCTCAAAAAACACCGAGAAGGTAAAGCGACATCTGGAAAACTTCGCCCATGTGCGCGAAAAAATGACCGAGCTGGAGGAGCGTGACCATATACGCAACTTCCAGCCCCCGGTAAACGGTCAGGAAATCATGGAGATGTTCGGTCTTGAACCCACACGCGAGGTAGGTATGCTCAAAGCGGCGGTGAAGGAAGCCATTCTTGACGGCATAATACCCAACGAGCGTGAAGCCGCGTTGAAATTTGTCATAGAGAAAGCGGCAGAATCAGGGCTGCAGCCGGTAGGCTAACCGGCAAAGCTCCCCTTGACCTTTGAGGTGATGGCGACAAAATTTATCGCCGTTACAGCAACCATTACAGCAACGCCGGTACCTATTGCCGCCAGCGGAGAGGCTCCGGACATGCCGAGAGCGTCAAGCGGCGCCCGCCACAGAACCGACACCGACAGCATCACCAGCACGGCGCCGACAAGCACCACAAAGTTGACCGCACCGACAATTATGAAATAATAGCGGCTGACAGAGGCGGGAGTATAGCCCAGCAGCATGAGGCTGTGCAGCTTGTCGCGGTTTTTCTGAAGCAGAAGCCACACACTCAGCATCAGTATGCCGAATGCGAGCAGACATATCACCGCGCCTATACCTGCCACAACGGCGGTGGACACCGACAGAAAGTAGGCTGCCTTGCCCGAAGCGCCTTTGTCGCCCGCCGCCTCATAACCGTGCGATTTCAGAAAATCCTCAATCTTGGGATTTCCGGGCGACACTGTCTCTATAATCAGCCGCCCCGGATTCATGGGTTTTCCCTCGCCGAATTGAGAGTTTGCCCAGTCCATGAACCGGTCAGGCACAGCAATTGTATTGAGCCGCGACGAAAATCCCACAACCCTTGCCTTGAGCCATTTCTGTTTTCCGTTGCCGCTCACCGACAGGCGTATCGGCACCATGCCCACAACACCCTCGCTTATCTGCGGAACCCCTGCCGAAGCGGCATAGCCGTAATTGTACAGAGTAAGGTAATCCTTGCTTATTATTATGGGCACGGCGTTGTCAGATTCAGGGTCAAAAGACCAACCGGAGGGGGTGATTTCAAAAAACTCGTCCGGCACCGATTCGAGAAACAGCGAAGTGGACATGCCCCTGCCACCCATGTCAAGCGACGCGCTGACATTGAAATCGGCGGATGTAAACTCGCCCACACGCCGCGACCACGGCTGCCCGGCTATTTCCGAAATCTCGTCCGGGGAGAAGCCGTTGTCGGCTCCGAGTAGCCCTCCTATGCCGGACACCTTTTTTGAAATAACTATATAGTCGCGGGTAACATACGGGTCCTCACCCTGCTCTCCGGAGCGGACATCGCAATAAAACTTCAAAGCGCACAACACAATAGACAGCCCAACGAAATTTGCCAGAGCATAGCCGGCGGTCTGCCACACACTTATGTTGCGTCTCAGCAGACGCCATACCATATCCCTACTCATAGCTTTATAATCTGATTATAGTCCATGTCAAGGTGATTGCCTACCGAAGTGACAATAACACCGGCTCCACATGCGGTTGCCTCGCGCTCGACAAGCTCCGCCACCACAGAGTTGTTGCGGCTGTCAAGATGACTCACCGGCTCGTCAAAGAGCAGAAAGTCAAAAGGCTGGCACAATGCCCTTATTATCGCCACCCTCTGCTGTTGCCCCACCGACATTCTTCCGGCTGCCACATGCGCCTTGTCGGCTATGCCAAGAGCCTCGAAGGCTCCGGCTATCCACGAGGCAGACCTATGGCTGGTGAGACGGTTCTTTATAACCACATTTTCCATGGCGGTCAGCTCCGGAAACAGCGACAGTTCCTGCGGCAGCAGAGCCAGCGAGAATGTCCGCAGAGAGCACCACTCCCCCACAGAAAAGCTCCGCACGTCGCGACCGTCAAAATGTATTGCGCCCATATAGTCAGAGCGCCGCCCATAAAGAAAACTTACAAGCGACGACTTGCCGGTGCCGCTTTCAGCCGACACCAGCACTCGACATCCGCGTGTCAGCTCCAGATTTCGCAGCCACACCTGCGACTGCGCAACCGTTGTTTCCTGCTCCATGCCGGCAAACACCGACGGCAGCACCTCCCGGAGCGCTATGGTTCCAATACCTTTCATAATGACAATTCGCTAAGCAGGGCCTGTAAAAACGGACAATCATACTGCGGCAGGGAAAGACTCACCTCAACGCCGGTGTAGCTGACATCTGCAACAACCTCCAATGCGCTGCGCTGTATGAGCATATCTTCGGGCACGCTAAGTCTTACCACGCCGACACTCTCCGGCGAAAAACCGCCGGCAAAACCGCCTTGCGGATTGCCGTTTACAACACACAGCATATCGCCGCGCGCGAAAACATTGAGCTGCAACCCGTTCTGATTCACCGAAAAGCCTTTTGACAAAGGCGCTATTGAAAACATCATGCGGGCAAGATAAGCCCGCAGAGCCTCCACCGCCTTCAAGGCATCTGCCTCGGGCATCTGGGCTACAAAGACAAAATTCCAGCCGGAGAAACCCAAGTCGCTCCACGCACCGGCATCACGAGGCTGAGCCGCAAACGCCACCGTACCTTCCGTTTTTTCAAGAAACGGCACAATGCTCTCTATCATGCCCATGGTCTGGAATCCACCTGCCAGACCGCCCGCAGCCACAAGACCGCTCCAGTCAAGATTGCCGTTAAGCCCAACAGCCGCGAGCAGCGGCGTGTTTGCCGGAAGCAAGCGCAAAACCGACGGATTCAACGCGCGCAAGGCTCTGTTGCGCACCACCTCGCCATCTGAGGTCATGCGCTTTGTATGCAGCAAAAGAGCTTTGCCCGACTGACGTGCGTCCACACATATCCATTCATCGGCGGCAGACTGAACACCGATGCCCGACACCGGCGCAGCCACGCTCAACAGCCCGTTGCCGTCAAGAAACTCCGCCACAGCTCCAAAACTGCTGCGCACACTGCCTTTGCGTGCATCAGCAAGAAGTTCTTTGGGCGAGATTGCATCATCCTCACCTGTGAGCCAGCACTGATTTTCGTCTAAATAACAGCATAGTCCTTTGCCGGCATACACTTCGAAGCCGTCTTTAGATTCGGACTTCGCCATGCCGTAAGCCAACAGGGCAGACTCCGTAGCCTGTCGGTCATGAACCCTGAAGGTCGCATACATGTCATTCTGTGCCGTAGCGGCAATTACCACCCGAGTCATGTCGGCAGCCTGACCGAGTGACGCAAACAGTTTCAGCTTAGTCCTCAGACCGTTTCTCAGCCGCACACCCTGAGGCAATTCTACCTTTCCGTCAGCCACTGAACAGCCCATGCCGCCAAGCAGCGAGTCCACATTTACTACGGCGACACCCCGGCTGTCTGCCGGCACAGTCGACAAAATCTCTCCGCTACGCGAGCATGACGACACCACCGCCATAATCGCCACAGCAAATAGCCACAGAATTTTTTGTTTCATAACAGTATATTTGCTGCAAATATAACAATTTTAGAGTATGTTGGTCTGCTCTTTTAACGGTCATGCCCTGAGATTGCGTTTTTTCTTCGCGGCAAACGGAGCAAGGTATGCCACCCATTTCTCGCGGGTGACAACAGTGCCTGTAGCAAGTTCGCGCGCCACGGCGCTGAAACGACGGTAGATTTCTGCCTGAAGCCGTGCCGGGGTGGGCAGTTCCTCGGAGGGATGCTCGCGCCACCAAGCGGCTACCTGCAAGGCAAGCTCCATGAGCAGCGGTTTGTGGTACATCCTCAGATTTTTCACGGAGGAGTTGTTTACAACCGTTGCAACAACTTCATTAGCCTGCACAAGCTCTTCGAGGTTTTCGGGCGCTTTCTCAGGCAGGTAGCCGGGCACAGGAGCTTTTTTGGCGCGGCGCTCGGCAGCCTTGCGGCTGCGCTCCTCGGCGCGGGCGTCAATATCTTTTTTGATGTCCATAAACATCTCGGCTGCGTCAATGTTGTTAAACTTTGTTACGGTACCGTCTGTCAGATAGGCGATTACGGCATTCATTACATCGAGCTGCAGCGATGTGATGAGGGTGGCTATGGTTTCAATCCATTCAATGCGGAGGGTGATTTGTTTTTTCTTTCTCATGTTTGTGTGTTTTTAAATTGTTTGTGTGAGCGCAAAGTTACGACGCGAAAATGGCGGATGTTGTCTTAATTTTCACACTCGTAAATGTTAAAATCGCAACCACTTATACTCCAGCTATTTGACCGCCGCAATTCTTCCATTTGTTAAAATCTGCGGCTCCAAGTGTTAAAATCTCGGCAGTGCCTGTGTTGCAGCTCCCGTAGCGCGTGTAAATATATTTTTGCTATCTTTGCAGATATTCAACACCAAAACTCCTTATTTCTAAAATGAACATTATTTCATCACGATTGCTTTATGGAGGCGCAGCTGCCGCCATTGCACTCAATGCACTTCCGGCTTCTGCCGCAAAAAAAGCCAAACAGCCGCAGACCCGCCCGAATATCCTATATATAATGTGTGACGACATGGGCTACGGCGACCTCGGATGCTACGGACAGAAATACATCTCGACTCCCAACATCGACTCTCTTGCTCGCCAGGGCATTCGCTTCACCCAGGCATACGCCGGAAGCCCCGTGAGCGCCCCCTCAAGAGCCTCGCTCATGACCGGACAGCACAGCGGACACTGCGAAGTGCGCGGCAACAAAGAGTACTGGAGCCCCAAAGACACCGTGATGTACGGCAACAACATTGACTTTGCGGTAGTGGGTCAGCATCCATACGACCCCGACCATGTGATACTGCCGGAAATAATGAAGGACAACGGCTACACAACAGGCATGTTCGGAAAATGGGCTGGAGGCTACGAAGGCTCAGTGTCTACCCCCGACAAACGTGGCGTAGACGAGTTTTACGGCTATATATGTCAGTTCCAGGCTCATCTGTACTACCCCAACTTCCTCAACCGCTACAGCAAGTCGGCAGGCGACACAGCCGTTGTGCGCGTGGTTATGGACGAAAACATAAAATACCCCATGTTTGGCGACGACTATTTCAAACGCACACAGTACTCAGCCGACATGATTCACGAACAGGCTATGCAATGGCTTGACCGCCAGAGCGCCGACCAGCCGTTTTTCGGTCTTCTGACATATACACTGCCCCACGCCGAGCTTGCCCAGCCCAACGACTCGCTGCTTGCCGGCTACAAACGCAAATTTTTCAACGACCGCACATGGGGCGGACAGGAGGGTTCGCGTTACAATCCTTCCGTACACACCCATGCACAGTTTGCCGCAATGATATCGCGCCTTGACGCTTATGTAGGCGAAATAATGGCGAAGCTCGATGAAAAAGGGCTTGCCGACAACACCATAGTGGTATTTACCAGCGACAACGGCCCTCACGAAGAGGGTGGAGCCGACCCGACATTCTTCGGTCGCGACGGCAAGCTCAAAGGGCTCAAGCGCTCATGCCATGAAGGCGGCATAAGAGTGCCGTTCATTGTGCGCTGGGGCGACAAAATCAAAACCCCGGGCGAAAACGACAGCCAGATTGTTTTCTACGACGTGATGCCCACTGTGTGCGAGATATTAGGCACCGACATGAAAAAATATGCCAACAAGAAAAAGGCTGTGGACTACTTCGACGGCATTTCTTTCGCCCCCATACTCACCGGCAAAGGCGACCTCAGGCGCCACGACTTCCTGTTTTGGGAATTCAACGAAACCGACCAGATGGCAGTGCGTCAGGGCGACTGGAAACTGATTGTAAAGCGCGGCAAGCCGGAACTCTACAACCTTGCCGAAGATATCCACGAAGACAACAACATTGCAGCCTCACACCCCGAAAAGGTTGCCGAACTCGTGGCTATCGCCCGCTCGCAGCACACACCCAACCCTCATTTCTCAGTGACACTCCCCTGAGCCTTTTTCAGGACACAGCATAGCGGCGGCAATAGCACATCCGCCGTGACCGGTAAGCCTCACGCTCGCACCCACAAGGCGCAGCGTGAGCTTTTTTTTGAGGGTCTTGGCACGGGCAAGCGCCTTGGATTCTATGCGCCGTGCATCCTCCGCATTGCCCTCCCGGCGGGCAAGCGCACCCAGAACCATGCGTCTGGCATCGGTCCATTCAAGGTCGGCACATCTGCCGGCTGCCGCCAGCGAAGCCTCGGCAGCCTCTATGGCGCGCTCCATAGCCGTAGCGCCGGCGGCAAAACCCACCGAACTTATAGAGTTGTCCGAACGGTGTATCACCACCCCGGGGTCGCCATGCACAAACGCCGTCGACCCGGAGTGCAGCAGCAACCTCACTCCAAATTCAAAATCGTTCCATACCGGCAGCTCCTCGTTCCACCCTCCGGCAGCGCGCACAAGCTCCGTGGCGGCGGCGTAGCGCTGCGTGGCAAATGAACAATGGAGAATGTGACCGCGCATGACATTGCTGTCGGTCACCACCCTCGGCTCAGTCCAGCCGTCAGAATCCATCTCCACGGCATCAAAGCCCAGGAGGTCCACACCCGGATTAGCCTCAAAGAAATCTGCAATCCTCTGCGTGTGTCCGGGCAGCATTTCGTCATCAGAGTCGAAAAACATGACATAGGGGGTGGTCACAGCCGCCAGCCCGCGGTTGCGGGCAGCGCACACACCGGGGCTGTCCTCGCCGAGCAGCAGCGCGTCTATACCGGTTGCCGCAACAGCGTCGCACCACTTGCGGGCGGTTTCAGCCGTAGAGTCGGTCGAGCCGTTGTCTACAATCACCACCTTCAGCGGTCTGAGTTTCTGAGCCGCCACCGACCTCAGCGTACGTTCAAATATCTCTGCCCGGTTTTTAACCGGAATTACAATAGTGAGCTTGCTGTCTCCCATGTCCGAATGTATAAAAAAAGCGGCAAATCCACGCTTGTACGCGTTGTTTTGCCGCCCACGAATTTATGAGAAATTTTATTACTTGTCGTCTGCAACCTTGTTGTAGCGAGCGTTGAGCCCGTCAATCACCTCCTGGGTAATGTCCAGAGCCGGATTGAAGTAAGCGCCTGCCGCTTTGTAAAGGATTGCGTCATAGCCCTTCTGCGCGTTGTAGGAAGTGATGAACGACTCGATTGAATCGTTGAGCTGCTGCTGCTGGGCGGCAAGCTCCTGCTCGCTGTTGCGCTGAAGGTTGGCAAGATACGACTGGGCGTCCTGCTGCATCTTGTTGAATTTTGCCACATCAGCCTCGTAGGTTGCCTGCGAAAGGTAGCCGTTGTTCTTCATCTTGTCCTCAATCTGCTGACCGAAGCGCTGTATCTCTGCCGCTTTGCTCTGCTGCGCGTTTTCAATCTTGCTTACGGCGCGGAGCGTCATTTCACGGAAATCTTTTGCAAGATTATAGTGTGTGCCCACAGAGTCAAGGTCTATATAGCGGATATTGAGAGTAGCCGAAGCCGAAGCGACATTGTTGGCATCTGCCGCCGGAGCCGTGCCGGCACCGGAATTGCCGTTTGAACAGGATGCGGCTGCAATGCCGAGGAGAAGCACTAATGATAATGCTGGTTTTTTCATGTGGATTGTCAGTATGTTTGTTATTCTAATAATCTATTTGAGCTTTCGCGTACAGTCTATTCCTCTGGAGCGCAGAGCCGGTATGTCCGAAACATGACCGGAAGGAAACCTGCCGCCCCTGACAAACAGCGCTCTGACACCTAAAAGAAGCAGAGCAGCGGCAACAAGAACCATAGCTGTTATCACTGTTGTCATTGCGTGAATGCTGATTTGCGATTGCAAATATATGAAACGAATACTAATTTTTTGCCATGACTCAATTTTATTTTGTAACTTAGTCAGCGCTTAAGCTATTTTTTAACAATATTTTTACAATCAGCTTCAGTATAACCATTATAACACCTTATATAATTATGACTGTAAAGGAACTTGAACCCAAACGCGTGTTTGAAATTTTCGATGAAATCACGCAGGTGCCGCGACCCTCGAAAAAAGAGGAGAAAATACGCGCCTACCTTCTTGACTTTGCCAAAAAGCACAACCTCGCCAGCCGCACAGACAAAGTTGGCAACGTTGTCATAAGCATCCCCGCCACTCCGGGACACGAAAACGCTCCTACCGTGATTTTGCAGGGACACATGGACATGGTGTGCGAAAGCAACGACAAGTCTTTTGACTTCGAAAACACCCCGATAACCACTGTAGTAGACGGCGAATGGGTAAAGGCGAAAGGCACCACTCTCGGAGCCGACAACGGTATCGGCATGGCGGCTTCGCTCGCCGTACTCACCGAACCCGACCTTGTGCACGGACCGGTTGAAGCGCTGTTTACCGTAGATGAGGAAACCGGCATGACCGGAGCTTTCGGCATTGGCGACGGCATGATAAACGGCGACATATTGCTGAACCTCGACTCGGAAGACGATGCTGAGATATTTGTAGGATGCGCAGGCGGCGTTGACACCGTGTGCACCTTCTCCTACAACCGCTCTTTCGCGCCCAAAGACTTCTCCTACTTCAAGATAGACATCAGCAAAGGACAGGGCGGACACTCCGGAGGCGACATTCACCTCGGCAGAGCCAACGCCAACAAGCTCCTTGCCCGCTTCCTGTTCAACCTGTCGAAAGACTTCGAAATAGCTATTGCCGAGATTGACGGCGGCAACCTGCGCAACGCCATTCCCCGCGCGGCTCACGCCGTAATAGGTGTGCACACCTCCAACAAAGAGAAAGTGAGAGTGGCGCTGAACAACTACATCGCCACTATAGAAAACGAATATGCCGGACTCGAACCCACCCTTGAAATCGGCATGGAAACCGTAGAGGCTCCCGAATACTGTGTTGACTCAGCCACTACCACCAACCTTGTGCGCGCAATATACAGCGCACCCCACGGAGTAGTGTCCATGAGCCGCGAGCTCGAAGGGCTTGTGGAAACATCCACCAACCTCGCTTCGGTGAAAATGCAGCCCGACAACAAGATTGTCGTGACCACAAGCCAGCGAAGCTCTGTCGACTCACGCAAATGGGACATTGCCTATCAGGTAGAGGCGCTGTTCGCACTCGCCGGAGCCGAAGTGACCCACGGCGAAGGCTACCCCGGCTGGCAGCCCAACATGCAGAGCCCCATCATGAAAATCGCATCTGAAGCCTACAAGGAGCTATACGGCATCACCCCTGCCATAAAGGCTATACACGCCGGGCTTGAATGCGGTCTTTTCCTCCAGAAGTATCCCCACCTCGACATGGTTTCTTTCGGTCCGACACTGCGCGGCGTTCACTCACCCAGCGAAATGATGCACATTCCCGCTGTGGAACGCTTCTACGAGCAGCTCAAACTCACGCTCACCAAAGTTGCCAATCTAAAGAAATAAGACCACGCCAGCAGGCGCACAATACACGGAAACGGCTTCATTTTTTGGCGCCGTTTCCGTTTTTTTACATCTATGTCTCAGACTTTTCGACCGCCGCAGGTGTTTTATCTGAACAAACTACTACTAAAGACACACACACTATGAACGCCAACAGACTCCACCCGCACGACAACGTGAGAATTGAACTGCTTTTCGACGACAGAATCGAAGACGCGTACCAAGGTTCAGGCTACCACAACATCGGCGAGGCTATTCTCGCAGCCTTCAACGGCAATCCCCGCAAATACCTCAACATTGAAGACTACGTTTTTGCCGTAACCGACCTCACCACCGGCACATCCGGACGCTACAGAGTGAACGCCGGCGGCAACATCACCCACCTCAGCTGACCGCCCCGCTCAATCCTTGAATAGACAGAGCCCGCACAGCACACGCCACACCGCCGCCGCTATGACTCAGCCACTTCGGCTATGAGCGTGGCGGCGGTCGCGTCTTTTACAACCACTGTGACAAAGTCGCCCGGCTTGTGACCCGCCCGGTCAAACACCACAGTCTTGTTTGTGTCGGTACGCCCCACAAGCTGCTCCCTGCTGCGCTTGGAAATACCGTCGGCAAGCACTACAAACCGTTTTCCCACATCACGGCGGTTTGACTCAAGCGACAGCCTGCCCTGAAGGGCTATCATGCGGTTAAGCCGCTCTATCTTCACATCCTCAGGCACATTGTCGGGCATACACCGCGACGCAAGGGTGCCGGGACGCTCCGAGTACTTGAACATGAACGACGAGTCAAAGCCAACCTCCTCCATGAGCGACAGAGTCTGGAGAAAGTCCTCCTCTGTCTCGCCGGAAAACCCGGTGAACAGGTCAGACGAAATGCCGCACCCCGGAATAATCCTCTTTATGGCTGCAATACGGTCGAGATACCACTCCCTGGTGTACTTTCTGTTCATTGCCTTGAGCACAGCGCTGCTGCCGCTCTGCACAGGCAGGTGGATGTGGTTGCAGATATTGTCGCGCGACGCTATTGCCTCAAGAGTGGCGTCGGTCATGTCCTTAGGGTGCGAGGTTGTAAATCTCACACGCATGTCGCCGGCGGCATCCGCCACCTTGAGCAGCAACGCCGTAAAGTCGGTCACCTCGCCGGTTTCGGGATTTTCGTAACGGTACGAGTTGACATTCTGCCCGAGCAGAGTCACTTCACGGAAACCCTGCACCCTAAGATTTTCCACCTCCGCGAGAATGCTTGAATCCTCGCGCGAACGCTCGCGGCCCCTGGTGTAAGGTACTATGCAGTATGAGCAGAAATTGTTGCAACCGCGCATAATGCTCACAAAGCCCGATATGCGGTTAGAGCCTATACGCAAAGGCATCACGTCGCGATATGTCTCCGTGGTGCTGAGCTCTATGTTTATAGCCTTTTCGCCCGCCTCGGCGGCGCCGAACAGAGCCGGCAGGTCGTTGTACGAATCGGGACCGGCAACAATATCCACCCCGTGTTCGTTGATAAGAGCGTCCTTGACGCGCTCTGCCATACAGCCGATGACACCCACAATAAGAGGACGCTTGCGCTTTATGGCCCTGAGATGCTGCAACCGCGCCACAATCTTCTGCTCGGCGTTGTCGCGTATGGAACAGGTGTTGAGCAGCACAGCGTCGGCGCTTTCAATGTCGTCGGCAGGCTCATAGCCTGCAGTTTTCATCACCGCGGCGACAACCTCGCTGTCAGCCACATTCATCTGACACCCGTAAGTCTCTATCAAAAGATGTCGCGCCGAGTCCGCGTACGCGGACACTTCCTTGTTTTTTGACATAAAATATTATGTTATGGGGCATAACCCCTTGATTTTACTTCAGGAAAAATGTAAATTTGCACAAAATTACGAAACGAGTGCAGATGGAGCAAATAATAGTTGCCATTTTAGTCATGATTTTCAGCGGAATCATAGCCGCTGCAAAAGACCGTGCTAAAAAGAAAAACAACATTCCCGTGGTGCCCGACTTCCTCTCTTCGACCGAAACACGCGCCACTCCCCCGCCACCTGCCCGTATTGACATTCCCGCAGTTCCGGCTCCCGTGCAAAAGGCAAGAGCCGCTGTTCTGCCCGAAGAAGGCGTGCGTGTTACCCGCGACTGCTCAGCCCCGTCCGAGGCAGACATTGCCGAACAGCAACGCCAGGAAGCAGCCGCTGCCGTCCGCGAACGCTGGCGCAGGGCTATCATAGACTCGGAGATTATCACACCTAAATTCTGAATCCAATTATACAATAACTGAAATATGGCATTTCCAATTCTCTCGGCAAAGGAAGCAGCCGCCCAGATTCCCCACAACGCAAACCTCGGACTCTCCGGATTCACAGCCTCGGGCTCGCCCAAGGTGATAACCGAAGCCATAGCCGAAAAAGCGGTAAAGGAACACGAGGCAGGCAGACCCTACAAAGTCAACATCTTTACCGGCGCTTCCACGAACAATCACGCCGACGGCGCGCTTGCAAGAGCAAATGCAATTGGCCGTCGTACTCCCTATCAGAATACCCCAGACCTGCGCAAGCGTATCAACTCGCACGATGCCCACTATTTTGACCTGCATCTCTCCGAACTCGCACAGAAATTTCGCTACGGCACATACGGTGACCTCGACTTCGCGATAATCGAGGTTGCGAAGGTTTTCGACAACGGCGAGGTTGTGCTCGGCACAGGCGTCGGCAACGTGCCCACATACGCCAGATACGCCAAGAAAATTTTTCTGGAGCTGAACAACACCCTTCCAGAAGGGCTCTACGGACTCCATGACATCTACATGCCCCTTGACCCGCCCAACCGTCGGGAAATACCCATCTACAAGCCCAGCGACCGTATCGGCACCCCCACTGTCAAGATTGACCCCGCCAAAATAGCCGGAATAGTACACTCCGACGCCTACGACGGCATAAAGGGTTTTACAGAGCTTGACGATGTTACCCTGCAGATAGGAGCCAATGTGTGCAACTTCCTGCTTTCAGAAGTCAAAGCCGGACGCATACCCTCCTCATTCCTCCCCATACAGAGCGGTGTCGGCAATGTGGCGAACGCAGTGCTTTTCGGACTCGGAAACGCCAAAGAGCTGCCCCCCTTTGAAATGTACACCGAAGTTGTGCAGGATGCCGTAATCGAACTGATGAAAATGGGCAGATGCCGCTTCGGCAGCACTTGCTCGCTCACACTCTCCGACAAAACAGAAGCGGAAGTGCTTTCAAACATCGACTTTTTCCGCGACAAGATAGTGCTTCGTCCCGCAGAAATATCCAACAGCCCGGAAATCATACGCCGCCTCGGCGTGATAGCCATGAACACCGCCCTTGAAGCAGACATCTTCGGCAACATCAACTCCACCCATGTGGTAGGCACCAAGATGATGAACGGCATAGGCGGTTCCGGCGACTTCACCCGCAACGGCTACCTGTCGATATTCAGCTGCCCCTCGGTGACCAAGGGCGGACTCATAGGCAACATAGTGCCAATGGTATCGCATGTAGACCATTCGGAACACTCCGTCGACATCCTCATCACCGACCAGGGAGTGGCAGACCTGCGCGGAAAAGACCCCGTACAGCGCGCCGAAACAATAATAGACAACTGCGCGCACCCCATGTACCGCGAGCTTCTGCGCGACTATCTGCGCATGGGCAAAGGCGGACAGACCCCCCACTCGCTCCACGCTTCGCTTGCTTTCCACTCAGCATTTCTCGAAACAGGCGACATGCGCAACACCGACTGGGCAAAATTTGCCTGAAAACATACCCGCACATAACAACAGCGACGCCCGGACAATCTGCCCGGGCGTCGCTGTTTATCTCATCAGTTCTTTTTCAGCGAAATTATGTCCATGCCAAGAAAACCGTGGCGTATATCGACTGCCACACTGCGCCTGCGCGAAAGATGCCTGTAACGCTCCGCAGTTATGTCAAGGGTCTTTTCCCTTCCGTCAGGAATACGCACCCTGACATGATAACGCCAGTACGGCGACCCCTTGACATACACATTCTTGCGCACTCGCCTCGTATGGTAGTGCTTGGTGCTGTACGCGTTCACCACAGCCGCCTTGACCTCCACGGCAGGGACGCTTTGCAGCCTGACGAAATTAAGCCCCGTGATTCCGGCAAACATCACGCCCACAGACACAACCATGCCGACTGCGACATTTGCCACACCGGAACGAATGCCGGTAAAGCGCCGCCACATACCCGCAGTCCAGAACATAAGCGCCGCAGACAGAGCCACCGCACACCCTACAGGAACCCATACAGGCGCAAGCACCGAGTTAAACATGCCGAGCGCCCCGCCATAACTCACCATGGCAACAATAATCATTACAATCCATGGCGTTGCAGATGATTTATCTTTCATAGGGCACAAAGTTATCAATTTCGCGGCACATATCAGCGGGCTACATAATGCCGATTGTAATTAACCGGGGTTATTAATACCTTTGCAGCGTCTTAGAATCTCCGGACAGATGAACAGAACCATAGCATTTTTCATAGCAGCGGCGGCAGCGACCGCTACAGCCGGCGCACAAGACTACGACAGCGCCATGCGCGAGGCAGGCATGGTAGACGCCGCCACTGTAAGCCCCGGCATTGTGGTGGAGCTGATGTACGCCTCGCCACACAACTTTGTCGGTCAGGACATGTACGGAAGCCTGCGCAAAGCCTACCTGCATCCGGAAGCCGCCGCCGGGCTGGAAAAAGCCGGGAAAAAGCTTGAAGAGGAGCACCCGGGCTACCGCCTGAAGATTTGCGACGCGGCAAGACCCATGAGCGTACAGAAACGGATGTTTGACAAGGTGAAGGGTACCTCCAAATCCAATTATGTGAGCAATCCGGCGCGCGGCGGTGGGCTGCACAACTACGGGCTGGCTGTAGACATTACAATTGTGGACAGCGAGGGCAAGGAGCTGCCTATGGGCACCCCGGTTGACCACCTCGGTCCGGAAAGCAACATAGACAACGAGCAGGCTTTGGTGGACCGGGGAGCAATCACCACCGAAGAGCGCCGCAACCGCCAGCTTCTGCGCAGAGTGATGCGCGCCGGCGGGTTCATGACACTGCGCAGCGAGTGGTGGCACTTCAATTTCCGCTCGCGCGCCGTTGCCAAAGCCCGCTACAAGCGCCTTGATTTCTAACCCGCCATAATAAAAAGCTCTCCCCGCGCGCGTTATGCGGCGGGGAGAGAAGTGTTATGCAAGAGGTGTTGTCTTTTTATTTTTCAGCCTCGGGGCGTGTATAGCCGTCCTTCGTGGCACGTTCGCTCATGTGCTTGATGCGTTTTGCTGTTTCGGGGTGTGAGCTGAACATTTTTTCTACGGTGCTTGCCTTTGTGCCGCCTTCCATACCCTGAAGTTTCTCAAAAGCCATTACCATGCCCCAGGGGTTGATGCCGTTCTTGACAAGGAAGTCATAGCCGCTGTCGTCGGCTTCCGACTCCTGTTTCTGCGAGTACTTGGCGTTTATGAGGCTTTCGCCGAGGGTGCCGAGCTGCGATTCGGTGAGCTGGGCAGCCACACCGCCGGTAGATGACACAGCGTCTTTGAGCGCTCCTGTGAGAAGCTGCTGCTTGAATGCGTTTTTGCTGTGGCGCTTTGTAACATGACCGATTTCGTGACCAATCACTCCGAGAAGCTCTTCGTCAGACATTATGTCCATGAGCGATGAGAACACACGCACGCTGCCGTCGGGACATGCGAATGCGTTGACATCGATTACGTCGTACACCTTGAAATTCAAGGGAATGCCGTCGGCATCCTTGAGGTTTGCCGTGAGCTTGCGCAGACGTATTGTATAGGGGTTGTTCTCATCGGGCACCGGGTTGTTCTTGTCCATCCAGTCAACGGATTCCTTGACATAAGCCGCCATCTGTGCATCGGTAAGAGTAAGAGCCTGAGCGCTTTTTGCTGCCGCGCTCACCGCTTTTGAAATTTTAAACTGGGCGTTTACAGGAGCTGTTGCGATAAGCAACGCAATCACTGCAAAGATTTTAGTTGCAATCCTTTTCATTACTGTATTAATTTATTCGGGCACAAAATTAGTAAAAATAACCGTCGGTTATGCCGGACACCCGCAAAAAAAGACCCGTCACCCACAGGCGACAGGTCTTTCCGGTATCTATATTGAGTTATGCTTATTCAGCTTCTTCAATAGTAACGGCACGGTCAAGCTGAACAGCTTTTTCACCGAGGTCGGTGAGGTTGCCGTTGTTGACAGTAGCGTTGAGTTTAGATTCGTCAACACCGAAACGAACGAGCTGACGCTGAACGCCGTTAACACGGGCGTGACGGAGACGGTCGTTGAAAGACTCGGTGCCGGTGTAGTTGTCAGCCCAGCCGGTGAGGGTGTAGTTCTTGCCGCTTTCCTTCATGACAGAAGCCACAGCGCGGAGTACATTGACTTCACGTGTAGAGAGGCTTGACTTGTTGATGGGATAGTAGATAGTAGCAAGGGGGAGCTTAGCGCAGGGAGCTTTCTCAACGGGACGGTTGAGGCAGTCCTGAAGCTGACGCTCGAGGTCGGCGATGCGAGCGTTAGCAGCCTGAAGACGAGCTTCGATAGCGCTGCAGTCGGGTACTTCGGGGCAAACAGGAACCACGGGAGCATCCCATGTGCGCTTGTTGAAGTTGTAGGTAACACCTACATAAGCCTGAAGGTCGCCGCAAGTTTTCTTCTGAATCTCGACGCGGTCGCGGGGGTTGTCGAGAGTGCTGTAACGGATGTCAAGGAAGAGCTGAACGCTTTTGCTTACATTGAAAGCGTTGATCCAGCCTGCACGGAGTGAAGTGTTGAAGTTGTGTGCATTTTCCCAGTCACCGCCTTTGGCGTCGTTGCGAGCCACTGTCCAGTAAGCGCCGCCGCCGAAGTAAACAGAAGAGTTGTAGATACGGCCGGGACGGTATCCGCACCACCAGTTGGTGAGGTTGATCATCACGTCACCTACAGCACCGAATTCGTTGAAGTACTGTTTGTAGTAGCCGTTTACTTTGGGAGCGCCGTTTGTCCAGACGTTAACCTGGCTGAGGCTCTTTGCGCCCATGTAGTTGGCACCGATACGGAGACCGATGATGGGAGAGAACCATTTGCCCACATAAACAGAGGCTGCGGGAGCGAAACGGTCAGAAAGTTTACGGTGCTGGTCGAACTGGCTCATGAGGAGGCTTGCACCGCCTTCACCTGTGATAAACCAGTTGTCTGCAAAACGATTGAGGAGATAACCCTGAGAAGGATCGGGGGTTGTCACAACCTCCTGAGAGTTCTGGGCAAATGCTGATACTCCGAGGAACATCGCGCATGCCAGACCAAGGATACTTCTTTTAATCATAGCAAGAATATTAGTTAAAACGTATTTGTGATAAATGAGCGACAAAGGTACACATTTATCTTTAATTTTCATTATATTTTTTAATAATTTTATTTAATAGCCTTAATGAGCGGTCAAACCCGGTGGCGGCTACTGTCACTCCCCGATAAAGGCGCGCACCTTTTCAAGCACTGCGGCGGGGGTGAATCCGAATTTTTCGTCAAGCACCTTGTAGGGAGCGCTCGCTCCAAAGCGGTCGAGACCGAAAATCTCTGCACGTGAACCTACAACCTCACGGAGTGTGGAGGGCAAGCCGGCTGTGAGACCGAATACCGGAGTTGACGCGGGGATAACGCTCTGACGATACTCTTCGTCCTGGTCAAGGAAGAGACCTATCGAGGGCACTGACACAACGCGGGCGGGAATGCCTTCTGCCTCAAGCAGCGTTGCGACATCGCACAGCAGCGACACTTCCGAGCCGTTTCCGACGAGTGTAACATGGGCAGAGGGTGAGTCAAGCACCACATAACCGCCGCGACGGGTGCCGAGCGCCTCTTCGTAGCGCGAGCCGGTGGGCGAAGGGAGGTCGCGGACATCCTGACGTGTGAGTATGAGCGCAGTAGGTGTGCTGCTGTTGTTCATTGCCATTTCCCACGCTATGGTTGTTTCGGCGCTGTCGGCGGGGCGGAGCACCAGCATTGAACGCTGTCCGGAGAGGTTTCTCACCTGCTCGAGGAGTCTTATCTGCGCTTCCTGCTCAATCGGCTCGTGGGTGGGGCCGTCCTCGCCTACACGGAATGCGTCGTGAGTCCATACATATTTTACGGGGAGCTGCATCAGAGCCGCCATGCGCACTGCGGGCTTCATGTAGTCGGAGAACACGAAGAATGTGCCGCATGCCGCCATCATGGCTCCGTGGAGCACTATACCGTTCATTATCGCAGCCATTGTAAGTTCTGCCACACCTGCGTGGAGGAATGCTCCGGAGAAGTCGCCGGGTACAAGGGCACCGGTTTTTTTGAGGAATGCCTCTGTCTTGTCGGAGTTGGCGAGGTCGGCAGACGACACAATCATGTTGCCGATTTTCTCTCCGAGCACCGAGAGCACGTTTGCCGAAGCGGAGCGTGTGGCAATGTCGGCTTTATGTACAATAGCGCGGTAGTCTATTTCGGGGAGCACACCGTTTATATAGTTTTTGAGCTGAAGAGCTTTTTCGGGGTTCTCGTCAGCCCATTTCTTCTCTTCGGCGCGGCGGTCGGCTACAATCTGCCTCAGAGCCTCGCGGCGTGCGGCGTAAAGCTCCGCCACTTCGGGACGTATTGTCCAGGGGTTGTCGGGGTTTCCGCCGAGGTTGGCAATAGTCTTTGCCACATCGGCGCCGCTTTTGCTGAGAGGCTGTCCGTGTGTGCTGCATTTGCCTTCAAAGCATTCGCCTTCGGGGGTGACACATCCGCGACCCATGACGGTGTTGCCGATAATGAGTGTGGGCTTGTGTTTTTCCTGACGGGCACGGTCGAGGGCGTCGGCAATCTGCACGGGGTCGCATCCGTCGATTTCTATGACGTTCCAGTGCCAGGCGCGGTATTTTGCGGCATAGTCCTCGTTGTCCACTTCATTGACATCTGTGGAGAGCTGCACCTTGTTGCTGTCAAAGAACATTATGAGGTTGCTGAGTCCGAGGTAGCCTGCAATGCGTCCGGCACCCTGGCTGATTTCTTCCTGAATGCCGCCGTCGGATATGAAAGCGTATGTCTTGTGTGAAATCCAGTCGCCGAAACGAGTTGCGAGGAATCGTTCGGCAATCGCCGCACCGACAGCCATAGTGTGACCCTGTCCGAGGGGACCGGATGTGTTTTCCACACCGTGGGCGGGGTCAAGCTCGGGATGACCGGGGGTTATGCTGCCCCACTGGCGGAACTGCTGCAGTTCGTCGAGAGTGTAGTAGCCGCAGAGAGCGAGGACGCTGTATAGCATCGGCGACATGTGACCGGGGTCGAGGAAAAACCTGTCGCGGGCAATCCATGTGGGGTCATCGGGGTCTGTGACAAGGTAGCTTGAGTAAAGCACGTTCACGAAGTCAGCGGCTCCCATGGCTCCGCCGGGGTGTCCTGAATTGGCTTTTTCAACCATAGCGGCAACGAGCACACGAATATTGTCAGCTGCCGAATCCATTATTTTTTTATCCATAGTGAGTATTGGTGCGAGTGAAGGATTTCACAGTGCAAAAGTAGTCAATAGCCTTAAAATGTGCAAATGTGCGGTAAGCCAAAAGTAAACATACTCTAAAAGAGGGAAGCCTCTTGAGTACAAGAGGCTTCCCGAAAATATCAATTGCTACGTTGCGTTGTAAAAATCACGCTGTCTGCATCATACGCCTGCCACAGGGATGTCCTTGTTGACATTCTTGGAGCCTATGAGGGCGTAGAAGAGGATGTAGACGGCACATGCAAGAGGCACAAAGTAGCTTATCATGTAGCTTGCGGTGAGGTCTGCGACCCATGCCTGTATAGCCACCATGACGGCGCAGCCGAACACCATTGTCATGAATGCGCCGGATGCAATAGCGGTGTATTTGCCGAGACCTTCTACAGCCATGTTGAAGATGCCGCCCCACATCACAGAGGTGCAGAGACCTACGAGGATGAACGCAAAGATGCCTACAGGCACTTCAGCCCAGATGACTTTGAGGTCTGCCCAGTCAATGCCGGGAATGTTGACAGTCATTGTCTGGGGAGCGAACATGCCGAAGAGGATGAGCACTATGCTTGCCACCGACACGGCTGTAATCATCTGACGTGAGGATACCTTGCCGCCAATCATGCCGCCGACAAAACGACCGATGAGCATCATGAGCCAGTACACTGCCACAATGAGACCGACGATGTTTGCGTCCATCGCAAGACCGGGAGTAGTGGCGTCGGTAGCGGCTGTGAGGTACTGGAGGATGTAGGTGGGCACACCTACCTCAATGCCCATATAAAGGAATATGGCGAGGATGCCGAGCTTGAAGTGACGGAAAGAGAATGCGCTGTATTTTTTCTCCTGTGCGGGAGTAGCGACCTTTGCGTGCTCGCGCTGTTCGATTTTACGGAGGTCGGCACGTTCGGGTTCGTCAATTTTTGTGAAGAGGATTACGATGAACGCCACGATGAAAATGCCGAGTGCGATGAAGAGCGCGGGGGTGGCGTCGCTGACGGTTGCTTTGGTGGCCTCGCCGATGAGCGCGCCCATGATGATGTACACCGCCACGGCAGCAGCGCTGTTGAACACACCGCCTATCTGGATGAGCTGGTTGCCTTTGTTGCCGCCGCCTCCGAGGATATTAAGCATGGGGTTTACAACGGTGTTGAGCATACACATGCAGAGACCGCCGATGAAAGCGCCCACAAGATAAACCCAAAATGCGCATGAGGACATGCTTTCAAGACCACTCATGTACTGGATTACAATAGCGACGATGCCCACGACAAGAGCCATGAGCGCTGTTGTCTTGTAGCCGAATTTCTTGATGAGCATGCCTGCGGGGATACCCATTACGAGGTAGGCGATGAAGTTGCCGTAGTTGCCTATCTGTGACTGCAGGTTGGATGCTCCGAACTGATTTTTAACAATGACAGCCATGGGTGAGCAGAGGTTTGTCACGAAGGCAATCATTGCAAAGAGGGCTATCATGACGATAATCGCGCCCCATTGTTTTGACTGGTTACTCATAATTAGTATTTGGTATTGATTTATGTTATCTGCGTGTAAAGTTAGGCAATTTTTCGGAAAAATGCCTTAGAGGGCTAAAAATATTGTCGTTCGCCGAATATATCGCTTCCGATGCGCACCATGTTGCTGCCGTGGGCGACAGCAATGTGCCAGTCGCCGCTCATGCCCATGCTTATGACGGAAAACTCGGGGCGTGAGGCAAAGGCTCCAGAGGAGAGAGCGTCGAAGCAGGCGCGGATTGCGTCGAAGTCGGCTTCGATGCGGGCGGTGTTGTCGGTGTTTGACGCCATGCCCATTATTCCGGTGACTCTCGCGCCTGTCATGGCTGCCGCCTCGGGGGCTATGGCGAGGAGTTCGTCGGGAGTGAAGCCGAATTTGGTTTCTTCCGCCGCCACATGAACCTGCAAAAGCACGTTTACCGTGCGTGCCGTCCTTGCCGCCTCGGCGTCGACGGCTCTGAGGAGGCGCAGCGAATCGATGCTCTGGATTGTGTGGGCAATCGGCACAACGGTCTTGACCTTGTTGGTCTGCAGGTGACCTATGAAGTGCCATTGGATGTCGGGCGGAAGAGCGGGAGCTTTAGCGGCGAGTTCCTGGGCCCGGCTTTCGCCGAATACCCGCTGCCCTGCCGAGTAAGCGCTGAGTATCGCCTCGACGGGGTGGAATTTCGACACCGCCACAAGAGTCACGCCGCCGGTGAGGCGGCGTGACAGCTCTTCTATGCGTTGTGCGGGTGATGCGTTCATTCCGCAGCCGGGGTTACTGTGCGCCCTTCAAGGTTTGCCTTGTACACATCCATGAGCGGAGTCTCGGCGATGCTCTGTATCTCGAAGTCGCCCATGGTGCCCTGCATGCCCTGCATGAAGTTGTCGTAGGCACCTTTGAGGTCGTTGGCGGCAGTGAGTATGAGAGTTGAAGTTTTCTTTTCAGCGGCAGTTTTTTCGTCAATAGTGATGAACGCCACTTTTACGAGCCACCATTTGTCGGCGGAGTCGTCCCAGAATATTTCAGATATTTTGGTGCGTTTCACAGCGCTTACGCTGAATTCTCCAGATATGAAGGGGCGCTGCTCCTCGATGATTCGCGATTCAGCCTCAGTGAAAGAGAGGGCGTCTACAAGATAGGGTTCGTTGACTTTTTTAACGAGACCGTTTTCCATCATTTTGTCGTAGCGCACTTTACATTCAAACCAGTTTGCCATTTTTGTTATGTATTTTCTTTATTATAAATATGTGTTGTGTGAGTTTATTCGATTATGATGCTGCGGCTTTCGGGAGTGCCGTCGGCGGCTTCGACTTTCAGCACATAGACTCCGCCGGAAAGTCCTGCGGTGGAGAGGGTTGCTTCGTCGCCGGAGGTGTGTGCGGAAGCCGCGAGGGCACCGGACACAGAGTAGAGGCGCGCCGCAACCACGGAAGAGCCTGCCACTTTCGCAGCGACAGAGCCGGGGTAGCGGGTGACAGAGAGGCGACGGGCAGTATCGGCATTCACGCCGTTTATTGCGCTGGGCTTGCCGAGCAGCTTGAGCATTGCGTCCTGAATATTCACGGCTCCGGCTCCCCACTGGGCCTGCTCGGCATCAGTGCGTCCGGTGCGTTTCATTGAGGTTTCGGAGAGGAGTGTTCTCACCTTGTCGACTGTCAGCGTGGGGTCGGCTTCAAGAAGAAGAGCAACGGAGCCTGCCACATAGGGGGTAGCCATGGAGGTGCCTGCCTCTATGCCCCATGTGTTGGTGCGCGAGGTTGTGCCTACGGGGGCGTTTTCGGTAGTGGTTGCCCTTGCGCTCAGTTGTTCCTCTTTCACGGCGCAGTACTGGCTATAGCTTGATATGACACCCATGCCGGGAGCACAGAAATCGGGCAGAGACCGTCCCGAGGGTGATGTGCCGTAGGATGTGAATGCCGCCACATGACCGACATCTGCATCGTCATAGCCGTTATACCCGTAAGAGTTACCGTCAAGCGAGGGGTAAACCAGGCGGTCGAGATAAGCCCCGACGCATATTATGTTGTCTGCCATCGCGAGGTTGTTGATGCTCTGCGAGGGGTTTCCGGCGGTGTATCCCGCCGCGGGGGCATTGCCGGTAAGGGTGTTGCCGAAACCGAGTCCGGCAACGCTCTGTGAGTAGGCGTTCATTTTGCCTGCCGTGCCGCTTATAGTCAGCACCGGCACCAGAGATGAGCCTGAGAGCGGGGTGAGGTCAAACTGCAGCTGCGCCATGTAGCGGTTGTTGACGGCATTTGTCTCTGTTGTGGCATAGACATTTGAAGATGAGGAGAATGCCTTGTCAAAGACAGTGTTGTGGGTCGCCCCCTGGGTGTTGTCGGAAGAGTTGCTGATGTACAGCACCTTGTTCGTGGGGATGCGCACGCTCCAGGCAACCGCACCGGTAGCAGAGTTGACAAATTCAAGAGAGATGTCGAAGGCAGTGGCGTCGGAGTTCCACACCTCCACCACACCGTTCCACGCGATGTCGCTGCGTGTGAGCACGGTTTTTATCTGCGGGGTTGTAGCAAAGTCGTTTTGCAAAGACACGGGGCTGTTGCCGTCGTTTCCTGCCGCTATGCATATAATCATTTCCTTGCCCAGCTCGCTCATGTAGCGGTTGTAGGCGTCAGTGCCGTCGTGGGGTCCGATGACAGAGCCAACAGACAGGTTGAACACGCAGGGCTTTCCGGCAGCCTTGGCGCGCTGCGCCACATTTTCAGCCGCAAGGGTAATGTTTTCTTCGTACAGGTCGCCCGCGCAGAGGTTCATTTCGGCATAGGGAGCCACACCGTAGAAAGGGACACGTCGAGTATCAAGACCCGTCAGTGTTGCACTTGTCGCTACAGTAGCGGTGCGGTTGTAGCCGCCGCCCATAATGCCTGCCACATGGGTGGCGTGAGTGCTCTGCGGGTTTTCGGTAGAGAATGCGAGTATCTCCGACGGAGTCTTGTACTCTGTCAAGCGACCGCTTGTGCCGTATATCGTAGCCATCCAGGTAATGCGGTTTGCCGACAGGTCCTGATTGTAGAAATTTATGTGGTTGGGGTCGAGCCCTGAGTCCATCATACCGAGTATCACACCCTCGCCGCGGTATGTCCTGTCAAAGCCTGTGCCCTGCAGAACGGGCTCTACATAAGAAGCCTTGCGCGCCTCGTTCATCAGCGGCATAGCCTCTTTGCCGAAGGATATCGACCTGACCTGCGGCAGGGCGGCAAGCTCTTCGGTTTTGTCTATCGGAAACCGCACAAGGGCAAGCGTGCCTCGCTCGGCTACAATCTCGGTTCCGGGCAGCAGGTCAGCCGAAGCGGCGGCGTTTCTGTCAAGGTCGACAATGGCAAGCACAGTTGCCTGAGCCTCCGAGCGCGAAGGAGAGTTCATCGCCCGGTGGAGCATAAACCTCGCGGACGGTGAGATTTGCGCCTGCGCCCATGCCGAAGCCGCGCCAAGCAGCAGAACTGCAATAAAGTAGAATGTTTTCATGTGGGTGTGGTACGTTATTTTGTGCGTGTAAAATTAGTAAAACAAATTTATAAATCATACGCGGTTGCTGAAATTTAGCATCCTGTATCGCCTTATAAAACAACAGGAGCGGACGCTGTCAGCGCCCGCTCCCGAGGTATTGTATGATCAGTTTATCAGAACTGCAGAGGTGCAGCTGAGACAAACTTGCGGTTTTTCTTTGCGTCTTTTGATTTCTTGACGGGGAAACCGTTTGTACCGGCAAATGAAGCCACTTTCACAGCGGGGGCGCTGAGCGACTGGGTGCCGAGACCGGGTTCGTCGTCATCGTCGGCGGGAACCGGTTTGAGGATTTCCGCTTTCACATCATTAAGCACATGGTAAGTCCAACCGGTGTCTGTAAAGCCTCTGAAGAAGCCGAACGATTCGGCAGGCATTGTAAGAGTGTTGTCTTTCCATGTGCCCCACATGCCGGCGCTTGCCACATCGGCATCTGTAGACTCTCCGTCATTTTTCATGAGATACGACTCGGAAACAACGGTGAGAGCAGAATAGGAAACGACAGAGGGCAGAATCATTGCTTTGTCGGGGTCGGTGACATCAAGATAGATGTAGTAGTGACCGCGTTCAATCTCCTCGGGTTCGAGACCGGGACATGCGCCATAAGGCTTGACAATTCTGAGATAGCCGGGTTCTTCATCGTTTTGCTGCACCTCAACTTCCCATGACAAGGGTTTGTTGAATACCAGATAGTCGGTATAAATCATCTTGCCGAGAGATGTCCATCCTTCGTTCCAGTCTTTCATCTGGATTTCGTAGTAGAAGTGGTAGGACTGAACACCGATAGGCTGACCCATAGCGTCGTAGGTAACAGCCACAAGGGTCTGGTCGCCGTCTTCGGCAATGGGGAATGTGTAGTCACCGCCGTCGTAGTAAAGGGTTACATTTTCGTCTTCCTTGATTTTGTCTGCAACCTTTTCAATCTGCGCATCGCTGAGGTAGCCCGGCACGAGCTTGAGGGCGAAACCGTTTACATCAGAGCCTTTGGCTATTGTCAGCACAGCGAGTTCTTCGCCCTGTTCGGTAATCTGAGTGCCGTTGTTTGCGAAGTACATGCTGTAGTCGGGGTAGCCGGGGAGCTGAAGGAACTCGGTTGCAAACGGGTAATTATATACTTTTCCGTCTTGTACAAAATAGAACACAACATTCAGAGTAATCATTCCGGTTTCCGGATCGATAGAAGATATATAATCATTTGCATCGTACTTATCGGTGCTTACAATTTCTGTAAGGAATGTATAGACATCGGTAAGAGTCAGCTTAGTTCCCTGATATGTCATGGCATCAGGCTGCGGCGGATTGATTCTGATATCATTGGTGGTAGTGTTCCAGTTCAATATAACCGACTTCTCGTAAATGCCGTATTTACCATAGGAAGAGTCATCCTCTCCAACAATCATAATCTGTTTTTGTGTGGGATCCAAAAGATTGGAACGTTCCCTTATGACACAATCATAAGTACCATCGTAGAACAAGCCGAAAGTGTAAGCTGCAAGCTCGTTATTGAGTTTCCATTCACTCCAGGGAGCGTATGATATTGAGAAGGTCTGCATTCTTTTGCCATAAGGAGTCTGGGCAGCATCTTCTATAGACATAGTCAAAGAATACTGTTTATTAGCTTCTATATTTGAAAAATCAAGATTTACAGAAACTATAGCTACGTCAGAACCGTCAGCAAAAGTTACATCGCCGGGGACGCTGAAAATATTTATCGGTTCGCCATCCAAAGTCTGAGAAGAAGACATAGCCACAGTAATTGCGCCGGATGTGTTGGCACGATATATGGGAATGTTTATCACATTCTGGTCGTTCTCAAGAGCTACCGTTGTCGGAGTGGCAGCGGCAAAGTATACCTCGGCATTAGCTTCGGGCTGCGCGGGGTCGTACTTCACCTCATCGGAGCAGGCACCTAACCCGAAGAGGGTCAGGGCGAGCGCCGGAAGAGAGAGAATTTTATTGAATTTCATTTAGTAGATGACAAAAATTAAATTTATGCTGTTAAACACTTAATTTTCAGTCGATTAAATTTGCAAAAGTCCCTGAAAATTAGTAATTTAAAGGAAAAGTTTGGACGCTTTTTCTCATGAAAACTACTAATTTCAAGGACTCGGTCAAAGTTAACCAAATCCTCCCGATTATGCAAGAGCACTTTGGTCAAAGTATGAATTTGGCACGCATAAAACTCATGGCGTTGCTGCTCCATGCACTCTGTGTGGTGCAGACTGTCAGCCTCCACAAACTGGCTGATGCGATGCCTACGGCTGTAGACAAGGATTCCA
>RIBJ01000003.1 GCA_003762715.1 Muribaculaceae bacterium Isolate-104 (HZI) | reverse complement strand
AATCGGAGGTGTACATTTCTATGACTGTTTAGTTAATTATCAATATATAAACAATTTAAAAATGCCTTCGATTTAATGGAGGCTTTTTTTATGTAGTGGCGTTAACACTTGTTATTAAACACCCTCTAATTTTGCACACTGACTCACGCCGTGCGTCTTCCAAGAGAGGAAGCGAGGCAGGAGGTTAAAATAAAAGGCGTTTACTCGCGCTTTATTCTTGTTAAATAGAAAACCTGCCAGTTTTATCGCCATGAAAGCGACTGACCGACATAAGCTAATCGACCGTATCAACACCTTGGAGGGGTTGACCGACGATGAACGCTCGGCGCTTCTCGGACTTCTCCGCGAGCACAAAACCTACGGACTTGTGTGGGAAGATAAACCCGAAGAAGTCGAGGAGCGACTACGCAACGAGCTTCCTGTTCTCGTCGAGGTAAAAGAGCGCGCCATTGGGGGGGGTAACTCTCTGCTACCCAACCATTTAATTATTGAAGGAGACAATCTCGAAGCACTCGCCACCCTCGCATACACCCACGCCGGTAAAATCGACGTAATCTATATAGACCCACCTTACAACACCGGCAACAAGGACTTCATCTATAACGACTCATACGTTGACAACGAGGACAGTTACCGCCACTCCAAGTGGCTCTCTTTTATGTCGCGCCGCTTGCGCATCGCAAAAAAACTCCTTTCAGACCGCGGAGTTATCTTCATTTCAATAGATGACAACGAGCAAGCCAACTTAAAGCTCCTTTGCGATGAAATTTTCGGATTCAGAAAATTAATTGCCACTTTGATATGGAAAAGTAAAAGCGGTGGTGCCAATGATGCTTCGGCATTTGGAGTGGATCACGAGTATATTTTATGTTATTGCTCAGATATATCCAGAGTTTTTATAAATAAGGATAAAGGAGCGACCGTTACTACAGCATACAATAAAACCGATAAAGACGGCAGACGTTATTCTCTTGATAGATTAGACAAACAAAGTCTAGGATATCAAAGTACACTTGATTTTCCAATAATTGGACCGGATGGACGAGAATATGTAGTTGAGCACAAAGACCCATCTCATAAAAAAGCACGTTGGAGGTGGGGAAAGGAAACCGTTCAAGAACGTTACGAAGAACTTGTATTTATATGGCCGTATGTTTATACTAAAAATTACGAAAAAACAGATGGTCAGAAGCCTCGCAGTATTTTGTCTGACGAAAGATTTGGAAGAACTCGGACAGGAAGTACAGACCTTAATAAAATATTGGGTAATCAAAATATATTTAGTTATCCTAAACCAGCAGCTCTCATTAAATACATAATTGAATTGGGCTCAAAAATAGATAGTTACATACTTGATTTTTTTGCCGGGTCGGGGACGACGCTTCATGCTGTGATGCAGCTTAATGCAGAAGACGGCGGCAAGCGCCAATGCATTCTCTGCACCAACAACGAAAACGGCATTTGCGAGAATGTTACCTACGAACGAAATAAGCGTGTTATCGAGGGTTATACGAAACCGAATGGCGAGCAGGTCGAAGGACTTCACAACAATAATCTCCGCTATTATCGTACTGACTTTGTAGGGCGCAGTCGATCCACTAAAAATATGCGTCGCTTGGTTCAGCTCTCAACCGATATGCTCTGCATCAAGGAAAACCTTTATGCCGAGAAGAAATCTTTTGCCGGTCTGCCGACCTATAAAAACATCTATCGTTACTTCGAGCAAGGCGAGCAGAAGATGCTCATTATCTACGACGAGCGATATGTCGATGAACTCGTCAAGATGATAAGTTCGGTGGAAACCGCCTCGAAAATCAAGGTGTATGTGTTCTCGCCGAGCGAAGACCCGTGGGAGGCAAGTTTTGAGCCTGTGGGAGACAGAGTGGAACTCTGCGCGTTACCTCAGGCTATCTACAACACCTACAAGCGAATACTTCCGAAACCGAAGCGTAAACCTCTCGAATCGGAGGAAGAAGATGCACCTGCCGGTGCAGACCAGGAAGGAGGTGAAGCATGAAAACACTTAAATACCAACAGGATGCAATAAACGAGCTGACCGACAAGGCTGTCAAGCTGCTCAACCTTGGTGGAGCGCGCCGAAAGATTGTTTTCGAGGCTCCGACCGGCGCAGGAAAAACCGTAATGACCTGCCAGACACTTGCCAATATTGTTGACGAGCTGCGCACACGCGGCGACAGCCGCTTCAAGGAGTGTGCCTTTATTTGGTTCGCGCCTCGAAAACTCCACCTGCAGAGCTACATGAGCCACAAAGGGGCTTTCGGCGAAACCCGCAAGCTCACCCCGGTAATGTTTGACGAACTCGACCAAAGCGAGGGTATTCAGCCGGGCGAGATACTGTTCGTAAACTGGGAAAGTGTCAACAAGGAGAAGAACATAATGGTGCGTGACAGCGAGAGCAGCGCGTCGCTCTACGAAATAACCCGGCGTACTCAGCAGGAACTCGGGCTGCCCATTGTCGCGGTGATTGACGAAGAACACATGTTTTGGTCTAACACTGCCGACAAAACAGAGGCGGTGCTTGAACGCATCAGCCCCGCCGTTGAGCTGCGCATCTCGGCTACTCCGAAGACCGCCCACCCCGACGAGCGCACAAAGGTGTATCGTCAAGACGTAATCAAAGCCGAGATGATAAAGAAAGAGGTGGTGCTTAATCCTGAAATCGAAGTAAGCAGCTCCGAAGATGATACTGCCCTCAACGAGCGCCTTATAAAAATAGCGCTCGAAAAGCGCAACCAAATAGCCGAGGCTTACCGAGCAGAGGGTGTAAGCATCAATCCTCTGCTGCTGATTCAGCTTCCCAACGACAAAAAGGAGGCTATGACGGTCGAAGATGAAAAGGTGGCGGCACAGGTCAAGACCTACCTCAAACATATGTGCGACATCACCGAGGAAAACGGCAAACTCGCAGTATGGCTCTCAAACGAGAAGTCAAACCTCGCCGGTCTTGAAAAGCCTGACAATCTCGCACAGGTACTACTGTTCAAGGAGGCTATCGCCCTTGGCTGGGACTGTCCGCGCGCTGCCGTTCTGCTTATCTTCCGTAAACTCCAAAGCGACCGGTTCACTATTCAGACCGTCGGGCGAATACTCCGTATGCCACAACAGAAGCATTATCCCAACGATTTGCTGAATGTCGGCTACGTCTACACCGACATTGCCAAAGAGAAGATTGACATTGTAACGGCAGATGCCGGTTACATTTTGAACGATACTATTACCGCGCATCGCCGCGCCAATCTCTGCAACGTGTCCTTGAAATCGGTGTATTCCGAGCGACCTAACATAGAGCGTAACTACCTCGGTACCGACTTCCGCAATGTGCTTTACGACACCGCGACCGATTTCTGGAAACTTGAACAGGGAGCCGGACTTTTCTCCATAGCCGAACTTGCGGCTATGCGTGGCGATGAAGACGAGTACCAACCGCTCCCCGAAACCGATGACTTAACAATAAATGAAAACCGCCGCCGCGTTCAGAACTCAATACGCCTTGATGTCAAGACAATCAACATAGAGATTCCCAAAGATGTTCACTTCCAAAACGAAGTGCAGACCCTGAGTGTGGAACGAGCCAAGTTTGCCCGTACCGCCGGCGAGATTGACGGTGTTTTCATAGCCTATATCGACGGCAAGGGAGGTCAGTTTGAGCGTAAGGGTCGCACTGACAAAATCGCGAGTTTCCTCACAGAGCTTATTGCCGACAGCTTCGGCATCTACGAAACCGACGCCAAGAAAGTGGTGCTATATCACGAGAACCGCCCCAAGTTTGACAGACTGCTTGAAACGGCACTTGAAAAGTATGCCCGCAAGCGTGAGGTTGCCGCTGCAAAAGCCGCTGCCGCCCGTGTCTATAAAGAACACGACTGGGAAGTGCCTGAACAGCGTGTGTACTATGCCGAAACAAACCGCGTTGCTCCGGCTGAAAATCATGCGCTGCTACCGTTCATTCAACTTAACACCGCTTCTAATCCGGAAAAGGAATTTGTCAAGTTCCTTGAAGCCAATTCGCAATGGATTGACTGGTGGTATAAGAACGGAGATAACGGCAAAGCCAACTACGCCATTGAATACCACAAGGGGCAGGATGGCGAAAAGGGTCTCTTTTATGTGGACTTCGTTATACGCATGAAGAATGGACACATATACCTTTTCGACACGAAAAGCGCGGGCAGCGATATTTTTGCCGCCGACAAGCACAACGCCTTGCTTGAATATGTCAAAGAAAACTCAACCGCCGAGCAGCCGCTTGCAGGTGGCGTTATTTTGCAGCAAGGTTCCAACTGGCTGTATTCACCGCAACATATCGATAACACTACTGACACACTGAACTGGAGCTGTTTCTATCCGCAGCAAGCGTAAAATGGCGCGGTGAGGCGTTTGCCGGGAGCGGGGAACGTTTAATTTGGTTTAAAATCGGGGAGATGGGTAAAACGGTAGGCGGGCGGCGGTTGTTTTATATTTAAAGCTTGTTTAAAACTGTCACTGTCATGAAAACGAAAAACGCACTTAAGTATGTCGCTGCCGGTTTGTTAGGCATAGGTGTCTGTGGCTGCGACGCAATGTGGGACAGTTCGGTGGATATTCCTCTGGGCTATGGAGGTAATGTCGGCGTAAGTGTGTCAAGCCCGATATACGGTGTGCCGTGGTATTCGGGAATCAACAGCTGGAGCAACTGGAACAATTATCCGTGGGGCTGGAATTCAGGCCCGATTGTTCGACCGATAATACGACCTATTGTACCTCCTTTGGCACCTTCGCCAACTCGACCGGGGTCAAGGCCTCCGGCAAATAACTGGCGACCGCCGGTGAACAGTACTCCGTCAGTGCCACCGCCCCGCCCGGGCAATGGCAATTTCAAGCCGGGTTCGTCTATTTCACGACCTCCGGCAAACGCCAATCCGCCCAAGTTGCCTGTACAGAGTGTAAGCCGTCCCGGACGTCACTGAAAGTCGGTGAACGCAACCGGCAGCAGTGATTGTACGGAGGGGAGTATGAAGATTTCGTCGGCACCGTAAAGAATCACTTTCACGGGGTGTCCGGCGAGGGTTTCGTACTCCAGGAGCGACTGGCGGCATGCTCCGCATGGAGCTATTGGCGCGGGTGTCTCGGCTCCGGATGTGTCTCTGGCGGCAATGGCTATGGTTTCGAATTTGGCTTCATGGTAGCGTGAGTGCGCGTAGAATGCGGCGGTGCGTTCAGCACAAAGACCGCTGGGATAGGCGGCGTTTTCCTGATTGGAACCGCTGACAATGTTGCCGTCAGACAAGAGTATCGCCGCGCCGACGCTGAAGCGGCTGTAGGGGGCATAGGCACTTGTGGATGCGGCACGTGCCGCATCCACAAGTGTTTTTTCGGTCTGGGAGAGTTCGGAGTATTGCGCGACGGTGATCGGCACAATTATATCTGTTCGTTTCATTTTATAATGAGTGATTTCAGGCGTTCGCCTCCCGAGGGGTCTTTTGCAATTGAGCGGTAGTAGCGTTCATCGTAGCCGGGAAACATGGGGTATTCAGGCATTCCTTCCGGGGTGCGTTCGAATTCGCCGTTCTTCTCGCGTTTTACGTTTCCGTCCATGTATTTCACAAACAGATAGTCGCCGAGTGCCTTATAGCGGCGGGTGTAGTCGGTGGTGCGGCTTGCGGTGTAGTCGTTCAGGCGTGAGGCTGCATCGCCGGCGTTCATGGCGGCTATCTCTTTTTCGAGATCGGGCATTTCTGCCTCAAAGGTGTCTTCTATGGCGTTTTGCACGCGGCGTATGTCGGGAATCATCTGTGAGTAGCGGTAGTAAGCCTGATTTGCCACATAGTTGTTTATCCAGAATGCGCTTTCCCATGACAGGTTGTACAGGTCGCCGTTTCCTACAGCAAATTCGTGCGGCACAGCTGTGCTGCCGTTGAATACGGGTACATAGACGCAGGTGTTTGCGTCGTCCACACCGAACCAGAGGATGCCTTTCATTGCCCGGGGGCGTGCTGAGTTCATCTGGCTTACAAATGAAAATCCTGTCTGTTGTGTGGCGATGGCGCGTTCGTGGGTGTACTCAACAGAGTCAACTTGGTAGGTGAGGGGGCGCCAGCGGTAAGGAACCGCGTAGGGTCCTGCGCCTATGTCGGTAGTCATGTCGAGTGGGGTGCCTTCGAAGTGGTCGCGCATCATAGCCTGCATGTCGCGCACAGTCACCGGTTTTTCGGGCTTTACCCACAGGGGCAGGGGTGCGCCTTCACCTTTCAGTATCCAGTCAAGGTAGGGCTGTGCGCCTTGCGAGTGACGGTTGTAGAATGACCACACTCGTCCGTCGCATCCGCGGAGTGCTCCTCCGTCGGTAACAGCGTATGCCCGGGAAAAGCTGAAATCTTTGTCTTTGCCGTTGAAGTAGCCTTTGCTGCGTGCGAATGAGATTACATCCGGCGAGTACAGTGTTTCGGGGTCATCGAGGGGGAATGTGTGTATGCGAGCATGGTTGGCGTGACCGCTAATGCAGTCGTCGGGAACGCGGCGCGCCACCCAGACTGCTCCTTTGTCATCTTTGCCTTTGCCTATCAGCTCCATAATCCAGGCTTCGTCGGCATCGGCAATCGAGAAGCTCTCGCCGCTGCTTGCGTAGCCGTATTTTTCGACAAGTTCTGTCATGACTTTTAGCGCCTCGCGAGCTGTGCGCGCTCTCTGTAGGGTAATGTATATCAGCGAGCCGTAGTCTATCAGTCCGCTGCCAGCGAGTTCCTCGCGTCCGCCCCATGTGCTTTCAGCAATGGTGAGTCCGTGTTCGTTCATGTTGCCGAGTGTGCGGTAGGTATGGGCAACTTCGGGTATCTGTCCGAGAATTTTGCCGGTGTCCCATTCTGTTACGGTGCGCATCGAGCCGGGCGCGTGGTCGGCTGCTGGCTGGTGGTACAGTTCGCCGTATAGGGTGTGGGAGTCAGCCGCGTATGTTATTATGACGCTGCCGTCGGCAGTGGCTTTTTTGCCGGCAATAAGGCTTGTGCAGGCGAGAGCCGCCGCCGGAGCCGCCGCCATGAGAGCTGCTGCTGCGAGTTGTCTGAAATTCATGTGGAAGGGAGGTTTGAGTGTGGGGTAAGTGTCATTTTAATTAGCCGCCTCTATCATTGAAACGACGATTGGCTTGAGTCCGCTGAAGAAGCATTCTACCGCTATCACCATAAGTATGAGTCCCATAAGTCTCATCATTACATTGTTGCCGGTTTCACCGATAATTTTGACGAGGCGGGTGGACGCTCTTAATATATAATAGGTGATGATGTAAATCACGGCTATGCTGCCGACCAGTATCAGTTTCTTTATCCATGTGGTGGCTTCGTCCATGAGCATGATGCCGTTGGCGATGCCTCCGGGCCCGCACAGCAGCGGTATGGCAAGGGGGGTGATGGAGATGTCTTCGGCGTAGGTTTTTATTTCCTCTTCACGCAGGTTGGTGTGAGTGAATTTCGCCTGAAGCATGTCATAGCCGATTTTAAGTATTATAATGCCGGCGGCTATGCGGAATCCGTTGGTGGATATGCCGAAAAATTTGAAAAGAATCTGTCCGGCAAGTGTGAACACCACAATTGTTATGAACGACAGTATTGTGGCGCGTTTCACTATTCTCGCCCTTTCCCCTTCGTCCATGCCGGATGTCATTGTAAGAAACACCGGCATGGTACCGAGAGGGTTTGTGAGGGTGAAAAATGATGTCAGACAGATGAATGCGTATGGCAGCAGATTTGTGTCAAGCATTTTTCAGAAACTATTAATGAGAGGGGTATTGCAGTTTCTTAGAATTCGGCATTCTTGGGAGTGCGGGGGAAGGGTATGACATCGCGGATGTTTGTCATGCCGGTTACGAAGAGCACGAGGCGTTCAAACCCGAGTCCGAAACCGCTGTGAGGCACGGAGCCGAAGCGGCGGGTGTCGAGGTACCACCACATGTCTTTCATGGGGATGTTCATCTGCTCTATGCGTCCGAGGAGCTTGTCATAGTCTGCCTCGCGTTCCGAGCCTCCGATTATCTCGCCGATTTTGGGGAAAAGCACGTCCATGGCGCGCACGGTTTTGCCGTCATCGTTCAGCTTCATGTAGAACGCCTTGATGTCCTTGGGGTAGTCGGTCATTATGACAGGGCGTTTGAAATGCTCCTCAACAAGGTAGCGTTCGTGTTCGCTCTGCAGGTCGGTACCCCAGTACACGGGAAATTCGAATTTTTTGCCGCATTCCTCGAGTATTCTGATGCCTTCGGTGTATGTGAGCCGCACAAAGCTGTCGGCGAGCACGCTTTCGAGGCGGGCAATCAGTTCGGGGTCATACATCTGCTGAAGGAATTCAATGTCGTCGCGGCAGTTGTCAAGTGCGTAGCGCACACAGTACTTGATGAATTCCTCGGCGAGTTCCATGTTGTCTTCTATTTCATAGAATGCCATTTCCGGCTCTATCATCCAGAATTCAGACAGGTGACGCGGGGTGTTTGAGTTTTCAGCCCTGAAAGTGGGTCCGAATGTGTATATTGCTCCGAGCGCGGTTGCTCCGAGTTCGCCTTCGAGCTGTCCGCTTACAGTCAGAGCGGTAGACTTGCCAAAGAAGTCGGCGGAGTAGTCAACCGCTCCCTCTTCGGTGCGGGGAGGGTTTGCAATGTCGAGAGTCGTAACCTGGAACATAGCGCCGGCACCTTCGCAGTCGCTCGCTGTGATGAGGGGTGTGTTGAGGTAAAAGAACCCTTTTTCGTTGAAGAATTTGTGGATGGCGAAAGCGAGGGCGCTTCTTACTCTCAGCACTGCGCCGAAGGTGTTTGTGCGGGGGCGCAGATGGGCTATTTCGCGCAGAAATTCAAGGGTATGGCCTTTTTTCTGCAAGGGGTATGTGTCGGGGTCGCTTGCACCGAGGAGTTCGAACGAGTCTGCCTGAATTTCGGTAGACTGTCCTTTGCCCATCGATTCCACGAGAATGCCTGTCACACGGATGCTTGAGCCGGTGGTCACTGCCTTGAGCTGTTCGTCAGTGAATTTCGCCATGTCAAACACTATCTGCAGGTTTTTCACGGTAGAGCCGTCGTTGAGTGCCACAAACTGCACATGTTTGTTGCCGCGACGTGTGCGCACCCAGCCCGCTGCGGTCACCTGCTGCCCTATTAGGGCAGTGGTGAGCAGTTCGGTTATTTTAGTTCTTTTCATTGTATATTTACTTTTTCCAAAGATAATCAGTGGTAGTTAATTACTCGAACGAACCCATTTTGAGGAAGTTGACTTCTTCCTGGGTAAGGTAGCGCCAGCGACCTTTGGGGAGGTTCTTTTTGGTGAGTCCGGCAAAGTATACGCGGTCAAGTTTTGTGACATGGTAGCCGAGGCTTTCAAAAATGCGGCGCACAATGCGGTTGCGTCCGGAGTGGATTTCTATGCCTGCCTGGTTGCGGTCGGTATCGGTGGCGTAGCTAATGGCGTCGGCGTGGATGGGTCCGTCGTCAAGCTCTATGCCGTCGGCTATGCGCTGCATGTCTTCTTCGGCGATGTCCTTGTCGGTCCACACATGGTATATTTTTTTCTTGACGTATTTGGGGTGTGTGAGCTTGGAGGCGAGGTCGCCGTCGTTTGTCAGCAGCAGCACGCCTGTGGTGTTGCGGTCAAGTCGTCCTACCGGGTATATGCGTTCGTTGCAGGCTCCTTTCACAAGGTCCATGACTGTGAGGCGGCCGTTGGGGTCATCGCTTGTAGTAACACAGTCTTTGGGTTTGTTGAGAAGGATGTAGCATTTGTTTTCGAGAGTCACAATCTTTTCATCGTACTCCACGGTGTCGTTGTGAGAGATTTTAGTGCCGAGTTCGGTTACAACGTTTCCGTTGACCTTCACAAGACCCTGCTGGATGAATTCGTCAGCTTCACGGCGTGAGCAGATACCTGCGTTTGCCATGAATTTGTTGAGGCGAATCTGTTCGTCCGGATTGGGTATAGGCATTTCGTATTCCACTCTTTTGGGACGTGGTGTGAAGCTCTTGCCTCCGTGGGGCATGCCAAACTGGTTGTGGCGCATCTGCGGCCGACGGTTGCCCTGCTGGTTGTTGTAGCCTCCCTGGCGGTTGTTGAAGCCACCCTGGCGGTTGTTGAAGCCACCCTGGCGGTTGTTGTTATACCCGCCCTGACGGTTCTGGTAGTTGTTGTAGCCGCCTTGCTGGTTGCGGGGGGTGTAGCCTTCCTGACGGTTCTGATTGTTGTATCCGCCCTGCTGGTTGCGGGGGGGGTATCCGCCCTGCTGGTTGCGGGGGGAGTAGCCACCCTGGCGGTTCTGATTGTTGTAGCCGCCCTGCTGGTTGCGGGGGGTATATCCGCCCTGACGGTTGTTGTATCCGCCCTGTCTGTTATAACCTCCCTGACGGTTGTAGCCGTTCTGGTTGCCGTAGCCGTTGTTGTAGCGGGGCTGATAGCCTCCGTTGTTTTCTGTTCCGGAGTTTTCGGCGGCATCGTCCTGTGAATGGGCGGGACGGTTGTAGTTTTGGCGTGGCTGGTAGCCTCCGTTGTTGTAACGGTTGTTGTAGCCGTAATTGTTCTGGCGGTTGTTGTTGTAGGAGTTGTGACGCGGAGTGTAGCCCTCTTGTCTGAAGTCGGAGCTTTCGGTTGCCGGATTGCTGTTGGTTTCAGTTCCGTTTCCGGCGTTTTCAAAAGTGTCGGTGCTGTTTCTCAATTCACCGATACGTGGACGCTTGTTCTTTTTCTCAATACTATCCATAGTGTGTCTGCGTTAAATGATTTCTGCCTCTCGGCGGTTTCTTTATGTTATATTTATGTTGAAAAGTCGGATGGTTTGACTATCCTTCGAGTTAAAAGTGTGAGGATTGAATGTAAAACGGGATTCCCTTATAGAGTCCGTGCAAAGTTAGCCCATTTTCGTAATAATAACAATAAATCCGCCCCGATTTATTGGTCGGGACGGATTTTTTTTGTCATCAGCGCCGACAATGCGGCGGTCTGGCGGTCAATAGCCGGTGTAAGAGTGTGGCGAAAGGCGTTTCAGCTCATCTTTCACTTCGGGTTTCACGTCGAGAGTGTCGATGAATTCGGCTATGCTCTGTTCTGTAACCGTAGAGTTGACCCTGGTGAGTTGCTTGAGGGTTTCATAGGGTTTCGGGTAGCCTTCTCTGCGCAGTATGGTCTGAATGCCTTCGGCAACAACATTCCACATGCTGTCAAGGTCGGCATCGATGCTCTCTTTGTGCAGAATCAGTTTGTTGAGTCCTTTCATTGTGCTTGCAATGGCAATGAGCATGTGGGCGAGGGGTACTCCTATGTTTCTCAGCACTGTAGAGTCGGTAAGGTCGCGCTGCAGACGGCTCACCGGGAGTTTTGAGGCGAGATGTCCGAGAATTGCGTCGGCAATACCGAGGTTGCCTTCGGAGTTTTCGAAATCTATGGGGTTGACTTTGTGCGGCATTGCAGACGAGCCGACTTCGCCGGCTTTGATTTTTTGTTTGAAGTACTCCATTGAGATGTACTGCCAGATGTCGCGGTCAAGGTCAATGATGATGGTGTTTATGCGCCTCATGGCGTCGAACAGGGCGGCAAGGTTGTCGTAGTTTGAAATCTGTGTTGTGAACTCTTCGCGTTCAATGCCGAGCCTGTCGCGCAGGAATGATACCGCAAACTCGCGCCAGTCAATCATGGGGTATGCTGTGAGGTGGGCGTTGAAGTTTCCGGTGGCTCCGCCGAATTTGCCGCTGACGGGCACTGATTTCAGCGCTTTGAGCTGGGTTGCGAGACGGTACGCGAACACTTTTATTTCTTTGCCGAGGCGTGTGGGAGAGGCAGGCTGTCCGTGTGTTTTAGCAAGCATGGGTATCTCTGCCCATTCTTCGGCGCGTGCGTCGAGGTGGGCTATCATCTCTTCGAGGGCGGGGATGTAAACCTCTGTCACAGCCTCTTTGAGCGACATTGGCACCGAGGTGTTGTTTATGTCCTGGCTTGTGAGTCCGAAGTGTATGAATTCTTTGTATTTGCCGAGGTTGAGTTCGTCGAAACGTTCTTTCAGGAAGTATTCGACAGCTTTTACGTCGTGGTTTGTTACGCTTTCAATTTCTTTTATGCGTTCGGCATCGGCAAGTGTGAAGCCTTCGTATATTGCACGCAAAGCGGGAAATGTGGCGTGGTCGACATCGGAGAGCTGGGGCAGCGGAATTTCGCAAAGAGCTATGAAGTACTCTATTTCCACTCTTACTCTGTAGCGTATGAGCGCGAATTCAGAAAAGTAGTTGTCAAGGCTCTCGCATTTGCTGCGGTAGCGGCCGTCGACCGGTGAAATGGCTGTGAGCTGGTTGAGTTGCATCTTGATTGGATTTATTTGTGAGTATTATATAATTTCTTCTGATGTGGCGATACGCAGCACTTCGTCAGGGGTATGGGCAATGTGGTCGGCAAAGTTTGCCGTGAGTTCGCTTTCGGGGCGAAATCCCCATGTTACCCCGCATGATTCGACGCAAGCTCTTCTTGCGGTTTCCATGTCTACCCCGGAGTCTCCTACATACAGCACGTCTTGTTTGGGTGTCGGATGTTTGGCAAGTATGTCGAACACAATGGACGGGTCGGGCTTTACAGGCCAGTCTTCCTTGTGTCCCTCTACCGCCGCCCAGCTGTATTGCGGAAAGAAGTGATTTATCAGTCTTTCCACCGCCGACTGGTATTTGTTTGAAGCCACGGCTATTGCTATGTTTCTTTCGGTGAGTTCGTCAAGCAGCTGGCGTATGCCGGGGTAGGGTTCAGACAGGTCAGTGCCGTGAAGGTCGTAATATTCTCCGAAGCATGTGCGCATTTTCTGGATGTTTGCGGGTGTGCGTTCGTCTTCGGGCAGAATGCGTTCAATCAGTTTAGTCACACCGTTGCCTACAAAAAAAGGATAAGAGGATGGGGCGTGCCTGGGAAATCCGCATTGCTCCAGCGCGTGGTTTGAGGCAGCGGCAAGGTCGGCTATTGTGTTGAGGAGAGTTCCGTCGAGGTCAAATATTACAAGTTTCTTCATGCCTGATGTTTTTTTAGAAGGGGTAGCCTACGGAGAAATGAAAAGTGGCGTCTCTGCTCCACCTGGGGTGTATTATCGGCCAGCGTTCCTGATTCATTGCGGGGTTGTGGGCTTTCATGCCGAGGTCAAATCTGAGCAGAAAGTATGTGAAGTCAAGCCTAAGCCCGGCTCCGTAGCTTGCGGCAATCTGTTTCCAGAATGTGTTGAAATGAAACAGACCGCCAGGTTGGTTTTCGTAGTTGTGTATAGTCCAGATGTTTCCGGCGTCGGCAAAAATAGCTCCTTCGAACACCCAGAAGAGTTTCATGCGGTACTCGGCGCTCAGTATCAGGCTTATGTCGCCGCATTGGTTTATAAAGTCGGTGACGTTGTTTCGGGCATCGTAGCTTCCGGGACCGAGAGTTCTCACACCCCAGCCTCTGACTCCGTTTGCGCCGCCGGCGTAAAACCGTTTTTCAAACGGAAGCACGCGGGAGTTGCCGTATGGCACACCGATGCCGAATCCGGCACGGAAAGCGAGGGTGTGTCTGTCGGCGAGGTTTCTTGCCACGGAATAGTCTATTTCCGCTTTGGCGTACTGGGAGTACTGTATGCCGAATAGTTTGTACACGCCGTCGTTACGGTGTTGTTTTGTGATGTGGGATAGCGCGTAGAGGGCGTTGCCGGCTATTTCTCCTGCCACCCGGAATGTGTACACTGTCGGCTGGGCGGTGGCGAACCGGTCTGTAGCCGAGGCTATGCGTCGGTTTGTGCGGTAGTAGGTGTAGCCGCTGCGCATGATGAAGTGGTCTTCGTAGCTGTATCGCAGCAGGGGGTTGGTTGGGGCTATCTGGTTTATGAAGTCGATAGTGCTTTCGGGCAGGTACACATAGTTAATGTCGACAAGGTCGAATGTGCGGCGTTCACGGTTGTTTCTTGCCGTCCATTTGTATTTCCATGCCGCACCGGCTATGATTCTGGTGTATTCGGGGCGTTCCTGGTAGTTGAACGAAACCGCGAGCTCTGTCACAGCCTTTACTCTCTGTTTGAAGTTGCGCGACAAAAACGGAAACTGGAATTTAGGGAATGTTATGCCGATTTCAGAAGCGTATTCAGTGTAGCGGTCGTTTATCAGCCCGGAAAGGTTGCCGCTGAGGCTTTCATAGTTCATCCTGAACTTTGCGTTGAAAAGCTCGGAGCGTTTGCCGAGGTTGCGGTGGGTGTATGTGAGTCCGATGCCGAATCCGAGGTCGCCTTCCGAGTTGGTGCCTTCGAGCTCGAAAGTCACACCTTGTTTTTTGTTGCGTGTGAGCAGGATGTATGCGTCAAGCCATTCCTGCCCGTCGGCATGACCTGCCGGTTTCATTTCTATGTTTATTGACCGCAGTATGCCGAGCTGGGCGAGTGATTCGTATGTGCGGTCGGTAGCGTCTGCCCGGTATATGTCGCCGGGCTGTATAAAGCACTTTTCTTCAAGAATCTTCGGCTTTATATAGCGGTCTTTGCCGTAGATGATGTTTATGTTGTCGAACGAAACGGTGTCTTGCGGAGTGTTCTTGGATGATGCGTCTGTGATGAAGTAGACCGAGCGCACTCTGTATGTGGGGTGGATTGCCGAAAGAGTCTGACCGGAGGCCGCCTGGTTTTTCGGGGGGCGTACAGACATTGTCAGTTCAACTTCTTTTGAGTTTTCGGCGGTGTCGGCAAAAAAAGTTATGTATTCTTTGGAAAAGGAGTAATAGCCTTGGTTGCGCAACCTGCCTGAAATGAGAGACCTTTCGGCATCGAGGCTGTTGCGGTCAAACAGGTCGCCCGGCTTGAGTGTGAACAGAATGGAGTCGGCAAGCACAAGCCTTTCTATAGCTGTGTCAGGTATTTCGTATGTAATGGATGAAATGAATCTTGGAGCACCCGCCGTAAGGTTGTATGTGACGAGCATTTTTTTTGCAGCGGTGTCGGCTATGGTGTCAACGGATACTGTTGCGTCCATGAAGCCCTTGTTTACCAATGCCATCTGGAGCTGTCTGGATGATGTGGCTGTGAGTTCCGGGCTGTATATGACCGGAGCCTGTCCGAGACGGCGCACCCAGCGGTTGTACCATTTGGATGTGTCTGAGCCGCTCAGGTTGTATGTGGCGAGCTGTAATTTCAGAAATCCGAGAATCTTGTGGTTCGGACTCTGACGGAGGTAGTTGACCAGCTCGGAAGAGTGTATTGTGCCGGTGGAGTCGTTGACAGTTATATTTACATCGTCAAGAAGATATTGGTTCTCAGGCACATGCTTGACCGCGCTACAGCTCCAAAGACCGGCTGCGGCAACAGCGGCACAGACTCCGCGTGTAAGTATTTTGGCAATGTCAGCCACCAGACTATTATATATAAATGAGAACTGCGCCGGAAAAGCGCGCTTTTTTCAGAGTGCAAAAGTACATAAAAACATGGGATTTTCACACCTGTGAGGCAAAAAGCGGAGCCGACCATTGATTTTGTGCGGTGCGGCGAGGAGTGTGTTTAACAATTAGCGGAGTGTAATTTAACAAATTGAAACATATGGAGGGATAAATAATAGGTTTTCAGTGAGTTGCATTTTTAACATTTGCAATGTGAAAATTAAGTCAAGATCCGGTTTTTTGGCGATGTAACTTTGCAATGTCAAAACAAACACACAAAATAATATGAAGAACTTTACTATCAAAAACAAGTGGCGCCAGATTCTTTGCGGTCATTCAGAGGCATTGAGGGGCGAAGTGTATAATGCCGTTGTAGAATATGTGGCAGAAGGCAGAATTGTTGAAATGAGCGAGGCGGCAGCGGTGGCATTTGATTTTATTCGCTACGACATAGACGCATCGAGCCGGTCAAAGGCAAAGCGGGTTGAATGCAAGGACAATGCCGTTTCTGAAGAGAGAGCTGGCTGTGAAGTCATGACACCGGAAGCGGAGGCTACTGTTGCTGAAAGTAGAGAAGCTGAGAGTTCAGGCGGCGAAGAAGATGCGGAGGTGATGCCCGAGGCTTCGTCATCGGAGCCGGAGCAGGGTATTAAAGTCTCACCGGTATATGCGCCACAAGTCAAAACGAAGCATTTTAAGAGGGTCAAGGTGTCCAAAATACTGAAGGGTAGAGGGCAAAGGGGCAAAAGCTCAAGTAAGTGGTAGCCGTCGCGGAAATTTTCACTAATTTTGCAGGCGTTATGAATAATATCTGTCTGAAATTATTTTTGACTTTCCTTAAAATTGGAGCTTTCACTTTTGGTGGCGGCTGGGCTATGATATCAATAATCGAAAAGGAGATTGTTGACAAGCACAAGTGGCTTGGACGCGAGGAGTTTCTTGATCAGCTTGCGGTTGCGCAGTCTCTGCCGGGCATTCTGGCAGTGAATATATCGGTAGCGGTGGGCGATCGTCTCAGAGGCATGAAAGGGAGTGTGTGTGCGGCATTGGGCACAATTTTGCCTTCGTTTCTGATAATACTCGTCATAGCGGTGTTTCTAACGCCAGACATGATTAAGAACAATGAGACGGTGAGCAAGATATTCAAGGGCATCCGTCCGGCGGTTGTGGCGCTGATTGTCGCTCCGGTAATATCGTCGGCAAAGGCGGCTAAAATAGGCTGGAAAACAGTGGCGATACCTGTAGCGGTGGCGCTGCTCATATGGTCAAGGCTGCCGGTAGTGTCAAACCCTATATTGTATATTGTGCTTGGCGGCATCGTCGGTTATGTATGGTTTAGAAAACAACACAAGGCTCTGCATGACAACGCGGAGCGGAAAGGAGAGCAGAAGCAGTGATTTATCTGAAACTTATATGGTCATATCTGAAAATCGGTCTGTTCGGATTCGGTGGCGGGTATGCCATGCTTGCACTTATAGAGCGTGAGATTGTGGGGCCGGGCTGGATAAGCGAGCAGATGTTTACCGACATAGTAGCCATATCGCAGATGACACCGGGCCCGATAGGCATAAACTCGGCGACATACATAGGCTATGTGGCTCCGGGTGAGGCATCGCCGGCGTTTGCAAATCCGCTGTTCGGAATTCTCGGGTCGCTGGTGTGTACTCTTGTTGTGGTGGTGCCGTCGTTTATTCTGACTGTGTATACAAGCCATTTTATCACACGTCACAGGGAGAGCGCTATAGTAAAGGGCGTGTTCAGCGGGCTGAGACCGGTTGTTGTCGGGCTGATAGCCTCTGCCGCTTTGCTGCTTATGAATCAGGCTAACTTCGGCTCTGTGACTTCGGAAGTGGTGCCGGGAATAATTATCTGTGTATCGGCATTCTGCCTGGTGTTTTTTACAAAGATACATCCTATATTAGTTATAGTACTCGCCGGAATAGCGGGGCTGTTTATTTATTGATGAAGCACAATACTGTTACCACATACCGGCAGGCAACTGAATATCTTTTCGGTCAGCTCGCCGTGTTTCAGCGCGATGGCGGAACCGCCTACAAACCCGGCCTTGACACAGCACGGAGTCTTGACAAGGCATTTGGCTCTCCGCATACCAAATATGCCACCATACATGTTGCCGGCACAAACGGCAAAGGCTCTACCGCCCACACTCTTGCCGCCATTTTGCAGAGTGCCGGCTACCGGACGGGGCTGTACACATCGCCTCATCTGGTGGATTTCAGGGAACGGATGAGGGTTGACGGCGAAATGATACCTGAAGCGGATGTAGTTGATTTTGTAAACCGCTATCTTGAAATGGAGCTGCCGGTTCATCCCTCGTTTTTTGAACTGACAATGACCATGGCTTTCGAGTTTTTCGAGCGGAGCCGCGTAGATGTGGCTGTGATAGAAACCGGTCTGGGCGGGCGTCTTGACAGCACCAATATCATTACCCCAGAGGTCAGTGTGATTACCAACATATCATTTGACCACACTCAGTTTCTTGGCGATACTCTTGAAAAAATAGCATCGGAAAAGGCAGGCATTATAAAGCATGATGTTCCGGTTGTTGTCGGAGAGGCTCAGGGAGGTGTGAGAAGTGTGTTTGAAGATGCGGCGAAATCGGCAGGAGTTCCGATAGTTTTTGCTCAGGACGAAAAAGAGATAGAGCGGGTGGTTGTAAACAAGACCGGCACGCCGGAATATCACACAGCCACATTCGGCATAATCAAGGGCGAACTGAGCGGGGAGTGGCAGCACCGCAACGCGGCTACCGTGCTTGAGGCGGTGAAACTGTTGCGCGGCGGCGGGTTCAGGATTACTGACAGTGCAGTTTCAGAAGGATTTGCCGGAGTATGCCGTATGACAGGTCTTGCCGGACGGTGGATGAAGGTTTCGGACAATCCGCTGACTATTTGCGACACCGGACACAATACCGGAGGCTGGGAGCTGCTTGCCCCGCGTTTGTCAGAGTTGAGCGGCACAAAACATCTTGTAGTAGGATTTGTAAACGACAAGGACATCCGTGGAGTGCTTCGTATTATGAAAACGATTCCTGACACAAAGTTTTATTTTGCAAAGGCCTCGGTCAACAGGGCTCTTGATGCCGGCGAGCTGGCGGAAATTGCTGCGGAAGCAGGGATTGCGGGCGAGCCGTGCGGCTCTGTCCGGGAGGCATGGCTGGCGGCATTGTCTGCAACAAAACCCGGCGATGTGATATTTGTCGGCGGTTCCAATTTTGTGGTTGCCGATTTCCTTGCCGGCATCGGCTGACGGATTACAGTGACATATAAAAAACAGCTTCCCGTGCATTGTGCGCAGGAAGTTGTTGTTTGTTATGATAGGCGGTTTAGCGTACAGCTATTGTCTCTATTTCTACAAGAACCTGTTTGGGCAGTTCGCGTACAGCGACAGCTGAGCGCGCGGGGTAGGGCGATGTGAATTCTGCGCCATACACCTCGTTCATGTCACCGAACAGGCTCATGTCAGCAAGGAACACGGTAGTTTTCACTACGTTGTCTATGCTAAGACCGGCTTCTGCAAGAATAGCTTTTATATTGCTGATGCTCTGTGCTGTCTGAGCCTTGATGCCTTCGGGAATCTCGCCGGTAGCGGGATTTACAGGTATCTGACCTGAAATGAACACCATGTTGCCGAGGTCGATAGCCTGGCTGTAGGGACCGATAGCGGCGGGCGCTGAAGTGGTGGCGATTACTTTTTTCATGATTACTGTGTTTGTTAAATATTTATGTTTAGTGAAACAATGTTTGTCTGGTCCGCCGTATCAATCATACAGTCGGTAATCTGCGCGGCAACAGCCTCTGCTGCGCGGAAGTTGGAGGAAAATCCCGGTATGAAGTCAGAAGAGCCTACTGTCTGGAGCCGACGTATGATTTCGCCGCATGTGAGCGCAGACACATCAAGAGCCGGCTGCAGAGGATGCTCGCCGAAGTCGCCGGGATGCTCAAGAAAATTAACGAGTCTGGCATCATGCAGACTGAGTACTATTTTGGTGACAAGGCTTGCCGGCAAATGATATTTCTGTGACAGCATAGTGGCTGTGAGCGGTTCCTTGCCTTGAGCAAACCTCTTGGCTATTACCGCCATTACCGCAAGAGCTACCTTTCGGCTATAGTCCTTGGAGATATTCTCGACGTCTATATAAAAATTGTATTGACCGACGTTTTGTGACGCATAGCACAGCAGTGCTCCTATCAGTGTTATAAGGCACACAAGCTGCGACCAGATGAGAAGAAGCGGCAAGAACGAGAAACTGCCATAGATGGCATTGTAGCGTGTCACATACATCTGACCGGTGACGAATAGCCATTGAAGTACCTGAAAGGCTATCGCCACGCAGCAGCCAGTTGCGAACGCGTTCAGAAATTTTACCTTTGTGTTCGGAATAAGCAGATACGCACCGGTAAAAAACAGCGCTGTGAAAACGAGGCTGCCGAGGTCAAGCAGCCACTCAACGGCAGGACGCAGAATATCGACATCAAAAATGCTGCGCAGTGTAGTGGACATCAGCAGTGACAATCCGGCACTGCATATCATGAGCACCGGCAGTACAAGCAGAATGGCTATGTAGTCTGTGGCTTTGCGCCACATCGTGCGCCCTTGGACATGCCATATTACATTGAATGCGTCTTCCACACTCATCAGCAGGGATATCAGAGTCCACAGCAGAAAAACTATGCCTACTCCGACAAACAGACCTTCGCTTGCCTGGCTGAGGTAAGAGTCGACAAAGCCGAAAGCCGCCTCAAGGGCAGTGTGCTGTGACGGAAAGTAGGAGTAAAGCTCTTCTTTCAGCAGATTCTGAAAACCGAATCCGGTGGCTATGGCAAGAATAAGCGCAAGGGCGGGCACTATTGCCAGAAGCATACGGAAAGTCATGGCGCACGCCTGGGTCTGCAGGTCGGAGTTCAGAAAACCCTTGACACTCAGATTGGCGATTTTGACAGCTTTTACTCGCCAGCTTTTTCTTGTGTCGCGCCACACGCCTTCGCTGCAATATGAGTAGGCGCGTTTGCTCCACGCAATCAGTCGGCTGATGCGCGAGTCGTTATCTGGTGTTGCATTCTGCTCCTGTGACATATCTATATAACATCACTACGGTTAGCCGGAGTTTGTTCTGTTGTCTCGTTTTTTCGTGCTGCAAATTTAAGAAACTTTTTTATTTCCGGGCTGCGCGGGTGTCTGTCTGTGGTCAGTCTGCGCTGTTTTTTATCGGAGACACCTCCACGTTCATGTCCTTGAGAGTTTCGATTGCGTTTCTGTCCAAGGGTATGGTGCAGGGAGTGTCAAATTTAATATATCGGTTTACCGACGGCTCGAACACTTTGAGTTTCAGTGCGCCCCTTGAGGTGCCGTTAGCTTCCTGACGGTCGATAAGGTCGCTGATGACATTCATGAGAGTCGGAGTTATCTGGTTGAAGTCAAGTGTTATTTCAAGACCCTTGACGAGCTTCCCGAGCTTGTCTTTGAGCAGTCCGATATTTGAAATCTGAAATTGAATCTGGTTGTTCCAGCCGGTCTTGTATTTTCCGGTGACGTAAATGACGGTATTGGGCATGCCGAAGTTGGCATAGGAATAGAAAGTCTGGTCGCTGAGGAAAAATTCACCGGATCCGGAATAGTCCTCTATCTTGAGGATGCCGAAGCTGCCTCCGTTTCTGGAGGGTCTCGGTGTCAGTTTTTCCATGACGATGCCGCCGTAGGTGTATTCCTGGTCAACAATTACATTCTCGCCCTTGAACTCGCTCAGCGGCGACATGCCGTAATGCAGCTCCAGGTAGAAGGGGTCAAGCGGGTGGGCTGAAAGGAAATTGCCCACATATTCCTTTTCCTTTTCGAGTTTGTATGCGTCAATCCAGGGCATTGCCGGGGGGATTGGCGGTCGACCTGCCTGAGTCATTGTCGCGTCATCGTCGCCGAAAAGCGACATGCCGCGGTTCTCTTTGTCGGCTTGCAGCAGTTGACCGTATTTAATGAGCAGCTCGGCAAACGATTCGCCTTTTATGTTCTTTTCAAAGAAGTCCTCGCGTTTTATTTCGCCGCTGAAGCAGTCGAATGCGCCGGCATAGGCGAGCGCCTCGATGATTCTACGGTTTAAGGAGCTCAGATTTACCCTCTCTATAAAATCGAATATCGATTTGAATGGTCCGCCTTCCGAGCGTGCCGCTACAATATCGTTTACTACATTTTCGCCGATTCCTTTTATAGCGGCGAGTCCGTAGCGGATGTCGCCTTTTGAGTTCACGCCGAATTCAAGGAAGCTCTCGTTGATGTCGGGCCCTTTTACTTCTATGTGCATGCGTTTGCATTCGTCAACGAATCCCGACAGCTTGGCGCTGTCCGAGCGGTTGCGCGTGAGCACGGCAGCCATGTACTCGGCAGGATAGTTCGCCTTAAGGTATGCGGTCTGGAAAGCGACCCAGCTGTAGCATGTGGCGTGGCTTTTGTTGAACGCGTAAGAGGCGAATTTCTCCCAGTCTTTCCATATTTTTGTGAGCACTTCCGGCTTGTGCCCGTTTGCCTGACCGCCTTCCTGGAAGAGTTTTTCCAGCTCGTTCATCTTGTCGATAAGTTTTTTGCCCATCGCTTTACGCAGGGTGTCGCTCTGACCGCGCGTAAAGTTGGCGAGCAGACGCGACAGTAGCATGACCTGTTCCTGATACACCGTCACTCCGTAGGTGTCCTTGAGGTATTTCTCCATTTCCGGAATGTCGTATACAATCGGCTCCCTGCCGTGTTTGCGGGCGATAAAGTCAGGAATATAGTCCATAGGTCCGGGGCGGTAGAGGGCGTTCATGGCTATGAGGTCCTCGAATGTGCTCGGCTGCAGTTCACGGAGGTATTTCTGCATTCCGGCGCTTTCAAACTGGAATGTGCCTACAGTGTTGCCATCGCAATAGAGCTTGTATGTAGCCGGGTCGTCAATAGGTATGTTGTCCATGTCTACATCTATTCCGTGCGAGCGTTTGATATTTGCCACGGCTTCTTTTATGATGCTGAGAGTCTTCAGCCCGAGGAAGTCCATTTTTATAAGACCGGTCTCTTCGATGACTTTGCCCTCGTACTGTGTCACTATAATCTTTTCCTTTACACCGTTGGAGTTGTCTACGGCAGTGCTCACAGGCACCCAGTCGGTTATGTCGTCACGGCATATTATGACTCCGCACGCATGCACGCCTGTGTTTCGCACATTACCCTCCAGCTCTTTTGCGTATTTGAGGGTTTCCACAACAAGCGGGTTGTTGCTGTTCAGCTCGTTTTTGAATTCGGGCACATGCTCGTAGCAGTTTTCCAGCGTGGGAGCCAAAGGCTTGTTGTTGACTTCAGGCATACGTTTGGGTATCAGTTTTGTGAGTCTGTCGCTTTCACTCAATGGCAGCTGTTCCACACGCGCCACATCCTTGATGGCGCTCTTTGCCGCCATTGTGCCGTAGGTTATGATATGGGCAACTTTCTCCTCGCCGTATTTCTGGGTGACATAGCGCAGCACATCGGCCCGCCCGTCGTCATCGAAGTCAATGTCTATATCGGGCAATGATATACGGTCCGGATTGAGAAAACGTTCGAACAGCAGGTCGTATTTGACCGGGTCAATCTGTGTTATGCCCAGGCAGTACGCTACGGCGCTACCTGCTGCGGAGCCTCTGCCGGGACCGACACTGACTCCGAGCTCGTTTCTTGCAACATTGATAAAATCCTGCACAATAAGGAAGTATCCCGGGAAACCCATTGTTTTCATTATGTGCAGTTCGAATTTTATGCGCTCTTCCAGTTCGGGAGTCAGAGGGTCGCCATAGCGTTTTTTTGCGCCGTCGTAAGCGAGTTTCGCAAGATAGTCGGCTTCGAATTTTATGCGGTACAGTTTGTCGTAGCCTCCGAGTTTGGCTATTTTGTCTTCCGCCTGTTCCTGCGAGAGTACCACATTGCCGTTTTCGTCCTGGGTGAATTCATCGAAAAGTTCCTGTTCGGTGATTCGTGAGCGGTATTCTTCTTCGGTGCCGAATTCCGGCGGAATGTTGAAAAACGGCATGATTGGTCCGTGGTCGATATTGTATGTCTCCACTTTGTCAAGAATCTCGAGCGTGTTTTGCAGCGATTCCGGTATGTCACTGAAAATCTCGTTCATTTCAGCCTGTGTCTTCATCCATTCCTGCTTTGTGTATCGCATTCTGGACGGTTCGGTGAGCTGGGTTCCTGTGCTCACGCAAATAAGCCGGTCGTGTGCTTCGGCATCGGTTTCGTTGACAAAATGCACGTCGTTTGTAGCAATCAGCTTTATGTCCAGCTGTCTGGCAATGTCTATGAGGTCGGCATTCACAGGCTGCTGTATTTCATAAACCTCGCGGTTGCCGCCCGGCGCGTCGGTTTTGTGGCGCTGAAGTTCTATATAATAGTCTTCGCCAAAAGTCTCTTTCCACCACTTCGCGCTTTCTATAGCTTCGAATTTCAGCCCCTGCTGCAGCAGTTTTGGTATTTCGCCGCCAAGACATGCCGATGCAATTATAAGCCCTTCGCGATATTTGGCAATCTCCTGCTTGTCAGTTCTTGGATGGGAATAAAAACCGTCTGTCCATGCTTTGCTCACCAGCTTTATTAGATTTTTGTAGCCGGTCTGATTTTTTGCAAGTACTATCAGGTGTCTGCCGGTGTCGCGTCTGTCTGTTTTTTCATGTAGCGAGCCGTTTGCCACATACATCTCACAACCTATTATCAGTTTGAAATCCTTGGTTTTAATGCGGTCAATGCGGTTTTTGAATTTTTCAATGCTCTTGGCATCACCTTTTGACTCTGCTTTTTCAAGGGCTTTCTTATAACCTTTGAGGCATCCGCCATTGACATAGTTGTATATCTCTTTGACTCCGAACATATTGCCGTGGTCGGTGATGGCTATTCCCGCCATGCCGTCGTCCAGCGCCTTGTCAACAAGGGCCGGAACAGAGGCTTGTCCGTCGAGCAGTGAATACTGGGTGTGAACATGCAGATGGATAAAAGGTGTCATCTATTTCTATATATTAAGGTGTATGGAGATTCTTGGTAGAACCGTATTGTTTGAGTTACAAAGTTACTGATATTGGATAGTACGGCAAAGGCAAGAGGTGGATTTCGCTTATAATAATTTATGAACAGCAGGCATCAGTCGGTATAATAAATGAGACGATTTTATTCGGCTATGATTAATAAATGTTAAATAATTATTTGCGTAACTCGCAGTAAGTCGCAGTGTGATAGGGGTGTATCGCAAAAATGGCTTAAGCGGTGCAAAAAAAAATGACTGAACAAATTTGCGTGGTAACAAAAAAAGCTATAACTTTGCACTCGCTTTTGAGAAACAAAGCACGAGGACATTGAAAGACTTACAATAGACAGAAGTAGTACAAGAGTCTAAGAACAGGGACAAAGACGGTCGCAAGACCGGCTCCGAGTCACA
>RIBJ01000002.1 GCA_003762715.1 Muribaculaceae bacterium Isolate-104 (HZI) | reverse complement strand
GGTGTGTCGCAATTCATCATACCGACACACCTTGGCGCCCGAGTGATCTGGAACAGCGCAACGGTCGAGGAGTAAGAGCCGGCAACGAGATTGCCAAACTCTACGCCGACAATAAAGTGGACGTAATTATCTATGCAGTAGAGAAATCGCTTGATTCATACAAGTTCAATCTTCTCCACTGCAAGGCCACTTTCATTGCGCAGTTGAAATCCGGTGCACTCGGAGCGAGAACCATTGACGAAGGTGCTATGGATGAGAAATCCGGCATGAATTTCTCCGAATACATGGCTATACTTTCCGGCAACACCGACCTTCTCGACAAGGCGAAACTTGAAAAGAGGATTGCATCGTTGGAGAGTGAGCGAAAGTCCTTTGGCAAAGGTCGTGCTGATGCTGAGTTCCGTCTGAGTACAATTACCCATGATATTCAGAACAATGAAGCCGCTATGGAGCGGATGAAAGCAGACTATGAAAAATATTCTTCCGTAGTCCAGCGGGATAAGGATGGCAACCCCGTCAACAACCTCACTGTTGATGGCTGCAAGTTCAAGGACGAGCAGAATATGGGAGTTCACCTGCAAGGACTGGCACAACGTACCGACACCCACGGTCAGTATGTCCGCGTCGGCGAGGTCTATGGCTTCCCAATCTCCATTATATCAGAGCATACCCTGATTGATGGCAGGGAGGGCGTGCAGAACCGCTTCGTTGTCGAAGGCTCATACAAATACAAGTACAATAACGGATTCATTGCCATGAGCGACACTCACGCCGCCTGTATGAATTTTGTCAACGCACTGGAGAAAATCCCCGGCATAGTTGAGCAATACGAGGAACGCACCGCCAAACTCAAAGCTGATGTCCCAATCTTGGAAGGCATTGTCGCCAAACAATGGGGCAAGGAGGAGGAGTTGAAGCAGCTTAAATCCGAACTTGCCGCCCTCGACCGCAAGATAACTGCGGAACTGAAACCCAGCGACGCTGAGGAAGCCGCGTGTGCCAAAGTGGTCACGCCGACAAAAGGCAACGGTGAACCTCTCGATGAACCTGCACCGTCGCACACCCCTGACACCAAGAAGTCAATGGTAGCGGAGCCGACACCCACATACAAAGAACGGGAACCGTTAAGTTCCCGCATCATAATTGGTGGTTGTGGCATAACTCCCCCCGGAGGGTTCCGCGCCGCCGGCCCGAAATTGTAGATAAATTGAATGGCGACACTCTTGAAAAATAGAGCGTCGCCATTCAATTCCTTATCTATAATCCTTTGAAATACCTTCTGCCTTCATCCACGCATATAGAGTTGTACGATTGATTTCGAGCAGTTTAGCCGCCTGTGCTTTATTTCCCTTCGTGTGCTGTAAGGCTTTGGTGACACGATACCTTCGGGAGTGATGGCTGACTTCTTTTTCTGTCTCATACAATGTAATATCATCCTTGCCAATGGTGTCGCCTCTGTATTCAGAACATGCACGGACAATAGTGCTGTATAATTCGCGGACATTGCTGACCCAGATGTGATTATTCAATTTGTTGATAGCCCCTTTTGTCAAACGGGGGACACTTAATCCATTTTCGGCGCAATACTGTTTTATGAAGCATTCTGCAAGTGGAATCACATCATCAAGACAATCTGATAGGGGTGGAACTCGCAATACATTACTATGTATGCAATGATATAATGCTTCCGAAAATTCACCGGCTCTTACTTTTTCAGCGAGATCAACATTTGTCGAGAATATTATACGACCTGAGAATTTTACCTCTTTCGTGAGGTTCTGCGGTGTGAAAACGCCTCGTTGGATAACAGTTGCAAGAACTTCCTGAACATGGATAGGAAGGTGGCATACCTCATGGATAAACAGCGTTCCTCTGTTGGCCTGAGCCAATAACCCTTGTTGGTTGCGGTAGAGAGGATGCTTGATACCTAATTCTTTTCCACGGAATATATCCATTGTTTCCGCTGCGCTCATGTAATGGGCACATTCCGCAACGATGAATGGTTCAGAACGACGAGGGCTGTTATCGTGTATGAGTCTTGCTATGGCACTTTTGCCTACGCCATGAGGCCCGGCAAGCAGTAATGTGGCATCTGAACTACATTCAGCAATGATTCTCTTGGAGCATCCCTGAAATCCTCCGCTTTTACGCTCAAACCATCTTTTCCCGTTCTTATGCAACTCTTCGATAGCAAGTGTGAGCTTGTCTATTACAAGCGAGTCGAAATAGAAAAGATGGTCTGCACCGAGCTTATACACCTTATTATATAGCTCGACACATTGATTTTTTGCGATTCCAACTTTCTTGATACCTAAAATAGTATCATTTGTCCATTCCAATAGTTTCATTCCATCGCAATCTTTGTCTGCGACTGCCACAACAAGCATACTGAAATCATTTCTTTCGAGTATCCTTTTTGCATCGCTGACACTATTGGTAGTCTGTACTTTTGTCCCCGTTTTGGAAAATACCTCTTCCAGCTTCTTGCCATCCTCTATCCGGGAACTATAGATGAGAAGGCGCCGACTACTCGGTGGATCATTGTCTATATTCATAAGACTATTTTGGGTTGTGATTAGAAATTCATCCATAATAACAAATGTATATAGGGTATTTGTTCGCAAATAATCATTGCAAAGTTACTAAATTTTATCCAATTTTAAGTCATGTTGCTTAGATAAATACATACTTAATCGCAGTCATAAAATGTTGAATATACAACACAGTGTATAATAAAAACAACACTTTTAACAATTTAATAAAAGACATATAGACTCATATTTACGCAGTTAATATATTGGATAATAAGCAACTAAAAATAAATTCAATTTCACGGCGAACCATTTTCAATAAAACGAATTAAGGATTGGCGTAACACAAAACGACAAATGATATGGAAATATTTACCCTCCTGAACGCCAAGTTCTTTCTCCAGTTGGAAGATGGCGATGAAGACAACATCAAGGCACACTATTCAGATATGAGAGCCGAACTTGTGGAATATGCTCACAGCAACACCCATTGGCGAGTAATACACACGGGGTTGTCAATATTCATTTCCGAAGTGGCTGAAATACTTGGCTATGCTAAGGGCTTGTTGAGCCGTTATGCAAAGCGTATCCTTGAAATAGCCAAATGTCTGCTCAATCAGATTGAGATGGCTGTATCAGCGAAAATAGCATTAGAGCCTGTCACTGAAAATAAAGAAGTGCAGGAAACTACGGCAGAAGTTACTTTTACAGGCAATTATGCAGACTTCTGTGAACTCATACACCTTATAATTGCTTGCAAACTCATCAACGGCGGAAGTAAAGCGACACAGCAGCATATTAAAAAAGGTCTCCATTCCCTTTTTGGTCTGGAATTCGACCCGAAGAAATACCAAAATGCAAGAGACGGAATAAAACGCCGTTGTCCGGCCAAAGGTAGCCGCGTTACTTACTTCCTCGACAGCATGGTGGATGTAGTAAATGCCGAGCTTGCAGCATGATAGTATGCTTAGACGCTGATACTTGCTTATGGTTTTGAGTGTAATGAGAGAAATATATATCTGAATTTCAGTAAAGATAAGACATTTGAAACAATAAAACATCAGCACTTATCCGATGCTTACAATGCCCGAGAAAAGCCGCAGTAACTTTGCATCGTAAAACTTAAACAACACCCGATATGAATACTTCACCACCTCCTCAATATCCGGAGTCCGAACCATTCAAGAAATGGATCATGGACGCAGTAGGAACAATGGTATTTCTTCTCGGCTCAATGACAGAGTCTTTGAAAGAAATAGCCGAAAAGTCCGGTAAAGCCAAGCTGAAATACAAAGGCAAAGAGATAATAATGCTTGAAGACCTCGCCATAGGTCTCAACAAAAGTCCGAGGACATTCCGGCGACTTCGTGCTGAGAAGAAAATCAGTTATTGGTCAAGCAAAGACGGACACACTGTCTTTGTAACACAAGACCAGTTCGATGATTACATCACCAACAATTTTGTTCCCAACGAAATTGAAGATGAATCAACCGCACCCCAGAGATAATTATCGCGCCGCAAGTCCGGCGTAATGTTTAACCAAATAATTTTAATGGAACAAAACAAAGAACAGCAACAATCTGAAGTGCTGATTGCCCGCAACAACGAAACAGGGCAGGTCGGCGCAGTCGTGGGACAGAATCCCGACGGCAACCCGAAAATGGCGGATGTAAAATCCGCGAAGCTCAGTGACCTTGTGAAATTTTCCAAAGGTCAGAATCCCCTCGAAGCCTTCATGTCGAACTTCATCCGACAGGCAAAGAACCCTTCGCTATTCGGTTTCTTCAAGATTCCTGAAACTGAATTCGACAAAATCGGCCCGGCAATGTCCGATATGCTCCAAGACCCTGTGGCTAACGCCGACCTCCTTAAACCATTTGAGGTTGACACCAAATCAATGGCAAAGGAACAGACGGTTACTGAACAGCATGACCAGACTCCGGCAAAGGAGACTTCGACCGCAATCAAGATGGCACCGGTTGACCCCAACAAAGTTGACTGGGACACCATCGAAAAACAATGGGGCATCAAGAGAGATGACCTCGAAAAATCCGGAGCAATGCAGCAGATGGTATATAACCACAAGTCTCCGCAGCTTTTTACCGTGAGACCGGAAATCGGCGGCGAGAAATTCGAGGCACAGGCCCGGCTCTCGTTCAAGTCCAATCCTGACGGCAGTTTTACCCTCACGCCTCATTTCGTGAAGCACGAGCCTCAGCTCGACAAAGCCTATAAAGGCTATACCTTCACGGACGAGGACAAGGCTCAGCTCCGCAAGACAGGAAATCTGGGCAGACCTGTTGACCTCACCGACCCGAAAACCGGGGAGGTCAAGAAGTCGCTCGTCAGCATCGACCGTCTCACCAATGAGATTGAAAGTATCCCCGTGGATAAAATCTACATCAAGAACAAGGTCGCCAACATCGAACTTGACATGAAGCAGATCGGCATCCTCAAAGACGGAGGCATAATCAGAGAGCAGCATATCGAACTGCCCAACGGACGGAAGTTTACCGCCGACCTTCAGTACAATGCCGACAAGCGCGATGTGGTTTTCGTCAACTCGGAACAATACCGCCAGAAGCGGGAGCAATCTCAGGAACAGGGTGGACAGCAGTACAACTCATGGCTCGACAAGGAGGGCAACATCAAGAACCTCACCAAATGGAAAGGTGTGCCGCTCTCCGAAACCGCCCAAGCTGACTATCGTGCCGGCAAACAGATTATGGTAGGAGAAATCCCTGACCGAAACGGGAATCCCTGCACGGTCTATCTCCAGTTTGACCCTGAAAAGCAGCGTCCGAAGCAGACCTATGTCTATCCCGACAAAGAGAAGGTTGTCGGCATAGCCAGCGAGAGCAAGACGCAATATGCTGTCAACAATGAGGGTAAGACCAACGAATCCACAAAAGGGGTTAAGGAACCGCTCCAGAGGGGGCAGACCGAACCCAAAAACGAAGAGCAGAAGAAACAGCAAAAGCCCAAAGGTCCCAAACTCTGACCTTCAACCACTTTATCCGCAAGCTCTGAATTGAGCAGACCGCCATTCCCTCGCGTGCGCAAGCGATGATATGGCAATCCTCCCGCCGACATGGGGAGGTCGCGAACTCCCCGTGTCATTCTCTCCAAACCTCCCGGCTGAGAGTGTCAGCCTTCAACAAACCCAATTTACAAACTCTAAAAAATTTTCAGACATGAAAGTCATAATTACCGAGGCCGCTCCCGTGGCTTCAGCCATCGCCCGCGCCCTTAACGTAACCACCAATGTAGCCGTCCCCGGCGTAATCTACAACAATGACATCGCTGTCATCACCGTCACTCCTGACTTCATCCGTCCATTCGGACTTGGAGTGCTTCCCGGCAAGGACGCTCTCCCCATCGTGCCGGAACGCTACACCTACGGTATCCGACATACTCTTGATGAAAACGGCCGTTACGGAATCTCGACCGAGGACAAGACCTATGCCGACTATATTGGCAAACTTATCCGTGGCGGCGATGAGGTAATCTTCGCGTCCGACGGCGGAGCCGACGCTCAGGGACGTTTCGCCAACATCTGCCGTTTCTTCAAAGTCGGCGCACCCACAAGCCGTATGTTCCTGACCCGTCTGGAGCGCAAGGCAATCAAGTCGGCGTTCAAGACCCGTCAGTGGGGACGTAAGTTCCATAATCTCGCCCAAACAGGACTTGTGGGCATGGCGATGGACGAGGCTTTCAAGTACAATGTTTCGGAAGCATACCGTTCACTGTTCAAGGAAATGAAGTCGCCTATCTGCCGTCAGGACGTGCTTGTACTTGCCGCCGTCAAGAACTATCTTGAATCCGACGCAGAAGCCCGTGGCCAACACGTTCCCGTCACCACCCATTCCGTAATGGTGAGCGGCGTGGCACTCGGCAAGGATGTCAAATTCTATCCTTGTTCGACATACTCCACCAAAGAGGAGGCGGCGGAGGCATACAAGAATCTGTGTGTGCCGGCAACAGTCAAGGCTTCCGATGTTATGCTCGACACTGAGATGAGTCCGTCTCCGGCACTCTTCACTCTCGCCACGCTCCAGAGCGAGGCATGGGAAAAACTCAACCTCAATTTCTCAACAACCCGCGACATCGCCGTCAGCCTCTATGAGCGTGGTTTTATCTCGTCGCCCCTGACATCATGCGCAAAACTGCCCGAATCGTTGCGCGATGAACTCCGCCGCTACAAATGGTGCAGGAAGTATCCCTTTGCCGCCGACGGTACAATCTCCGGCAATCACGGCATCATAATATCAGGCAACAAACCTCTTTTTCTCGACAGTGATGAACAGCGTGTATATGACCTTATACGTTCACGATTCTACGCCAACCTTGCAGGGCCTACCGCAGTGAACGAGCTGGTTGTAGAGGTGGAAATCAATGGCGAACCGTTCTATGGAACTATCCCTTACACTCCCGACATCAAGGTGCCGAAAGTCGTGGAAGTGAAACTCACCGGTAAATCCCAGTTCTCCCACACCTCAGTGGCTCCCACCGCGCCCAAGATGAACGACCTTCTCTGCTCCATCTCAATGTTGCTCCGTTCACTGTCGGACAAATACAATCCCGGTATGCCTTTCACATTGGCACACCATGATGTGGCGGACGCATTCGACCGTCTCCGCGACAACCGCCTTCTTCTGGACGTATGCGGTGAACCGGCAATCACCGGCGAGGGAAATCTCCTGCTTGAAACCTTCAACGCAACTTATGCCCTCGGCCACCTGATGGCATATCAGGTAGAGGTTGAACGGCTCTACGGCGACCGCAAGAACAGTGTCGGCGGGGCGCAGCTGATGAATGAGTACGGCAAATGGATCTATGACAAGACCGAACAGCTCATCACCGACCACCGCCTGTTCCCGGCTACGGTTGATACCCATGTCTGCCCGATATGCGGCCGACACTCGGTAATCCGCTATCCACGTGTTGCGAAATGCCACGTCTGCGGCTTCACAATGCCGTTGCAGTTCATGGGCCACAAGTTCACCGACAAGGAGGTCGCCAGTCTTCTGACCCACGGATACACATCGCAGATAATGTTCACCAACCGCCACGGCCATGAGTTCTACGACATCGTTGTACGCGGAAAGGGCAAAGGGCTGTCATTCGCCCCGATTGAAGCCAAATTATACTGAAAATAACCGCCGTTTGAAAATAATTCACTAAATTCGCAATCGAATCGCAGTCTATGTAACATACGACTTGCGGATTTAGTGGTTGAAGGCGGAGGGGACTCCGCCTTCTTTTTCAATCGGTCACAACTGAAACCGCTAAACATTGGAATACGTAAGAATCGACAAAGAGGCACTGGATGCAATGTTCGAGATAATGGAGTATCAGTCCCTTTTGATTGCAGCGATGTATGAGAAGTGCCGCTCAATCCAATCCGGCAAATGGATTCCAACTGAGACCGTCGCGGAACTATTATGTGTTTCAACCCGGAAAGTGAGAACTATGAAAACGCTCGGACAACTCGGCTACGTCAAACATGGACGGAAATGTTTTTACAAGTCAGAGGACGTATATTCAAAAATAAACAAAGGCAAGAGTGAAAGAAATATATGACAAAGAACATGACGTTATAAGAAAATTCCTCTCGATGGGAAGGCGAAATATTGAGATGCTGGAGGAAATAGCATTGGAATATAAACCATTCCTGATGGGCAAACGCTTTATGACCGATGCCCAATTATCGGAAAGACTTGGCATTTCGCGCCGAACATTGCAGGACTTCCGCGACAGAGGTATTATTCCGTTCTATCGTCTTGACGGAAAGATACTTTATGAAGAAAAGGATATAGCGGAATACTTGTCCTCAATCTACATACCCAAATATTAAAAGGGAGAGTTACCGAATCGACCGGTAGCTCTCCCTTTTCAGTTATCTGATATTGATGTCATCTGTTAATGCTCAGTCTGTCAAATCGGTTGCGCATGGTCTGCATATCCTCATAGACGGTCTGGTCTTGAATCTTTGCGTAGATTTGCGTTGTCTTGATGTCGCTGTGTCCGAGCATCTTCTGGATTGATTCGAGAGGGACATGGTTGTTGAGCGACAGAGACGCGAAAGTGTGTCGCGCGATATGGGTGGTCAGAGGCTTGGTTATCTTTGCGAGATCTGCAATCTCTTTGAGATAAGCGTTCATTTTCTGATTGGAGCATACGGGAAGCACGACTCCTGTGGATATAGCAACAGGGTGGTTGACATATTTGTCGGCTATCTGACGCGGCACCTCCAACATCGGTATGATGCTCAACTCGCCGGTTTTCTCACGGGATTTGCGTATCCACATATTGCCGTCGCGGTCTTTCTCGATGTCGCTCCATTGAAGCGATTTAATATCGCAGAATGCAAGGCCGGTGAAGCAGCAGAACACGAATGTGTCCCTGACAAGTTCCAGACGCGGCATCATGGAGAAGTCGAGTTTGAGAATCTCCATAATCTCAGCCTCAGTCAGAAATTGGCGTTTCGCCTGAGTGCGGTGGAACTTCCTGCCGATGAACGGGTCTTCTGTTATCCACTTATGCGCGATGGCATACTGGATAGTGTTCTTGAGATAGCGGAGGTACTTCACAGCCGTGTTGTTAGCGCAGTTCTTGCTGACACGCAGGAAATGCTCGAAATCATCTATCATTCCTGCCGTGACATCCCTTACCGGAATATCATCGACATTCATAGTCAGACGCAGGAACTCACCGAGGTATGTTACGCAACGTTCCCAGCGCAGATAGGTTGCATTGACCATATCGCCGCGTTCCATTTCCTCTTTTCTCTTTACGTTGGATTCAGTGAAAATCTCACATAGCATCTTAGGCTTCTCAACTTTGCCGAGAAACAGGTCGCGCATAACAATAGGGTTGACGAGTTTCTTCTCACGGACGAGATTGGTATGAATCTCGCAGAATCTGGCCCGTATCTCATCGAGGTACTTGTTCAGCTCCAGATCGCGCCGGGAGCGACCTTTCGAGAGCTTGCGTTTCTGGTCCCAGTTTTCAGGATTGACCGAGCGGCCTATGGCGAGGTCAGTCTGCTGACCTGCCACTGAAATTCTGACATACACCTTGTGGTCGGTGTAGCCTTCCGACCTTGGCTTCCTTGTGAAGAAGGTCAGGGTGAAATAAGGGTTGTTTGTCATGTTACTTACGGGTTTAATGGTTACTTAAAGATACTCATTTTTAACCCGGATTCCAAATGCGCTTCGGAACATGATACTCCGGCGGTGGCGTAACCGTGTACATCCGGTCGATTTTTCAGCGAGATTTAACATTGTACACGAATTTCACACGGCAGAATGGGGAAGACCACAGCAGGGACGACTGACAAAATCATCGGACAAGGCCAAATCTTAAATAAAGTTAAAATTAGCCGTATCACACCCGAATTGTGGGTCGAGGGTCGCGTTCCCGCCCGCAGAACCCCACTTTTTCAAAGTTGAATTTCTGCAAATGTGCAGTCCTCAACCTGTTGCGGGCCTTTCCGTGTAACCGTGTACATTTTAGTACACGAAACACGATGTACACGTTTTGTACACGCCTGTAGGTAATATTCTGCGTTATCCTGCAATTTCACCAAAAAGAAAAAGCACTGAAAATCAACTGATTTCAGTGCTTTGCGGTGTTCTTCCGAACCCTTTCGTGATCCGCCTGGGGCTCGAACCCAGGACCCCAACATTAAAAGTGTTGTGCTCTACCAGCTGAGCTAGCGAATCTCCTTAAAAGCGATGCAAAGGTAGAGAGTTTTTTTTAACCTTGCAAGTTTTCTGCGGTGTTTTTTTGATTTTATTTTTCCGCAGCCACCCATTCCGCTGATTTTCTTGTATTTATATCTGTCATTATTTTTATGCCGTAGTTAATGCAGTAGCTCCTTTTATTCAATAATGGGAGTTACATCTACAAGGTAACCGCACAAAAATTTTGCTTCAAGCAACATTTCGGTCAAATAAACCTAAGGTTGACCGGCTATGTATCGGCTGTTCTTTGTTCTCCTTGCCATCTTCAACACATCGCCAACCCATATAGGCATTTTGAAAGATGAATTTTCGGGGCTTCTCTTTTTTTGTGTATATTTGCAGTGCGTTAATGGAACCGCCGATACCCGGTGGGGCTTGATTATACGAAATCTATAAATAATTAAATATAATTGATTATGGCATTTGAATTCACTGATGCAAACGTAAAAGAAATCATCGCCTCCGGCGAGCCTGTTGTTGTTGACTTCTGGGCTACTTGGTGCGGCCCCTGCATGCGATTGGCTCCTGTTATCGATGAGCTGTCGTCTGAGTATGAAGGTAGGGTTAAAATCGGCAAGTACAATATCGAAGAGGAGAATGAGTTAAGTACCGAGTACCGCATAATGTCAATTCCCACTATTCTGTTTTTCAAAAACGGAGAGCAGGTTCGCGATTTGCGTTTGGCAGGCTCGCAGACAAAAGCTACTCTTCAAGCCAATATTGAAAAATTGCTCGCGTTATAATTCTGAGTAGTTACAATAAAAAGTCCTCCGTCATTGTTCTCTTAAGAGTTTAATGACTGAGGACTTTATTTTGTCTATGTTCGTGTTATTCTTTACACGAAACGGCGTATGCCCATGATATGACGCACTTCGGCAAGTGTTTTTGCGGCTCTTTCTCTTGCTTTTTCCGCACCTTGTTTTACAATACGCGCAATTGTCGCTTCATCGCCTTGCAGGTCAAGAATGCGTTCTCTTATCGGAAGTGTTATTTTGAGAATGTCTTCTGCCAGTTGTTTCTTCAAGTCGCCGTAACGTATTGAGCAATCGGCATAGGCATTACGGTATTGCGTTACTATTTCCGGTGCCGATGTCAGTTCAAGAAGGGTAAATAGGTTTTCCACAGGCTGACTCACCGGCTGGTTGGGTTCTTTGGGACCTTCGTCTGTGACAGCGCGCATCACTTTTTTTCTCAGTGTCTTTTCGTCGTCAATCAGGTATAGGCAATTGCCTTCGCTTTTGCCCATTTTGCCGGAGCCGTCCAGTCCGGGCACCTTTACAGGCGCGCCTCCGAAGTCAAAGTTTTGCGGTTCGGGGAAGAGGTCTACGCCATAGAACGAGTTGAATCGGCGCGCAAACCGTCGTGTGAGTTCAAGATGCTGCTCCTGGTCTTTACCTACAGGCACTTTATTGGCTTTTTGAATGAGGATATCCACAGCCATCAGTGTTGGATAGGTAAGCAGCCCCGCGCTTACGCGCTTGTTTGAGTCGTTGCCTATTATTTCATTCTCAATATCGTCACGGTCGCTTTTAATGCCAAGCTGTTTACGGGCTTTGTCCTTGAACGATGCCGTACGCATGAGTTCTCCAATGCCTACATGCATATTCAGCAGCAGATACATTTCGCTTATTTCAGGCACATCACTCTGCACGAATATGGTTGCTTTTTCGGGGTCGATACCAGCCGCAAGATATTCGGCTATGATGTTTTTCACATTGGCGTGAAGTTTGTCGGGGTCGGTAGAGGTAGTGAGCGCGTGCAGGTCGGCGATGAAAAACATGCTGTCGTAGTCGTCCTGCATTCTCACAAATTTACTCAGGGCTCCGAAATAGTTACCGAGGTGCAGGTTTCCGGTAGCGCGTATGCCGCTAAGAACAATTTCTTTCTGACTCATTATATAAAAGTAGGTGTCTAAATTTTCAACAGTAAACTGCGTGCAAAATTAGCAAATATAAGCCTAATGTCAATAGTTGTTCAAAGGGAATTAAGCAAATCAAGTTTGCCGTCCGATATAAGTTTGAGTATCAATTCGCCAAATAGAGTATTTTGCCATGCGAACCATGACCGTGTATAGTTTTCGGAATCGTTCACATCGAAGCTCTCATGCATAAATCCGGTTCCGGCATCTGTTTCCATAAGCATTCTGACACACTGCGCAATCTCGCTGTCGTCTGTAGATGTGAATGCTTTCATCATGATGCTCATGGGCCACGCCATCGAATATCCGACATGGGGACCGCCTATACCTTCGCCGTCTTTGCCTGAAAAGAAGTATGGGTTTGACTTGCTCCACACAAGCCTGCGTGTGTTCTGATAAACAGGGTCATCAAGGTCAACATCTCCCAGATACGGCATAGCGAGCAGCGACGGCACATTGGCATCATCCATAAGAAGCCGGTTGCCAAAACCGTCTACTTCATACGCATAGACCTTTCCATACTCGGGGTGATCGCAAACCGCATATTCACGCAAGGCGTTTTCCACCTCATCCGCAAGCGACTCACAAGCTTCTGCCCTGCCATTGTCGGCATTGACCGACTTGAGAATTTCCGACATTTTTCGCAGCGATGTCACTGCGAAGAAGTTAGACGGAACAAGATACTGCAAGGTTGTTGCGTCGTCGCTCGGTCTGAAACAGGACACAATGAGACCGCATCCGCTCACAGGCGCCCCCCAGCCAACATTGTTGAGCGTATCAAGAGCCCGGTCGGTTTTTCTGAGGAACCGGTACGGTCCTTTGGGGTCTTCCTTGCGCTGTTGCGCCCTGAATGTATCAAGAATCAAGTCTACGGCTTCAAGCCAACGTTCGTCAAACACCGAAGTATCGCCTGACCGTTTCCAATACTCGTAGGCAAGCCGCACCGGGTAACACAATGAGTCTATCTCCCATTTGCGTTCATACACCTCCGGCACCATTCTGGTAAAGTCGCTCTGCCACTCCCCTCCTTTGGGTCCGTCATTGAAAGCATTTGCATAAGGGTCTATTACAATACATTTCAGCTGCCGCCTGATAGTACCGGCTATCATATCCTTCAAGGCGGAATCTTCATTGACAAATTGCAGATACGGCCATACCTGAGCGGCAGAGTCTCTCAGCCACATTGCATGAATGTCGCCTGTAATGACGAAAGTATCCGGCTTGCCGTCTTCCGCTTCGGGAGTAAAGAATACGGTTGTGTCAAGTGTGTTCGGAAAACAATTTTCAAACATTGCCGCCAGCTTGGCATTTTTAAGCAGGCTCTTGACCTTATTCACCTGCCGTTCTACCGCTTCAGATCTAAACAGGCGCTCTGCCACCGGCGGTCTTTTGCCAGTCACTGCAACATTGTCTGCCGGGCATTCCAAAGCTCTTGCCGGCACACATGGCAACACTGCCAGCACAGCTGCAATCAGATAGTTATTCATGGCATCGGTTTATTTGTGTTACAGCAGTATCCATTCAGTGATTAGCGACATAATCGGCAATCCAGTCGGCAACCGCTTGTGTTCCATAAGATTTTTCTCCCTCAATCTGAATATCGGGCGTGCGCACGCACCTGTCAAGCGACTCGTTCACGGCACGCCTCACAGCCGCAGCCTCCTGTGTCAGATTAAAATAGTCAAACAACATTGCTACCGAAAGAATCTGTGCCACAGGATTAGCGATGTCTTTTCCTGCCGCCTGAGGCCAAGAACCGTGAATAGGCTCGAACACTGGTGTACTTTCTCCGGTGCTTGCCGAAGGCAGCAGCCCCATGGAGCCGGTTATAACACTTCCTTCGTCCGTGAGGATGTCACCAAAGGTATTTTCCGTCACCATGACATCAAAGAACTTAGGGTTCTGAATCATGCTCATCGCGGCGTTGTCAACATACATGGAATCCGTTGTCACATCCGGATATTCCGCCGACATTTCTTTTGCGACTTTGCGCCAGAGACGGCTTGACGCCAAAACATTGGCTTTGTCAACCACTGTCAGATGCTTGCGTCTGCGCCGGGCGTAATCATATGCCACTCTCAGAATCCGCTCTATTTCGTGGCGGGTGTAGGCGCAGGTGTCATACGCCTCATCATCACTTTCAAACTTTTCGCCGAAGTACATACCTCCTGTAAGTTCGCGGATACACACGAAATCCGCGCCTTCCACCAACTCTGGACGCAACGGCGACTTATGAACAAGACATTCGAATGTTTCAACAGGACGGATATTCGCATACAAGCCAAGTTTTTTCCGCATGGCGAGCAAACCCTGTTCCGGACGAGCCTTTGCATCCGGATTATTGTCAAACCGCAAATCGCCGACTGCAGAAAACAGCACTGCATCCGCATCACGACAAATCTCATATGTCTCTTCCGGGAAAGGGTTGCCGGTAGCATCTATTGCCGCCGCGCCCACGAGCGCGGGTACGAATGTCACATCATGACCGAATTTGTCACACACCGCTTTCATAACCTTGACACCCGCACGCGATATTTCGGGTCCTATGCCGTCGCCGGCGAGTACTGCTATATTTAGTTTCATAATATTATCTGTTTTTGGATTCCCATGCCTCAATGTCGCCCTTGTGTGCCAGAAGATAGCCTATGTCGTCAAGACCTTCCATCAGACATTGTTTTTTATACGGATTGATATCAAAAGACTCACTGCGCCCGGTGACAAGGTTGGTGAGTGTCTGTCCGGGAAGATCAACTTTCACCTCCGCCAAGGGGTCAGCGTCAATCGTATCGAACAATTCTGTCAGAAAATCCTGTGTCACAACTACCGGAAGCACAAAATTGTTAAGTTCGTTATTCTTGTGAATATCGGCAAAAAAACTTGATATTACCACCCGGAACCCGTAATCGGCAATAGCCCAAGCGGCATGTTCGCGACTTGAACCGCAACCGAAGTTTTTGCCCGCAACCAAAACGCACCCGCTATAAGCGGGGTTATTCAAAGGGAAATCGGCTATCGGATTATTATCGGCGTCAAACCGCCAGTCCCTGAACAGATTTTCGCCAAAGCCTTCGCGGGATGTGGCTTTCAGAAAGCGTGCGGGTATAATCTGGTCGGTATCAATATTTTCAATTGGCAGCGGCACACAGCGAGACTGCACTATATCAAATTTACGATTCATAAAAACACTCTCTTTTGACATTATTTACGCGGATCTTTTATAACCCCCGACACAGCCGCCGCCGCCGCGACAAGCGGACCGGCAAGAACCGTTCGCGCTCCAGGACCCTGCCTGCCTTCGAAATTGCGGTTTGATGTAGACACAGCGAGCTTACCAGCCGGCACCTTATCATCGTTCATGGCAAGGCAGGCTGAGCATCCGGGCTGACGCAATTCAAAACCGGCATCTTCCAGAATCCGGTCAATCCCCTCTGCTTTAATCTGTTTTACTATCGCCCACGAGCCTGGCACAAGCCAAGCTGTAACTCCGTCGGCTTTTTTCTTGCCCTTCACATAGCTGGAAAATACTCTGAAATCCTCCAGCCGTCCGTTTGTACAACTTCCCAAAAACACATAGTCTACCGGCGTGCCTTCAAGAGACTGCCCCGGCTCAAAGCCCATGTACTCAAGAGATTTTTCAAAGGAGGCACGCGCCGCCGGGTCTTCCGGAGGTGCAGGTATTTTTTCAGAAATGCCTATACCCATTCCGGGATTTGTGCCGAATGTGACACGCGGTTCTATTTCAGCAGCATCAAAAGTCACCTCTCTGTCAAACACAGCATCCGCATCTGACGGCAGGCTTTTCCAATACGCTACAGCCGCATCCCATTCAGCTCCCTTGGGAGCGTATTCCCTGCCTCGCAGATATTCTATGGTAGTGTCATCGGGAGCTATCAGACCACCGCGCGCCCCCATCTCTATTGACAGGTTGCACAATGTCATGCGCTGCTCCATGTTTAAGGCTCTTATTGCTTCTCCGGCGTATTCCACAAAGTATCCGGTGGCTCCGCCGGTAGTCATTTTTGCGATTAAGAACAATGCGATGTCCTTTGCTGTCACTCCCTCCCCGAGGGTTCCGTTCACGGTGATTCTCATTGTTTTGGGACGAGGCTGTAAAATGCACTGTGTGGCAAGCACCATTTCCACCTCGGAAGTACCTATGCCAAACGCCACCGCCCCCACAGCGCCGTGAGTAGATGTGTGGCTGTCACCGCACACAATTGTATAGCCGGGAAGCGTGAGTCCGTTTTCCGGACCTATTACATGAATTATCCCATTTTTCTCATGACCTATGCCGAAAATTGTCAGCCCGAATTCCGCCGCATTACGTTCGAGAGTCTCGACCTGGTTGCGCGAAACAGGGTCAGCTATAGGCTTGTCCTGACCGGCAGTAGGGATATTATGATCCGGCGAACATATTGTTCGCTCCGGTCTGAAAACACCCAGACCTCTGTGCCTGAGCCCGTCAAACGCCTGAGGGCTTGTCACCTCATGACAATAATGGCGGTCTATGTACAATTGAGTGGGGCCGCCGGCGATATCCGACACCGTATGCGCGTCCCATATCTTGTCAAATAACGTTTTTCCCATAGCTATCATCTAACAAACTTGTTAATGGCGTCCAGAAACGCCTCCGCACTTGCCGCCACAATATCTGTATTGGCTGAAAATCCGTAATATGGCTGCCCGTCATACTCAACTGTCATGTGCACCTTGCCCACATCGTTGGAACCCTTGTTTATAGCCTGTATGAGAAACTCTTTCACAAGCATGTTGCGGCGTATTATATTCTTTATGGCAGACAGCGCAGCATCCACAGGCCCGTTTCCGGAAGCACACGACTCGAATTTCTCGCCGGCTATATCAAGCCCGACACTCGCCACCGAATGTATGCCCACCCCGGATGTCACCTGCAGGTAGTCCAGTTTTATTCTGCGGTTGGCGGCAGTATGCTTGCCCGCAAGCATGAGCACATCGTCGTCGTTCACCTCTTTCTTTCGGTCGGCAAGTTTCAGGAACGCCTCGTATGCTTTGTCAAGCGCGTCCTTGTCAAGGTCTACGCCCAGCACATGCATCCTGTGCTTGAGCGCGGCTCTGCCGCTACGGGCGGTAAGCACAATGGAATTTTCGTCAATACCCACATCCTTGGGGTCAATAATTTCGTAACTCTCCCTGTTTTTCAGCACCCCGTCCTGGTGGATTCCGCTTGAATGAGCGAAGGCATTGCGCCCCACGATAGCCTTGTTGGGCTGTACCGGCATATTCATAAGGCTCGACACCATGCGGCTCGCGCCTGTAATTTTCACTGTGTTTATATTGGTGTCTATGCCCAGCTCCTTGTGAGAGCGCAGCGTCATCACCACCTCTTCAAGCGAGGTATTTCCGGCACGCTCGCCGATGCCGTTTATCGTAACCTCCGCCTGACGCGCACCGCCGATAATTCCGGCTATGGTATTGGCTGTAGCCATGCCGAGGTCATTGTGGCAGTGTGTGGCAATGGTGACATTGTGTATGCCGTCAACATGCTCTACAAGATATTTTATCTTGGCTTGAAATTCCGAAGGCAGGCAATAGCCGGTGGTATCCGGAATATTCACTACCGTGGCTCCGGCTTTGACAACAGCTTCAATAACACGGGCAAGATATTCATTGTCAGTCCGTCCGGCATCCTCAGCATAGAACTGCACATCCTCCACAAATTTCTTGGCATACCGTACCGCCGCGACCGCCCGCTCTATGATTTCCTCGCGGTTGCTGTTAAACTTATAGCGTATATGCGAATCGGAAGTGCCTATGCCGGTGTGTATGCGTTTGTGCTTGGCATATTGCAGCGCTTCAGCCGCTACCTTGATATCATTTTCTACAGCTCTGGTCAGCGCACAGATAGTAGGCCATGTCACAGCCTTGCTTATCTCTACCACCGAATTGAAATCGCCCGGACTTGACACAGGGAAACCCGCTTCGATGACATCAACGCCAAGCTCTTCAAGAGTGCGCGCCACCTCGATTTTCTCCACTGTGTTAAGCTGGCATCCCGGCACCTGCTCGCCGTCGCGCAGCGTGGTGTCAAAAATATATAGTCTGTCGCTCATAAGGGTCGTTTTGATTCTATGTGTAATTATTTTTGCCTATGAAGCTACAAATTTAAAGTTTTCGCCACTCTTAGCCAAACAAATTAACACATTTGACCCAAAATTTACTCTAACAAGCCCGGTATCGCATCATCCACGCCAATCTATTATAGCCCCACGACCTCTTTTCAGTCTTCTGAACGGTCTATAGGAAGAGGACGACGAAACTCCTCTTTAAAAGATATAAGAGTTTCGGTTCTGCCCGCGCCCACAGCCTGAAGAGGCCCGTGTATCAGCTGAAGCAGATGGTCGTTGTTGCGCGCATACAGCTTTACAAGAAGGTCGTACTTGCCAGTTGTGAAATGACATTCGACTATCTCGGGAATCTTGTACAGTTCATTGACCACACTGCCGTAGCTGCCGGGGTCTTTTAGAAAAAAACCGATATACGCGCAGGTTTCATAGCCTGCCGATGACGGGTCTACAAGTGTCTCGAAGCCGTTTATAACACCGGAAGACGTAAGTTTCTGTATGCGCTGGTGGATTGCCGCGCCGCTCACCCCGCACTCTCTTGCTATCTCAAGAAACGGTATGCGTGCGTTTTCAGACAGCATCCGCAATATTTTTTTATCAAGTTTGTCAAACTGTATTCGTGGCATATTGCTAATTTTGTTGCAAAATTAAAAATTATTGGATTCAACGCCAAAAAGCGCCTCCGAACCGACATGGTCTGAACAGCGTTTAGATTATGTTCAACTATTTGTTCTCAGGTAAGTGAACGAGTTTCACTTACTATCGTTTAAATTTGATTACATACTTATTCATCCTCACTTTATATGCGTGCCAGTATTAAAACCATTATCGCTTGCCTGATGTCGCTTTGCGTAGCTACAATGCAAGCCGCCATGCCTGCCGACACAATCGCCTGTGGAAAGCCTCAGGCCGTCGGGCTCGTATTGAGCGGAGGCGGCGCCAAAGGCATCGCCCACATAGGCGTGATACAGGCTCTTGAAGAAAACAACATACCGATTGACTACATAACCGGCACATCCATGGGCGCTATTGTCGGCGGTCTTTACGCCTGCGGTTACACCCCTGCCGAAATGATGCAACTGATTAAATCCAAAGGATTCGCCTATTGGAGTACCGGAAAAATAGACCCCACACTCACTTATTATTATGCAACAGCCGACCCCACTCCGGCGCTCGTTCATTTCAATCTCGGCGACAAAGGCGATGCCTCGGGGTTTCTGCCCACAAGCCTTATAAACCCGTTGCCGATGAACTTCGCATTCATGGAACTGTTTGCGGCGTATTCGGCTCAATGCCGCTACAATTTCGACAACCTGTTCGTGCCGCTGCGCACTGTCACATCAAACGTTTACTCAAAACGAAAAATTGTACTCGGCTCAGGCAGCCTCGGCGATGCCATCAGAGCCTCAATGAGCTTTCCGCTTGTGTTCCGCCCCATAGAAATAGACAGTGTGCTGGTCTATGACGGCGGCATATACGACAACTACCCGTTTAATGTCATGCACACCGACTTCGCCCCGGACATAATGATTGGCTCGAATGTGTCCGGACCTGACGGCAAGCCGAAAAGCAATGACCTGTTCCAGCAGCTTGAAGACCTGATAATACAAAATAACGACTACTCAATGCCTGACGACTGGGGTGTAAGCATGAACGTGCCTGTGCGCATGTTCGGAATACTCGACTTTGAAAAGGCAGACACCATATATAAAATAGGCTACAACACGGCTATGCAGATGATGGACTCCATCAAGACCCGCATTACAGCACGCACCCCACCAGAGGTACGCAACCTCCGAAGGCAGGTTTTCAAATCACAGACCCCATTTGTGCGATTCGACAACGTGACCGTCAAAGGAGGCACCGACTCGCAGAACGAATACATCAGATACCTCTTCACCCACAACAAACCTGACACTTTTGGGCTTGCCCGTGCTAAAGACTCTTACTACAGAGCCATAACCCCGGGAAAACTCGAAAACCTTGTACCAAAAGCTACATTAAACGACTCCTCGGGACTATTTGACCTAAGCATGAAAGCCACTGTCAAAGACAATATCCGCATAGGTTTCGGTGGATATATCTCATCCTCTACCTCCAGCATGCTGTTCTTTTCAGGCGGATACAACACCATGAGCTTCAACTCTCTTGACGCAAACCTGAACGCCTGGATAGGACAAAGCTACCTTGCCGGATTAATAAACACACGCATAAACCTCCTCACATCAGTGCCCTCTTCTCTCAAACTCAGAATAGGCGCGATCAGACAGAAATTTTACGAAAACGACCACCTGTTTTTCAAAGACAACACCCCGGTGTCAATATCTCATTCCGAAGCATATTCCCAGCTGATATATTGTATCGGAGCCGGGCGACGGGGAAAATTTGACATACAGGCAGGATACGGCTACCTGCTTGACCGCTTTTTCCCCGACAACAGAGCCGATTTTTCGGAAAACAACCGCGACAAAGCCACACAAAGCCTGTGGCAGGCGGCTATCGGATATGACTACTCCACTCTTGACTCCCACGCTTTCCCCACCTCCGGAGCAGCCTACAAAATAACAGCCATGGGTGTCAAAGGGCGCTACCATTACACCCCCGCGCCCGAATCGCTATTTTCACCCGAAAGAAAAAACATGACATTCGGACAAATCGAGGCTTCTGCTTCCAACTACTTCCCGATTGGCAGACACTTTGTACTCGGCACCGAATTCAACGCGCTGTTCTCTTCAAGAAAGCTGCTTGACACTTACAACGCGTCAATTGTTCTCGCCCCGGCATTCAACCCCACCCCGGCGAGCTACAATTCTTTCAACCCGGCACTACGCGCAAACTCATTCATGACCGGCGGCATAATACCCATATGGAAACTGTCGTCAACAATGCAGTTGCGAGGCACCTTCCACGCATTCCTGCCATTCAGAAAAATTATAGCAAACACCGACCTGACTCCATGCTACGGCAAAATATTTGCCAACCCCGAGTTCTTCGGAGAAACTACCTTTGCGGTCACACTGCCGTTTGCCACACTTAGCGCATATGCCAACTACATAAGCTATCCCGCCCGCAACTGGAATTTCGGGCTGTCGCTCGGAGTGTTCATTCTCGCTCCAAAATTTCTCCGCTAATCACTTATTTTCAATTAACCGCTCTATGAACTTTCTCCTTAACATTCTATGGATTGTGCTCGGCGGATTTGCCATAGCAATAGAATACATTGTGTCAAGCGTGCTGATGATGGTCACAATCATTGGCATACCGTTTGGATTGCAGACTCTGAAACTGTCGGCTATGGCTCTCCTGCCGTTCGGGTCTTCCGCCATTCCCTCCCCCAACTCCATGGGCGGCTGTTTGAACCTTATAATGAACGTGATATGGTGGTTTGTCGGAGGTATACCCATAGCCCTGACACATCTTGCGCTCGGGCTGGTGCTATGCCTTACGATTGTCGGAATACCATTCGGCATACAACACTTCAAGCTGATGAATCTCGCACTGTTCCCGTTTGGCAAAACAGTCGTCCGCCCCTGATAAAACAGCTACGCCCCGGAGCCTGTGACACACAGACATCCGGGGCGCAGTAAACTCGTTATGCCCGAAGCTATTTAATCTCTACGCTCGCGCCGGGTGTATATATGAAATCTACTGTGGTGAGGCCCTCCGGTATTCTGCTTAAAAATACCTTGACCTCATCGCGTTTACCCCAGAAATGCATCGGAAAAAGATGACCGGTTTTCACTGCTTCTATGAAAGCCATCGCTCCCGAACCGAAATCTGTACCAAGACGCGGGTCTACTGGAAACATGGCAATATCAACTGAAGCATTCTCTGAAGAAATTCTGTCAAGAGCCTTTTTAAATGCAGCCTCGGCATGTTTCACCTCTTTTGTGTCGCTTTCGTCTTTCCAATGCCATTCATTTAGGTCTCCGGCATGAAATATTTTTTTACCGTTGGAAGCCTCTACCAAAAAGCTCACGCCGGTATCGGTTGACGGATAAGCCTTTACACTGATTCCTCCGGGAAGCCCCTCCACTCTGTCGCCAGCACTCATGCCTGCAACCTCAAGCGTAGAAGGAATCTCCTGCGCGGGTACATCGTTTGACATCACATAAACCCTGCGGTGATTCTGTGCAATCTCGAAAATACTATTGTTGAAATGATCCTCGTGCCTGTGACTCACAAAAAACACCACCGGAATCTGAGGATTGGCTTCAAGAATCTTCTGCAAAGCGTGCGAAGGGTCGCGATAATAGTCAAATACCAGCACCACATCCGGCATCTGCACCGCAAAGCCGCTGTGATCCAAATAAGTTACCTTAGTCATTATAATTGATTTTTAGTTAAGTAAACAAATTGTTTTTCCGGCATGGAATGCATTGGTGTCTCACTCCATGCCGCCTTATGCGTTTCATTTCATAAACTCTGACATTAAAACACTACGGCACACAATGCGGTTCACACCTTGCCTTACAAAAAGCAGCCGCCGGATTCCTGATTCCGGCGGCTTACATTCTTTATATTTTAGAGTATGTTTGGATTTCACTTCTGTTCACTCAAAGAGGATTTTCGGAGAGATTTGCGTGAGTTGAGGGGGAGCGATGCGGGCATCGTGACCGATGAAACTTGACGAAAATCGCCCTAAAAGACCTTTGAGGGGAATAGAAAGATGTTCAGAAATTTATCTTCGTGTTAAATTCAAACATACTCTTAGAAATCATCCCTAACGACGGTACTCTTTCAGCACGCCGTCATGAAACATCAGGTATATGCCGTTTTCATACGACCACACCTCATAAAGTGTACTGTGATCAGTGCGACGTCTCACCTTTGCTGGAGCTCCAAGTGCCAGTCGGCATTCATCCAGAGTCATGCCATAACGCACCCGGTTGTTCACAATATTCTCCCACGCCTCATCCGTAATCGCCGGATAGCGCTCTCGCGGATTGGAAAACGAAAACAGCTTGTGAAAACCGCGCGGAGCCTTGAGATTCGAGCCCACCGACATAAACAGCACAAACGGAACTCCGATACGCTCATCTACGCACAGCAGCTTCACCGGATACACGGAATTGCCCGGCAGCACCTCCTTGATTTTTACTGGAACATACTTCAGCCCGGTATACGACTGCTCGCCAAGATCATACCACATCGGAGTAAGCACATAATACACATTGCCCTCGATTCGGCTCCTGACCGAATCGACAACCGCGCGCTCAACAGCAAAAGGTATCTCAAGACCGGCACGTTCGCCGACTGACTTCACCGAAGCATCTATTCTGTAGACCATCGGATTGCCCGACTCATCAGAAAACCGCAGCTCCACCTGCGGCTCTCCGGAAATAGACTGCACCTCGTTCATGCCCGTAAAACTTATCGCCGCGCCGGGAGCAAGAGCTGGAGCGCCGGGATTGAAAATTATACCGATGCGCGAATCTGTGACAATCCACTGTTTGCCGGACCGCCATAAACCCGGAGCCTCTCCGGATATATCGGAAAGAAAAACTTGCTCTTTGGCATTGGGAGCCACTGTGCGCTCGACCTTGTCAGCCGAAATCTTCGGTGTGCTTTCTACTCCGGTAAAGCAGGATGAGCAGGCAACCGCCGACAAAACAGCGGCAGCCGCCCGCACCGATATACTATTTTTTTGCAGAAGGTTCAATGCCAAGATTATTATATATAAATGAGTAAATGTCTGTGTACTCGTCAATGACCTTGGTCATCGGCTTGCCGGCACCGTGACCCGCATTGCTGTCTATGCGTATCAGCTTGGGGGCATCGCCTGTATCCGCCGCCTGCAAAGCCGCAGCGTACTTGAACGAATGCGCCGGAACAACCCTGTCGTCGTGGTCGGCGGTCGTAACCATAATGGCAGGATACGGAGTGCCGTCGTTTCTTATGTTATGAACCGGAGAATAGCCCAGCAGATACTCAGCCATCTCCTTCGAGTCAGCGCTTGTTCCATAATCGCTCGCCCAGTTCCAGCCGATTGTAAACAGATGATAGCGCATCATGTCCATCACACCGACCCTGGGAATAGCCACCTTGAAAAGATCAGGGCGCATATTCACCGTCGCCCCGACAAGCAGTCCGCCATTGCTGCCGCCCTCTATGGTAAGCAGTTCCGGATTCGTCCACCCCTGCTGCACAAGATACTCCGCCGCAGCGATAAAATCATTGAACACATTAAGTTTCTCCATCTTCGTGCCGGCAACATGCCACTCCTCGCCATACTCGGAGCCGCCGCGCAGATTCGCCTGCGCATAAATTCCTCCGTTCTCAAGCCACAGCATCCTGTTTGCCGAAAAGCCCGGAGTAAGCGACACATTGAAACCGCCGTAGCCATACAGATACACCGGGTTGTTCCCGTTTCGTTCAATCCCCTTGCGGTATGTAATGAACATAGGCACCTTGGTGCCGTCGGCACTCGGATAGAAAACCTGCTCCGTCACATAGTCGTCCATATCAAGTCCGTCGACCGAAGGCTGCTTTACAAGAACACTATTACCGGTTGCTACATCATACGAATATATCGCGGAAGGATATGTGAACGAAGTGAATGAATAAAACACCTCCGGCGACTTTTTCGATGCCGACAGACCGACTGTGCCATAGGTCGGGAGCTCTATCTCGCCAAGGCGCTTGCCGCTTCGGTCATAAACATAAACCCGGTCGCTCGCATCCTGCTCATACTGCACAAGCATCTTGTCACCCGACAGCTCCACTCCCTTGAGCACGCCCTCTCCTTCAGGGATAAGCTCTGTCCAGGCGCCACTTACCGGATTGGCAAGGGATGCACACATCAGGCGCCCCTTCGGAGCACCCATATTGGTCAGAAGATACACCTTGCCGTCGGCAACATCCATTATCTCTATATTATAATCCTGACTCGGCTCCATTACAACCCAGTCACCGTTGCCCCTGAGATTTTTCACCATCAGCGAAGCCCCTACTCCCTCTCCGGCGCCTGTGACAAAAAGATAGTCCTCGCTATCCGACACAAACGCACTGTGAAAATGAAGCGGATGAGCCGCGTCTTCGTACACCACCTTGTCTGCACTCTGGTCTGTACCCAGCTCGTGATAATACACCTGATGATTTTCATTGGCATTGCTGAACTCCTTGCCTGCCTCAGGACGAGGATAGGCGCTATAGAAAAAACCGTTGCCCGCCCATGCCGCATCGGTAAACTTTGCCCACTCTATATGATCGGAGAGAAGCTCCTTCGTACGGGTGTCCATGACATATATCTCAGTCCAGTCCGACCCGTTTCGCGAAATAGTATACGCAGTAAACCTGCCGTCATTCGACGGAAACACCCCCGTCAACGCCACTGTACCGTCTGTTGACAACGCATTCGGGTCTAAAAACACCTCAGCCTCATCTCCAATCGAATCACAGCGGTAAAGCACACTCTGATTCTTCAAACCGTCATTCTCGAAAAAATAATACTTGCCGTCCTTGCCTTTCCATGGCAATCCGCTCTTGCTGTAGTTATTCAGCGTTGTGAGCCTGTCGCGGATAGCCTCCCGAAAAGGAATGTCCGAAAGATACTTCCGGGTTACCGCATTCTCGGCGGCAACCCACTCAGCTGTGGCAGCGCTCGTATCATTTTCAAGAGGACGATACGGATCAGCCACTGCAATACCGAAATATTCATCACTCACATCCGGAGCCGTTGGCGCCTCAGGATAATTCAAAACCTTTGTCTGAGAGCACGAAGCCCCCATAATGCCGACTGACAGCATAACAGCAAAACTTGATAACTTCATTATTCGAACAATGTAATTTTATTATAGCAGGCAAAAGGCTACCTTGAGACTCTTTTGAACACCATACCAACTGCAAAGATATGAATTAGCGCCCGCAAAACCACCCCGCCTTATATTAAAGTAGCTTAACGCGCCGACTCTCCCGACGCGCACAGCCCTGATTATTCAGTGGTTACAAAATTTAACACAAATTATTTCACCCGAAGCATTGCCATTTAAAGAAAAACATCTAATTTTGCACTCACAAAACATCGCGGGATGGAGCAGTGGTAGCTCGTTGGGCTCATAACCCAAAGGTCGCAGGTTCGAGTCCTGCTCCCGCCACAAATTGAAATCCCTGCCGCCCAAGGGTGCGGGGATTCTCTACGAAGATCGGCAATTGATGCCAACTTCATAGAAAGGTCCTATAGCTCAGTTGGTTAGAGCACCTGACTCATAATCAGGGAGTCCTAGGTTCAAGCCCTAGTAGGACCACTGAAAATCAAGCAGTTACGAAACGAATCGTAGCTGCTTTTTCTTTTATCTTGAACACAAATCTGAACACAACTCCGCGCCAACTCATATCAGGTCCCTATGGCGCATGGTAAAAAACCTGTGTTTAGTCAGTGTTTAGATATAACTTCTTACATTTGCAAAAAAGAGTGCGATGGAGAAGAATCCTTACATAGAGTTGGCGGAATGTCTACTTCCGGAAGAAATGAT